>NZ_CP099837.1:625560-1251120 GCF_024134545.1 Nocardiopsis exhalans
GCCATCGAGGTGGGCGCGGGTATCGCGCTCATCATCGGCTTCGCGCTGCCCCTCGCCGGGCTGGCCCTCGCCTTCATGATGGGCGGGGCGTACTTCTTCGTCCACGTCGGCGACCCCCTGGTCGGCGGCTTCGAGCTGCCCCTGGTCCTCGCCGCCGCCGCTCTGGCGTTGGGCTTCTCCGGCGGGCGCTACTCGGTGGACCGGCTGCTGCCCTGGGGCCGCGTCCGCCAGGAGAGCAGGACCTCGGAGTCCGTACCGGCCTGACCCGCCCGGACTGATTCGGCGTCCGTCCTGACCAGGGGCCCGGGAAGTCACGCTGGTCGGGGCTCGCACCGCTGACGCGGCCGCCCACCCATGGTGTTGGGCGGCCGTTCGTGTTTTCCGAGGTGCTGTTGTTTCTCCAGTTTATCTATGCGGTGATCTGTAGTCTTAAGTGAAAGTCATCGCCTTTCGGCTTGTGTAGTGCTGATTGTCTCTTTCGGTGTAAAAAATGTAGGTTCGCGGAGCCCTGGTTTTTTGGTGATGATCGGTAGAATGTGGCCGAAACGAACAGTCGCGTTGTCAGTGGGGCTGTGTTTCACGGGACCGCCCCCTGTGTTCCGGCCCCCGTTAGTCGGTTGAACGGGAGCTCGTTGATTGGACAGGTACAACGTGTCCACGGACTGGCAGTTGAGAATGGTCGACCGGGACGGCCAGGGTTTGTGGGGCGCCGCGGTCGTGGTGTCTCCGAAACACGCGATCACCTGCGCGCACGTCGTCAACAGCGCGGTCCGGGCTGACGGAGGGAGCGCTCCGGGGCCCGGCAGCACAGTCCACCTGCGTCGCCCCGGTCAGCCGGAAGTGATCACCGGCACCGTGCTGGAGGACGGTTGGTGGTCGGAGGACCGCGCACCCTGGGACGTGGCCGTACTGCGCCTGGACCGCGACCCCGGTGTCCGGCCCGTTTCGTTCAACCGGGTGGGGGCCTTCCGCACCCGCGGCGAGCGGGTGAGCGTGCTGGGGTTCGTCAACGCCGAACACGGCAGGTGGGCCACCGCACGACTGCGGCGCCGCGGCGGCCCCAGGAGCGAGTACGTCCAGTTCGACACCGAACCGGGCAGCGTCGTCCGTATCGAGGGAGGGTTCAGCGGCGGCGGGGTGATCGAACCGCACAACAACGAGCTCCTGGGCATCGTCTGCGCGGCTTCGTCCGAGGGGCGGGTCGGCTGGATGATCCCCACCGAGGAGATCCCGCCCGTGTGGCGGCCGGGACCCGGCCCCGGTCCCCCCAAGGTCGGGCCAGCCCGGCCCGACCTGATCCATCGGCTCTCGTTGTTCGCGGCCGAACTGGACACGATCTCCTCACCCGTCGCGCGCCGCGCCTTCCACCGAGCGCTCGACCAGCGCCTGCGCAGCCGGATCCCCTCCGATCAGCCGGACCAGCTCTACGCGGAGGAGCTGGTCCTGCGGGCACACCGGGACTTCGGGATCCTGCAGGAGGTTCTCGACCAGCTCGACATGCGGGAGGACGGCGGTGTCCGCATGCGCGCCGTCTGGGACGCGGCCCGGCCCCTGCTGGGAGAGGAGGAGTGAGCGAGGGCGTGCCCGAAGGCCTACCCGGGGGCCACGAGCTCCCTCCCGAGCTGCGCTCGCGCATCGTGGAGGCCCTGTGCGAGATCGACAACCTCGCTGAGGAGCGGGGGCAGGCGACCCTCCTCCGCTACCTCTCGACCAGAACCCGCAACCGGGTACGGACGGGAGCGGCTGAGGTCTTCGCTGAAAGCATGGTCGATCACTGCGCCCGGAACTACTCCTTCCTCGAGCTGAGCCGGTGGCTGCCCGCTCGCGAGTCCGGTTCCCGGCCCGCACTGGCGGTGGTGGAACTGGTGCGCCCCTTCGTGGCGGCCGAGGAGAACGAGACTCTCGCCCACCAGCTCCCCGGATCCACCTGGCCCGATCTGGACGAGGTACGCCAGCAGCTCAGCCGCATCCCCTGTGAGGGCCGGATCAGGGCCGTCTACGAGCAGGTGAGAGGGGGGTTAGTCGCCCAGGGGAGGCTGCCCGCGCCGAATACCGCGTGGGAGGCCCTGGTCGCGCTCGCCGAGTTCACCGCGCGGGACGGCATCCCCCCGGTGCTGATCATGTGTACCCAGCTGTCCCGCGACCACCCCGAGCTGTCTTGCGCCGCGCTGCTTTCGGCCTGGGGGGAGCCCACCCGCTGGCGGCCTCCCTCCGACCCCCCGACCTCCGTGGACGGCCCGGCCCGTCTGATCGTGTGGGTCAGCTCCGGAGCCCGCCGGGACCGCTACGAACTGGAGAGCTGGGCGGTGCTCCGCCAACGCGGTGACGGCCTACCGGAGTTCTGGGCCCACTGGGTCGACCGGGAGGTCGCCAGCGGTGAGATCGCGCGGAGGATAGGGGAGCGACTGGATCTGGTGGAGGAAGAGGCACGGATCCTCCGGCACACCGGGCTACGGGTGGAACTGGTCGTCGGACTGGACCTGATGTCCGCCCTGCGGGTGGAGTCCTGGCAGAACGAGGGGTCGGGGGACCGGCCCGCGCTCGGCGATCGGGCCGAGCTGGTCTACCGGGCCGCGGAGGTGACGGACCACCGGTTCGAGGCCGTGGGGAAGATTCGCCAGCTCACACGGGAGCGGTGGGAATCTCTCGAACAACGGGGAAACGCGAATGTGGTTGACCTCTTCCACGCGGGGGATATGGATGAGATACTGCTCCACAGACGATTGGGAAATGAAGATATCATCTGCCTTTCTGTTCCGAGTGGGCTCAAACATCCGGTTAAGCATGTTCTTCGTGCGCTTGGTGTTGGGGTTCCGGTTGTTGTGTGGCATTGCGGAGCACGAGAAGGGTCGATTGGAGACTGGCTGAATCCGGTGCGGTTGGAAGGAGAGGTGACTTTGACGGCGAAGCAGGTGTACGGCTTGCCCAAAGTCCTCTTCGACTGTCGGACCGGAGCCGGGTCCACCGAGGCGAGCGTGTACATCGAGAACCCCTCCGACGTGGCCATGATGTTCCATGACCAACTGCCCGTGCGCCCGCCCCGGCCGTCCCAGATATCCCCCGACAGCATCCTCTAGCCACCGCCCGGCGCTTTGAAGGACAGTCCATGAGCACAGAACCAGGGGCGACCGACTCCGCTCGGGAGGTGCCGGAGTGGTGGATCTTCCACGGAACCGGCCAGCCGCGCGGCCACCTCGACCTGGCGTCACAGTTACCGCCCCCACCCCCCTGGCGGACCTACTCCGGCACCCCCGACCCGGCCCCACCGCCCCCTGACGAGGACAGCGGCCGCTACCTCGGCCCGGCTCGCTCCCTGGGGTTCGCGGTACCGCTCGGCCCCAACCGCCTTCAGTTACTGGACAAGGTGAACGCCGCCATCCACCTGCGGCGCCCCCTGCTGCTCGTGGGCCCGCCCGGGGTCGGCAAGTCCAGCCTGGCCCACCAGATCGCCCGGGAACTGAAACTGGGCCGCCTGCTGCGCTGGGCGGTCACCAGCAGGGCCACCGCGGCGGACGGGCTGTACACCTACGACCCGCTCACCCAGATCCACGACCTCAACCTGGAGAACACCAGGAACAGGACGCGCGGCCTCACTGACCTCCGCTACTCGAAAGAGGCAACCCGGACCGGCGCGGAGACCGAGGCGCACCTGAGCAGCAGCGCCAAGTCCATCGGCCGCTATCTGACCCTCGGCCCGCTGGGCACCGCCTTCCTCCCCCGCAAACTCCCCCGCGTCCTACTGATCGACGACTTCGACCTCGGCGACTTCGACCTCTCCGGCGACCTCCTCGACCTGTTCGAGAACGGCGGCTACCGGATCCCCGAACTGGCCCGACTGGCCAACGTGGCCGAGTCGATCGAGGTCGGCACCGACGACCCCGGGCGGCGAGTTGAGGTCCCGGGCGGCGAGGTCCTCTGCTCGGCCTTTCCGATCATCGTGCTGACCTGCAACACCGACCGGGACCTCCCGCCAGCCTTTCTGCGCCGTTGCATCCCGGTGCGGGTCGGCATGCCGGACGAGTCCGAACTGATGGCCGCCGTCGCCGGACACTTCCGGGGCACCCCGCCCACCGGCACCCGGGAACTGATCACCCGCTTCCTGGAGGCGGGCCGCGACGGGGACCGACTGGCCCTGGACCAACTCCTGAACGCGGTCTACCTGCTCTCCGAGACCACACAGCAGCAAGCGGGCCCGACGAGCGACCAAGTGGACCACCTGGCCGAACTCCTGTGGCACCGGCTCACGGACAACCCTGAATGAGTGAGGGGGCTTTCCCGGTGCCTCCGGGTGGTCGGGTGGACGGCAGCCGAACGGGCATCCCGTTCGGTGACCTGGGCCTGTCCGCGACCGACCTGGCCGACGCCCTCTACCTCGCCGCCGTGATGAAACGCCGCACCGACGCCGCACCCACGCGCTACGTGCCCCGGTATCACGCACCCGACACCGAACCGCTGCCGGAGGAGCCCGGGGGGCTCTGGTCCCCGGCCGCCGACAGCGCCCGGGGCGTCGGCGGTGGAGCCGTGGGCGGGAGATGGATCGAGACCGACGGTGACGGGGTTGTCGACGGGGACGCCACCGGCCCGGACGCCGCGGGCGCGACGGTTCAGGACGCCCCTTTCCTCAGCGAGGGGGCCGGCCTGCGGCGGGGATCTTCGGCGCTCTCCAGGCAGACGGGACAGTCAGGGGCGCCGGAACAGTCCGAACTGGAGACGGCCTTCGCCCAGCCCGTACTCCAGGACCGGCAGCGCTTGCTCTCCGCCCTCAGCCCCTTCAATCTCAGAACCCCGCAGGGTCCGGCCGACCAGATCGACCCGGAGGGCACAGCCCGCAACTACGCCCGCGCGCTCCTGGACAGCCTCCAGTGGGACGAACGGGAACGTGAGTCCGCGGGGGTTCCGATCGTTCCGGCCACCCGCCGCCGACGCCTGCGTTCCGTGCGGCTGACCGTGCTCGTCGACGACGGCGTCTCCATGCTCTTCCAGCAGGGGGTGGCCAGCGCCTTCGGCCGGATGCTCCAGGACAGCGGGGTCTTCCGTGAGGTGCGTCGGCTGTACTTCGACTCCGAGCGCACGGGTGAGCCCCGGTTGGTGGATTCCCGGGGGCGGGTCCGCCGGATTCCCGGACCGGAGGAGCCCGGGCCTCGGATCACCCTGGTCCTGACCGGCGGACTCGGTACCGCCTGGGGCGACCGGGAGTTCCAGTCCTGGCTCGCGGACCTGGGCACCCGGAGCGCGGTCGCGGTCGTGCACCTGCTGCAGCCGCAGGTGTGGCGGCGCGGCACCCTGCGCACCGTCCCCACCGAGATCCGGATGTCCTGGCCCGCGGCTCCGGGCGCACCCAACCGCGGCTACCTGCGTGAACGTACGATCACCGAGGTCGGCGAGGAGGAGGCGCCCTACGGAACCCTCATCCCGGTCCTGCCGCTGTGGCCCGGGGCGCTGCACGACTGGGCCTCGTTCGTGATGTTCCGGAGCAGGTCCCGACTGTGGGTGCACACGGCCGAGTTCCCGGCCCGGGAGCAGCCGCACGCATCGCCCCCCGACCCACCCGAGGACGCCCAGGGCGGCGACACGGTCGGACTCGCGGAGTCCGACTGGGCGCGGGAGGTGCGCCGCTTCCAGCAGAGCGTCAGCCCCGAGGCCTTCGACCTGGCTGTGGCCCTGGCCGCGGTACCGCTCCACCCGCGCATGGTGAAGGCGGTCTGCGCGGACGTCCTGGGCGGAGCCTCTCCCTCCGAACTCACGGAGGTGTTCTTCAGCGGCCTGATCCGTCAGGTGGAGGAGCCCGGTACGGGCGGGGGTGTTGAAGGCAGGTGGCGCCCGCGTGAGGCCCGGTGGGAGTTCCGTGAGGGCGTCCGGCGCGAGCTGCTACTGCTCGGCGGACGGGTGCCCGAGGTGCTCCGGATGCTGTGGTTGGCCGCGGAGCACCTGCGCGACCTCGACCCGTGGTTCGAGGAGCTTCCCCTGCTGCTGCTCGGACGCAGACCGGAGAACCCGCGCCGGACCCCCATGTCGCGTTATTGGATGAATTCGATGTCCGATGCGTTGGATTCTGTATCCATATCCAGTTTCCGATTCGAATCGGCCAATATCACCACAGAACTTACCGAGGCCCAGCAGGAACACGAACACCACCCTCCCCGTTCCACCGCCAGGGCAACGGCCCCCCGCGAGTTTGGTCTAGACTCGCAATCGTCCGGGTCTGCGCATGAGGATTCTGCGGATGTTCCCTTGAGGGCGCGTCCCAGAACGGCCCCGGGGAGCACGGAGGGAAGCCCGGAAAATCCCGAGAGCCAGTTTGGTGGGGAAAACATGACAGATTCTCTCGCTTCGGCCTCCAGGCCCACCGAGCTTGCCGGTCGGTCCTCGGCGGGAGGGCGCCCGCGGGCCGCGACCTGGGTCCAGGTCCCGCACCGCAACGCCTCCTTCGTGGGGCGTGAGGGACTGCTGAACTCACTTCGCGAACAGCTCCTTCGGGATCAGCAGCAGGTCATCACCGCTCTTCGTGGCATGTCCGGTGTCGGCAAGACGGAGATGGCGAAGGAGTACCTCTATCGTAACGCCGCCGAGTACGATTTGATTTGCTGGATTCCAGCCCAGCACATCAACCAGGTTCGTAATTCCTTCGCGCACATAGCGGCCAGCTTCGGTATCGGTAGTGCCGGCGCTGACAATGAGTACATTGTCAGCGAGGTGCTGGAGGCCCTGCGTCAGGGAAATCGTTTTCGCCGTTGGCTCCTCATCTACGACAATGCGCAGTCCCGGGCGGAAATCCAGAGATTTCTTCCTGTCGGGGGCGAGGGGCACGTGATCATCACTTCTCGGGATGGAAGCTGGGAGCTTCCAGGGGGCTACGGCTCCATGTCCATCCGGGAGTTCGACCGGGATGAGAGCATCCAGCTGCTGCGCAGGCGCGGTCCCCGGTCGCTCACCGCTAGCGAGGCCGAACAGCTGGCCGAGGAGCTCGGTGACCTGCCCCTGGCGCTCAACCAGGCGGCGGTCTGGCTGCACGAGAGCGGTATGTCCGCAGCCGACTACCTCGAACAGTTCGCCCGCAAGAAAGAGGAGATGATCCGTCTCCTGGAGCCGGAGGACCCGGACTACCAGGTCCCGGTGGCGGCGGCCTGGAACGTCTCCCTGGACCGGCTGGCGGTGACCAACCCGGGTGCCCTGCGACTGCTCCAGCTCTGCTCCTTCCTGGCGGCGTCACCCATCCCCAAGTACGTCTTCGAGTTCGCCCGGGGGATCGTGGGGCCACCGGAACTGGTGGAGGTGCTGGAAGACCCCACCAGGCTGAACATCGCGATCCGTGCGATCGGCCGCAACAGCCTCGCGCACATCGACCACCAGCAGAACAGCATCTCCCTGCACCGACTGGTCCAGGTGGCGGTGCGGGCCCCGATGACCCCTGAGGAGAGGGTCGTGCTCCAGCACTGCGCCCACCAGCTCCTGGGTCGCGCCGGTCCTCGGGGCGATGTCGCCGATGGCAGCCCCCGCTACGCCGACCTGCTTCCGCACGTGTGGGCCTCCGAGGCCTGGGACTGCGAGGACCCGTGGATGCGTCGGGTGGTCATCACGCTCTGCTGGACCGGTGTGGTGCGCGGCCAGGCCCAGGAGATCATCAACCTGTGCCAGGTCACCTACGACACCTGGCAGCGGACGCTCGGTGACCGGCACCCCGACACCCTCTCCATGGCGGTTCAGCTCTCCCGTGCCCTTCAGCGGCTGGGACGTCTGACCGAGGCACGGGAACTGTGCGGGGACACCCTGGCGACCATGCGTGAGGTCATGGGAGACGACGACCCGGAGGTCATGGAGGCCGAACGCGAGAACATTCGCAACCTGTGGCTGGCCGGGCGCTTCCACGACGGACTGATCGAGGCCACAGCCAGCCTGGACCGACGGATCCGTCTGTTCGGTGAGGACGATCCGTGGACCCTCATGATGGCCCGTGTGGTGGCCTTCAACGAACAGCTCACCGGTTTTCCGGACCGTGCCGTGCGCAGGTACGAGGAAGCGCTGCGGCGGTTCGAGATCGTTCAGGGGCACGAACACATCAGGACTCTGGGTACCGTCAACGGTTACGCCGAGGCGCTCATGGAGGACGGGCGCTATCAGGAGGCCGAGCGGGTCCAGGCCGACCTGGTGGAGCGCTGCCAGGTGCTGTGGGACGAGGACGACGTCCAGCTGCTGATCAACATCGCCGCCTGGTCGGTGATGCTGCGCCGGGCCGGACACCACCAGGAGGCCTACGAGCAGTCCAGGTACGCCTGGGAACGCGTCGTGGCACTCCAGGGGCGAGGCAGCAGTCAAGCGCTGTACATCGCCATGGTGCACGCCCGGTCACTACGGACGATCGACCGCTTCGACGAGGCGCTCAAACTGGCGGAGGACGTGGCCGACCCCTACACGCGGCTCCTGGGGGAGCGCCACCCGTACGTGGCCGCCGCCAACGTGAACCGAGCTCTCATCATGCGTCGCCTCAACCGGCCAGCGGAGGCACTGGTACTGGACAGTTCGGCCCTGGAACTGATGTCCACGACGATCGGTAACGACCACCCGAATACCTTGGCCTGCCGGGTCAACCTGGCCAACAACCATTTCATGCTGGGGGAGGTCGGGACCGCTCGGGAGATGGACGAGCAGGCTCTGACCGCCTGCCGGACCAAGCTGGGGGAGAGGCACCCCCTGACCCTGCTGGCCGAGCGCAACCACCTGCTCAGCCGCAAGGGCCTGGGCGAGGACGTGGCCGAGGAGTATGCGGCCGTCCGACAGAAGTACCAGGACGTCATGGGGCCGCAGCACCCGTCCACCCGCACCCTGGACGACGAGGTGCGCGGGGACGCTGACATCTACGTCAGCCTGGTCTGACTTTTGGAATGCGCGGTCCGGGGGGCACCCGGGCCGCGCGGACCACCGCTCACCCGCCCATCACATGCTGGAGCAGAGCTGTCCACTCGCACGGGCCAAACCCCAGCGTGGTGTCGTTTGGCCGGCTGGAGTCCCGTAACCTGACCTCCCCGCTGTCCCGCAGCGCGGTTTCGACGCAGTTTCCCTGGTCCGCGCTGTAGCTCGACTTCCGCCATCGGCCGAGGTCCGTTCCCAGCCCCTTCACCTGAGCCCCCGTCTGGCTCGTCCGTGCAGTTCTGCGTCACCCACGCGTCGGCCTCGATTCTTCCGCTGCCACCATTGATGCTCCTGTTTCCCATGGTCCCTTGAATAAGTGAGGGTCGGCGCTGTCCCACTTATGTATTGTGCTGATAGCAGGTCCTGCTTGTACATCCCCACGAGGGTGTTATTCATGTCGACCGCATCCGGTCCGTGTGGGCGGAGGGGTTCATAAACGGAGAGGAGATGTACGTTTCAAGTTTGACGCACCCGGGGAGCTGCCGTCGAGATCTGAGGCTGAATGAAGAGTTGCCGGTTCCGTGTTGGCGAAAGCGCCCTCGATGCCGTGGGAGTCAGGGGTCGAAACACCTATGCGGATGTGCTCAGGTTTCCGTGAACCCTGGCGGGAGCGGAAACAGGGCAGGTCCAGAAAGGTCAAAGCGGCCTTCGGCTTGAAACGCTGACGTTGTTCGGGGGCCACGGGCGCCTGGTCGCTGGCCGCTGAGTCCTTGGTGGCAGCATGGATGAAAATGAAACCCATGGGTACCGCTGGGTTGCGTGGCAGAACTGATATTTTTCACTAATATTCAGGAAGAACATCTGTCCCACTGGTCACATGTTTCCCTGTGCTTGCATGAAATCCCATGCTGGGGCGAGGAGGTTGTCATATCGGAGAGCTGAGAACTGTGTCGGATGGCGAGCCCTGGGAGGGCGGGTCAGGCCGGTTTTGGCGGAAAGGAAGTCGCGTGATCTGGGAACGGTGGAAGTGGCTGCTGGGCCATACCCTTCCAGGGAACGCATGAGAGTGAAGAGAAGGATGGCCCATGGAGGGTCCGGAGGTTCGAAACAGTGCGGGTGACGCGAGGGACAACTCGGTCGTGACCCAGAGCGGGCAGATCCATCACCTGACCCAGAACATCTATCATCAGGGCTCTCCGAGAGGGGAGGGTCTCCTCGGCCGCCTCGGAGGGAGCCTGGGCATCGGCCGGGGGCTGGCGCTCAACCAGGCTGTGGCCTGGCTGCACGAGAGCGGTATGGCCGCGTCGGAGTACCTGGACCGGCTCGCCTCCGACAGAGGCGCTGTGCTCGCACTGTTGGCACCGGAGGATCCGGAGTACCAGGTCGCGGTGATGGCGGCTTGGAACATGCCAGTGGACCGGCTGGCGGTGAGTGATCCGGGGCCATGCGGTTGCTGCAACTGTGCTCGCTCCTTGCGCCCAGTCCCATCCCCGCCTTCATGTTCAGCCCTGAGGTGAGGTTGTCCGGGCCGCCTGAACTGATGAGGTTGCTGGAGGACCGGACCAGACTGAACATGGCCATCCGGTCATTGACGCGCGACAGCCTGGCCCGGTTCGACCGTAAGACGGAGAGGGTCTCGGTACACCCTCTACTGGCGGCCACCGTGCTGCACACGATGAGCTCGGAAGAACGGAGTTTCCTGGCCGAGTGCGCCTCAGGTATGCAGGCGTATTCCGAAGTGGTTCGCGGTGAGGACCGCCGCCTGCCGAGAGCCTGAGCGCGTGGCCTCGGGGCTGGGGACGCTGAACTCTGCCTACTATGTCTAGCCATGCGTATTCTCGTGGTCGAGGACGATGACCGGGTGGCCCGCGGGTTGGTGACCGCGCTCCGGGCGGCCTCCTTTGACGTGCAGCGGGTGGCCACGGCCGAGCGGGCGCTTTCGGCGCCGGCGGCCGATGTGGTCCTGCTCGACCTCGGGTTGCCCGACGCCGACGGGATCGACCTGTTGCGCAAGCTCCGGCAGCGGCCGCAGACGGCGATCATCGCGGTGACCGCGCGGAGCGAGGAGCGGGACCGGGTGCGCGGGTTGCGGGCGGGTGCCGATGATTACGTGGTCAAGCCCTTCGGCGTCGCCGAGTTGCTCGCGCGGATCGAAGCGGTACTGCGGCGGACGCGGTCGGCGCGTGCCGAACCCGAGCGGGAGGACCCGCCGTTGCGGGTCGGGCCGCTCACGCTCGACGTCAACTCCCGGGAAGCGCGGGTGGAGGGCGAACCGCTCCCGTTGACGCGCAAGGAGTTCGATCTGCTGCGTCTGCTGGTGGAGCGTGCGCCCAGGGTGGTGGCCCGGGACCAGATCCTCGACCAGGTGTGGGGCGCCGCGTGGGAGGCCTCCTCGCGGACCCTGGACACCCATATCGCCTCGCTGCGCGCCAAGGTCGGTGCGGTGCCGCGGATCCGTACGGTGCGCGGGGTCGGCTACATGCTCGACGAGGTCTGAGCCGTGCTGCGGCGGCTCCTGACGATCCTGCTGCCGGTCGCCTTCGTGCTGGTCGTGGCGGTGCTGGCACCGCTGGGGGCGGTCATCGCCCAGCAGCAGACCCAGCAGGTCTACGTCGACCGCCTCGCTGACGCGGGGCGGTTCGCGGCACTGGCCCGCACCGCTCTGGAGACCGACCGGGGCAACGCCCTCACCCAGGAGATGGCCCGGTACGAGCAGCTCTACGGCATCCCCGCCGTCGTGGTCGCCCCCGACGGAAGAGTGGTGGCGGGCTCGGGCGACCGTCCCCGGATGCGGGAGGTGGTCGCCGAGGCGGCCGAGACCGGTGGGATCACCGCGGCCCTGGCCGGGGAGCGCCCGGAACCGCCGACCACGGTGTGGCCCTGGGAGTCGGCGCCGCTGGTCGTCGCCGAACCCATCGGTCGGGACAGCGAGGTCGCCGGTGTCGTGGTGCTCGTCTCGCCCACCGACGAGCTGGCAGGGGCCATCCTCGGCACGTGGGGGTGGATGGCGCTGTTCAGTACCCTGCCGTTGGCTCTCCTGGTGTCCGCGTCCATGCCGCTGTCCCGCTGGGTCCTGCAGCCGATCCGCCGACTGGACGAGGCGACCACGGCGGTGACCTCGGGTGACCTGGACGTCCGTGTGGACGCCGAGAGCGGTCCGCCGGAGCTGCGCCGGCTCACGGACTCCTTCAACACGATGGTGGAGGTGGTGCGCCGCGCCCTGGAGCGGCAGCGTTCGTTCGTCTCCGAGGCCTCCCACCAGCTCCGCAACCCGTTGGCCAGCCTGCGGCTCTCGGTGGAGAACCTTGCGCCCTACCTGAAGAGCCCGCAGGCGCGGGAGGCGCACGAGGTGGCGATCGACGAGACCACCGTCATGCACCGCATGCTGAACTCGCTGCTGGCCGCGACCCGGCTGGAGAGCGTGACCGGTTCCGAAGTGGTCGAGGTCGCCGGGCTGGTCGACACCCGGGTGGCGCGCTGGAAGGCGCTGGGTGAGTCCCGCGGTATCGAGGTGACCACGGACCTGCCCGACCACGTGTGGGCGCACGCCCCCGCGGGCGGGTTGGGCAGCATCCTCGACGAGCTGGTCAGCAACGCCCTGCGGCTGTCCGGCGGCACCCGGATCGAGGTGCGCGCCGAGGACGGTGAACAGGTGCGGATCGGGGTGCTCGACGACGGTGTGGGGTTGCCGGAGGAGGAGCGGGAGCTGGCCCTGGGCCGCTTCTGGCGTTCGCCCAGCCACCAGAACACCGAGGGCACCGGGCTGGGGTTGGCGATCGTCGCCGACCTGGTGCGGGAGTCCGGCGGGCGGCTCACCCTGGGCGACGGTCTGGCCCAGGACGGCAGACGCGGGTTCGGTGTGGTGATCACCCTGCCCCCGGCGGATCCTCCGGCCCTTGAGGAGGGCTCGGAGGACGACTGAACCGCCTGGGGCGACTCAGCCCGGTGGCGGGGTGTCGGACCCCTGAGAGGCGGGTTTGTTGTCCCGGTACCAGCTCTCCGCGCCCGGGTGCAGGGGTACGACGCCGGTGGAGATGCCGGTGCGCACGTTGATCTGCGCTGCCTCCGGCCGCTGTTCGGCCACCCGGGAGGCGCCCGTGTACACGCTGTCGGTCACCACGTAGACGAGGTCGTCGGGCAGGTCGTTGCGGCACAGGAGCAGGTTCGGTATGGACATCGTGGGGCAGGCCGCGATACCTGTGTACGTCGTGGCGGGGATGGTCGCCGGGAAGTACGCCTCGGGGTAGACGGATGCCATCTGGTCGGCGGTTTCGGCCAGGTCGACCAGGCGCAGCGCACGGAGTTCGGCGAGTTCGGCGATGGCGGGCGTGGGCAGGCCGGTCAGGGAGAACATCGCGTCGATCTCACCGGAGTCCAGGGCCTGGGCGGAGTCGGCCTGGTCGAGCCTGACCACCTCGGGCCGAACACCGGTGACGTCGATGATCTCGTCGACGGTGAACTCGGTGCCGGAGTTGACGGCGCCGATCGACACCCTCCGGCCCTCCAGGTCAGCCAGCCGCCGGACCGGGGACTCCTGGGTCACGACCAGGTGCACGAAGCTGTCGTAGAGTCGGCCCACCGCGCTGACCATCGATCCCGGGGCGGCGACGTCGGTGTCCAGGCTGGAGTCGAGGCTGGACAGCCCGAGGTGGGCTTCGCCCGCGTCCAGGAGGATCAGGTTGTCGTGGGAGGCTCCGGTCTCCACGGTGACGACCTCTTGGTCGGGCATCCGTTCGTCGAGTAGTCGGGCCAGCTCCCCGCCGATCTCCCGGTAGACGGCTCCCGGCGGCCCGGTGGCGATCACGATCCGGCTGAGCCCGGGGGCGGGGCTGCGTGTGCAACCGCCCACGACGACCGAGGTGAGGGCTCCGGCGGCGCCCAGGAGGGCGGCCCGTCTGGTGGGTCCTGTCGGTCGCATACTCGCAGCTTAGACGCGGTGAGGCGTGGGTTGAGCGGACGAACCCACATCACCTTGTGTCCCGTGACATATACCGAACGTGGCTCTATGTCAGAGGAATCCCAAGAAATGGAGAGTTACTTTGCGCACACCACCCTGTGAGCTCACCATCTGTGGGGTCAGGACGTAATCCGGAGGTAATCCCGCGGCAACGCGCGGGTCGCACCTCCGAAGACGGGCGCCTCGCGGAATCGGCGCGCAACGGAGGAGGAACCCATGGCGACCCCGCAGGGAGTCGACGCCCCCGACACGTCGTCGGTCAAACGCGAGGAGAGGTCCTCGCACGTCATGACCCGCGGCCGGATCGTCGGCCTCGCCCTGGGCCCGGTGCTCGCCCTGGTGATCTACCTCCTCATGCCGGAGATGCCGCTGCCGCTCGGTGACGGCGAGACCGAGGAGGTCCTGTCGGTCAACGGAGCGGTGGTCGCGGCGATCACCGCCTGGATCGCCACCTGGTGGGCGACCGAGGCGATCCCGATCCCGGTGACCTCACTGCTTCCGCTGGTGCTCTTCCCCCTCATGGTGGACGGCACGGCCATCGGCGACGTGGCCCCCTCCTACGGATCCGACACGATCTTCCTCTTCATGGGCGGCTTCATGCTCGCCCTGGCCATGCAGAAGTGGAACCTCCACAAGCGCATCGCCCTCACGATCGTCTCCAGGGTCGGATCGAACACGGTCGGCCTGATCGGTGGCTTCATGATCGCCACCGGCTTCATCTCCATGTGGGTGTCCAACACCGCCACAGCCGTGATGATGCTGCCGGTCGGCCTCTCCGTCATCGCGCTGATCGCCCAGTTCCGGGGCGGCCGCACGGACGCGAACTTCGCCACCGCCCTCATGCTGGGCATCGCCTACGCCGCCTCCATCGGCTCCGTCTCCACCCTCATCGGAACCCCGCCCAACGTCCTGATGGTCGGCTACCTCAACGACATCCACGACATCCAGATCGGCTTCGGCCAGTGGATGATGGCCGGCGTGCCGCTGGCGGTCATCTTCATGCTCATCGCGTGGTTCGTGCTCACCCGCCTCTTCAAGCCGTCCATCAGGAAGGTCGAGGGGGCACAGGAGCTCATCCGCGACGAGCTCGACCAGATGGGGCGGATGTCCCGCGGTGAGAAGCTGGTCCTCGCGATCTTCGCCTTCGCCGCGCTGTCCTGGATCTTCGTCCCGATGATCGCCGACATCGAGCGGGTGGCCTCCGTCGCGCCGTGGCTCGGCAGTGTGAGCGACGCCGGCATCGCGATGACCGTCGCCGTCCTGCTCTTCGTCATCCCGGTGGACAAGAGGACCCAGCTGCTCGACTGGGACACCGCGGTCAAGCTCCCCTGGGGCGTCCTGCTGCTCTTCGGCGGCGGCCTGGCCATCTCCGCCCAGTTCACCAACTCCGGCCTGAGCTCCTGGATCGGCGGGCAGGTCTCCTTCCTGTCTGGCGTGCCCGTCTGGGTGCTGATCATGGCTGTCGCCGCACTCGTCCTCTTCCTCACCGAGCTCACCAGCAACACGGCCACGGCGGCGACCTTCCTGCCGATCATGGGCGGTGTGGCGATGGGTATGGACGTCGACGTCCTCGCCCTGGTGGTCCCGGTCGCGCTCGCCGCCACCATGGCCTTCATGCTCCCGGTGGCGACCCCGCCGAACGCGATCGCCTTCGGCTCGGGCTACGTCAAGATCGGCGAGATGATCAGAGGCGGAGTGTGGCTCAACCTGGCCGCCCTCCTGTGCGTCTTGGCCACCATGTACGGGCTGATGACCTGGGCCCTGGGGATCTCCCTGTAGGCCCACCGACCACGGGCCGCGCGAAGTAGAGAGCGGGCGGCCCCTTCCCCGGGACGGCGTTTCACCTCTCCCGAACGCCGTCCCGGCACTCCCACGGGCGCTCCTCCCGGTTCCGTCATCGTTCACCGGAACCAGGAGGGGCGCCCTGTTCGTGCGCCCGGGGGACGGCGCCCCGGTGTGAGCTCCCGGCCAGGCGCGAAACACACCGAAACACAGGGAAACCCAGGCTTCACCGCGCGACAGGGTTCGTGAAACACGGGCTTCCTAGCGTCTGGGCCCATGGACACACCGATGTATACACGGCCGACCGGCGCCGAGGAGGGCACCCTCTCCCGACGCGACCGTGTCTACGCCCTGATGCGTGAGGAGGTCCTGAGCGGCCGCGTCACTCCGCACACCCGCCTGGGCGAGGTCCGCCTCGCCGAACGCTTCGGGGTCTCCCGCACCCCCGTCCGCGAGGCCCTGGCCCGACTCCACTCCGACGGCCTGGTCGAGCGCCGAGACAACGGCTTCTACGTGGCCGTCCCCAACCTCGCCGAGCTGCGCGACCTCTACGAGCTCCGGGTCGCCCTCGAACTGCGCGGGATCGCCCGTGCCATAGAGGACCGGACCATCCGGCACGACCCGCGGATCCTGGTCGCCGAACTGGAGCGCTGGGAGAAGCTGAGCGCCGATCCCCCCGAACCCGACCCCTCGTTCGTCCTCCTCGACGAGGAGTTCCACGCCGCCCTGTCCCGGGCCTCCGGCAACGGCGCCCTCACCGAGTCCCTGATCTCGGTCAACCAGCGGATCCGCCGCGTGCGCATGTACGACTTCCTCACCGAGGACCGGATCACCTCGACCATCAGCGAGCACCTCCAGATCGTCGAGCACCTGCGCGCCGACGAACTCGACGCCGCCTACCGCGCTCTGCACGAGCACGTCGGCGCGTCCATGGAGGTCGTCCTGGAACGCGCCCAGCGCGCCCTGGTCCAGATGGCGCTGCACTCCGACCTCTACTGAACCCCCGCGCCCTCCACCCCTCGCGATCCCGACCGCCAGCCTCAGCCTCCGACCAGAGGGAGAGCCCCGTGTTCGACTCCGTGCTCGTCGCCAACCGCGGCGAGATCGCCTGCCGCATCATCCGCTCCGCACGTGAACTCGGCCTGCGCACCGTCGCCGTCTACTCCGACGCCGACGCGGGCGCGCCGCACACCCGGACGGCCGACGAGGCCGTCCGCCTCGGCCCGGCCCCCGCCGCCGAGAGCTACCTCAACATCGAGCGCGTCCTCGCGGCCGCCGCCGAGACCGGTGCCGGTGCCGTCCACCCGGGCTACGGGTTCCTGTCCGAGAGCGCGGAGTTCGCGCACGCCGTGGAGGCCGCCGGGCTGGTGTTCGTCGGCCCCGAACCGCGCCACCTGGAGGAGTTCGGCGACAAGCACACCGCCCGCAAGGCCGCGGCCGCCGCCGGGCTGCCGATGGTGGCGGGCAGCGAGACCCTGCCCGACGTGGAGCAGGCCCTCACCGCCGCGGAGCGGATCGGCTACCCGGTGATCCTCAAGTCCACCTCGGGCGGCGGCGGGATCGGCCTGCGCCCCTGCTTCGACGAGGAGGCGCTGCGCTCCGCCTTCGATCAGGTCAGCCGGATGGCGCAGACGCACTTCGGCGGCGGCGGGGTGTTCGTGGAACGCTTCGTGTCCAGGGCCCGGCACATCGAGGTGCAGGTCTTCGGCGACGGCCACGGCAACGTGGTCACCCTCGGAGACCGCGACTGCTCCCTGCAGCGGCGCAACCAGAAGGTCGTGGAGGAGGCGCCCGCCCCGGGGCTGCCGGACGCGCTGCGCGCCGAGCTGCACCGCACCGCCCGTGAACTCTGCTCCGGGGTGTCCTACCGCAGTGCCGGGACCGTGGAGTTCGTCTACGACGTGGAACGGGGGGAAGCCTCCTTCCTGGAGGTCAACACCCGCCTCCAGGTGGAGCACCCGGTCACCGAGGAGATCACCGGGGTGGACCTGGTGGCCTGGATGCTGCGCCTGGCCCGCGGCGAGGACGTACTCGACGGTGTTCCGGCTCAAGGGCCGGAGCGCGTCGGCCACGCCGTGGAGGCCCGCGTGTACGCGGAGGACCCGGCGCACGACTTCCGGCCCAGCTCCGGGCTGCTCACCCGGGTGGAGGCGCCCGCCGACGTCCGCGTGGACGGCTGGGTGGAGACCGGACAGCGGGTGACCAGCGACTACGACCCCATGCTGGCCAAGGTCATCGTGCGCGGCGACGACCGCGAGGACGCCCTTGGACGACTCAGCCGGGCCCTGTCCCAGACCCGGATCGACGGGGTGCAGACCAACCTGGGGCTGCTGCGCGCCCTGAGCGCCCACCCGGACGTGCGCGCCCTCGCGCACACCACCGCCACCTGCGGCGGCGTCGGCGACCCCGAACCGCGCATCGAGGTGGAGCGCGCGGGCACCCTGACCACCGTCCAGGACTTCCCGGGCCGCACCGGGTACTGGCAGGTGGGCGTACCGCCGTCGGGCGCGATGGACGACCTGTCGCTGCGCCTGGGCAACACGGCTGTGGGCAACCCCGAGGGCACCGCGGGCCTGGAGTGCACGATGGAGGGCCCGGCGCTGCGCTTCACCCACAGCACGACGGTGTGCGTGGCCGGCGCTCCGGCCGACGTCACGGTGGACGGCGAGCCGGTGCCGCAGTGGGAGCCGGTGGTCGTGCCCGCCGGGGCGCTGCTGGACGTGGGACCGGCGAAGGGGCCGGGCATGCGCACGTACGTGCTGGTTCAGGGCGGACTGGACGTCCCCGAGTACCTGGGCAGCGCGTCCACGTTCACGGCGGGCGAGTACGGCGGGCACGCGGGCCGGGCGCTGCGGCTGGGTGATGTGTTGAGGGCCGCGCCGGTACCGGAAGGTTCCGCCGAGCCGCGCCCGGTCCCCGAGGCCGACCGCCCCGACTTCCGGTCGCCCGCGGACGCTGGCGACGGTGAGGGCACGCACTGGGACATCGAGGTGTCCGAGGGTCCGCACGCCGCGCCCGAGTTCCTCACCCGGGAGGGCCTCGCCGACTTCTACGCCACCTCCTGGCGGGTCCACCCGCAGTCCGCCCGCAACGGTGTGCGGCTGTCCGGGCCCAAGCAGACCTGGGCCCGCCCGGACGGCGGTCAGGCCGGGCTGCACCCCTCCAACGTGCACGACACCGCCTACTCCATCGGTGCGGTCAACCTCTCCGGCGACACTCCCGTGCTGCTCGGCCCGGACGGGCCCAGTCTCGGCGGGTTCGTCTGCCCGGTCACCGTGGTGAGCGGCTCGCGCTGGAAGGTCGGCCAGCTCCGCCCCGGCGACACCGTCCGGTTCCACCCGGTCACCGAGGCCGCCGCCGAGAAGCTGCACACCGCCCCGGTCTCCGCGCCGCTGCTGCGCTCCACCGGGGCCGACGGCGACGACGGCGTCCTGGCCCGCGTCCCCGCCGGTGAGGGCACCCCCGAGGTCACCTACCGGCGCGGCGGCCACGACAACATCCTTGTTGAATACGGCCAAATGGTCCTGGACCTCGGGCTGCGGATGCGCGTGCACGCCCTGATGGCCGCCCTCGACCAGGCCGCACCCGCCGGGATCGTGGACACCACCCCGGGGGTGCGCTCGCTGCACCTGCACACCGACCCCGAGGTGCTGCCGCTGCGCACCCTCCTCGGTCTGCTCCAGGAGATCGAGGCACAGCTGCCGCCCACCGCCCAGCTGCGGGTGCCCAGCCGGACCCTGCACCTGCCGATGTCCTTCGACGACCCCTCCATCCACGAGGCCATCGCGCGCTACGGGACCGGGGTGCGCGACGACGCGCCCTGGAACCCGGACAACATCGAGTTCATCCGCCGGATCAACGGCCTGGACTCCGTGGACCAGGTGCGGGACATCGTCTTCGACGCGTCCTACCTGGTGCTGGGCCTGGGTGACGTGTACCTGGGCGCGCCCGCCGCGACCCCGCTGGACCCGCGCCACCGGCTGGTCACCACCAAGTACAGCCCAGCGCGGACCTGGACGCCCGAGGCGGGGGTGGGGATCGGCGGCGCCTACCTGTGCGTGTACGGGATGGAGAGCCCCGGCGGTTACCAGCTGATCGGGCGCACCGTGCCGATCTGGTCCGGGCTGCGCCAGTACGGCCGGTTCGAGCCGGGAACCCCGTGGCTGCTGCGGTTCTTCGACCAGATCACCTGGTACCCGGTGGGGCACGAGGAGCTGCTGGACATCCGGGCCGACCTGCTCGCCGGACGCCACGAGCTCCAGGTGAGCGAAGGCGAGTTCGTGCTCGCCGACCACGAGCGGTTCCTGGCCGAGAACGCCGACTCCATCAAGGAGTTCGAGCGTAAGCAGGCCACCGCCTTCGAGGAGGAGCGGCAGCGCTGGGAGGCCGCGGGCGAGTTCGAGGACAAGCCCGAACCCGAGCCGGTGGCGCCCGCCGGGGAGCTGGAGCTTCCGCCCGGTGCGTCCCTGGTGGAGGCGCCGCTGTCCGCGAGTGTCTGGAAGGTGGACGTGGAACCGGGGGAGACTGTCGAGGAGGGGCAGCCCATCGTCCGTCTGGAGGCCATGAAGCTGGAGGTGGTGGTCCGGGCGCCCAGCGCGGGCACTGTTTCCGAGATCCTCGTCAGCCCCGGCCAGCACCTGGATCCGGGGCGCGCCATGGCCGTCATCACCCAAGGAGAAGCCGTCTGATGCCCACGCCCACCCAGCCCACACCCACCGAAAGAGTGCACGCCGCCTACCGCCGGATCGCCGAGGCGGACCGGCCGGAGGTCTGGATCACGCTGCGCCCCGAAGGCGAGCTGGCGGTGGAGGCCAAGGCGCTGGAGGAGCGCCTGGCCTCGGGGGAGACGCTGCCGCTGGCGGGAACGCTCGTCGCGGTCAAGGACAACATCGACGTCGCCGGTCTGCCCACCACCGCCGCCCACCCCGGTTTCGCGTACACACCCCAGGAGAGCGCGACCGCCGTGGAACGCCTGGTCACGGCGGGGGCGCTGGTGCTCGGCAAGACCAACCTGGACCAGTTCGCCACCGGCCTGGTGGGGACCCGCAGCCCCTACGGTGCCGTGCGCAACGCCCTCGACCCCACCCGGGTCTCCGGCGGCTCCAGCTCGGGCTCGGCCGTGGCGGTGGCTCTGGGGATCGCCGACTTCTCCCTGGGCACCGACACCGCCGGTTCCGGCCGGGTACCCGCTGCCCTGCACGGGATCGTCGGCCTCAAGCCCACCCTCGGCCTGGTCCCCAACACGGGGGTGGTGCCCGCCGCCAAGCCCTACGACACCGTCACCGTCTTCGCTCCGGACCTGGCCACCGGCCAGCGCGCCCTCGCCGTGATGACCGGTCCCGACCCCGAGGACCCGGCCAGCCGCCCCTGGCCCGCCGACGTCCGCCTGGCTCCCCGCGACCCGGCCCGGGTCGCGGTTCCCACCACCGAGGGCCTGTCCCCGCTCAGCGACGCCGAACGCGAAGCCTTCCACAGGGCCGCCGCCCGGCTCACCGACGCGGGTGTGTCGGTGGAGAGCATCGACATCACCCCGCTCCTGGAGGCCGCCCGGTTGCTCTACGACGGCGCGCTGGTCGCCGAACGCCACGCGGCCGTGGGCGAGTTCCTCGCCGCCCACCCCGAAGGCGCCGACCCCACGGTCGCCGGGATCATCCTGTCCGCCGCAGAGCTGCCCGCCACCGAACTCGCCGCCGACCAGCACCGCCTGACCGCTTACAAGGCGACCGCCCGCGCACTCCTGAGCGGCTTCGACGGCCTGCTGCTGCCGACCACCGTCGGTCATCCGACGTTGGACGAGGTGGCCGCCGACCCAGTAGGTGCCAACTCCCGACTGGGCACCTACACCAACTTCGTCAACCTCCTCGACCTCGCCGCCGTCGCCGTTCCCGCCGGTATCGCCGACGGCCACCCGTTCGGGGTCACCGTGGTCACGAACGCCTTCGAGGACCAGGTGGCCCTGGACCTGGCCGGACTCCTCAACGAAGAGGAGCCCGGCCAGGTCCAACCCACCAACGGCCTGGAACTGGCGGTCTTCGGCGCCCACCTGCGCGGCCAGCCCCTCAACCACCAACTCACCGACCTCGGCGCCCGGTTCCTGGAAGCCACCACCACCAGCGAGGACTACCGCCTCTTCGCCCTCGCCACCACACCCCCCAAACCCGGCCTCCTCCGGGTGAACACCGAAGGCGCCGCCCTGCGCTGCGAGGTCTGGTCCATCTCCCCGGCCGCCCTGGGCACATTCCTCGCTGCCCTGCCCGCCCCCATGTCCCTCGGCGCCGTCACCCTCACCGACGGCCGCACCGTGGTCGGTTTCGGCTGTGACCCCTCAGCTGCCGAAGGAGCCGAGGACATCACCCACCACGGCGGCTGGCTCGCCTACCGCGAGTCCCTCACCTAGCCACCCCGACAACCCCCTGGCGCCGAAGGCCCCGCCACCCGGCGGGGTCTTCGGCGTGCCCGCGGTCAGCCGTCCGGCTGCCTTCGGCGGGTGCGGGGACGGTGTGCCGCGGGGTGGTGCGGGTGTCCGAAACCCGCGCTCGGGAGTGCCCGCTGTGTCCCCAACCCTCGGATCCCCGGTGATCTTGCTACCAGGAGCAAGTTCGGCGCCGAACTCGCTCCTGGTAGCAAGATCATCCCGGGACGGGGGCCGCCCCTGACCCGCTCCCGGACACGACGGAGCCCCGCCACCCACTCGGGGTGACGGGGCTCGTGTGTCTGGCTGCCCTAGACCTGCGGGGCGCGGCGCGGACGGCGCGGGCGGGAGGAGGAACCTCCGCGCGGGCCACCGTAGCCGCCGCCACTGCGGGAACCGCCGTAGCCGCCGCCGCGCGGGCCGCGCTGGCGGTTCTCACGACGGGGCTCGGCCGGCAGGGTCACCGGCTCACCGGAGGGGGTGCGGGCGCCGGTCACGCGGGCCAGCTCCGGGTCCTCGGGGTGCACCTGGGCGATCTGCGGCTCGATCCGCGCGCGGTACATCAGGCGGGTCATCTCGCGGCGCTGGTTGGGCGTCACGAGCGTGACCACGTTGCCGGACTCACCGGCACGGGCGGTACGGCCGCCGCGGTGCAGGTAGTCCTTGTGGTCCGTGGGCGGGTCGATGTTGACGACCAGGTCCAGACCGTCCACGTGGATGCCGCGTGCGGCGACGTTCGTGGCGATCAGCGCGGTGACCGTGCCCTCCTTGAACTGCTTGAGGGTGCGGGTGCGCTGCGGCTGGGAGCGGCCGCCGTGCAGCGGGGCCGCCCGGACGCCGCTGTCGAGCAGGTGCTGGGCCATCCGGTCCACGGCGTGCTTGGTGTCCAGGAACATGATGACCTGGCCCTCACGCGCCGCGATGTGGGTGGCGGTGGACATCTTGTCCGCGTGCGCCACGTGCAGGACGTGGTGCTCCATGGTGGAGACCGCGCCCTCGGACGGGTCGACCGAGTGGACGACCGGGTCGTTGAGGAAGCGGCGGACCAGCTGGTCCACGTTCCGGTCCAGGGTGGCCGAGAACAGCATGCGCTGACCGTCGGCCGGGACCTGCTCCAGGACCGCGGTGACCTGCGGCATGAAGCCCATGTCGGTCATCTGGTCGGCCTCGTCGAGCACGACGGCCTCGACCTGGTCCAGGACGCAGTCGCCCCGCTCCATGAGGTCGCGCAGTCGGCCCGGGGTGGCCACGAGCAGCTCCACGCCCTGGCGCAGCGCGCGGGCCTGGCGGCTGATGGGCATGCCGCCCACCACGGTCGACATCCGCACCCGCACCGAGCGGGCGTAGGGGGTGAGGGCGTCGGTGACCTGCTGGGCGAGCTCGCGGGTGGGTGCGAGGACCACGGCCAGCGGGCGGTGCGGCTCAGCGGTGCGGCCGTCGAGGCGGGCCAGCAGGGCCAGGCCGAAGGCGAGCGTCTTGCCCGAACCGGTCTGGCTACGGCCCAGGACGTCCCGCTTGGCCAGCGAGTTCGGCAGCGTGGCCGCCTGGATGGTGGACGGGGTGGTCAGGCCCTGGCGGGCAAGCGTCGCCTTCAGCGGCGCCGGCATGTCCAGGTCCTGGAAGTTGTCGACCGGGTCGAGCCCGGGGTTGACCGTGACGGGGAGGGCGAACTCTCCACCGGAGGGGCGGCCGCCGCCGGAGCGGCCCTGGTAGCCGCCGCCGGAGCGACGGGGGCCGTCGAAGGAACGGCGGGGACGGCCGTAGCCGCCGCCGGAGCCGCCGCGGGATCCGCCGCCGAAACTTCCGGAGGGACGGTCGCGGCGCGCGCTGGTACGGGGGTGGTTCATGGGTGACCTTTCGCCAACGACGCTTGCCGGGTGGGAAGCCCGCAGCGGGACTTCAGCGTGTGGTACCGGGTGTGCGTCGAAGAAAAATACTTCGAGATCCACGGCCCACGCGGAGAACCCGGGGTCGTGGCGGACGAACCGGTGCCTGTCGGAGAACGACGGCCAGAGATCCGGTCCTGTGAAACAAGAAAGCAGGGGCCCAGCACCAGTAGGTCGGGCCCCTGCCGCTCGAACAGCCTCAGGGCTTGGTCAGCCCAGGGGGACGTGTTCGATTAGATGACGTTGATGTTCTCAGCCTGGAGGCCCTTGGCGCCCTGGGTGACATCGAACTCCACGGACTGGCCCTCCGCGAGCTCGCGGTAGCCGGTCGACTGGATGGCGGAGAAGTGCGCGAAGACGTCGGCGCCGCCGCCGTCCTGCTCGATGAAGCCGAAGCCCTTGTCAGCGTTGAACCACTTGACCGTGCCGGTAGCCATAGAGGCACCTTTCGTTCGGGGAAATGAAGAAAACCGCGGTATGACGATTTTCCCGTCACCGCGGTGATCACCCGAAACGTTGGAAACTCAACGGGTACCACGACTGCAACTTCTCCGAATCTAGCACACGATTTTCGGTTCAGCGGGAAAACAGCGTGTGTCTCATGGCACCGTAAAACGTGGTATCGAACCGGACGAAAAACGTGTTATGTGCGGTTTTCCGGCCCGGATTCGCCGTTGGAGGGCCGTGAGTACCCGGGGTGCCGGCTGTCGCCGCCGCCGTGGTCCCCCTCCACTGCCAGGTCGTCGAACAGGGTGTGCTTGTTCCTGGGGGCGCCGATCAGGTATCCGGCACGGGCCATCGCCGACCCGCCCACCGCCGTCGTGACCAGTTGGATCAGCAGGGCCAGACCCAGTTTCAGGGCGTTGCCCAGCGACGGTTGGTGCAGGAACAGCCCGATGATGACCAGTCCCGTGCTGAGCGAGCCCGCGATGGTCAACGCGCTCAACCGCGAGTACACGTCGGGCAGCCGGAGCATCCCGATGGCGCTCACCAGGAACACCAGTGCTCCGACGAACATCACGGTGTCGCCGGCACTCTCCATCACGTCGTTCACCGTTTTCCTCCCGCGGTCAGCCGGGCCAGGGAGATCGCGGCCAACAGCCCCACCAGAGTCGCGACCAGGACGATGTCCACCAGAAGCGTCGTGCTCAGTCGCACGCCCAACAGGGCGACCAGGATCACGAACCCGAAAAAGACCAGATCCGTGGCGGCGCCCCGGTCCGCGCCGCTGGGGCCGAGCAGGATCCGGACCACTCCCAGCACCATCGAGACGACGACCAGGACCAGGGCCAGGTTGATCAGTGTCACCGCCGTTCCCCCTTCTCGTCGCGTTCCAGGTCCTCCGGGCGGGGCGGCACCCCCTCCGGCCGGGTGGCGCGCAGCACGGTGTCCTCCAGGGTGTGGACCTGGTGCAGGACCGACCTGTGGTCCTTCGCGTACATCGCGTGCACCCACAGCGTCGCCGGGTCGTGCCGGGCGGCGACCGTGAGCGACCCGGGCGAGAGCGAGATCAGGTTGGCCATCAGACTGATCTCCAGGTCGTTGCGACAGCGCAGGGGTACCTCGACGAAGGCCGGGACGATCGTGTCGCCCGGCAGCAGAATGTCCCTGGACACCCTGACGGAGCCGTGCAGGAGGTCGTAGAGGACGTAGCAGGGGAGCCAGAGCATCCCCAGGATCCAGGCCAGGAAGGTTCGCGGAGTCATCGCAGCACCGCCTCGACATAGGTTGACGGGTCCAGCAGGTGGCCGGCGGCCTGGGCGCTCAGGGACAGCAGGACCTGGGCGCCCAGCCCCAGAGCCAGGGTCAGCAGGGCCAGGACCAGACCGGGCAGCAGCAGGGCGGTCCGGACCCGGGGCGGGTCCTGGATCGCGACCCCGCCTCCGGCGGCGTCCTCTCCCGCGTTCCCGGTGTCGCCGTCGCCCCCCTCCTCCTTCGGCGGATCGCCCCAGAAGGTGCTGCCCCAGATCTTCATCATGGACATCAGCGTGAACACGCTGACCACGACGGCGGTGGCTGCGGCTTCCCACTGCCCGGCCTCCAGAGCGCCCGCCACCAGCGTCACCTTGGCCACGAACCCGGAGAAGGGCGGCAGCCCGGACAGGGACAGCGCCGCGGCCAGGAACACCGCCCCGAGCAGGGGTTCCCGCTTGGCGATGCCGCCGAGCCGGTCCAGGGCTCCGGTGCCGTGGGTGTGCTCGATCGCCCCGGTGGACAGGAAGAGCGAAGTCTTCACGAACATGTTGTGGATCAGGTAGAAGATGCCCGCCATCAGGCCCAGTTCGGTGAACAGGGCCGCGCCCAGCAGGATGTAGCCGATCTGGCTGACCATGTGGAAGACCAGGATGGAACGGGTGCTGTTCTCCCCCACCGCCCCGAGCACCCCGATGAGCATCGTCAGTGAGAAGGCCGCGACGCCGATCCACAGGAAGCGCGTGTCCCCGTCGAAGACCACGGCGTACAGGCGGTAGATGGCGTAGATCGCCACCTTGGTGTGCAGCCCCGAGAGCAGAGCGGTCACCGCCGCGGAGGTGTTGGTGTAGGAAGGGGCCAGCCAGCCGTGTACCGGGACCACCGCCGCCTTCACACTCAGGGCGAGGATGATGACCCCGGTTCCCGTGGCCACCGCCGGGGATTCGGCGGCAGCACCGGCCAGGGCGGCCAGGTTCACCGTGCCGGCCGTGCCGTACACCAGGGCCACACCGGCGAGGAAGATGGTGGAGGTCAGCAGGTTCACGGTGACGTACACGCGTCCGGCCCGGATGCGGTCCCGCGACCCCAGCATGGCGAGCAGCCCGTAGGCGGGCAACAGCATGACCTCGATGAACACGAACATGTTGAACACGTCCGCGGTCATCAGCACGCCGACCACACCGGCGGAGAGCGTCAGCACCAGCGGTCCGAAGTAGGCGGCCCGGTCATCGCCCACGGCGATGGCGAAGGCCGTGCAGACCAGTACCAACAGGGCGGTGGCCCACAGCATCAGCGCGCTGAAGGCGTCCACGACCAACGGGATGGCGATTCCCCCCTGCCACAGTGCCACGTTGTGTGCCAGGACCGTTCCGTCGCGGACCAGCCACAGCAGCCCGGTGCTCGCTACCAGGATGAGGGCGCCCGGGGCCAGCAGCAGTGCGCGCTCCAGGCGGACCGGTACGCGGAACAGCACCAGGGCCGCGGCGACCGCCAACGGCAGGACGATGAGCAGCGGAAGGTAGGCGGTCGGCTCCGGCAGGTTCAGCGAGGTGTTCACGAGCGGTCCTCCGTGTCGTCGGAGCATCCGGCCGTCGCGATGGTGAGCATGTAGATGGTGATCGAGAAGGCGATCACGATCGCGGTCAGCACGAAGGCCTGCGGCAGCGGATCGGACGCCTGGTCCACCGGGGTGTAGTCCAGCAGCGGCTGGGCCCGCAGATAGGTTCCGCCGGCCGACATCAGGATCAGGTTCGCGGCCTGTCCCAGCAGTACGAAGCCGAGGATGATCCGTACCAGGCCGCGCTGCAGCATGAGGAACACCGCGCCGCTCACCAGTACGCCCACGGTGATGGCCAGGGTCATCGGGCACCTCCCTCCTTGTCCGGTGTCTCTCGGAGCGGGCTTTGGGCGTCCACCTCGGGCGGGGTCCCGGGGTCGTCGGTGGGCGGCTGATCCCTGACTGGCCTCACGGTGCCGGCGGTGGAATCGCCGGGCAGGGACTCCTCCAACCCGAGCTGGTTCAGCGCGGTGAGGATGACGCCGACCACCGCGAGGTAGACGCCGGCGTCGAACACGAGTGCGGCGGTCAGGTGGTACTCACCCACCAGCGGCAGCGTCACGTATCCGTGCAGCGGGCGCAGGAACGAGCCGTCCAGGTACCCGAACAGCCCCGAGGCCAGGGAGATCGCCACACCGGCGCCGATGATGCGCGGGTAGGCCAGCCTGATCTTGGCCACCGAGGCGCTGGGCGCCGCCAGGTACAGCAGCGCGAACGCGGCTCCGCCCAGCAGTCCGGCGACGAAGCCGCCGCCGACGTCGGTGTGGCCGCGCAGGAACAGCCACAGCGACCAGAACACGATCAGCGGCAGCAGCAGGTAACTCACCGCGCGCATGACCAGGGTGTTGTCGTCCGCGTCGTAGACGGCGCTGGAGCGGCTGACGACGAGTCTGCGGTCACCGTGCGCGGTCAGCAGACCGCTGGAGTTGAGCACGGCGATGACGATCAGTCCTGCCACGCCCAGGACGACCAGCTCGCCCAGGGTGTCCAGGGCCCGGTAGTCGACCAGGATGGTGTTGACGACGTTGGTGCCGCCGGTGTCCTCCTCGGAGTTCTCCAGGAAGTACTGCGAGGCCTCCGACCGGCCCCGGCGCCCGGTCAGGTAGAAGACCCCCAAAGCCGCCGAGAGGCCGGCGAAGAGCGCGATCGCCCCGGTGGCGAGGTAGCGCCGGAGCGAGATCCGGTGGAACCGCGCGGGCAGCCGGCGCAGGATCAGGGCGGCGATGACCACGGTGAGGATCTCCACCACCATCTGGGCGAAGGCCACGTCGAACGCGCCGAGCAGGAAGAGCCACAGCGCGGTGGTCAGCCCGGCTGAGCCGACCAGGACCAGCCCGGCGGTGCGGGACCGGACGTAGACGGCGCCGATGACGGAGGCCGTGATCAGAGCGATCAGCAGCCAGTCCAGTGGAGAGGAGGTCTCCCCGTACGGTTCGGGTACCTCCAGACCCGTCGCGGTGATGATCCCGGCCAGCGCGATCACCAGAACGATCGGCACGACCAGGTGCCGCGGAGGAGCGTCGGAGCGCGTGAGGTCGCCCACGCGTCGGCCCAGGGCCATGATCCCCTCGCGTAGCGCCTCGAAGACGATGACCCCGTCCACGGGGAAGAGCCGGCGACCGGCCAGCCGTTCACCGGAGGCGGTCCACCACACCAGCAGTGCGCCCAGGGCGATCGCGGCCAGGGACATGAACAGGTCAGCGGACAGTCCGTGCCACAGGGCCAGCCCGGCCTCGGCCTCCGCCTCCCCGGTGGCTTCGGCGGCGGCCCGTTCGGCCATCGGGTTCAGGACGGGGACGGCGAGGCCCAGCACCAGGCCGAGAACGGCGGCGACGGCGGGCGGGCCCGCGAAGCCGTATCCGGCCTCGGACACGGAGGTTGCGCTCCGGTCCGGGCGCGGCGAGGAGCTCCAGAACGCGCCGTGCACGAACCGGTAGGTGTAGGCGAAGGTGAAGACGGAGGCGATGACGGCGACCGTTCCGGCGGCCGGCCCCACCCACGCGGGGCCGGGCGCCTCCAGTAGGCCCTTGAAGACGTTCTCCTTGCTGACGAAACCCAGGAGCGGCGGGACGCCCGCCATGGACAGTCCGGCCAGCGCCGCCACGGTCGCGGTGACCGGCATCCGGCGCCGTAGACCGCCCGCGATCCCCAACCGGCGGATCTCGCGCAGGTCGCGGCTGCCCGCCTGGTGGTCCACCAGCCCGACCACCATGAACAGCGCTGCCTTGAACAGCGCGTGCGCGAGGGTGTGTACCGCAGCGGCCACCAGGGCCGCCTCGGTGCCCACCCCGATCACCGCCACCAGCAGCCCGAGCTGGCTCACCGTGGAGTATGCGGCGAGCTTCTTGAGGTCGTACTGCTGGAACGCGAACACCGCGCCGACCACCGCGGTGACCAGACCGAAGGCGATGAGCGTGTAGTTCCACAGGGGGAGTTCGGCGAAGGCCGGGGTGAACCGCATCAGCAGGAAGATCCCGGCCTTGACCATCGCCGCCGCGTGCAGATAGGCGCTGACCGGGGTGTTTGCCGCCATGGCGTCCGGCAGCCAGTAGTGGAAGGGGAACTGGGCCGACTTGGTGAAGGCCGCCAGAATCACCAGTACCGCCACCGTTGAGGAGAAGGCGGGGTCCTCGGCCCACACCGGGTCGGCCAGGATCGTGCTCAGCCGTGTGGTTCCCGTGCGCAGGGCCATCAGGATCGCGGCGGTCATCAGGGCGAGCCCGCCCACCACGGTGGTCAGGAGGGCGCGGATCGCCGGGGCGTTTCCGGAGCGGCCGGACGTGCCGATCAGGAGGAACGAGGCGACGGTCGTCAGTTCCCAGAAGACGAACAGCAGCACCACGTCGTCGGCCATCACCAGCCCGGTCATCGCGAGCGCGAAGAAGGTCATCAGGGCGTAGAAGCCCAGCCGCGGCCCGGGCGGGAAGTAGCGGGCCGAGTAAGCCAGGATGAGCGCACCGACGCCGTTCACCAGCAGGGTGAACAGCCAACCGACCCCGTCCATGCGCAGGCGCAGTTCGACGCCGATCTCGGGCATCCAGGGCTTGGCGAACTCGATCGGCGTGCCGGCTCCGAGTACCTGCGGGGCCTGGGCCAGAACCAGTCCGGTCGACGCCAGCAGCACGAGCGCGAGCGGCCAACCGGCGGCGCGCCCCAGGGCCCGGTGGAGGGGGAACGTCGCGAACACGGCGGCGGCGAGGACCAGAAGCAGTAGCAGAAGTACCACGTCACAGTCATTTCACAATTTCCGGTCAACCCCTAACCGACACAGCGGTAGAGGAATGGACGCGGCATTATTCCAGGGCGCTTGTATTTTTTTTACTTCTGCTTGGTTCGCTTTTGACTGTGGTCCGGGGCGGTGGTGTGCCGGTGTGCTCGGTCCTGTCGTCGCCCTCAGGCCCCCGGCCAGGAGGGCTGAGCCGGTGAGCGACCGCGATCCGGCCCGCGTCGCCGCTGTGTCCTGTGACTTGTGGGCAAGGACCCTGACAACGGAGGCCGAAGTTTGCAAAGATGGGTGCGGCATAAACGTAAAGAGCGGGTGAGGCTCTTCACCATTGCCCGGCGGTGGTGAAAACGTATAAGCGCACGGGCCCCGCCACCTTTCGGTGACGGGGCCCGTGCTGTCTCGCTGGAGGTCCGGACGACGACTAACCGGCCTGGGAATCCTTTTCCGAGGTCGTCGCGGCCAGGTCGTCGAACTTCGTGTCCGCGACCGGCTTGACCCCGGTCAGGTATCCGGCGCGGACGAGGGCGTTGCCGCCGACCGCGGCCGTGGCCAGCTGGATGAGCAGGGCCAGGCCGAGCTTGATCGCGTTGGCCACGGACGGGTAGTGCAGGAAGAGCCCGAAGAGCAGCAGACCCGTCCCCAGGGCTCCGGCGATGGTGACCCCGCTCAGCCGGGCGTAGAAGTCACGCAGCCGCAGCAGTCCGATCGAGCCGATCAGGAACACCACGGCCCCGAGGATCATGCTGATGATCCCGAGCACGTACAGCACACTCATCGCTTGCCTCCGGTGATCAGTCGGGCCAGGGACAGGGCCGCGAGGAAGCCGATCAGGGTGCACACCAGGACGATGTCCACGACCAGTTCGGTGTCGATGCGAAAGCCCAGCATGGCGACCAGGCCGACGAAGCCGAAGAAGACCACGTCGGAGGCGGCCCCTCGGTCGGCGGCCGACGGGCCGGTCAGGATGCGGTACGCGGCGATGGCCATGGCCAGCACGATCACGCCGATACCGATGTCGATGAACTCCATCAGCGCTGTCCCACCTCGTCGAGAGCGTGTTCCTTCGACCCGGTCGGCCGGGTGACCTCCAACAGGCGGCTCTCCATCGCGTGGATGCCCCGCTGGAAGGATTCCCGGTCCTGCACGTACAGGCCGTGCACCCAGAGGGTGGAGGGCTCGTTGCGCACGGCGACCGTCACCGTTCCGGGGGTCAGCGAGATGAGGTTGGCCAGCATGGTCACCTCGAAGTCACTTCTCGCCCGGATCGGAACCTCGACGAAGGCCGGGGTGGCGGAGCTGCCCGGGGTGAGGATGTCCCACATCACCTGGCAGGAGGTCTTCACGATCTCCCCGGCCGCGTAGAAGGGGAACCGGAGCACGCGCAGTGCCCATGTCAGGTAGGTCATCGTCCCAGCACCGCCTCGACGTAGGTGGAGGTGTCCAACAGGTTCGCGGCGGCCTGCGCGCTCAGCTCCAGGAGAACGTGCGCGCCCAGACCGATGCACAGGGTGGTCGCGGTCAGGATCAGGCCCGGGACGATCAAGGACATCTTGATCTTGGGCCGGGTCAGGGTGTCCACGGCCCCGTTTCCGGCAGCGGTCACGGGAGCCTGGTCGGAGCCCTCCGGTTCGGGCTCCTTGCCCCAGAAGACACCGCCCCAGATCTTGAGCATGGACATCAGGGTGATGAGGCTGACCGCGATCATCACGGCCGCGACCGTCCACTGCGCGTCGTCCACCGCGGCGATCACCAGGCTGAGCTTGGCGACGAACCCGGAGAAGGGCGGCAGCCCGGCCAGGGACAGGGCCGCGCCCATGAAGATCAGCCCGAGCAGGGGTTCTCGCTTGGCGATGCCGCCGAGCCGGTCCAGCTCCCCGGTTCCGTAGGTGTGCTCGATCGCTCCGGTGGACAGGAACAGCGAGGCCTTCACGATCATGTGGTGGATCAGGTAGAAGATGCCCGCCATGAGGCCCAGCTCGGTGAACAGGGCCACGCCCAGCAGGATGTACCCGATCTGGCTGATCATGTGGAAGACCAGGATGGAACGGGTGGTGCCCTCGCCGACCGCTCCCATGACACCGATGGCCATGGTGAGGGTGAAGGCCACCAGGCCGATCCACAGGAACTTCGCGTCGCCGTCGAAGACCAGCGCGTACAGGCGGTAGATGGCGTAGATCGCCACCTTGGTGTGCAGGCCCGAGAACAGCGCGGTGATGGCCGGCGAGGTGAAGGGATAGGTGCGGGCCAGCCAGCCGTGGATGGGCACCACGGCTGCCTTGATGGCCAGGGCGAGGATGATGACCCCCATGCCCACGGCCACCATCGGGGACTCCTTGGCCGCCCCGGCGAGCTCGCCCAGGTGGACGGTTCCCGCCGCCGCGTAGACCAGCGCCACACCGGCCAGGAAGATCGTGGAGGTCAGCAGGTTCACGGTCACGTAGATACGACCGGCCTTCAGCCGCCCCAGGACACCCATCATCGCCAGCAGCCCGTACGAGGGCAAAAGCATGACCTCGATGAACACGAACATGTTGAAGATGTCACCGGTGAGCAGGGCACCGGAGACACCGGACGTGAGGACGAGCACCAGCGGTGAGAAGTAGGTCTGCCGGTCATCGCCGGTGGCGATCGCGAACATCGAGCAGACCAGGGCCAGCAGCGCGGTGGTCCACAGCATCAGGGCGCTGAAGACGTCCGCGACGAAGGGGATCGCGATCCCGTCCTGCCACAGGCCCACGTTGTGGGCGAACACGGTCCCGTCACGGGTGAGCCAGATCAGCCAGGAACCGGCGAGCATCGCGGCCGCGCTCGGTCCCAGCAACAGGGCGCGCCGGAGCCACAGCGGCCCCCTGACGAAGAGCAGCAGCCCCGCCGCGAGCAGTGGGACCGCGACGAAGAGAGGGAGCAACGCGGTGTTCATGAGGCCTCCTCGGTGTCGTCGTCGCTGCCGGAGGCGGCGAGGGTGAGCATGTAGATCGCGATCGAGAAGGCGATGACGATCGCGGTCAGGACGAAGGCCTGGGGAAGGGGGTCAGCGGTCTGGGGGCCCCAGCCGAACTGGAGCAGTGGCAGCTCCCGCCGGAAGACGCCCCCCGAGGACATCAGCAGCAGGTTCGCCCCGTGCCCCACCAGGAGCAGCCCGAGGACGATCCTGACCATGCCGCGCTGCAGCATCAGGTAGACGCCTCCCGCGACCAGGATTCCGATCGTGATGGCGAGAGTCATCGGTTACCTCCTGTGGTGGAGTCGTCCAGGTCGGCTGGGGCGTGGTCCGATGCCGGTTCGCGCCCGTCCTCGGGATCGGCGCCGCTGTCCACGGCCTCGCCGTTGCGCGGCGCGCCCCGGTCGAGCCCCAGTTCGTTGAGCGCGGTGAGCAGGACACCGACCACGCCCAGGTAGACGCCGATGTCGAAGACGAAGGCCGTGGTGAAGTGGAAGTAGCCGCCCCAGGCCAGCGGGATCTCCGCGTGCAGCGGCCTGAGGAAGGAACCGTCCACGTAGCCCAGGAACCCGGAGAAGGCGGCGATGAGCACACCGGCGGCGATGATCGCCGGGTAGGCCAGCCTGATCTTCGCCCGGCTGTCGCTGGGGGCGGCCAGGTAGAGCAGAGCGAACGCCGAACCGCCGACGAGACCGGCGATGAAGCCGCCGCCGGGTTCGTCGTGCCCGCGGAACAGCAGGTACAGCGACCACAGCACCAGGATCGGCATCAGGTAGCGGCCGACCGTGCGCATGAGCAGGGTGTTGTCCTCGGCGGGGAAGGCCGCGTTGCTCGCGGGCACCGTGACCCGGCGGGAGGCGTGCACGGGCAGCAGCCCGCTGGAGTGCAGGACCGCGATGATGATGATCCCCGCCACACCCAGTACGACGAGTTCACCGAACGTGTCCAGCGCCCGGTAGTCGACCAGGATGGTGTTGACGACGTTGGTACCGCCGGTGTCCTCGGGAGCGTTCTCCAGGAAGTACTCCGCGGCCGGCGAGAGCTCCCGGCGGCCGGACAGGGCGAAGGCCGCGATACCGGCGCTCAGCCCGGCGGCGATCGCGATCACCGCGGTCAGCGCCTTGCGCCCGTTCTTGACGGGGTGGAACTTCTTGGGCAGTCGGCGCAGCACCAGGACCGCGACGACCACGGTGAGGATCTCCACCAGGAACTGGGTCAGCGCGACGTCGAAGGCACCGAGGAAGAGCAGCCACAGCGCGACGGTGAACCCGGCCACGCCGACCAGCGCCAGCCCCGCCATCCGGGAGCGGGTGATGACCGCCGCCAGGACGGCGACCGCCATCAGGCCGACGAGCAGCCAGTCCAGCCCCATGGAGGTCTGCCCCGCGACCGGCGGCAGGTCCACACCGAAGATGACCGCGACCGCCGCCAGGGCGACCATGAGGACGGTGGGCGCGCCGAGGTGGAAGGCGGGCGAGTCCGTCCGGGTGAGGTCACCGGTCCGCTTGCCCCACCGGATGATTCCGTCGTACAGGGCTTCGAAGGCCCCCACGCCGGTGACCGGGACGAAGTCGCGCCCGGCCAGGGAGTCCCCGGCCTGGGAACGCGAGGCCACGAGCGCGCCGAGACCGATCGCCGCCATGGACATGACGAGCGCGGCGTTGAAGCCGTGCCACAGCACGAGGTAGGCGTCCGAGGTCACGTGCGTGGTGTTGGCGGCCACCTCGTTCACCAGCGGGTCCAGCACCGGGACGGTCAGTCCGAGCAGCACGCCGCCGAGAGCGGCGACGCTCGCCGGACCCCAGAAGCTGCTCCGTGCCTCGTCGGCCGTCGCCTCCTTCGTGCCCTCCTCGCTGCGGGAGGTGCCGAAGAAGGTGCGGTACACGAAGCGGAAGGAATAGGCGAAGGTGAACACGGAAGCCGAGACCGCGACCACGCCCGCGAGCGGACCGAACCAGGCCGGGCCGGGCGCGTGCAGGAACGACTCGAACAAGCTCTCCTTGCTGATGAAGCCCAGCAGGGGAGGGATGCCCGCCATGGACAGCGCGGACAGCGTCGCGATGCCCGCGGTGACCGGCATCCGGTGCCGAAGGCCGCCCAGCCTCCGGATGTCCCTGGTTCCCGTTTGGATGTCGACCAGGCCGACCACCATGAACAGGGCCGACTTGAACAGCGCGTGCGCCACGGTGTGCACCGACGCGGCCACCAGGGCCTGGGGGGTGCCCACACCGATCACCGCCACCAGGAGACCGAGCTGGCTGACCGTGGAGAAGGCCGCCAGCCGCTTGAGGTCGTTCTGCTGGAGAGCGAAGAACGCGCCCATCACCGCCGTGATCAGACCCGCCGAGATGAGCAGGACGTTCCACAGGAACAGGTCGCCGAACGCCGGGGTGAAACGCATCGCCAGGTAGATCCCGGCCTTGACCATGGCGGCGGCGTGCAGGTAGGCGCTGACCGGGGTGCTCGCGGCCATGGCGTCCGGAAGCCAGTAGTGGAAGGGGAACTGAGCGGACTTGCTGAACACCGCCACGATCACCAGCAGGGCCACCACGGACACGAACGCGGTGTCCTGCGTCCACGCGGTGTCCGACAGGATCACGCTCAGCTGTGTCGTTCCGGTGCGCACCACCAGCAGCACGACGGCGCCCAGCAGGGCGAGCCCGCCCATGGCCGTGAGCAGGAAGGTACGGATCGCCGGACGGCTCGCCGAGGGCCCCGAAAGGCCGATCAGGTAGAACGAGGCGATCGTGGTGATCTCCCAGAACACGAAGAGCAGCACGACGTCGTCGGCCAGCACCAGACCCGCCATCGCGAACGCGAAGAGCGACATAAGGAAGTAGAAACCGAGCCTGCGGCCGGACGGGAAGTACCGGGTGGAGTAGGCCATGATCAGGGCACCGATGCCGGTGACCAGCATGGTGAACAACCAGCCGAGGCCGTCCATGCGCAGGTGCAGGTCGACCCCGAGCCTGGGCATCCAGGGCTGGCTGTACTCCAGCGGGGTACCGGCGCCCAGGACCTGGGGTGCCTGGAGGGCGACCAGGATGGTCAGGGCACCGAACACCGCGGCGATGGGCCAACCGGCGTTACGGCCCAGGAACCTGTCCAGTAAAGGTGTACTCGCGACGGTCACGGCGAGCACGATGAGGAGAAGCAGTAGCACCACGCCACTGTCCTTTCACGGCTGAACACCGTGTGCCTGGCCGGGGTGTCCCGGGCGGCGAACACGGTGTGACGGAGCGGAAGGTGGTTTAGGGGAGGCCGTCAGCCGTGTCCTGGCGGGCAGGCACTGAGCTCGCCGTGCGCGTTGTGGCCCCAGGAGGACGTGTAGCCGTTGGTGCCGAGTGGAAGACTGTGTGGCGCCGGTGCCTGTGGCCGTTCGGCGAAACGGGACCTGCGCCGGGCGCGCAGAGGTGAGGCGTGCTGGGGCGTCATGCGTCATAACTCCGGGACATGGGGAGACAGGGACGCCGACCAGTCTTCCCGGCACACCTGTGATGGCGCTTGACGCCGCGCCCATGTTCGTTGATGCGAGAGTGTATGTCCAGTTCCAGACGCTTTTCGTGGGATTTCACTCACGTGTCGAGGAGTGGGAGGCTGGACTTCAACATATCCCCTGAACAGGTAAAATAACCTTCCGCGGCCAGGTTGGTCTCGGATGTGTTCAGCGGTAGCATTGACTGTTTCGCGCGGCGTAGGGTCCTCAGCGGGTGTGCCGGGAAGACTGGTCGGCGAAGGTTGACTCCTACCCGAAACCAGGTGTTCGATGACCGAGGCCGCCATCCAAGGTGCGCGCGTCTACCGATCCGAGGCCGCCGAGAGGCTGGTTCGGGGCTGGTGCGAGGAACGGTTGGCCGAGTTCACCGACCTCGAAGCCCTGCCGCGGATCTCCACGGCCATCGGCCCGACCCGCGCCTTCCGCTTCGAGGGCGGTTCCGGAGCCCCGGTGGTCGTGCTGAGCGGTACGAACTTCAACAGCGCCCTCAGCGCCTCCCCCGCCTCCGACATGACGGCGGAGAGGGACGTACTCCTGGTGGACCTGCCCGGGCAGCCGGGGCTCAGCTGCGGCAAACGCCCCCGCGGTCATCGGGCCCGGGCCTACGGCGCCTGGTTCGACGAGGTGCTGCCCGAGCTCGTGGACCGTCCCGCGATCGTCCTGGGGCACTCCCTGGGAGCGGCGGTGGCACTGGCGAGTAGGCCGTGTTCCCTGGTCAAGGGTCTGGTGCTGGTCAACCCCGCCGGGCTGACCCCGGCGGCTACCTCCCCCGAACTGATGCGGGTCACGCTCCCCTGGATGATCGGCCCCCGGGAGGACAAGAGCACCCGGTTGTTGAACTTCATGAGCGGACCCTCCTCCCGGTACCCCGTCCACCCGTTCGCGCACTGGATGACGATGGTCGGCAGGTACTGCCGTACCAGTCTGGCGCCGGGGCCGCTGGACACCGAGTCGCTGCTCGCCTGGCAGGAGAAGAACGTCACCGTGGCGACAGGTTCGGACGACGTGTTCTTCTCCCCGGCCCGCCTGCACGGCCCCGCCCGCCGCTTCCTGAACACCGGAACCCACGTCCTGGAGGGGGCGGGCCACCTGGCCCCCTACGAGTTCCCGGACAAGATCCGCGAGCTGGTCTGCGGGGCCGACTCCTGAGGCTCCGGTCCAGGGGCGCACCCGGGTCCCCCCACCTCTCTCCCGCCACCCGGTTCAAAGGCGCGGGCCCCCTCGGCGCGGCGCCCGCGCGCTGAGGGGGAGGGCGAACACGAAGGCGGCGTAGGCGGGGAAGGCGTCGGGTGCTGCTCCCGGCCCCGCGGCCGTGCCCCGTTCCTGCCGCATGTCGGCGCACCCCGCCATCGCTCCGGTTCCGAACCGGCGCCGGTTCCTTCCCCGCGCCGTCACCCGGCCTGCGCGCTGCTGGCCGGTGTCGGCCGTGCTCGAAGGCGGACCGGCCCCAGACGGTGTACACGAAGGATCCGCGCGCGTAGTGTTAGAGACTAACGTGTTATCAACTAACACCAATCGTCTCGAGGGTCATGGCGCACTGGCGTGAGCAGAAACGGGAGCGCACCCGGAACGCACTGCGGGAGGCGGCGTTCCGGCTGTTCGCCGAACACGGGTACGAGGACACGACCGTCGCCAGGATCGCGGCCGAGGCGGGCGTCTCGCACATGACGTTCTTCCGGTACTTCCCCACCAAGGAGGACGTCGTCCTGCGGGACGACTACGACCCCCTGCTCGAAGAGCTGATTCGGGCCGAACCACCGGACAAACCCGCGTTGCGTCGCGTGCGGGACGCGGTGATGAGCGCTGTGCCCGCCGTCTACGCACGTGAGCGGGAGGCCCTGCTGCTGAGGTCCCGGCTGCTGCTGACCACCCCGGCCCTGCGTTCCCGCATGGGGGAGAGCATGGACGGGTCACGCAGCGCCTTCGAGAGGGGACTCAGCGACCCGGAGGCGGCCGCAGCGCCGCCGATGGCCGCCCGCGTGGTCGCGTCCGCCTGCACCGCCGCGCTCGCCACCGCCATCACCGTCTGGGTCGAACAGGACGGTGAGACGGACCTGCCCGCACTCATGGAGCAGGCCTTCGACGCCCTCGAAAACCCCGGAGCCCGCAATGGCTGAGGCGGTCGGCGCAGACGAAGTCATCTCCGTGGCGGACCTGAGCGTGCGCTACCGCGGGGCCGAAGGGGACGCGGTGCGTCAGATGGACTTCACCGTGACGGCCGGGGAGGTCTTCGGCTTCCTCGGCCCCTCCGGGGCCGGCAAGTCCACGGTCCAACGCGTCCTGACCCGGCTGCTGCGCGGTTACGAAGGCAGCGTGAGCGTGCTCGGCAGACCGCTCACGGAATGGGGCAGGGGCTACTACGAGCAGATCGGTGTCGGGTTCGAGCTGCCCGCCGAGTTCACCCGCCTCACCGCGAGGGAGAACCTGGAGGCGTTCGCCTCCCTCTACCGCGGCCCCGCGGCGGACCCCGCCGGGCTGTTGGAGCGCGTCGACCTGGCGGAGGCCGCGGACCAGCGGCTGAGTACCTTCTCCAAGGGGATGAGGATGCGCCTGAGCCTGGCCCGGGCCCTGCTCAACCGTCCACGCCTGCTCTTCCTGGACGAGCCCACCTCGGGTCAGGACCCCGTACGCGCGGCGCGGCTGCGCGAGGTCGTCCGGGCCGAGGCGGACCGGGGCGCCACCGTCTTCCTCACCACCCACGACATGCGTACCGCCGAGGACCTGTGCGACCGGCTGGCCTTCGTCGTCGACGGCCGGATCGCCGCCGTCGACACCCCTGACGGCTTCCGCCGCCGCTACGGCCACCCCGGCGTGGTGGCCGAGTACGTGACCGGTGGCCGCACCCGCCGACGCACCTTCGGCCTCGCGGACCTGGGTGCGGGCGGTGAGCTGTCCGACCTCGTGGCCTCGGGGGCGGTCACGACCCTGCACACCCGCGAGGCCACCCTCGACGACGTCTTCGCCGAGGTCACCAGGGTCCGGCTGTGAACCGGCTCGCGGGCGCGTTCGCGCTTGAGGCGAAGGTGCTGTGGCGGTACGGGGTCGTGGCGATCGCCGCCGTCCTCGCCGCGCTCTGGACCGGACTGCTGCTGGCGCTACCCGCCTCGGGCGCCCAGGCCCTGGTTCCCTACCTCCTGTTCCTGGACACCGCCGGGTTCGGGGCGCTGTTCGCGGTCGCCCTGCTCATGTTCGAACGGGTCGAGGGAACCGACGCCGCCCGCGCGGTCACCCCCGTCAGCCCAGGAGAAGCCGCACTCGTGCGCGTGGGGGCGCTGGCCCTGCCCGCCGTCGCCATGGCCCTGCCGATGATCGCGGTGACCGCGCCGCAGGGGCGGTTGTGGGGCGCGCTCGGGCACGCCACGGCCGGGGTCGCGCTGACCTCGGTCCTGCTGGTGGCCGCCTGCCTGGGGCTGGGCGCGCTCACCCGAACCCTCCAGGGCGCCCTGCTCGCCACGGCTCCGGTCATCGCCCCGCTCGTCGCGGTTCCGCTGCTGCACCTGGCCGGTGTCGTCCAGAGCCCGCTGCTGTGGGCCGTGCCCACCACCGCGGGCGCCGAACTGATCAGCCGGGGCCTGACCGCTCGGGACGGGATACCGGAGGGGCCCGGCTGGGCGGTGGCGCTGGTGTACGCGGTCGTCTCCGCGACGGCCCTGTGCTGGTGGGCGGCCCGGCAGAGCACCGTCACCGGGGAGGAGAGGGCGGGCCGGGGCGGCCGGCCCCCTGCGGGTCGCGCCCCCCGCAGGGGGCCCGCCGCCCGGGCGCGTTCGGGGCCTTACGCCGGGCCCGGCCGGCGGGTCCACCCGGTCCTGGCCCTGGCCCGGTACGAACTCGTCGGCGGGCGGCGCGACCCGCTTCTGCTGGCGGTGGCCCTGGCGCCCCTGCCCCTGGCACTGGTCCTGCGGTGGGCCTATCCGGCGATCGCCGAGTACCTGCGGTCCGCCCACGGTTTCGATCCCGCGCCGCACGCCTGCGCTGTGTTCGGCGCACTGGTCCTGCTGCACGTGCCGGTGATGGTCGGCAGCGTGGTGGCGCTGCGCGTGACGGAGGACGTCGACGACCGCGTCCTGCTGGTGCTGCGCGTCTCCCCGCTGTCCCTGCCCGCCTATTTCGGGTTCCGGACGGGGACGGCCCTCCTTCTCGCCCTGGTCGGACTGGCGATCGCCGTTCCCGTCTCGGGGCTGGGCCCGCAGGTGTCGCCGGGTCTGGTCACCGCCGTGCTGCTCGCCGCGCTGTTCGCACCCCTGGTGGTGTTGGCCACCGCCGCGTTCGCGGGCAACAAGGTCGAGGCGCTGGTCGTGGTCAAGGGGGTGGCGGCCGTGTCCGTCCTGGTCCCGGTACTGCTCTGGGTGCTGCCCGGACTCTGGTGGTCTCCGCTACTGGTCCTGCCGCCCACATGGTCTCTGCTGGCCCTGCCCGGGTATCCGGGCGACGCGGTCCCTCCGTGGACCGTCCTGCTCGGCGGGCTCGTGACCGCTGCGGCCGCCGCCCTGGCCCTGATCCGGCGGATGAGGTCGCGCCTGCTCGGATGACGTTCCGGTGCGAGGCCCGGAGAGCGCCCGCACTCACTGGGGCCGCGCCGGTCACCGGGCTGTGAGCGGCTCCGGTCCCGGCTGATCGCCGGTACGGGATCAGTACCGGAAGTTGGTGCGGGCTTGGTGTGGCAGCGGAGCCCCGGTGGGCGGTCTCCGCAGACCATGGAGGGTGGGCCAGGCGGCCCGACCGCACCCGTGCGCTCCGTTGGAGGGACGACCGTGACCGAGCTCAGGTACGAGGACAGGACCGACTTCGAGAACGCCGACCGCGGCTTCGTCGCCAAACTGACCCCCGGTGTGGTCCGCGACGCCCGGGGCAACGTGGTGTGGGACATCGACGCCTTCTCCTTCCTGGAGGGAGAGCGCCCCGACTCCGTCGACCCGAGCCTGTGGCGCCAGTCCCAGCTGTGCGCCAAACAGGGGCTGTACGAGGTCGCCGAAGGGATCTACCAGGTCCGGGCGCTGGACCTGTCCAACATGACCCTGATCGAGGGCGAGCACGGGGTGATCGTCGTCGACCCGCTCATCTCGGCGGAGACCGCCGCGGCGGGGCTGGCCCTGTACCGGGAGCACCGCGGTGAGCGGCCCGTGACGGGGCTGCTCTACACCCACTCGCACCTGGATCACTTCGGCGGTGCCCTCGGGGTGGTCGACCCGGAGCGGGACGACGTGCCGATCCTCGCTCCGGAGGGCTTCCTGGAGCACTCCGTGGTGGAGAACGTCTACGCCGGGCCCGCCATGCTGCGGCGGGGCATGTACTACTCGGGCGCGAACCTGGGGATCGGCCCCGCCGGGGTGGTCGGCATGGGGCTGGGGCCGACCGTGTCGACGGGCACGCCCGGCCTGGTACCGCCGACAGTGGACATCAGCCGCACCGGCCAGGAAGAGGTCGTGGACGGGGTCCGGTTCGTCTTCCAGATGACGCCCGGCACCGAGGCCCCCTCGGAGATGAACTTCCTGCTGCCCGACCACCGGGCCCTGTGCATGGCGGAGAACGCCACCCACAACATGCACAACATCCTCACCCTGCGCGGCGCGGTGGTGCGCGACGCCCGGATCTGGTCGCGCTACCTCAACGAGGCGATCCAGCGCTTCGCCGACCGCGCGGACGTGCTGTTCGCCTCCCACCACTGGCCGACCTGGGGCCGCGAGAAGATCGTGGGCTACCTGTCCGAACAGCGCGACCTGTACGCCTACATGCACGACCAGACGCTGCGCCTGCTCAACCAGGGGCTCACCGGCCCGGAGATCGCGGAGGAACTGCGGTTGCCGGAAGGGCTGGAGGGGGCCTGGAGCACCCGGGGCTACTACGGTTCGCTGTCGCACAACGTGAAGGCGATCTTCCAGCGCTACCTGGGCTGGTACGACGGCAACCCGTCCTCGCTCTGGGAGCACCCGCCCACGGAGAGCGCGAAGAGGTACGTGGACACGATCGGCGGGATCGGCGCCGTGCTGGCCAAGGCCCGCGCCTACGCCGAGGAGGGCGACCTGCGGTTCGCCGCCCAGCTGCTCAAGCACGCCGTGTTCGCGGAACCGTCGAACCCCGACGCCAGGGAGCAGCTCGCCTCGGTCTACCAGCGGCTCGGCGAGGGAGCGGAGAACGCCACCTGGCGCAACTGCTACCTCACCGGCGCGAGCGAACTGCGCGACGGGGTGGTGAAGACGGAGCTCGGTTCGTCGAGCCTGGCCGCCATGCTCACCGTCACGCAGCTGTTGGACACGATCTCCATCCGGGTGAACGGCCCCGAGGCCGCCGGGACGGCGCTGACCATCGACTGGAACATCACCGACCTCGGGGAGAGCTACCGCTCCCAGCTGTCCAACGGAGCCTTCGTGCACTGGCCGGTCCAGGGGAGCGAAGGCGGCCCGGACGCCGACCTGACCCTGACCCTGACCAAACCGCAGTTCCTCGGCCTGCTCGCGAACGGGGACACCGCCGGACTCGACCACAGCGGCGACCTGGGCGCCGTCCACAAGCTCATGGGCGTGCTGGACCAGCCCGACCCCAACTTCGCGATCGTCACGCCCTGACCGGGCCCGGGGCCGAGGCCGAATGCGCGGGCCCCGGCGCCGGGTTCAGGCTCTGTTCGGGTTGGTGGCCTTGCCGTCCAACCAGAGCTCATCGGAGGCGTCCCGGTGGCTGCCGGAGGTGCCCACGTGCTTGGCGTCGATCTTGGGGCCCTTCTTGATGACGTGGACCAGCGCCATCGCGTGGCCCCGGCCCAGCCCGTAGTCGTCGGCCAGCCACGTGACGATGGTGCCCGCCTTGACCGAGGGGTCGTCGTACCCCTTCTCCTTGGCGAGGTCGACCAGCGCGCGCGGCACCAGTCCGGTCTTGTCCTCGATGGTGTCCAAGTAGGCCTGGAACGACATGTGGCTCTCCTCTGGGAAAGGAATCCGGAACCCGATGCTCGCACCCGCCTGAGACATTTCCGGGGAAGCGGGCCCGGCTCGGTTCCCGGTGTACCGGCTCAGTCCCCGAGGTATCTGCGGAGCGCTTCCCGCAGGAACAGGGGCAGGCTCAGGGAACCCAGGCGGTCGGGGTGGAACCAGTCGAGCTTGACGCCCTCGGTGAGGGGCAGCTCCCGGGCGTCGCCGTTCCAGGTGGCCGCGAACACGGTGACGACGTCACTCGACCCGCCGGGGTCGGGCACCTCGAAGAGCTCGACCAGGTCGTCGACGGCGAGCCCGGCCTCCTCGTCGAGTTCGCGGACGATGGTCTCCCTGGGGCTCTCGTCCGGGTCGCAGCCCCCGCCGAGCGCGGACCAGCGGCCGGGCCAGGCGATATCCGGGATGTCGTCGCGCAGGTGGAGGAGGAGCTCCCCGCGGGAGTTCTCGATGAGGGCGACGGCACCGCGCGAGGGTGCGGACCGTGGCTGAGCGGTGTCCATGCGCTTCACGGTAGGCGCTTGAGGGAAACCCGGGGAGGCGTACGGGCATCCGACAGGGGAGTCCCCGACCAGAAGTGAGTTCCACCGATGCCCCTGCCCCGAACCCTGACCGCGTTGACCGCTGCCCCTCTGCTGTTGGTGTCCGCCACCGGGTGCGGCCTGATCCCGGTTCAGCACAGCAAGGAGCTCACCGTCGTCATGTGCGCGGAAGAGTCCACGGAACCGGTGTGCGTGGAGAACGGTCCCGCCACCGAGGAAGAGCGAGAGGCTGTCGAGGAGCTGCTGGACCAGACCGCCGAGGTGGTCGTCTACCGCTTCCTCACCGAGGGGGAGGTCTTCGATGAGCTCACCGGACAGGGGGAGTCGGCCGAAGACCTGCGGCCGGGCGACTTCGCGTCCCGGTACGTCATCGAGCTCCAGGAGAGCGAGCAGCGAGAGGAGCTCGCTTCGGCCCTCTCGGAGCAGTGCGGGGTCGGGGAGGTCTTCTTCACGGAAGACCCCGCCGACCCCGACGTTGCCTTCCCTGGCTCGGCCCAGGGCTGCTGACCCTCAGGCGGCTCCGGCACCGCGAAGGAGGGGAAGCAGGAAGGGGTGACCGCCCCCGGCTGGAGGAGCGGGGCGCCCGTTCGTGTCAGCGCTTGAGAGTGCTCAGGAGACTGGACCACTCGCCACCCTGAAAGGAGAGGTAGCCGTGTTCCCTGTGCTGGGTGTCGCGGACCAGGACCTTCTGTCCTTCCGCGACCTCCACGCAGTTGCCTCCAGCGCTTCCGGAGTAGCTGCTCTTGTGCCAGCCAACCTCAACACAGTTGCCACCGCCGCCACCCGAGTAGCTGGACTTGCGCCAGCCCATCTGCTCGGCCTCGTCAAAAGTCACCTTGTGCCTCATCCTTCAAATCGTTCGCTGCGGGGCCGGAGAGGTTTTCTTCGCGGAGGACCCTGCCGAACCCGACGTCACTTTCCCCGACCAGCGGGTCGAGGTCCCCGCCCGTGTCAGAGCTTGAGAGCGCTCAGGAGGCTGAACCACTCGGCACTGCGGAAGGAGAGGTGTCCGTCTTCCCGGTGCTGGGTGTCGCGGATCAGGACTTTGTGGCCCTCGGCCACCTCGACGCAATCACCACCGTTGGTGCTGTAGCTGCTCTTGTGCCACGAGGTGTGAGCGGGGGTGTGCGGCGCGGACATCTCCGGGCCTCCTCATCGTTCGAGGGGGGCTTACTGGTCGTCTGACAGGAGCCCGCGCATGAAGGAGAGGCTTTCGTTGGCCTTGAGCGCCCTGCCCAGCAGACTCCCGAACATCAGCGTATACCTGCGAACTTCCTCGGGGTCCTCCGGAACCAGGCCGCTGCCCGCCTGCTCCAGGTAGACCAGATCAGGGTCGGCCTGCTCGGGGAATTCGAGGAGGTTGAACTGCCCGTCAAGCCCGGGGTGGGCTCCGTGGGCAAAGGGCACCACGCGGATGGTCACATTGGGGTGTTGAGCCAGGGCTATGAGGCGTTGGAGCTGCTCGTGCATTGTTTCGGGGCCGCCGACCTGTCGGCGCAGGACCGCCTCGTCCAGGATGGCGACAACCTGGAGCGGGGCGTCCTCACGGGTGATCAGTTCCTGGCGGGACATCCGTACCAGCACTTTCTCGTCCACCATGTCCGGGGCCGAGGAGATGGCTGTCTGCTCGATGACAGCCCTGGCATAGGCCTCGGTTTGCAGGATGCCGGGGACCACGCTGGTCTGGAAGGTACGCACCACCGAGGCGGCGGCCTCCAACCCGATGTAGCTGTCGAAGCCGGGCTTGAGGGCTTGGCGGTGCCGGTGCCACCAGCCGCGCTTACGCGCGTGCTTGGCCATCTCGATGAGCTCTTCGCGCTCTGCCCCGTGGACCCCGTAGACGTCGAGCAGGATGGCCACGTCCCCGGGTTTGGGGCGGGTCATACCGGTCTCGTAGCGCCACAGTGTGCTGTCGGTGATCCCGATGCGTTCGGCGACCTGGGCTCTGGAGAGCCCCGAGCTGTCGCGTAGCCGAGTCAGCTCAGCCATGAGGCGTCGCTGACGAGCGGTGGGGCTGAGGCGCACGACCATCCTGTCTGACCTCCCTTGATCTTCGTGAACCGTATCACTCGGCATGATTCAACAATCAATCTACGTAAACAGCATGACTTCTTTCTGCACTATTGCAGATTTAGCTTTGGCGGTCCATGCTTGTGCTGAGGGCAGCAAATCTAGCTGCCATCTGGTGGAGAGCGATCCAGGGAGGGTGTTATGAGTGGTGGTCGGGCACCGGGGCCTCGGCGGCCTAAGGGTGGGGTGGGGGTGTGGTCGCCGCGATGGGCCTACTTCGGTGGCAACACCACGGACGTGGCGCGGGTGCGCGAGTGGTCCGTGCGCGATGCCCTACTCCGGAACGGGCGCGGGTTCTGGGTCGAGCTGGTCTTCAGCGAGCTGGCCAGCAACGCCGTCCAGCACACCGCGACCGGGGAGCAGCACGGCCGGATGTGGGTCGGCCTCGAACTCCTCAGCGACCAGGTCGTGCTGCTCAGCGTGGTCGACCAGGGCCGCAAGTGGGGCGGGCCCTTCTCCACACCGCAGCTCGTGGACCGGCAGCCCGGTGAGATGACCCCGGGCGGACGCGGGCTGTGGCTGGTGGACCGGATCGCCGAGTACTGGTGGTGGGAAGGCGAGCTGGGTATGCCGCTGGAGATGCGGGCCATGGTGCGGCTGGACCGGGAACCGGACCTGGGCGAGGCCTGGTACGACCTGGCCAGCTGATCACCGCCAACCAGCACCAGCCGACACGGCGGGAAGCGCAGCCCGTGCGCACACGGGCCATTGACACCCGCTCCTATTCCCCCGCCCCACCCCTTCACCAGTCCGCGCCAGCACTCAAGAACGCAGAACGCCCCGGGGCGGTGCTACCCACACCGGCCCCGGGGCTGATCAACCACCTGCCACAACAGGAGATCAACTGTGCAGAACTGTACCGGCGGCCGTCACCGCAGGCCCCGACTTTCGATGACTTCCCGCCTGTGGTGGGTGTTCGCCTCCGCGGTGGCCTGGAGCCTCGCCCAGGTCATCGGCGCCCCCACCCGGACCGAACCCCTCCCTCGGCCCCGTCCGGCGCTTGCCCCGGCACCCCGCCGCCTCGAACTGAGCCGCTACCGGGAACCGATCCCCCGCCCGGCCCCGGAGACGACCGCCCACGACACCCCACACACCCTGCCCGAAGACCTGATCGAACTCTGGCCGGAACACGAGGACCCCACGGACTCCCTCGTCCGCCCCTACCTGCTCGGGGGGTGACAAACCCGCTCCTCTTACCGCCTTCGTCCGCCTTACGTGTCCAGCAGCTGGGTGATGGTGTGGTCTCCCATAGCCCCCAGCAGCGGGTACTCCTCGGCACTGGCGGCCAGCAGGGCGGCGTAGAGGATCGCCCAGGCGCGGGCGCGCTGCCAGGTGTGGTCGTCGAGGCCGGTCACGTGTTCGCCGGTGCTCGCCAGCCGGTCCAGTTCGGCGCGCAGGCGGGCGCGGTCCTGCGGGGTGAAGGTCATCCAGGCGACGGCGAGGTCGGAGGCGGGGTCGCCGGAGGTCAGGTCGCCGAAGTCCAGGACCGCGGTCAGGGACAGGCGGCCCTCGGCGCGGGTGCGCGCCTCGGTACTCACCAGGATGTTGGCCGGGTGCAGGTCGCCGTGCAGCCAGAGCGCCGGCCCGGTCCATTCGGGGGTGTCGACCAGCTTCTCCCACAGGGCGAGCAGTTCCGCCGAGCGGGGGATGCCGCTGTCGGCGACGCGCTCGCGCAGCTTGGACTCGCGTACGCCCAGGGGGACGCCCCGGAACGGGTTCTCGGGGGCGTCCCCGGGCGCGGGCACGTGCAGCCGGGACAGGAAGAGGGCGAGCGGTCCGACCAGGTCGGACCGCTCGCCGACCGGCACCTCGGCGGCGGTGCGGCCCTCGAACCACGGGTTCACCGACCAGTGCCAGGGGTAGTCGGGGCCGGGACGCCCCACGCGTAGCGGGGCCGAGACGGGCACGCCCACGCGTTCGGCGATCTGGGGCAGCCACCGCTGCTCGTTCACGACCAGCCGCTCGGCCGCCGCGCGCCGGGGCATCCGCACGCACAGCCGCTCGCCCAGGGTCAGGATCGTGTTGTCCCAGCCGTTGGCGACCACGGCCAGGGGTAGTTCGGCGAGGTCGGGGTGCTGCTCGCGCAGGAGCTGGCGAACGAGTTCGGGGGTGATGGCCACTTCGGCGGGAGGCGTACGCATCACCCCAGTATCGGGCAAGGGCTCGGGCTCAGTAGTAGACCGCGAGTGGTCCGTTCGGGCCGTCGATGACGTTCACCGGGGTCTCGAACACCCGGGTGAGGACGTCGTCGGTCATGATCTGCGCCGGGGTGCCGAACTCCACCACGGAGCCGTCCTTGACCGCGCAGATGTGGTCCGCGTAGTGGCCCGCGAAGTTGATGTCGTGCAGCACGATCACGATGGTCCGGTCGAGTTCCTCGGCCGCGCGGCGCAGGTGCTTCATCATCTGCACCGAGTGGCGCATGTCGAGGTTGTTGAGCGGTTCGTCCAGCAGCACGTACTCGGTGTCCTGGGAGAGCACCATCGCCACGTAGGCGCGCTGGCGCTGCCCGCCCGAGAGCTGGTCGAGGTAGCGGTCCTCCAGGTCGGTGAGGTCCAGGAAGTCGATCGCCCGGCTCACGACCTCCTCGTCCTCGACGGTCAGCCGCCCCTTGGAGTAGGGGAAGCGCCCGAAGGCGACCAGCTGGCGCACGGTCAGCCGGGTGATGAAGTGGTTCTCCTGGCGCAGCACCGAGACGATCCTGGCCAGGTCCTTGGAGGGCGTCTTGGTCACGTCGTACCCGGCGACCTCGATGGCCCCCTCGTCGATGCCGAGCAGGCGGCCCACCATCGTGAGCAGCGTCGACTTCCCGGCGCCGTTCGGCCCCACCAGCGCGGTCAGGCCGCCCTTGGGGATCTCCAGGTCCACGGGGCCGATCGCGACCTCGCTGCTGTACTCCTTGCGTACACCTTTGAGGGTGATCACAGTCGGCCCTTTCTGAGGATGACGAACAGGAACACCAGGCCGCCGACGAGCTCGATGATGATCGAGACCACGCCGCTGGCGTAGAAGATGTTCCGCATGACGAAGTAGGCGCCGCTGAGCACCACGAAGCAGGTCAGCGCGGCGACCGGGAAGACGTAGCGGTGGTCGTGGGTGTCGGCGAACTGGTAGGCGAGGGTCGCCACCAGGAACCCGAGGAAGGTCATCGGTCCCACCAGCGCGGTCGAGACCGCCATGAGGATCGACACCAGGAACAGCACGCGCATGGTCTCGCGGCGGTGGTTCAGGCCCAGGCCCGTGCTGGCGTCCCGGCCCAGCGCCACGATGTTGAGCCGGCGCGAGCTCAGTACCAGCAGTGTCGCGGCGGCCAGGCACAGCGGGACCGCGATCGGCAGGTAGGAGGCGTCGGCGTTGGAGACGTTGCCGAACAGTCGCGCGGCCAGTACGTCGAACTCGCTCGGGGTGAGCAGCCGCTGCATGAAGGCGGAGACGGAGCCGAGCCCGCCGCCGATGATGATGCCGATCAGCAGCATCACCTGGAGGTTGCCGTACTTCCCGGACAGCAGCCAGCCGTACAGCAGCATGGCGAAACCGACCATGAGGGCGATCTGCAGCAGAAACTGCGAGACCCCCTGGATGGCCAGGATCCCGGCCACGCCCAGGAAGTACACGGCGCTGGTCTGGACGGCGATGTAGAGCGCCTCGAACCCCATGATGGACGGGGTGATGATGCGGTTGTTGGTGACGGTCTGGAAGCTCACCGTGGCGATGGCCTGGCAGATCGCCACCACGGCCATGACCACGATGTTGGTGGCCCGCATCTGGGCGATGCGCCAGAAACCGTCCGAGCCCACCGGCATCGGGTTGTCCCAGGCCAGCAGGCCGAAGGCGAAGCCGACCGCCAGGACCGAGAGCACCGTGACGATGGTCCAGTAGCGGCGGCGGGCGCGCCCGGTGGACAGGGTTCGGGACGTACGCTCGGGGCGCCCGGCGGACGCGGAGGGCCCGGCGGAACCGGCGCGCTCGGGTGGTGCGGCGAGCGGCTCGGTCACCCGGGGCGGTCGCGGGGGACCCGGAGGGCTTGCGGGGGAAGCGGTCGACTCAGCCACGGCGGCGCTGCCTCAACAGGAGAAGGATGAACACGGCGGCGCCGACGACCCCGAGGATGAGGGAGACGGGCACCTCGAAGGGCATGATGATCGTCCGGCCGATCAGGTCGCACACCGTCACGATGCCGATGCCGAGCAGGCACACCCAGGGCAGGTTGCTGCGCAGGTCGTCGCCGCGCAGCATCGAGACGACGTTGGGCACGATGAGGCCGAGGAACGGCAGGTTGCCCACGACCACGGTCACCACGCCGGTGGCGATCGCGATCAGGCCGGTGCCGAGCAGGATGATCCGGTTGTAGTTCAGGCCGACGTTGGTGGAGATCTCCTGGCCGAGCCCGGCGACGGTGAAGCGGTCGGCGATGACGAACACCGCGACGGCCACGAACGCCACGATCCACAGCATCTCGTACTGTCCGCGCAGCACCGAGGTGAAGCTCCCGGCGAACCACACGCCCAGGTTCTGCAGCATGTCGGTCTGCAGCGCGATGAAGGTCGACACCGCGCTGACCACGGCGCCCAGCATGATGCCCACGATCGGGACGATCAGCGAGGAGCGCAGGGTGACCCGGCGCAGGAACAGGAAGAACACCAGCGTGCCGATGAACGCCGCCACGACGGCGCCGAACATGCGGGTGCCGATGCTCGCCCCGGGGAACAGGATCATCACGGCGAGCAGGCCGAGCCCGGCCCACTCGGTGGTGCCGGTGGTGGTCGGCTCGACGAAGCGGTTCTGCGTCAGCAGCTGCATGACCAGCCCCGACATCGCCATCGCGGCGCCCGCCAGTACGAGGGCGATCGTGCGCGGGATGCGGGTGATCGCGAACATCTCGCCGCCGCCCTCGGCGCCGAAGACGTCGTACACGCCGGTGGTCAGGGAGAGCACGAGCAGGGCGGCCACGACGGCGATACCGACGAGCAGCTTCCAGTCGAAGAGCCGTCCGGGGCGCCGGGTGCGCGAGAGCTTCGGGGACGCGGCCGGGGGCGCGGTCTTCATGCGGGATCGACCTCCGCACAGCGGCACGCGCCGACGGTGGCGGGGGCACCGCCGTCGGCGCGCGTCGAACGGGTGGGGCGGATCAAGCCTGGGCCTCCAGCGCGTCGGCGAACGCGTTGAAGAACTCGGTGTAGGTCTGGATGCCCTCGTTGGTGTAGGTGTCGATGGGCATGTAGACGATCTGCTCGTTCTCGACGGCGCTCACGCCGGCGAGCGCCTCGGACTCGGACAGGATCTTGTCGGCCTCCTCGTACCCGGCCTCGTCGACGGCGACGGCGGCGTCGCGGTCCATCACGAGGATCCAGTCGGGGTTGGAGTCGGCGATGGCCTCGACGGAGATGTCGTCGCCCTGGTGGTCGTCGCTGGCGCCGTCGACCTCCAGAGCCGGGGTGAGACCGAAGATGTCGAAGGCCGGGCCGAGGGTGCGGCCGACGCCGGGGGCCAGGTAGCCGATCTCGCCGCCGGAGGTGGTGACGGCCATGACGCTGGCGTCCTCGTCGTAGGCGTCGTTGACCCGCTCGACGGCGGCGTCGAACTCCGCGACGAGCTCGGCGGCCTCGTCCTGCTTGTCGAAGACCTCGCCGAGCACGGTGATCTGGCGCTTGAGCTCGGCGTCGAAGGGCTCGCCCTCACGCGGTTCGAGCTCCAGGATCGCGGCGTCGGGCACGAGGGAGGCGATGTCGTCCTGGTGCTGGGTGAAGCGCTGGCCGTTGACGACCAGGTCCGGCTCGGCGGCGACGATCGACTCGAGGTCGGGCTCGTTGTGTGTGCCGATGTCGATGATCGAGTCGTCCTGCGTGTAGCCGATCGTGTCGGGCATGAGCGAGACGGCGGCGGCCGACAGCTCGATGTCCCAGTCCGAGAGCGTCTCGAAGGTGCGGTTGTCGAGCGCGACCACCGACGCGGGCGGCGAGGCCACCGTCTGCGTGCCGTTGTTGTCCTCGACCTCGACCGTGGTGCCGTCAGCGGCGGCGGAGCCGTCGGAGTCCTGTGCGTCGGTCGAGCATCCGGCCAGGACCAGGGAGGATGCCAGAATGAGCGAGAGCGCCGTGACGGGACGACCAGGGGACTTCATGGTGGTTTCTCCTTCAATTGCTGACGACGAAGGAGAGCCTAACCTAACACTTTTGCGTTATGTACAACGGAGTCCCGTTTGAGAGGTTGTCCTCAGTTTCTACCGCCCTGAACAGCGCTGATGTACGGGCTCGGCGCGGGTCAGGGCGTCATGGCGAGGATGACGGCGGTCACCGGTAGGGCCACCAGGATCAGGATGGTGACCGTCCACGCGATAGTCGGGTTCACCGGCGGCGGGTCGTTCTTCGCCCTGTCGGTCGGCCGCTCCGTCGGCGGTCTCGCCGGGCTGTTCGCGGGCGGGTGGGGCGGTCGGCTCGGCAGAACACGGGTCGGTTCGTCGGAGGGGGCGGGCCGGGGAAGCGTGCGCGGCGCCGCCGGTGCCGCCGGTGCCTTCGGCACTGTCGGCGCCTCGGCGGGTTCGGGGGCGGGTTCAGGCGCGGGCTCGGGTGCGCGGCCCAGTAGGCGGTGCAGCACGTCGATGGCGGTGGGCCGGTCGGCCGGGGCCTTGGCCAGGGCCTGGGCGACCAGCGGACGCAGGTGCTCGGGCAGTCCGCTCAGGTCGGGTTCGACGTGCAGGACCCTGTGCAGGACCCCCGGTACCGTGGCGGCGTCGAAGGGTGGTTTTCCGGTCGCCGCGAAGACCATCACCGCGCCCCAGGCGAACACGTCCGTGGCCGCGTTGACCCGGCCGTCCGCGAGCTGCTCGGGCGACATGAACCCGGGCGTGCCGATGGTGGGGCGGGTGAGGGTGCCCGCGCCCTCGGTGATCTGGGAGATTCCGAAGTCGATCACCCGTGGTCCGCCCGGGGCCATGAGTACGTTCCCGGGCTTGAGATCGCGGTGCACGATGCCCGCCTCGTGCACCGCGACCAGGGCGGTCGCCGTAGCCACCGACAGCCGCATCAGGTCGCCGCCGTCCAACGGACCGCCGTCCGCCACCGTCCGGTGCAGGGTGGGGCCCTCCACGTACTCGCTGATGATGTGGGCGGGCTCGGAGTCGAAGTCGGCGTGCAGCACGGCCGCCGTGCAGAAGGAGGTCACCAGACGCGCTGCCTCGGCCTCGCGTTCGAATCTTCGGCGCACCTCGGGGTCGGCCATGCCCCCGGGGTCGAGGGTCTTGACCGCGACCTGAGTCCCGTCGGCCTGTTCGGCCAGGTAGACGGTGCCCTGGCCGCCGGAGCCGAGCCGTCCCAGCAGGCGGTGGCCGCCGAGACTCTCGGGGTCATGGGGGAGCAGGGCTTTCAGTGGGGGCGTCACGGGGCACCTTCGGCTCGGGGCGGCGTCCCGCCCGAGGGCAGGGGCGGCACTGTCAAGATACCGAAGGTCCTCCTGTCCTCCCAGGCCCCGCCGGGGCGGGGCGGTCGGGGGATCGCGGCCGTGAGGGAGCTCCGCGATACCGACGCTGACTATACTTTTAAATATATATAGCGAAGTATACTTATGCAGGGTATGGAGCCCTCCAGGCGGGTGACCAGCAGGTAGCAAAGCAAGGGGAGCGAAAAATCAGGGGTGCAGGCACCCCCATCCCGCGTCGTGCGAGCGCCATGGAACCGCGGCCCGCTTCGGCCTAGCGTTGGTTTATCGGGGCCACCGGAGTCGGAGGCACCATCAACGTCGGGGGAGTGGCAGTACCCATGCCCAACAACACCACAGGAACCCGAGAAACCGACCAGGGGGCCACGAAGGTCAGGGGTAGTGACTTCGCCCGGCTGTCCCGTCGGATCCAGGACGCCGGACTCATGGAACGCACCCCCGTCTACTTCGCGGTGCGACTGAGCCTCATCGCCCTGGCCTTCGTCGGCTCATGGGTGGCGTTCTTCCTGATCGGGAACTCGTGGTGGCAGATCGTCACCGCCGTCGCCATGGCCGCCGTGTTCGGCCAGGTGGGGCTGGTCTCCCACGAGCTCGCGCACCGCCAGATCTTCAACGGTCGCCGCCTCAGCGAGGCCGTCGGCCGGGTCGTCGGCAACCTCGGCATCGGCCTGGGCTACGGCTGGTGGCAGGACAAGCACACCCGCCACCATGCCAACCCCAACCACGAGGAGCACGATCCGGACGTCAACCCGGACCTGTTCGTGTGGTCTGAGGACCAGGCCAGGAAAGCGCGGGGCATCCCCGCCTTCCTCGGCCGCTACCAGGCCTTCCTCTTCTACCCGCTCCTGCTGCTGGAGGGGCTGAACCTGCACGTCGGCAGTGTGCGGGCGCTCTTCAAGCCCTCCACCAAACAGCGGGTCCTGGAGGGCGCGCTGCTGGCGGGGCACTTCGTGCTCTACCTCGGTGCGATCATCATCGTCCTCGACCCGCTCCAGGCGGTCGCGTTCATCGCGGTCCAGCAGGGGCTGTTCGGGGTCTACCTGGGCTGCATCTTCGCGCCCAACCACAAGGGCATGCCGACCCTGAAGAAGGGCGAGAAACTCGACTTCCTCCGCAAGCAGGTACTGACCTCGCGCAACGTCCGCGGCGGCGGCTTCACGGACCTGGCGCTCGGCGGGCTCAACTACCAGATCGAGCACCACCTCTTCCCGAGCATGCCCAGCCCCCACCTGGCCAAGGCCCAGCCGATCGTGCGCGACTACTGCGCGGAGATCGGGGTGTCCTACCACGAGACCGGTTTCGTCCGCTCGCACGTCGAGGCCATCACCCACATGCACAAGGCGGGCGCCCCGCTGCGCGCGAGGACACCCGCCGGATGATCCGGGCCGCCGCCGTACCGGTCGTCTAGGACGAGCCCCAGGCCTCGGTCATGGCTTTGACCGTGGCGACCACCGCCGCGTGCCGGCCCAGCACGTCGAGTGTGTGGGCGTGCCGGTCCCGGTCATAGGAGGCGGTGGCGTCCGCGGCGACCACGGTGCGGAAACCGAGCTGGAAGCCGTCCCGTACGGTGGCGTCAACGCAGCAGTCGGCGGTCAGACCGCACACGGCCAGCCAGGTGACCCCGTGGCCGCGCAGTCGCTCCGCGAGGTCCGTGCCGTGGAAGGCCGAGTAGCGCCGCTTGACGACGACATCCTCACCCGGGGCGGGCGCGACCCCGAACCACTCCGCGCCGGAGGTACCCGCCACACACGGTTCCTGTGCGAGCCTGGTCTCCCGCGGCTCCCGGGCGATGCCGCGCAACCAGAGCGAGGACTCCCACGGCTCGTCGGCATCCTGCTCCAGGGCCACCCAGACCACCCGGATCCCGGCGGAGCGCGCGGCCCGGACCAGCTCCGCGACGCGCTCCACCGCCCCTGTGATTCGGTCCTGGTCGCTCTCGGCGAGCCAGGGGAGCCGATCCGGGGCGGCGAAGTCCCGCTGGACGTCGATCACCAGGAGCGCGGCCTCTCCCCGAGGGGCGGGCAGAGGCCGGAGGCCCCCGGACACGTCGGTGATGAGCCCAGTCACCGCAGGGCCTTTCGCCGCAGGATCTTTCACCGCAGGGCCTTTTCGGGTCGGAGCAGCGGCATGACCCGCTCCCCGAAGGCCCGGAGGTCGGCGTGGTAGTCCGGGAAGATCAGCATCAGCCCGTCCAGCTCCGCCTCCACGACCAGCTCACGCACCCGCTCGGCCACCGTTTCCGGTGAACCCGTGACGAACGGGGTCTGGAACACCTCGTCCGCCGGACAGTCGGCCGTCAACGACAGCGCCTTCTCCAGCGGCAGACCCCAGGAGCGCTTCATGTTGACGATGGCCTCGACGTCGGCGCCCCGGCCGAACTCGGCCCTGCGGGCCTGGGCCGCGGCGTCGGTCTCGTCCATCACCACGGTGAGCATCGAGTAGGTGCGGATGCTCCGCCCCTGCCGCTCGGCCCCCTCCTTCACGCGCCGGCTCGCCTCGCGCAGCCCGGGAAGGTCCTGGGCGGTGAGGAAGGAACCGTCGCAGTGGCGGGCCTGGAACCCCAGACCGGCGGGGGAGCGCCCCGCACCGACCAGGGTGGGCGCAGGGCTCGGGTGCGGTAGTGAACGGCAGTCGTCGAGCTGGAGGAACTCGCCGTCCATCGTCACCGAGTCCTCGGTCCACAGACGCCGCAGCGCGGTGGCCCACTCCTCGGTGTACCGGTAGCGGTCGGCGTGGTCCAGGTCCCGCCGCCAGAGCCCCATCTGCTCGAACTCGCGCGCGTAGGCGCCGACGACGATGTTCATCCCGGCGCGCCCGCCGCTGATCTCCTGGAGCGTGGTGAACATCTTGGCGGCCAGAGCCGGGTGGAACAGGTTGGTGTGTACGGTCGCCCACACCTTGACGCGTTCGGTGGCCTCGGCGAGCCCCGCCATCATCGTCATGGACTCCAGGGTGTGTTCCCAGTGCGCGGTGGTTCCGCCGTAGCCGCGCCACTTGCCCATGGACATGACGAAGTCGAAACCGTGGGCCTCGGCGAGGACCGCGGCCTCGCGGTTGTACTCGTAGGTCGCCTCCGGGTGCGGAGCGGTCTCGGACACGATCCAGCCGCCGCTGCCGATCGGGAGGAAGATCCCGTACTCGGTCGCGTCGGCCGGGGTCCCGTATGGTGCTGCCAACGTGGGCTCCTCTGTCGTCCCTGTTCGAGTGATTCCTGTCCGGGCGTTCCCCGCCCGGCCGGTCACTCCTCGACGGGCCAGACGACCTCGGTCGCCACGTGGACAGCCTCCAGGTAACGCGGCTCGAAGAGCGGCTCCAGGTCCGGCAGGTTGTCCAGGGCGCCGTTGTCCAGGAGCGTCTGGCCCTCCTGCTCGGTCATTCCGAGGTCGATGTAGCCGTTGGGCTGGTCGTCCGGGGTGGAGGCGCCGACGAGCTCGCGTTCGGTGTTCCACACCTTCAGGTTGTGCTCGGTGTCGAACCCGGCCTCGTCCAGGTCAGCGGCGTACTGCACGCACTCCTCGCCGTTCTCCGTGCAGTGCTCGAAGGCCTTGGCGATGGCGCGCAGGAAGTCCTCGACGACGGTGGGGTGCTCCTCGGCCCACTCCGGGTTGGTGGCCATCACACCGAACGAGCCGACGACCCCGAAGTCCTCCGGGAGCCATTCGGTGTAGTCCTCGTCCATGGCGTCGAGCTGGTGGGGCTCGTTGGAGCGGAAGCCCGTCAGCGCCTGGACCTGGTCCCGGGGCAGGATGCTGGGGTCGTAGCCCGCCTCGACCTGCTCGATGGAGTCGACGTCGACGCCGGCGGAGACGAGCATGGCCTCCAGCGGTGCCGGGATCATGCTCTGGTGGCCGAGGGTCTGTCCCTCCAGCTCCGTGAGGTCCTCGATGCCGGTTCCGGTGAGCAGCGAGGAGATGGGGACGTGGCCGTAGGTGGCGATGCCGATGACCTCGTGGTCGCGCTCGTTGGCCTGGAGGACCTCGGCCTCGTTGCTGGTGGGGGTGAAGTGGGCGGTGCCCGCCGAGACCAGCTGGGCGTTGCCCATGACGTCGCCGTTGCCCGGCTGGATCTCCACGTCCAGGCAGAGGGCGTCGAAGAGGTCGAGGCCGTCCGCGGCGATGACCTCCAGCTGGGTGACGGAGGCCTGGTAGTGGTAACCGGTGATGTAGGTGATCGTTCCGGCGGCGGAGTTGGCTTCGCAGCGCTCCTCGTCGATGACCGAGGCGGCCCGGGGGGTGTCGCCCGGGTCCTCAGTGCCGCAGGCGGAGACGAGGAGTCCGGCGGCCAGGAGCGCGGCGATCGGGCTGAGCTGCCGGGGGCGGGGGTGGCTGGGGGTGGGCGCGGGCATGTGTGTTCCGTTCATCGTGAGGGTTCTTGCTGGGAGTCGTGCCAGAACAGCAGCCGGCGTTCGACCGCTGTGACCAGCGCGAGCATCAGGACACCCATCGCGGCCAGGCAGGCGATGGCCGCGTAGACGTAGTCCAGGCGGGCGGTGGCCGCGGAGTTGCGGATCATCGTCCCGAGGCCGCCGGAGGACCCGGCGGCGACGAACTCCGCGACCACGGCACCCACGATGGACAGGGGGAGCACCACCCGGAGGGCGGCGAGAGTGTACGGAAGGCTGCTGGGGATCCGCAGGCGGAACAGCACTTCCAGGCGGGAGGCGTGCAGGGTCTGGAAGACGTGCAGGACCGGGGAGGGGACCGAGCGCAGGCCGGTGGTCACGTTGATCAGCACCGGGAAGAAGGTGATGATCGCGGTGACCACGACCTTCGGGGTCATGCCGAACCCGAAGGCCACCACCAGGGCCGGGGCGATGGCCACGACCGGGGTCACGTTGAGGACCACGGCCAGGGGCATGAGCGCCCGCCGGACCAGCGGGATCTCCGACATCAGGAGGGCGAGGACGAAGGCGGTCCCCGCGCCGAAGGCCACACCGGCGAGGGCGATCCGGAGGGTGGCCCAGGCGTTGCCCAGGAAGAGCAGCGGGTCGCCGGCCAGGGTTCGGCCGACCTCGGACAGCGCGGGCAGGATGTACGGGTGTTCCTCGGCCACCGCCGACCAGGCGAAGCCGAGGATCACCAGGAGCACGGTGGTGGGCGACCAGACGGCGGGGTGGAGCGGGGAGCGCCGCCGGGTACCGGAGCGCCGCGGGGCGGTGCGCCCGGACCTGGCGGACCGGGCCCGGCCGAAGAGGGGCCAGCCGAGGAGGTGCCAGCCGAGGAGGTGCTGGCCGAGGAGGGTCCGCCCGGAGCGGTTCCGGCCTGGGTGAGTGCCCTCGGGGGCGGTGCCGGGGGTGTCCCCGGCCGAGGGCTCGGGGGTGGGCCCGTGGGGCGGGACTGCCACGTCCGTCCTCTCCTTCACCGGACACCCGCCGGGGGGATGAGGTCGTCGGGGGCGGCACCGCTCTCCCAGGCGCTCTGGAGGCAGGCGCGCACGCGCTGCTCCAGGTCGTTGGTCCGGAATCCGCTCACGACCTCCCGGCCCCGGGGCCGGGGCAGGTCGATGGGCAGAACCTCGTGCACGCGGCCGGGCCGGGCGGACATCACCACGACCTGGTCGGAGAGCGTGACCGCCTCGTGCACGGAGTGCGTCACGAACACGACCGTGGTCGCCCGGCTCTGCCACAGGGCCAGGAGCTGGATCTGGAGCGCTTCCCGGGTGAACTCGTCGAGGGCGGAGAACGGCTCGTCCATGAGGAGCACGTCCGGCCGGAGCCCGAAGGCACGGGCGATCGCCACCCGCTGGCGCATGCCCCCGGACAGCTCATGGGGGTAGCGGTGGGCGGCGTCGTCGAGGCCGACCGCGCGGAGGAGTTCGTCGGGGGAGTCCCCGTTTCGCCGTGCCCGCCGGTTGACCTTCGAGGGCAGGGCCACGTTCTGGCGCACGGTGAGCCAGGGCAGGAGGGCCGGTGTCTGGGGGACCAGGCCCACGGCCTTGCGTCGGCACAGTTGGCGCGGGCTCTCCCCGAAGAGGGAGACGCTCCCTTCGTCGTGGCCTTCCAGGCCGGCGATCACCCGGAGGAGGGTGGACTTGCCGCAGCCGCTGGGGCCGATGAGGCTGACGAAGCGGCGGTGCCGGATGTCGAGGTCGATCCCGGACAGGGCGGGCCGATCGGGGTCGCCGCCCGTATAGCGCTTGGTGAGGCCCCGTATCTCGATGTGATCGTCGGTCACGTTGGGTCCGTGACCGAAATCGGAGCGTTCGCTTGCAGGGTACGGAATTCCACCGTGCGCCCTCCGTGTGAGCCGTCCTGGGCAGGGTCGGGCCAGGACGTCGTGGGAGAGCGGGCGGAAGCGGCGAAACGGTCGACGGCCCGCGGGGTCGTTGACCCGTCAAAGCTAGAAGTGAGGCATCACTGGCCGGTGAACAGCTGGTCACGGAGGGATATCGGGGTGGTGATGCCTCCCTCGGGGGAAACGACGACCACGGCGATCCGGGTGTGCCGCAGGGCGATCGTGAGCCAGGCGTCGGAGCTGAACAGCCGAGCGGCCTCGGGGCTCACCGCCAGGAGGGGCTGGGAGCAGGGGAAGGTGCTGTCACGCAACCACAGGAGTTTGAAGGCGTTCGAGATGATCTTGTTGCGATGACTGGACTTGAGCTGGCCCCGTATTCGGGTGCTCTGGACGAGCACGTTGGGCGGGTCGCCGTCGGCTCCGTCCACGGCGACCCGCGTCCCGTCGGGCAGTGAGAACTCGCGTGGCGCGAGCCGCAGGCCGAGGTGCTCCGCGAGCGCGTCGACCAGATTCGGGCTGTCGGCTCGGGCGGTGCCATGGGACGGGGAGCCTTTCGCACAGGGGGTCATGGAGGGACGATATTACACACAAGCCCGACGGGAACGGCCTTGTGCAGTTGTGCGCGTCACCCCTCCCCGCCCGGCTACCGTTCGCCCTGGTCCCAGCGGAAGAGGCGGACGGCCAGGGCGGTGAGGACGGCCGCGGTGCCCAGGACGACCAGCACCGAGAGCCAGGTCGGGTGGAGCTGCTCCCAGCCCGGGGTCAGGGAGAGGAAGAGGTCGGCGAGGAAACTGGGCGGAAGGTAGCTGACCGCCTTCGCCAGGCTGTCCGGGAGCATGCCCATCGGCAGGAACATGAAGGACAGCATGATCGACACCATCTGCACGAACAGGCTCGTGTTCTGGGCGGAGTCGGTCCCGCCCGCCACCCCGCCGATCAGGTAGCCGGCGGCGCCGAACATCAGCAGGCCCAGCACGGAGACGCCGAACAGGGCCGGGATGTCGGCGGGGGCGATGTGGCCCAGGGTTGTGCCTGCCGTGACGAGCACGACCAGCTGGACCGCGACCAGTCCCAGCCGGACCGGCATGTGGGTCAGGAGGAAGCGGGTCCGGCCGACCGGGGTGGTGCCCAGCAGCCGGAGGGAACCCTGGGCGCGCAGGGTCGCGAGGGGGCTGGCGGTCGCGGTCAGCGGTGCGCTGGTCATGGTCAGCAGGAGCAGCATCGGGACGATCATCTGCCCGAAGGTCAACCCGGCACCGGTTTCGGCTTCGGGGATGGTGTGGGCTATGGCGAGGAACAGCGCACCCAGGGCCAGGGGCAGGATCAGGGCCGGCAGGAAGTTGCGGCGGTCGCGGAGGAACTCGCGGGTGTGTAGCCCCAGGAGTTCGCGGGTGGCGGAGAGCGGGGGCGCGGCGGCCGTGACCGGGCCCGTGGTGGTGGAGTTCGGCCCCGCGGGGGTGGAACGCGTGTTCATCGGGTCTCCTGCGTGGTCTCGGCGTCTGTCTCGGTGTCGGCGTCGGCGAGGGAACGGCCGGTGAGGTCGCGGAAGACCTGTTCCAGACCGAACCCCAGCCCTCGGTCGGCCTGCTCGGGGGCGTGGCGGGAGACCAGGTCGGCCGGGGTGCCCAGGGCGGCGAGGCTGCCCCGGTCCAGGAGTGCGACCCGGTCGCACAGCTCGGCGGCCTCCTCCATGGAGTGGGTGGACAGCAGGACGGTGCCGCCGCCGTCCCGGTGGCCCCGGACCGCCGCCCACAGGTCGAGGCGGGCGTTGGGGTCCATGCCGGTGGACGGTTCGTCGAGGATGAGCAGCTCGGGCCGGGAGACCAGCGCGGTGCCGACCAGCAGTCGTTGGCGCTGGCCGCCGGAGAGCCGGTGCACGCGCACGTCCCGTGACGCGGTCAGGCCCATGCGTTCCACCACCTCCTCGGGGCCGGCGGGGTCCGTGTGGAGCGAGGCCCACAGGCGCAGGGTCTCCATGACGGTCTGGTGCTCGAACAGCGCGGCCTGCTGAGGTTGGACCGCGACGCGCTCGCGGACCTCGGCGCGCCGGCGGACCGGGTCCAGGCCCAGGACGCGGGCGCGGCCCCCGGTGGGGGTGCGCAGCCCGGTGAGGATCTCGATGGTGGTGGTCTTGCCCGCGCCGTTGGGGCCGAGAAGCCCCAGGATCTCGCCGTGGGCGCAGGTCAGGTCGATCCCGGCGAGCGCGCTCACCGTGCCGTACCGCTTGACCAGCCCGGTGGCCTCCAACGCCGGTGCGTGGTGGCTCATGTGCTGCCTTCCGTAGGGGGTGTCTTCTCTTTCAGAGTGGCAATTACTTTCCAACTTGGCAAGTGATTTCCTTGAGGAAAGTCCGTAAGCGGGGGTATCTGTGGTGACGCGGAGCACGAGGATGGGGTATCGGGGTTGAGCTCAACATTGGTTGAGGCCCTAAGGTCGGGCGGACCGCATCGAACCTGGAGACCGAACCTGGTGGAGGACGCCGTGACTTCCCAAGCCCCCCAACGCGCGACCTGGCGGGCGTGGCTGGCCCTCGCCGTTATGACACTTCCCCTGGTCATGGCGGCCACGGACATGACCGTGCTGTTCATGGCCCTGCCCGCGATCGCCGCCGACCTCGCGCCGGGCAGTACCCAGATGCTGTGGATCCTGCACGTGGGGGAGTTCCTCGCGGTCAGCCTGGTCCTCACCATGGGCTGGCTGGGTTCCAAGATCGGACGCCGCCGCCTGCTCATGAGCGGGGTGGCCGTCTACGGGACCGCCTCCCTGGTCGCGGCCTTCGCGCCCACCCCGGAGGTCCTGATCGCGATGCGCGCCCTGATGGGCATGGCCGCGGCCACGATGACGCCGAGCATCCTCGGCATGCTCCGCGTGGTCTTCACCGACGCCCGCCAGTTCTCCGTGGCGGTCGCGGTGGTCATGAGCTCCTTCTCCGCCGGAATGGCCCTGGGGCCGCCGCTGGGCGGGGTCGTCCTCGAACACTTCTCGTGGGGCGCGGTCTTCCTGATCAACGTCCCGGTCGCCGTGCTCCTACTGGTCAGCGCGCCGCTGCTGCCCGGCCACCGGGAGCGGGTCGAGGGGAGCGTGGACCTGCTGAGCGTCCTGCTGTCCATGGGGGCGATCATCAGCGTGATCTTCGGGCTCCAGGAGATCGCCGACCGCGGTGCCTCGGGCGCGGAGGGCCCCGTGTGGCCCTACCTGATCCCGGTGGCGGTCGGTCTGGTGCTCGGAACACTGTTCGTCCGCAGGCAGCTGCGCCTGCCCGAACCCCTCATGGACATGCGGCTGTTCGCCGTCCCCGCCTTCGCCGTCTCGCTCGGCGCCATGCTGCTGATGCTCCTGGCCTACGGCGGCGCGGACATGCTGCTGGTGCAGTACTTCCAGAGCACGCTCGGGCTCTCACCCGCCGAGACCGGTCTGCTGATGGTCGTCCCGGCGCTCGCCTCGATCGTCGGCGGGATGGCCTCGCCCCTGCTGATCCGCTGGATGCGCCCCTCCGCGGCCATGGGCGGCGGTCTGCTCGTGGCCTCCGCCGCGGGGGGAGCCTTCGCGCTCCTGGCGGGGCAGGTCGGCGCGCTCGTCCTGATCGCTCTGGCCACGGTGATGGCCACGGCCCTGGGGCCGCTCTTCACCCTCGCGATCAACCTCATCGTGGTCAGCGCCCCGGTCCGCAAGGCGGGGTCGGCGGCGGCGATGGGCGATGTCGCGGGAGGCTTCGGGGCCGCGCTCAGCATGGCCTTCCTGGGCAGCATGGCCGCGGTCGTCTACCGGCGGGGCCTGGGCGGCGCCGGGCTCGACGACCTGCCCGAACCGCTCCGGGAAGAAGCCGGGGAGAGTGTCGGCGGGGCCATGGGCGTGGCCGAACAACTCCCGGCGGAGGAGGCGGGACAGCTGCTGGACGCGGCCTTCGGCGCCTTCACCACGGCGGTGCAGTTCGGCTACGGCTTCGGTGCGCTCCTCCTGGCCCCGGTGGGCGTGGCGGTGCTGTGGCTGCTGCGCCACACCCGCCTGGACTCCACCGAGGAGACCGGTGCGGGCGGTGGCGAGGGTGCCGCCGAGGACGGGGCCGGGATCGCGGACACCGGCGGTGTCGGGGCTGGCACCGAGGACGGGGCCGGGGCGGGAGTACGCGGCGCCTGAGAGGGAAAGGGGTGTTCCGGCTGAGCGAGGTCGTGGTGCGCGACCGGGGCCAGGGGCGACTCGGGTCCGGATCAGGACTTCAACGCGGCCCGCAGCATGCGCAGCTGACCGACCTCGGCGGCGTTCTTCATCAGTTCGCTGTTGACCCACGCGGCGGTGTGCGCGTTGGTCTTGCCGTTCGCCCCCTGCCAGGGGAAGGAGGCGGGCGAGTCCAGGTCCACCTCGGACAGGGCCTCGACCCAGTCCAGGTTCAGTCCGCGGAGCCAGTCCGCGGTCCGTTCCTCGCCCGGCCAGCGGATCTCGGCGCGCTCCTGCGGGGTACGACCCAGGGTGTGGTCGAGGGTGACCGTCCACCACCAGCCGATGTGCCAGGTCAGCCAGGCGATGGTGGGCACCGGGACGGGGTCGGGCTCACTGTCGGCCCAGTCCGGGGTCCATACCCCGCCGGGGCCCTGCCGCAGGGTCCAGCAGAGCTCGGCGGGCTCCCAGAGGAAGTCCTCTGGCTGGAGGCGCTCCAGGTGGTACTCGAACAGCGCCCAGGTCATGTCGTACTGGTCGCGCAGCAGGTCACGGCGGTAATCAGGCATGGGACCAACCTGCCACACCGGTCTGGGCAGGCACAGCTCTTCGTGTACGTGCTGGCTGTCGGGCTCGCCGACCGGATGGCGGAACCGGCCTGAGCCTGTTCAGCCCTCTTTCGCGGCGGCCCGCTCGACCTCGGCGAGGAGGTCGGCCCGCTCCTTCGGACCGATGTGGCGGCCGCGTGTCACCACGGAGTGGATCCGGGCGGTGTTGCGGATGTCCTCCAGCGGGTCGGCGTCCAGGATCAGCAGGTCGGCGACCTTCCCCGGCTCCACGGTCCCGGACCAGGACTCGCGCCCGAGGAACCGGGCGGGTTCGAGGGTGGCGGTCTGCAGGGCGCGCAGGGGCGAGAGCCCGGCACCGACCATCAGCTCCAGCTCCTCGTGCAGGCTGAAACCCGGGAGGACACCCGGGGTCTGCGCGTCGGTCCCTGCCAGCAGGCGGACCCCGGCGTCGTCCATCGCGCAGACCACGGCCCTGCGCATCTCGAAGAGCACGCGTCGGCGGGCCGCCTCGTCGGTGCCCCGACCCCTCAGGTACAGGTTGTCCAGGATGTGCGCCCACATCTGCCCGACGTAGGAGGGCATGTAGCGCAGCCGGGGGTCGCTCATCCGCATCCGCTCGGGCAGGTCCAGGTTCTGGTGCATGACGAGGGTGGGGCAGTAGGCGGTCTCGTTGGCCGCCATCCGGTCGAACACGGAGGCCGACTCGACCGGCCCGTACGTGTTGGCGGCCTCCCACTCCACCTCGGTGACCTGCCGGAACCAGCTGGCGTAGTGGGTGTCCGGTTCGAGGCGGATCCGGTCCATCGCCGCCTCCATGGCCTCGGAGTCCCGCGAGAGCGCCGGCCACAGGCCGTGGACGTGCTCGAAGGAGCGCTGCCCCGACTCGACCTGCTCCACGAAGGGCACGTGGTCGGAGCGGTGCCCGGCCACCGGGATGTCGATCCTGCGCGCCTCGTCGAGGAGCGCCCGGTAGGACTCCGCGCCGATCCGTGAGTAGACCTTGACGAAGTCGGCGCCCGCGTCCTTGGACTCGTGGACCGCTCTGCGCGCCTCCTTGGCGTCAGCGACGACTGTCGGCGGGTTCGGGGTGATTGTGTCGTCCCAGAGCGAGGGCGCCCCGTCGACCAGGTTCCCGGCCATGGTCCAGCGCGGGCCGAGCAGGTCGCCCGCCTCCACGCGGTCCCGGATCCCCCTCACCTCGTCGTGCCCCCACATCTCCCGCACGGACGTGACTCCGTTGAGGACATAGAGGGCGGGGATGATCCGTTCGGTTCCGCTGCTGTGGGTGTGCGAGTCGGTGAGGCCGGGAACGAGGTACCGGCCGGTGAGGTCGACGGCCTCGGCCCCTTCCGGGACCGGGATCGAGGCGGAGGGGCCGACGGCGGAGACGGTGCCGTTCTCGACCAGCACGGTGTGGTCGCGCAGCGGAGCCGCTCCGGTGGCGTCGATGACGGTGGCGTGGGTGTAGGCGCGCATGGTTGCTCCTGTTCGGGCCGTTCTCGTTCGGGTCAGGGGGCGGGGCGCAGCATCGGGTGCAGTGTCGGTCCGCCCGGGATCCGGAGCGGAGCTCCGTGCGGGGCGAAGCCGTGGCGCAGGTACAGCTCCCGGCTGCGGTCCGAGCTGGCCTCCAGGTAGGCGGGCAGTCCGGTGTCGGCCAGGCGGTGGTCGAGCATGGCCCCGCCGATACCCCGGCCGCGGGCTCCGGAGAGGACACCGATCACCGACAGGTACAGGTGGGGCCCGGTCGGCTGGCGTTCGGCGATGAGCCCTCCCAGGAGGCTGAGCCGTTCCGCGTGGGGTGCGAGGGCGTCGGGCCCCTCCTCGTCGGGGGCCTCGTCCGGAGCGGCCCCGTCCCCCCGGACGGCCCATGCGGAGGCGGACCGCTCCGAGCCGTCCATGAGGACCCCGTCGGAGGCCATGGCCTGGGCGACGGCGTAGCCCATGGCGTACGGCATGGCCCGGGTCCGGCCCTCGGGGTCGGGGAACAGCCAGCGCAGCACGGGGTCGTCGTACATGGCTTCGGCGAGGACGGCGACGGCACGCCCCTCCTGGCCCTTGCGCAGTCTGAGGATCTCCATGCCGAGATCATACGTATGTCTAATACTTTTGTATATTACATTTGTATAGGACGTTTGTATGGGACGGATGTACGGGGCGGGGCTAGGATCAACGCATGGGACACAAGCAGCAGCTGCTGGAAGGGGCCAAGCGGTGCCTCTACACCAAGGGGTACGCCCGTACCACCGCTCGGGACATCGTGGCCGAGTCCGGGACCAACCTGGCGTCGATCGGCTACCACTACGGCTCCAAGGAGGCCCTTCTCACCGCGGCGATGATCGAGGCCGCGGGGGAGTGGGTCGACCGGGTCGCGGGGTCCCTGAAGTCGGACCGTGACACACCCATGGGCCGGTTCGAGGAGACGATGAACCGGCTCGCCCGCTCCTACCCCGAGGTGCGCACGCTGGTGGCCGCCAACTTCGAGGCCCTCGCGCAGATGGACCGGCAGCCCGAACTGCGGGCGCAGCTCGTCGAGGGGCACGCCGCGGCCCGGCGGGCGCTGGCCGCCGTGGTGCTCGACGTGCCCGAGGAAGAGGTCACCCCGGAGCAGGAGAGTGAACTCGGCGGCCTGCTGCTCGCCCTGATCCCGGGCACGATGGCATTGTTCCTGATCGATCCGGACCGCGGTCCCGATGGCACCGGGCTCGCCGCGGGGATGCGTCACCTCGCCTGAGGAGCCTCCCTTGACCGAATGTGTAAGTCAGTGCTTACATATTCCCCATGGACGTCATGGAGGCGATCGGAGAACCGAACCGTCGGCGCGTGGTCGAGGTCCTGGTGGCGGGCGAGCGCTCGGCCGGGGAGATCGCGGACGGGTTCGACATCAGCCGTCCCGCCGTCTCACAGCACCTGCGCGTGCTGGTCGAGGCCGGGGTTCTACGGGTGCGCGACCAGGGGCGGCAGCGCTTCTACTCGGTCGACGCGGCCGCGCTGGACGAGGTGGGCGACTGGCTCGAAGCCCAGCGCGGACGGTGGAAGACGGCGCTCGACGCCCTGGAACGAGTGATGGACGAAGGAGAGTCATGACGACCCCGACCCCGGATTCCCTGCGTGGAACACTCGGCATCGGTGCGGACGGCGCGTTCCGGATCCGCTTCGAGCGCGTCCTCGCGCACACCCCCGAGCGGGTGTGGGAGTGGATCACCGACCCCGAGAGGCTGGTGCTCTGGCTCCCCGGCTGCACGATCGACCCCAGGGTCGGCGGCGCGGTCAGTTTCGACTTCGGCGACGAGGGCGCGGCCACCGGGGTGGTCAGCGAGGCCCTACCGCCGGGGTCGAAGGGGGTGCTCGTGCACACCTGGTGCTGGGAGGGCGTCCCCGACTCGGTGGTCCGCTGGACTCTGGAAGCCGTGCCCGGGGGGACCCGGCTCACGCTCGTGCACGGTGAACTGCTCCCCGAGCCCGCGGCCGACTTCGCCACCGGCTGGCACGTGATGCTCGACGCCCTGGCGCTGGCGGCTGACGGCAAGCCCACGGATGACGCCTGGAACGCGGTCGGCGAGGTCGCCGAACTCTACGCCCGGGTGGGTGAGGGCTCAGCGCTCTCCTGAGAGGGCGCTCCGCTCCTGTTCCGCGATGGCCTGGAAACCGGCGAGCAGGCAGCGCAGGCCGAACTCGAAACGGCTCTGGCTGAAGGGCGTGCCCCCTTCGCCCATGGCCTCGGTGAGTCTCGTCGCCTCCAGGCGGGCCTGCTTGATCTCGGGGAGCATGGCCGCGGAGGGGTTCGGCACGCGGTCGACGGACTGCGTGTGGACGGTGGCGGCCCCGAGCACGTAGGCGTCCAGGCTGTCGATCATGTCGAACTTGACCTGCGCGGGCAGCCCCGTGCCGTCGAAGACCCGCAGCGCCGAGTCCAGCCAGGTGACCGAGGCCGGGCCGAAGTCGTGGTTGGCCTGGCGTAGCTCCATCACCCACGGCTTCTCGCGGAAGGTCACCCAGTCGTCTCGGGCCCAGGTGGCCAGCTTCTCCAGCCAGGTGCCGGGCAGCTCGTGGGGGAGGCCGTCCTGGGCGATCACGGTGTCCAGGATCAGGGTCTCCAACACGGTGCGGTTGGCGACGTAGGTGTACAGGGTTCCGGGGGCGACCTCCAGTCGTTCGGCGAGGCTGCGCATGGACAGGGCGCGCAGCCCCCGGGCCTCGATGAGTTCCACCGCGGTGCTGACGATCCGCTCCCGGTTCAGCCGCCGCCGGGGGCCCGGCGTGCGGCGTCCTTCGGCGGCCCCGCCGTTGGTGGGGCCGCCGGTCTCGGGCTCGGGTGTGGTCGGCATGCGCCCAATCTAACCGCTGACCCGGGTCGCCTCCGCTGCCCCGGGAGCTCCGGTGGTCTACCGGCCGCTCAGCTGTCGTGGTCGTTTGCGCAGGCTCAGGCGGCGCAGCAGCACCTCGAAGGGTCCCCGCCTGCCACCGCGCTCCATGAGGGCGGCGACCACCACGGTGACCAGCCAGAGCCCGAGCGCGAACAGGGCCATGGTGAAGCTGGTCAGGTGGGCTCCCAGGCCCAGCCCCCAGGCGGAGAGCACCGGGACCAGCACGATCGAGTGGGACAGGTAGCCGCTCAGCGAACGCTTGCCCAGCGCGGCGACCGAGGTCACCACCACGGGCGGGCGTCCCCGGCGGGTGAGGAACCCGGAGAGCAGGACGAACAGCGCCACGTACCCCAGGCCGCCCGCGAGCCCGCTGGTCCAGGCGGTCAAGGTCATGGCCGTGTCGCTGAGCCCGTAGTAGGGGGCCGGGTCGAAGGCGCCCACGTGCTTGAGCGCTCCGGGCAGCGCACCGGCCAGGCCCAGGGCGGTGCCGATGACGGCCACGCGCCGGATGAGGGTGCGGTGCCGTTCGGGCTCCTCCAGGACGCGGTGCCGGGCCGCCCACATGCCGATCAGGATCGCGGTCGGCAGCACCACGCCGAAACCGTTGATGAACAGCAGCACGACCCAGGTGGGCAGCCGGAACAGCACGGAGACGAGGTAGTTCTCCTCCGCGGCACCGCTGAGCAGGTAGCGTGCGCCCCCGTCGGTGAGCGCGACGGCCTCCCCCGCCGGGCTGAGGACCGTGATCAGGGCCAGCGCCGCGGCGGCCGCCGCGAACACCAGGGCGAGCAGGCCGACCCCGGTGAGGATGCCCGCGCGCAGCCGCCGCTCGCTTCCGCGCAGGAACAGGGCGCACAGCACCAGGCCGATGAGGCCGTAGGCGGCCAGGACCTCGGTGCTCAGCAGCAGGGCGGCGTGTACGAAACCGAAGGCGAACAGCCAGCGGTTGCGGCTGCGGATGGTCGCGGCCGCCTCGTCCTGGGTGGCCCCGGCGGCCATCCGGCGGGTGAGGGTCTGGACGATCCCGTAGCCCACCAGGAAGGCGAAGAGCGGATAGACCCGCACGTCGAGCAGGGCGAGCATCAGGAACTGCGTGACGCTGTCCGCGACCGAGGTCGGGTCCGGGTAGTTGTCGGAACGCGTGTAGTCCCCGGCGTACAGGAAGAAGGCGGTGTTGGACAACAGGATCAGCAGGAGCATTCCGCCCCTGGCGAAGTCGGGTGCCAGTAACCGTGGCGCTGCCATCAGAGGTCCCCCGTCATATCTTTGAACACTGTTCAGAATTGTAGGCGGACCGCGGTCCGCCTACAAGGCCGGATCCGGCTGAGAGGGCTCGGGCGGGGGTCGGGCGATGGCCGGGTCGGGGCGGGCCCCGGGCGTCGAACGCGTCATGCGCGCGGTGGCCCGCGCCCACCACGAGACCGGCGTCCCCGTCACCGTGCACACCCGCCCGGTGTCCCCGTCACCGTGCACACCCACCCGGTGTCCCAGACAGGGCTGCTGGTCAAGCAGGTCATGTGCGACGAGGAGGGCGTGGACCCGGGCCGCATCGTCCTGGGCCACAGCGGTGACACCACGGACACCGACCACCTCGCCCGGCTCGCCGACGCCGGGTTCGTCCTGGGCATGGACCGCTTCGGCCTGAACTTCGACACCACCTTCGAGGCCCGCGCGGACACCCTGGTGCGGATGTGCGAGCGGGGCTACGCCGAACGCATGGTGCTCTCCCAGGACGCCGCCTGCTTCAACGACTGGCTCGACCCGAACGTCATGGCCTTCCTGCCCCAGTGGAACTACCTCCACCTCGGCGAGGAGGTCCTCCCGTACATCCGCGAGCGCGGCGTGGCGGAGGCCCAGATCGAGGCGATGCTCGTGGACACCCCCAGGGCGTTCTTCGAGGGCGGTCTCCCCAAGTACTGACCCTCTCCACAAACTCCATCGGACCTCTGGCTCTGTCAGACCCCCGGCCTGCGCCGGGGGTCCGTTTTTCTGTCTCCACATTGATGTGTGATTGACGATGGTGTGTAACGCACACTATCGTGTGAAGCATGAAGCAAGACGAGCTCCTGGCCGGACACCTTCAGGAACTGCGGCGCGGCACGGTGGTACTGGCCTGCCTCGCCACGCTGGGGCGGCCGCACTACGGCTACGCCCTGCTGGAGACCCTGGACAAGGCCGGGTTCTCGGTGGACGGAAACACGCTCTACCCGCTGCTGCGGCGGCTGGAGAAACAGGGTCTGCTCACCAGTGAGTGGAACACCGAGGAGGCGCGGCCGCGCAAGTTCTACCAGGTCAGCCCGGACGGTGAAGTACTGCTGGAACAACTGACGCGGGAGTGGCACGTGCTGGACGGCGCGATCCGGGCTCTCGGACAAGGGGAACCCGATGAGTGAAGGCAAGACCGAATCCACGCTGACCGACCGCTACGTCTGGAGCGTCACCCGCCACCTCGACTCGGAGGCCGGTCCGGACGTGGCCCGTGAACTGCGCGGGTCCATCCTGGACACGATCGAGGCCAAGGTCGAGGCCGGTACCGACCCGGCCAAGGCCGAGGTGGAAGCGCTCACCGAGCTGGGCGACCCCGACGCGCTGGCCCGTGGGTACGGGGGCCGTCCCCGGTACCTGATCGGGCCGGGGTTGTACCCGGGCTACGTCCGTCTGCTGAGGACGCTGCTGGGGATCCTGCTGCCGCTCGGGCTCACGCTGGCCCTGGTCGAGAGGCTGCTGTCCGGCGCGGACGGTTTCGGGGACACCGCGCTGGCCGCGGCGGGCGCCCTGTTCGTGACCGCGGTGCACGTCTGCTTCTGGGTGACCCTCGCCTACGCGGTGGTGGAGCGGTCCCGCCCCGCGGACAAGCGTGAGGAGCCGCTGGTCGCCTGGGACACCAAGCAGCTCCCGGAGGAGACCCCGTGGCGCCAGGTCGGGCTGGGGGAGACGCTGTTCCAGGTGGCTCTGCTGGGACTGGTGATCTTTCTCCTGACCTGGCAGTTCACCGGGGTCTCCGACCCGTCTTCGCAGGTTCAGGTGCTCAACCCGGACCTCGCCCTGCCCTGGGCGGTGCTGCTGGTGGGCCTGATCGCGGTCGAGGCCGCCGTGGCCGTCGGCGTCTGGTGGACCGGCCGGTGGACCCCGGCACTGGCGGTGGGCAACGTCCTCGCCGGAGCCACCTGGGCCACCGTGGCCGTGTGGCTGCTGCTCCAGGGCCAGCTGATCGTCGCCGACCTCCCGGAACGCGTCGGCGCGGTCTTCGGGGTCCCCGCCGACTGGTCGGTGGCGACTTTCCCGATCGCGGTCGCGGTGGTCGCGATCGCCCTCTGGGACATCGCCTCCTGCCTCCACAAGACCCGCCAGGCCGCCCTCCGGGCCTGATTTCGCAGCTGAACGGCGCCTGACCGGCCGTCCCGGGAAATCCTCCCGTGGCGGTCAGTCCTGTGTACCGGCGATGTCGGCCTGGACCTCCCGCGCTTCTTCGAGAGCTTCGGTGTGCGCTTCGCTTTCCTGCTGGTTCACCAGGCCCTCGCAGACCCGGACGGCCTCGTCCACTGCGGTCACCGCCTCCTGCTGCCGATCAACCTCGGCCAGTACCTCAGCCTGGGTTCGTAGGGTGAAGGCGAGAAACAAACCGTGTTCGAGCGGCTGTTCCGTGCCCAGCGGGCGCATGATCCGCACGGCCTCCGTGATGAGGGGGACGGCCTCGGCGTCGCGGTCCAGCCAGTACAGCGCGAGGGCCTGGCTAGAGAGGGCGTCGGCCAGACGCGGGCGGTGGGCCTGAGGGTCGCCGACGACCAGCCGACGGTACCCGGACACGGCTTCGGTGAGGAGGGGGAGGGCCTCCTCCTCGCGCTCCAGTTGCAACAGGTGGTCCCCGTGGTTGACCAGGCACCTGCTCAGCTGCTCCAGGTGGGACTCGGGGTCCTGCTCGGCTAGGGGGCGCAGCAGTGTGATGGCTTCGGTGCGGCTGAGGAGACCTTCGTCGTGTCGGCCGAGCGTACGCAGAGTATTCGCCCGGTTGGACAGCGCGATGCAGAGCCCCTGAACGTTCGCGGCCGGGTCCTTTTCGAACAGCGCGCGCTCCAGGGCGAGGGCTTCCTCGGTGAAGGGCAGGGCCTCCTCATCCCGGTTGAGTTTGCTCAGGTAGCGCCCTTGCCTGAGTAGGACGCGGGAGAGGTCGTCGTCCCAGTCCTCTTGACCTCCATCCATGAGTTTTCGGACGAGGGCGATGGCTTCGGAGTTGAGGGTACAGGCCTCTTCCGTGCGCCCCAGGTGGTCAAGGGCGAGGCTCTGGTCATCGAGAGAGTCCATGAGGTCGTAGGTATGGTGGCCCGGATCCTTCGCTTCCAGGGAGCGAAGGAGCCGTACTGCCTCCCCGAAGGGCCTCAGGGCTTCCCCGTCCCGGTCCAGGTCGGATAGGCAGAGCCCTTGCATATGGAGAGCGTCCGCGAGGCTCTCTGTGTGCGCGTCGGGGTCCGTGCGTACCAGTACGCGCGTGAGAGCGACTTGCTCGGTCACGGCACGCAGGGCGTCGGCCTGACGGTTCAGCCCGCGCAGGATCCAGGCCTGAGTGTTCAGGGCTGCGGCGAGGAGGTCCCTGTCGTGTTCGGGGTTCCGCTCCACGGCGTCCCGCTGGAGGGAGACCGCTTCGGTGCTCGGACGCAGGGCTTCCTCACTGCGCCCCCGGCCATGGAGATCCAGCGCCAGGTTCCGCAGTGAACTGGCGAGGATGTGCCCGTGGGCGACCGGGTCCTGTTCCGCGAGGACACGGCGAAGGGCGACGGCCTCTTCGTCGAAGGGCAGGGCCTCCTCTTCCCTGTCCAGGCGGGACAGGTAAAGGCCCATTCGGTGGACAGCGAGAGCGAGGCCCGCTCGATGGGCCCCGGGGGCCTGCTCGGCCAGGGCGCGGTAGAGGTCCAGTGCCTCGGAGCCCACGGCCAGGGCTTCTTCCGACCGTTCGAGGTCGTCCAGGTCTAGGGCCAGTTCCTGGAGGCTGTCGGCGAGGTCCACCCGGCGGGTGTCCGGGTCCTGCTCGGCCAGGTCACGGTAGAGGGCGACCGCCTCGGCGGTGGCGGCGCGGGCCTCCTCGTGCAGTTTGAGCTCTCTGAACTCCTTGGCGCGCCGCCGTAGGGATTCGGCGTGCGCGGTCGAGTCCGGACCGGCTCCTGCCAGCTGTTTCGTGGCCACCAGGGTTCGCGGAACTCCGACGACGGTGTTCTGTTCGTCGGGACTGGCTTCCGGAGTCCGGTCCGTGTGCGGTGGCCAGGCGGTGTCCGGGTCGACCCCGTCGAGGGCTTCGAGGACCTCGGCCAGGTCCGGCCGCTGGTCCGGGTCGCGCTGCCAGCACCGCACGATGATCTCCGCCAGATCGGAAGGGAGCTCGGGAGAGACCTCCGGATCGGTGGTGAGCAGGCGGGCCAGACTGCCCATGACTGTCGGGGTCTGGAACGGGTTGTCCCCGGTGGCCGCGTAGTGCAGCACGGTTCCGTAGGTGAAGACGTCGGAGGCCGGGCCGGACAGGTTCGGGTCGTCGGAGGCCTGTTCCGGGGACATGTAGGCGGGGGTGCCCACGATCGTCCCGGTGCGGGTGATGTGGGTGTCCTCGGCGGGCAGGGCGACCCCGAAGTCGATGATCCGCGGCCCTTCCGAGTCCACCAGGATGTTGGCCGGTTTCAGGTCCCGGTGGGCCAAACCGGTCCTGTGGATGGCGAGCAGGCCCTCGGCCAGACCGGCGGCCAGCACCCGGAGCGAGGCTTCGGGGAGCGGTCCGTGTTCGTTGACCACCGTGAACAGTGAGGGGCCGGGGATGTAGGCGCTGACGATCCAGGGCTGTTCGGTCTCGGTGTCGGCGTCCACCACCTGGGCGGTGTGGAAACCGCCGACACTGCGGGCCGACCGCACCTCACGGACGAGGCGCTTGCGGAACTCGGTGTTCCGCAGGTGCTCGGAGTGGACGACCTTGACGGCGACCCGGCGCCCGGACCGGGTCTGCCCCAGGAAGACGCGGCCCATGCCGCCGCTGCCGAGGACATGGGTGAGACGGTAGGGGCCAACACTCTGGGGGTCGTTCGGGCCGAGAGGCTGCACTACGGTCCGCTTTCATGGGGAGACTGGGGGCCGGATCCACTGTAGTGATGCGGTTGTGGGGCGTTTGGTTCGCCCGTGAACAGCGCATACGAAAGAGGTCCGGACGGAGAACTCCGCCCGGACCCCGTGGCCTGACCGCCTGCACTCGATCAGCCCTGTGCGCCGACCTGCGACAGCCGGCTCACAACAGGAACAGACTCGCCACCCAGATCGCCGCGAAAGCAGCCACACCCTCGATGAGGGTGGCCACCGTGAGGGTCCGGTAAGCGGTCGCGACCGGGATTCGGCTCAGCTGCGAGACGACCCAGAAGTAGGAGTCGTTGGCGTGCGAGACCACCATCGCGCCGGCACCGATCGCCAGCACACTGAGGACCATGCCTTCCGGCGAACCCAGGCCCAGCGAGCCGAGCATGGGCGCGATCATCGCCGAGCTGCTCACGATCGCCACCGTCGACGAACCCTGGGCGGTCTTGAGCGCCGCCGCGATCAGGAACGGCACGGCCAGGCCGATGCCCAGGCCGCTGAGGTTGTCCGAAAGGAACTCGGTCAGCGGGGAGGCGGCGAGCACACCGCCGAAGGCGGCACCGGCACCGGTGATGAGCAGGATCGGCGCTGCGATACGCACGGAGTCGTTGATCTGCTCGTTGAACCGGGCGAGTTTGCCGTGGCCGCGCAGCAGCATGACGGCGGAGAGCAGACCGAGGACGAGCGCGATGACCGGGGTGCCCAGGAAGGACACGACGTCGAACAGGGCGCCGTCGCCGATCGGCTGCGCGGGCAGCTTCACGACGGAGCCGACGCAGATCAGGACCAGCGGGAGCAGGATCGGGAAGAAGGCGAGGAAACCGTTCGGCAGCTTGCCGTAGCTCTCGCGCAGCTCGTCGTAGGACTGCTCGCTGATGTCCGCGGCGTCCTCGGCCGGGATCGGGGTGAACTCCTTGCGGGAGAAGAAGCTCGCGTAGGCCAGACCGGCGAGCGCGGCCACGGCGGAGACCGGCAGACCGATGGCGATGATCATGCCGAGGTTGTCGGTGATGCCGATGTTCTCGGCGGCCGCCAGCGGACCCGGGGTCGGTGGGACCAGGGTGTGCGTGGCGTACAGGCCGGTCATCAGCGCGATGGAGGTGGCCAGGGCGGACACCCCGGTGCGCAGGGTGATCGCCTTGCGCAGCGAGTTCAGGATGACGTACCCGGAGTCGCAGAACACCGGGATGGAGACGATGTAGCCGATGAGCGACATCGTCAGGTTCGGGAACCGGGTGCCGAGAATCCTGATCAGACCCTCGGCCATCGCGATCGCTGCGCCGGAGCGCTCCAGGATCACGCCGATCATCGTGCCGAAGAGGATGACCAGGCCGATGTTGCCCAGCGTGTTGCCGAACGCCGTGGTCACGGTCGGGACGATCTCCGCCAGCGGGAGCCGGTAGAGGAACGCGCCGAGGACGGCGGCGCCCATCAGCGCCAGGAACGGGCTGACTTTCCACCTCGCGGTGACGAGCACGATGCCCGTCACCAGGAGGAGGAGAATGACGAGGTCAAGCACGGGAGTGGTCCTTAAGGGGTGACCGGATCCGGGTCGGGTTCCGGTTGTCCGGGGTGGTGTGCGAGCAGACGACAGCAGTTGAACGCTGCCCAGGTGATGGCGGGGACGGCCTCGTCCCGCATCTGGTCCAGGGTCCGGGGGCCCCGGGCGATGGAGAACGCCGCGGTGATCCCGGAGCGGCGGAGCTCGTCGGGGCCGACCGACACGCTGCCGGCGATCACCACGACGGGCACGTTCTTGGGGGTGAGGCGGCGGACCGCGTCGACGACCTTGCCGCCCAGGGACTGGCTGTCGAAGCTGCCCTCGCCGGTGAGGACGAGGTCGGCGCGGGCGAGCAGCTCCTCCGCGCCCAGGACCTCGGCGACCATCTGTGAACCGGGCAGGACCTCGGCGCCGAGCAGGGCAGTGAGGGTGACGGGCATACCGCCTGCCGCACCCATGCCGGGCACGTCCCGAAGATCGTTGCCGGTGGTCTGCTCCAGGACGTCGGCCAGCCGGTCGAGCCCGGCGTCGAGGACGCGCACGTCCTCGGGGTCGGCGCCCTTCTGCGGGCCGAAGACGGCGGCGGCGCCCTCGGGGCCGACCAGCGGGTTGGTGACGTCACACGCCACCCGCCAGCGCACGGTGCGGGCGCGCGGGTCCAGCCGGTCCAGGTCGAGGGAGGCCAGGTCGCCGAGGCGGCCGCCGCCGTCGGGGAGTTCGGTGCCGTCCGAGGCGAGGAAGCGGGCGCCGAGCGCGCTCAGCATGCCGGTACCGCCGTCGGTGGAGGCCGAACCGCCGATGCACAGCAGGATCTCCGCCACACCCCGGTCGAGGAGCGCGGTGACCAGGGCTCCGACGCCCCGGCTGCTGGCGGTACGGGCCTGGAGGGGGACGTCGGCGACGCCGGGCAGCCCGTTGGCCTCGGCGGCCTCGATGACCCCGGTGGTGCCGTCGGGGGAGATCCCGAAGCGGGCCCGGGTCGGGCGGCCGAGGGCGTCGGTGGTGTCCACCGTGAGCGGTTCGGTGCCCCAGGCACCGAGGAGGGCGTCCAGGGTGCCCTCACCGCCGTCGGCGAAGGGCAGGGTGTCGACGGACACGGGGATGCCCTGGTCGGTGTACGCCTCGCGGGCGCCGTCGGCCATGGCCCTGGCGGCCTCCACGGCGGAGGCGCTCCCCTTGAACGAGTCGGGGATCACCACGACACGGACGGCTGGGGTGGCGTCAACGGTCTCGTCATGTGCGTGCAACTCGGTGGACATGAGCCAGATCATAGAACCCGGTTCGGTGCGTTTCGACGGTGTAGAGCCCAGACTTCCTGCGCTTTTACTCTGGAGGTATGTGCGAAATGCCCAGTGCGGCTTCCGCGTACAGACACATGTGCACCGTGGTCAGGTGATCCGGCCGCCGGATGTCCAGCCCGGTGGCGTTCCGGATGCGGTCCACGCGCTGGAGCAGGGTGTTGCGGTGCACGAACACGGCGTCGGCCGCCTCGCGCATCGAACCGGCCGAGGCCATCGCGGACACGGTCCGGCGCTGCGCCTCGCTGAGCGACGCGGTCCGGGCGGTCATCCGGGTGAGGGTGCGGCGGGGCAGGTGGGCCACGGACACGGCGATCTCGCGCGACCACGGCTCGGCGCGCCCGATCCGGGGGATCAGCCCCGCGTACCGGCACAGCGCCCGGGACTCCTCGGCGTAGGCCATCAGCGCGTCCACGTCGTCGGTGGCGGGGGTGCGCGTGTGGCGGCTGTCCGCGGGCAGGCCCGGGGAGTCCGCCGCGGGCGCCCGGCCGTGCCCGACGATCCACAGCGCGCCGTGCAGGACGGCCGCCCGCCGTGCGCCGTCGCCGTTCACCCTGGCGGCGGCGCTCTCCGCCGTCGGGGGCGGGGCGACCCCGCCGCCGGGTCTCGGGTCGCCCGCCGCCCACAGGGCCAGTGACCACGGCGGCTGGAGCCCGGTTGCGGCCAGCCGGGCCCGGGCGTCGTCCGGGCGGGTCGTCCCCGAGCTCAGCGCCGCCACCAGGTCGCGGGCCTCTGTGTGCCGCCTGCTCGCCGCGTCCTGCTCGTGCTCCTGGGCGATGAGCAGTTGAACGGTGAGCGCGACCACCCGGGCCAGGTCCTCGACCTCCCGGGGGTTGCCGGTGACCCCGACGACCCCGCGCAGCTCGCCGTCGATCATCAGGGGTTCGTTGGCACCGGGCCGGTCGGACGTCCCGGGTTCGGGCACGTTCACCAGCACGCTGCGGCGCTCGGCGATGACCCGCTGGGCTCCGTGGTGCAGACTGCCCACCCGGCCGGGTTCCATGCACGCGATGATCGTGCCGTGCTCGTCCATCACGTTGATGTTGTGGCTGATGGTCGGTGCGATGAGGTCGACCACCCGCTGTGCGAGTTCACTGCTCAGCGGCGCCCGCCGACGGTCTTCGGTCATGCCTGCCAGGATATTGACGCATCACCCGAACCCCTGTTCGGCACGAGGGTGTTGGCTGAGGCCGTGGAGGTGGGGCGCCGTCGGCGGGGCAGGTTTCCGGCCGCCCGGCGGGCTCTCGCTACGATGACGCGCGAAGCCCTGTTCCCCAAGGGTTTCGCGAGGACACCCGAAGGATCGGACCCACGCGGATCCTTCGCACGTGGAATCGTCCCCCGACCAGGAGAGACCAGGTGCCTCATGCCCGCAGAGCCGCTGCCGCCGCGCCATTCCCGCTGGATGCGCTGGGGCGCGTCCGCCCTGGGAAGCATCGGATTCGGCGCTGGGGCCGTCGCGGTGTTCGTCAGTGACAACGGGCTGGGGACGGTGGCACTCATCATCGTCGGCGCGGTGCTCCTGCTCTTCCCGTTCTTCGAGCACCGGATCCAGGGGGTGGAGGTCGGCGGCACCAAACTGCTGCTCCGGGCGGAGGAGCACCAGCGCAGAGCCGATGCCGCAGAGCTCAGAGGAGACCTGGTGACGGCCTCCAAGGAACGCGTGAAGTCCCAGGAGCTGCTGGCAACGCTGGCGGAGGAGTACCGGTGGACGCGCAGGCTGATGGAGCCCGGTGCGGAGCGGGCCCGCAAGATGGAGGACTTCATGCAGCGGGCGCGGCGGGCGACGTCGCGGCGCCCGCTCACCGCTGAGGAAGTGCGCGAGTGGCTGCGGTCGGCGGACACCGAGACCCGGGTGGTCGGCCTCGCCGCCATGCAGGAACGTCCCGACCTCAGGGACCTCGGCGCGCTGAGCGAAGTCTTCGACACCGCCGCGAACGCCTTCGAACAGGCCCACAGTATGGATGTCCTGACCGAGATGGTTCCCACGCTCACCTCGAACGAGCGCGAGACACTCAGGCAGTTGGTACTGCGTCACCGGGCGAGCACCTTCGGGCCCTCCACAAACCGGTGGTCGATGTCGGAACGGCTCCTCACCGCGATCGATGACCAGACCAGGTCGGCTGACCAGACCGAGCCCGCCGACAAGGATCGCCCCCTCGATGCGACGGCCGAAAAGTAGACCGCAGCAACCCCGGGAGCTGACATGGACGATCTTCTCGAAGCGCGGCTGAAGCGCTGGTGGTGCGAGCGGCCGGTCATCCGCACCATCGACGAGGCGCGGGAGTTCGTGCACGACGTCGGGTTCGCCGTGCTGTTCGGCGGGGACCGGCCCACCTACCCCTGCCTGCGGGAGGTCTCCCGCGACGACGAGGCCGAGGTGCTCTCCACCGGAATGGGAGCTGACTTCGAGGCGATGTGGGGATGGAAGGACGAGCTTCCGGCCCGGGGCCAGGCCTGGCGCGGTAGGTTCCTCGGGACCCGGCAGACGATGATCAGCCCCGACCTGCTCGCCGACCTGTACGCCTACCCGGGCGAGCCGGACGACTTCACCCGGTGCGGGCACCTGAGCCCGGGCGCCCGCGACCTGGCCCGGACACTGCTGCTCCAGGGGCCGATGACCACGCGGGCGCTGCGGGCAGCGCTCGGGGTGGGCAGCAAGGAATCCGACCGCTACGTCACCGAGCTCGGCCGCGAACTGCTGATCACCGGTTACGGCTGTGACGACTCCGGCCCCGGCTGGCCCGCCTCGGTGGTGGAGCTGACCTCCCGCGCCTTCGACGTGCCGGAGGAGGGCGACCGGGAGGCGAGGGACGCCTCCGCCGCCGCCCGCTTCCTGGACACCATGGTCGAGGCGGCCCCGCGCGAACTCCAGCGCGCCTTCCGCTGGGACCGGGACCGGGCCCACCGAGCCCACACCAGGGCCACCCCCGCGTAGACGGCCGCCGTGCCCGCGAGGAGGACGAGGGAGAGCAGCCACTCGCGGGAGCCGTCCGGGCCGTAGACCCGGTTGGCGGCGCCCGCGTCGACGGCCGGGACCGGCTCGCCCTCCCGGCAGGTGTCGTGTCCGGCGGCGTGCAGGTAGACGTTGCGGTCCGTCCCCCCGGTGTCGGGGCGGAAGGCTCCGTTGCAGGTGCACGACTCGTGCCCGGGGTGCTGGACGCAGCTGAGGCCGGTGGCGGTGAACACTCCCGGAGCGCCCTCGCCGCGCGCGGCCCTCAGGCTCTGGTCGAGTCCGGCCAGTCCCACGTAGGCGACGGCGGCGGCCAGGAGCAGCAGGGCCAGGGAGAAGGGGAGGGAGGGACGGGAGGGGTGACGGGGTCCGGAGTCGGCGTTGGGTGCGGAGTCGCGCTCAGCCATGGGATGACTCCTCCTCACTTCCGTCGGTACGGGAGATCTGGAGGGCCAGCAGGGCGCCCACCGCGCACAGCGCCGCCGCGATCAGCCACACCGGGCCGTAGCCGCCGGTCAGGTCGCGGGTGAATCCGCCCAGCACCGCCATGGTCCCCGCGCCCACCTGGTGCAGGGCGTTGATCCACCCGAAGACGATGGCCCCGTCCGCGCCGAAGACCCGGCGGCACAGCAGGATGGTCGGCGGAACGGTCGCCACGTCCAGCAGGCCGAAGACCACCACGAAGGCCACCAGCGCGGTTCCGGCGTCCGGGCCCAGCAGAGCGGGCAGCGCGGCCAGCAGCAGCCCCCGGCCCGCGTAGTAGGCGACCAGCAGGCGGCGCGGGTCGAAACGGTCGGTCAGCCAGCCGGAGAGCACCGTTCCGACCAGTGAGAACACCCCGATCACCGACACCAGTGCGGCGGCCGCGGTCACGGCCATGCCCTGGTCCTGCGCGGCGGGCACGAAGTGGGTCCACATGAGGCCGTTGGTGGTCGCCCCGCAGACCGCGAAGGTCCCGCCGATCACCCAGAACCGTCGGCTGCGCACGGACGCGAACAGAACCCCGACCGTCCGCCGGGCCGCGCCCCGCTCCGCCTCCGGCCGGGGCACGTCCGTCTTCGCGCCGTAGGGTCGAAGTCCGAGGTCGGCGGGGTGGTCGCGCAGCAGCAGGGTGACGAGCACCGCCGTCGCGGTGGCGGTCAGGGCCAGCGTCACCAGGACCGGTCGCCATCCCTGCTGGTCCACCACCCACGCCAGGGCGGGCAGGAAGACCAGCTGCCCGAAGGCGCTCGCCCCGGTCAGCGCGCCGACGACCAGGCCGCGCCGCTCCAGGAACCAGTGGTGGGCGACGGTCGCGGCGAAGGTCATCGCCAGCGAACCGGTGCCCGCGCCGATCAGCAGCCCCCAGTAGAGCGTCAGCTGCCAGGGCGCGGTCATCACGGTCGTCAGCCCGGAGCCGAGCACGATCACCGCCAGCGCGGCCAGGGCGATCCGGCGGATGCCGAACCGGTCCATCAGCGCCGCCGCGAACGGCGCGACCAGTCCGTAGACGATCATGTTGACCGAGGCGGCCAGCCCGATCGAGGCGCGCGACCACCGGTACTCGGTGTGCAGCGGCTCCACGAGCAGCCCCGGCATCGCGGTGAAGGCCGCCGCGGCCACGATGGCCAGGCCCGCGGCCAGCGCGACCACCCAGGCGCGCTGGACGCGTGCCGACCGGCGCTGACGTTCGGAGGCCCCGGAGGCCGTGGAAGCACTGCGGGGAGCGGTTCTGGAAGACATGCCCCCAGGCTCGTCTTCCGGGCACGCCAGAAACAGTGGCCGGAAAGCCAACAACCGAAAGAATCAGGCCATAGAGTGAAGGCATGAGCTTGGAAGTATTGAGGGTGGCGGCATGAACGTCTTCACCCGATCCGACCGCCACCGCGTGGCCGTGTTCGTGCGGCACGGCGTACTGCCCATCGAGGCGGGCATCGTCCACCGCCTCTTCGGCCGGGTCCGCGGGGCCGACGGCCGACCGCTCTACGAAGTGGCCACCTGCGCCCTGGAACCGGGCGTGATCGGCACCGACTCCGACTCCGACCTCACCCTCAACGTCCGGCACGGCCCCGAAGCCCTCGCCGAGGCGGACACGGTGATCCTGCCCGCCGCCGAAGAGGACTACGGCGAACGCCCGCACGACCCCATCGACCCCGCACTGGCCGCCGCCCTCACCCGGGTCGGCGAGCACACCAGGATCGCCTCCATCTGCTCGGGCGCGTTCGTGCTCGCCGCCGTCGGACTCCTGGACGGCTGCCGGGTGACCACGCACTGGATGTCCGCCGGGTACTTCCGCGCGATGTACCCGCACATCGACCTCGACCCGGACGTGCTCTACACCGACAACGGCCGGGTGCTCACCTCCGCCGGGGTCGCCTCCGGCATCGACCTGTGCCTGCACATGATCCGCACCGACCACGGCACCGCCGTCGCCAACGAGGTCGCCCGCAACACCGTGGTCCCGCCGCACCGCGACGGCGGCCAGGCCCAGTACATCAAGCTGCCCGTGCCCGCCCCGGAAAGGTCCGCGACCGCCCGCACCAGGGCCTGGGCCCAGGAGAACCTGCACCTCCAGCCGGGTCTGGCCGAGATGGCCGAACGGGAGGCGATGAGCGTGCGCACGTTCACCCGCCGCTTCCGCGAGGAGACGGGCATGTCCCCGGGCCAGTGGCTCACCCAGCGCAAACTCGACCTGGCCCGCCAGCTCCTGGAGGGCTCGGACCTGCCGGTGGACCGCATCGCCGACCGGGCCGGGTTCGGCACGGGAACGTCGCTTCGGCAGCACATGCAGGCCGAGCTCGGGGTGTCGCCCAGCGCCTACCGCCGTACCTTCCGGGGGACGGCGAACGCTGAGTCCGCGGAGTCCTGACCGCCTAGGCGCGGGTTGCCTCCTCGACGACCCGAACCGGGGCTCCGGCGAAGAAGCCCTCCACGTCCTCCAGGGCCTGGGTGAAGTAGGTGCGGTAGTTTTCCCGGGTCACGTACCCCAGATGCGGAGCGAGCACCGTGTTGGGGGCGCTGAGCAGGGGGTCGCCCGCAGGCAGGGGCTCAGTGTCGAAGACGTCCAGGCCCGCGCCGCCCAGCCCTCCTTCGCGCAGGGCCTTGAGCAGCGCCTCGGTGTCCACCAGGCCCGAGCGCGCGGTGTTGACCAGGAGCGCCCCGGGCTTCATCTTCGCCAGCTCGGCCGTGCCGATGACGTGCCGGGAGCGATCGCTCAGTCGCAGGTGCAGCGACACGATGTCCGAACCGGCCAACAGCTCGTCCTTGGACACCGCTTCCACACCGAGGTCCGCGGCCCGGGCGGGATCGAGGTTCCGGCTCCAGGCCAGCACCCGCATACCGAAGGCCTGACCGACCGCCGCGACGCGCGCGCCGATCTTCCCCAGGCCGACCAGCCCGAGGGCCGCCCCCTCCAGGTCCCCGCCGAGCGTGCTCTGCCACCGTCCCTCGCGCACGGCCCGGTCCTCGGTGAGCAGGTTCCGGCGCAGCGCGGTGATCAGCGCCCAGGTGAGCTCGGCCGGGGGCGCCGAGGAGGACTCCGTCCCGCACACGGTCACCCCCAGCCCGGGTTCGATCGCGCTGTTCTTCATCCCGGTCGTGACCACCAGACGCAGCCCCGGCAGCCGCTCCACGACCCGGCGCGGCAGCGGGGTGCGCTCACGCATCAGCACCACCGCGTCGCAGCCGCCGAGCCACTCCACGAGCTGGTCCTCGTCGCGCACCGGCTCGCGGTACACCCTCAGTTCCAGGTCGAGCGCGGAGTTCTCCCAGGGGGCCAGTGATGCCGAGACACCCTGGTAGTCGTCGAGGATCACCACTCTGATCGTCATCGCGTCACTCCGTCACTCCGTCATTCGGCTCTGTCGGCCATCGACCGCGCCCGTCGTGGTCAGCCGCGGTTCAGCCGCGGCGGTTCCACTCATGGGTACTCAGTTCGTAGGAGCGTACGCGTGCGGCGTGGCCGGGGGCGATGGCGGCCACCGAGGTCCTGTCGGCGCCCGTGCCGCCCCGGGTCTGCGCCGCACCCTCCCGGACCCGCGCCACAGCGACGAGTTCGGGGGTTCGGGGAGGTCAAGGTTGCGATTCGGGACAAGCCGACCCTGATTCGGCCAGTCGTGCGGGGTTGGCGGTGAGAGTGGGCATGATGCCGACATGGATCGAGTCCTCCCCCCGACGTGGCGGCCCTCCAGCGAAGCCGAACTCGAAGCGGCACTGAACGAGGGCGCGTTCACCGAGACGCCCAAACGCGAGGCCAAACAGCAGCTCCGCAGCTCCAAGGACCAGGCCAAGGACATGGCGTCGTTCGCGATCGACGGCGGGTTGATCGTGGTCGGGGTCCGGGAGATCAAGACCGAGGGCAGGTTCGAACTGGCCCCGGTCGAGTGGGTCGACCAGATCCTGGAGACCCCGGCCCGGATCGCCGCCTCCTCCTGCGACCCGCCGCTCCAGGTCTCGGTGGACTGGCTGGAGAGCGCCCTGCCGGGCCACGGCTACCTGCTCATCGAGGTGCCCGCCTCCCCGCTGGCCCCGCACATGGCGGGCGGCGCGTACTACGGGCGCGGCGACCGGGAGAAGCGGCGCCTGCCCGACGCCGAGGTGGAACGGCTCATCCGGGCCAGGGACACCTCCCTGGACGTGGTGCGCACCGCGCTGCGCGAACAGGTGCAGAAGGACCCCTTCCCCGAGGGCGAACTGGCCCACCTGCACGTGGTCGCGCTGCCCTCGCGCCGCATCCCCGGCATGTTCAAGGCCTGGACGGCGGCCGAGGACGCCCGGCCCCTGCTGTTCGACCTCGTCCGCGACGGGATCTCCGCGCGCACCCGCGAGCGCGGCGGCGAGACCGCCCTGGTCGCCCCGGAGTTCGGGGACCTGTGGTCCGGGTTCCGCACCGCGGGCGGTGTGGGCATCGCCAGCCAGACCTCCGCGCAGGCCAGGGAACAGAACGACCTGCGCTTCATCGTCCGCGAGCGCGGCGAGGTGTTCCTGTACTGCGGCCGGTCGGCCGACCGCCGGTACGGCCAGCACCTGATCTTCGACGGCGCCCTGGCCTTCCGGGTCCGCGCCTTCCTCGACCTGCTCGGCAGCCTCTCCAAGGAGGCCGGGTACGGCGGCAGCTGGGACGTGGGCGTGGCCGTCACCAACCTGCACGGGGTGTCCGCCTGGGCCGACGACCGGTACCTGTCCCCGGGCGTGGAGTACGACGCCGAACGCTACGAACAGGTCACCCGGGTGCCCCAACTGGAACTGGAGAAACCCGGCAGCGCCACGGACCGCCTCGTCGGTGAGCTGCTCCGCTCCCTGGGCAACGCCTCGGCCCACTCGGAGCTGCTGACCGACCCGGAATGAGCTCGGCGCAGGGTGTCCGCGCGGTGAGGTGGCAAGCTCGGAGCGACCGGCGATCCGTCCCTGGAGGTACCGAAGATGGCCAGCAAGCTCACCGAACTCGGCGTCGACTGCGCCGATCCGACCGCCCTCGCCCGGTTCTGGTGCTCGGTCCTCGAATACGAGGTGCACGACGTGGACGAGGCCGACGGAACCGTCACGATCGGTCCGCCCCGGGCCCTTGGCGGGGACCGGCCCGGCCCGGTGCCGCCGGTCCTGACGTTCGCGCGCGTGCCCGAGGCCAAGACCGTCAAGAACCGGCTGCACCTCGACGTCAGCCCCGCCGACCGCGAGCAGGACGAGGAGGTCCACCGCCTGCTCGAACTGGGCGCCCGGTACGCCGATGTCGGTCAGGGCACCGAGAGCTGGGTCGTACTCGTGGACCCGGAGGGCAACGAGTTCTGCGTCCTGGCCGACCGCCGCCCCTGACCTTCAGAGCTCCTCCAAGGGCTGGACCCGGGTGGCGGTGATGGTGGGCAGGGCGCCCGGGGCGGCACGGCGGATCCGGCCGTGCACGGCCAGCAGCCGTGACGTGAACACCGCCCCGGCGGAGTGCCGCTGGGTGTCGGAGAACAGGGCTACCTCGATGACGCCGCTGCGGTCCTCGACGCTGGTGAAGATGACGCGTCGGCCCGAGCGGGTGGGCGGGGTCTGGGTGCAGACCCGGACCCCCGCCACCAGCACCCGGGCGCCGTCGGGCAGCCGGTGCAGGTCTCGGGCCTGGACCAGGTTCCTGGTGGAGGCCAGCTCGGCCAGGCGCGCCGTGTAGGGGTCCAGCCGGTGCCCGGAGAGCTCGTAGCCCAGGGTGCGGAGTTCCTCGGCGACGCGTTCGGTGTGGGTCATCGGCGCGGAGCGTCCCGCGGGCACGGTGGTGGGGGTGTCGTTCAGTGAGAGCTGCCCGGGGGTGTCGCCAGGACTGCCCGCGGGCCTGTGGTGGGCGCGGGCCAGGGAGTGGGCGTGCACGAGGACGTCGCGTCGGTCCGGGGCGTCGGGCGATCCGTCGGCCCCGGTCAGGGCGTCCAGGCCACCGGCCAGAATCAGGTTGTCCAACGCCTCCCTGGACAGGCCGCCCCGGGTGATGAGGTCCCGCAGGTCGACGAAGGGGCGACGGGCCAGCAGACGGCCGAGTTCGGTCCCGGTGAGGGCGGCCAGGTCGGCCAGGGCCGGACGCAGCCCCCACCGCCGCTCCCCGGTCCGCTCCACACTCCAGTGCCGCTGGGAGGCGTGCAGGTCCAGGCCGAGCACGTGCACCCCCATGCGGCGGGCGTCGTTGAGGAGCACCCGGCGCGGGTACATGCCGGGGTCGTGGGTCATCAGGCCCGCGAAGAACGCCGCCGGGAAGTGCCGCTTGAGCCACGCGCTCTGGTAGGTGGGCAGGGCGAAGGCGGCCGCGTGCGCCTTGCAGAAGCCGAAGTCGCCGAACGCCGCCACCAACCGCCAGGTGTCCTCGACGGTGCGGTCGTCGTGTCCGCGTTCGACCATCCGGGTGCGCACCTCCTCCTCCACCTCGCGGCGCCCCTGGTCGGTGGCGAGCGCGCGCCGCATCGCCTCGGCCCGATCCAGCCCGCACCCGGTCATGGTGTCGACGGCGTGCAGGAGCTGTTCGTGGAAGAGCAGCGCGCCGCCGGTCTCGGCCAGGACCGGAGCCAGTGCGGGGTGGGGGAGCGGGGGCGGGCAGCCGCCGTCGCGGGCCCCGAGGTAGGCGGCGACCATGTCGGTGCCCATGGGGCCGGGCCGGAACAGGGAGATGTCGGCGATCAGGTCCGCGATCCCGCGCGGGCGCAGCCGGGAGACCAGTTCGCGCTGGCCCGGGCTCTCGATCTGGAAACAGCCCAGGGTGTTGGACGCCCCGACCATGTGGGCGGTGGCCGGGTCGCCGTCCGGCAGGGCCTCCAGGTCCGGCCGCTGCCCGGTGGTGCGGTCGATCTCGTCCAGGCTGTGGGCGAGGGCCGACTGCATCCGCACCCCCAGGACGTCGAGTTTGAGCAGCCCGAGGTGCTCCACGTCCTCCTTGTCCGCCTGGACCATCGGGTACCCGGCACCGGAGGGCTGTGTGGGCACCCTCTCGCCCAGGGAGCGGTCGGACAGCACCAGCCCGCAGGGGTGCATCGCCACGTGCCGGGGCAGGCCGGACAGGCTCTCGGCGAGCGCGAAGAGCCTGCGTACCTGCTCGCTGTCCAGACCGTCCAGGCCGCGCAGCTCGGGGAGTTCGCGGGCGGTCTCGCTGATCCGGGAGGCGCGCACCCGGGGGAAGACCGAGGCGATGCGGTCGACCTCGGCCGCGGGCATCGACAGCGCGGTCCCGGCGTCCCGCAGGGCGCTGCGGGCCCGGTAGGTCTCCGTCATGGCCACCGCCGCGCTCGCCCCGGGGTGGGAGGCGATGACCGCGTCGTAGGCCTCCAACCTCCTCGCCGACTCCACGTCCAGGTCGATGTCGGGCAGGCCGGGGCGGCTCGGGGTGCAGAAGCGCTCGAACAGCAGACCGTGGTCCAGGGGGTTGGTCGCGGAGATCCCCAGCAGGTGCACGGTGAGGCTGCCCACCGCCGAACCCCGGGCGGAGCAGCGGATCTGCTTGTCCCGGATGGCCCGGGCGGCGTCGGCGACGGTGAGGAAGTAGCTGTCCAGGCCCAGCCTGGCGATGGTCTCCAGTTCCTGCCGTGCGCGTTCGTCCGCGCGCCGGTCGCCTGCCAGGCCCAGCCGGGCGGCGCCTTCAAAGACGCGGTTCCGTAGTTCGGCCCGGGCCTGAGCGCGTTCGGGCAGGTGGAGGCGGCCCCAGCCCAGATCGGCCCCGGGGTCCAGCGCGCAGGAGGCGGCCAGCGCCAACGTGTGCGCGATCAGCCGCCGGGCCCGGGTCCGGTCCCCGGCGCACACGCCGACCGCGGCCCGGAACATCTCCTCGCCGGAGGCCAGGTGGGCCCGGTCGGTGCGCGGGTCGGGCCGGTAACCGCCGGGGGCGTGCTGCCGGATCCGGTCCAGGGCACGCGCCACCCCGGCCCGGTCGGGGTTCGGGTAGCGCACGGCGTTGGTGAGGACCACCAGGAGGTGTTCGTCCTCGGCCAGGCGGACCATGTCCCGGGCGGTGCGCCGCTGCCCGGAGGCGCCGTGGTCGTGCGGGGCCAGGGCGGTCTCCACGCCCAGCTCCCGCCAGGAACGCAGCAGTTCACGGGCGTGCGACGGCCGGTCCTGGGCCAGCGCGCGGCCCACGTCGGAGTCGGAGCCGAGCAGTGCGACCAGGCCTTCGCGGTGTTCGGCCAGCTGCTCGAAGGTGACCGCCACGGGCGCGGCCGCATGGTGCACCCGGGTGACCAGACGGCACAGGTTCGCCCAGCCCCGAGCGCCGCGGGCCAACAGCACGATGCGTCCGCCCCCGGGCGAGGCGAGGGCGAGGTCGACCCCCACCACGGGCCGCACCCCGGTCGCGGCGCAGGCCCTGACGTGCTCGGCGACCCCGAAGAGACCGTCCCGGTCGGTCAGGGCCGCCATCGGCTGGTCGTCGAAGGCGGCCCGCTCGACCAACGCGGCGGGCGGGGCGGTCCCGTGCCGGAACGAGAACGCCGAGGCGACGCGCAGATGCGCGAACACCGGTCCCCCCTCTCCGCCTGCGAACGCAGCCGAAGGGGAAGACGCTGCTCATCGAACGTGTGTTCGACAACTGTAACCCACAATGATCACTCCGGGCACACGAGAACCCCAGGTCCGGGCCGGTACGGGCGCGCTCGGCCGGTGCCAGGAAGGCCTGTGGCGGTGCGGCAACAGTGGCCAAGACGTGATGATCCCTTCACGGGACAGGGCCGGGGAACCGGCACTATGAACCAGACCGCACGGCCCGCACAGCCCACGCAGCTCTCTCGGAAAGAGTCATCCCCCTTGCAGAAGGCCACCCGCAGACCCGGCCTCGGCCGCGACTTCAACCGGTTCTGGCTCGGCAGCCTGGCCAGCAACCTCGGCGACGGCATGATGGTGATCGCCCTGCCCCTGGTCGCGGCCTTCCTCACCAACGACCCCCTCCTGGTCTCCGGGCTCATCGCCGCCCGTTTCCTGCCGTTCCTGCTGTTCGGCCTGGCCGCCGGGGTGATCGTGGACCGGGTGGACCGCGTCCGCCTGATGATCGGTACCAACCTGGTCCGCGCCGTCGCGCTGGTCGCCCTGGCCGGGTTCATCGCCACCGGCAACGCCACCATCTGGGTGCTGTACGCGGTCATGTTCACCGTCATGACCTGCGAGGTGTTCTACGATCTGGCCGGTCGGGCCCTCATGCCGGCTCTCGCTCCGGCCGGCACGATCGACCGCGCGAACGGGCGCGTCGAGGGCGGCCGGACCGTCACCCAGGACTTCGCCGGCGGGCCGCTCGCCGGGTTCCTGTTCGTGGTCTTCGCGTTCCTCCCCATCGCCGTCAACGCCGGTGCCTACGCCTTGGGCGCCCTGGTGCTGCTCGGCCTCCCCCTGGCGGTCCGCCGCGCCCCCGGCCACGACGACTCCGGCCAGGACCCCGCCGCCAAACGCCCCTCGCCCCTGGCCGACCTGCGCGAAGGGTTCAGGTTCGTCTTCCGTGGCAGCTCCCTCGGCGCGATCCTGCTCTTCAACCTGGCGCTCAACGCCGCCTTCACCGCCCTGAGCGCCGTCATGGTGCTGCTCGCCCAGAACCACTTCGGTGTCCCGGCCGCCCTGTACGGGGTGTTCCTCGGGTCCTCCGCCGTCGGTGCCCTCCTGGGGGCCACCACCGTCGGCTTCCTGGTCGCCCGGCTCGGCCGGTTCCGGCTGGAGGTGGTGTTCTTCACCGTCACCGGTCTGTGCTTCATCGGCTTCGGCCTGGCCCCCAACGCCTACGCGGCCGTGGTCGCCTGGGTGCTCCTGGGGTTCGTGATCACCGCGTCCAACATCGTGATGCTCGGTGCCATCCAGCTGATCGTCCCGGGCCGCCAGCTCGGCCGGGTGATGTCGTTCGTCCAGGTGTCCGGCGCCGCCTTCGGCCCGATCGCCGCCCTCTCCGCGGGTTTCCTCGGCCGGGTGGAGCTGTACTACGTGCCCATCGCCTCGGGTGTCCTGGTGCTGGTGTCCCTGGCCCTGGCCGTCCCGGCCCTGCGCCGCGTGGTCACCGAAGCCGACCGGGTAGAGGCCGTCCAGATCGCCGAGCAGGTCGAACCGTCCGAGCAGGTTGAACCGTCCGAGCAGGCCGAACCGTCCGAGAAGTAACCGGCGCCGGAGGATTATTCACTCTCGAAGGCGGCGACCGTCAGCGAGACCCTGACCGTGCCCCCGTCAGAGGTCCGCTCCGCCGCCTCGTGCACCACCCGTCCGAGCTCGCGGGCGAGCTCCCGCACCCGCGGCCACTCCTCCGCGGGGATGGTGAGGTGCGCGTCGGTGAAGGCGAAATCCGAGCCCTCGCGGTACCCGGACGCGCGCGCGGACATCTGCTGGGCGAGTACCCGCATGAGGCCGAGAAAGCTCTCCTGATCGGAGCCGCCGAGCGCCTCACCGCTGCTGGGCCGGTGCGTGTACCGCTTGGCGATCCCGCCGCGCACGGGCTTCTCGTCGACGAATTCGAGGAGCCCGCCCTTGGCGAGCCGCCGGATGTGATAGCTGACGTTGGCCTGCGTCTCCCCGAGCTCGCGGGCCGCTTCCGCGGCGCTCATCGTCCGCCCGGTCAGCAACGAGAGCAACCGGAGCCGGAGCGGATGAGCGACCGTCCGAAGTCCGTTCAGGTCGACGCGGTCGTCCTCGCTCATGTCCGTTCTCCCCGATCTTCCTGCGCCACCGTGGCCCGAGCCGCCCACTGTAGTCGGCGATCCCGGACCGCAGACAGGACGGCGACGGCAACGAAAATCCCTGCGGTGGCGGCCAACAGAACCGTCGACACCGTGATGCTCGTGCTGTCCAACAGCGCGCCGCCCACGGCGAAGGCCAGCGCCGCCCCCGCGTTCACCGCCGTGTTGATCAGGGCGGACGCTTCCGTGCGCTCCTCGACCGGGGCGATCTCATCAGCGGCGAGATACCCGCTGATCATCGACGGAGCGACGAAGAGCCCCACCACGGTGAACAGCGGCACCAAGACGACCAGCTCCCCGCCCCAGGCCGCCGCGAACAAAGCCCCGCACGCCGCGAGTCCCAGAAAGACCATCCGCCCCATCGGCGCCGCCGTCCAGGTACGCGAACCGTAGAACAGCCCACCCGCGGCACTGCCCACGGCGAAGAACGCCAGCAGGACCCCGGCCAGGCCGGAATGGCCCATCGCCTGCCCGTGCGCGGTGGAAAGCAGCTCGACCGCGCCAAGCACCAGACCGACACCGACGAGCACCGACAGCACCGGCCAAAGACGCGCGTGCCGCAACGGACCGACCCACCCGCTCCACGCCGACACCCGGCGTCGCACCTTCCCCGGCTTCGGCGCCGGAGAGAGCACCATCCCGACCGTGCCCACCAAACCAGCGGTCGCCGCCACAACCACCGCGACAGTGGGGCCGTTCGGCAGTAGCGCCACGAGGCTCACCATCAGCGGACCGGCGATGAACACCAGCTCCTCAGCGACCGCGTCGAGACTGTACGCCCGGGTCCGGTGCCCGTCGGTCGTCGCCAACAGGGCCCACACCCCGCGCATCACCGCCCCCAACGGAGGGGTGCACAGCCCGCTCAGCACCCCCAACACAATCGCGACCCCGCCCGAATCAGCGCCGACCGCGAACACCACACCGATCAGCCCAGCTGCGTACCCGACCGCGAGCCAGGGCAGAACGAGCCGGGCCCCGTACTGATCCACCAACCGTGCCCGCAACGGAGCGGCCACCACGTTCCCCAGCCCGAACCCGCCAACGACCGCCCCCGAAAGAGCGAAACCCCCGGGCCCCTCCTGGACCAACAACAGGAGCGCCAGCGAAACCATCGCGAACGACAGCTTCCCCACCACCGAGGGCACGAAGGCCCGCAGCGCGTACGGCAGCCGCAGCACATCCAGATAGGTCGCCCGCACCCCGGTGCCCAACGCCGGGACGTGTCGCGGCCGGTCAAGGCGGGCGACGGAACAGCGGCAGCGAGGGCAACAGGCTCCCCAACCCTGAGCGGACCGGGTCGGCTCGCCCAGCTGCGGTGGCCAGGTGCCTGGTTCGGTCCCCTCTCCGGGGATGATCTTGCTACCAGGAGCAAGTTCGGCGCCGAAGTTGCTCCTGGTAGCAAGATCATCGGGGATCTGAGGGTTGGGGACACAGCGGACAGTTCCGAGCGCGGGTTTCGGGCACCCGTACGACACCCGCACCACCCCACCCACTCCGCCGAGCCCACCCGGAAGGAGGCCGCCCCCGACCCTCCCTCGCTGCCGCCTTTCCGATGGGGCGCTCGACCGGCCGGGACAGGAGGCCCGCTACCCGCAGGGGCAGGGAAACCGGAGAGCTCGTTTGCCCCTGGTCCTCGACACGTCGGGTGGCGCTCGTTTCGGGAGGTGGGGCGGGCGATGGGGCAGGCCACCCGGCTTCGGTGGATGTCCTAGACGGACTGCGGTTGCCGGGGGTCCAGGACCAGGCCGTGCGGCACCGCTCGCCCGGGGGCCTTTTCCTCCGGGTCCTCTGCTTGAAAGAACCGGCTCAGCTCGCGGCGGCCGCCGATCCGTAGTTTCCGGTAGCAGTGGGTGAGGTGCGACTCCACGTTGCGCAGGCTCACCCGCAGCATCCGTGCGATGTCCCGGTTGCTCATGCCCCCCGCGGCCAGTTCGGCGACCTGGCACTCGGTGGGGGTCAGCAGAGACCGGGTGGACGTCTTGCGGGGGCCGGGGCGGCCGCCCGCGTCGCGCAGTGTCCGCTGGACCTGGTCCACCAGGGCGTCGGCGCCCAGCGAGATGCCCACCTCGTTGGCCCGGTGCAGGAGTTCGCGGGCGCGCGCGGTGGTGCCGCCCCGCTGGTGTGCCTCTCCCGCCGCGTACAGGGCGTGCGCGAACAGCAGCGGCGCCTCCTCCGAGTCGAGCAGTTCCATCGCGCCACGGGCGGGCCCGAGGACGTTGCCCGAAGCGGACACCGAGGCCAGGGCGAGCAGTGCCCTGCCCCACGCGAACGGCGCGGCCCACCGCCGGGCGCGGTCGACCTCCTGTCGGGCCAGTCGCCGGGCCTCGGGCAGGTTGCCGAGACCAGCGTGGAGCAGCGCCTTGGTGGAACGCCACGGCAGGATCGCCGGGTTGTCGATCCGGCGGCGGTCCAGTTCCCGCTCGCAGTGGGTGACCAGGGTCAGGGCCCGCTCTACCTGGCCCAGTCGGCCGAGGGCGCGGGCGGTGCTGTGCGCGAGGTGCAGGTGCCACCAGCCGGTCGCCTGCCCGGACGTCTGCCCGACCGACTGCTCGGTCTCCCGACCGGTCGCCTGCCCGGTGGGGAGTTCCACGTCCAGCAGGTCTCCCGCTTCAGTGAGCTGGTCCCGTTCCACCGCTACGTCGATCAGCACGCTGCGGGCGAGGGCGCCGGTGTGGTGTCGGTCCGCGCTGATGCGGCCCAGCGCGGTGAGGGCCTGCCGAGCCTCGTCCCCGGCGTCGGCGAGCGCCCCCCGGTGCAGAAGGACCAGGCTCCGTACGGCGTGTGCCTCGGCGACTCGGGTCACGGTGCCCTCCGCGACGGCGAGCCGCACCTCGGCGTCGATGTACTGCTGTGCCTGGTCGAAGCCGCCTGCCCAGAGCAGTGCGAGCAGGGCGTGGTACCAGGACGGTGATCCGTATAGGGCACGGGGAGGGGCGAGGAAGACGCGGCAGATCCGGCGCACCGCCGGTGCGGTCTGTCCGGTGGAGGTGCGGTGCAGGAGGACGGCCTCCAGGCGTTCCAGGCCCGCCGGGCCACCGGTGTGGGAGCCCTCGTACAGACGGACATGGCCCAGCTGACGGCGCAGTCGAGCCGCCGTGCCCGCGTCGTGGCCCCGGACCCGCTCGTGGGCGCGGTCCAGGACGCTCCGGGCCTGGTCCGGTTGGTCGAGGCGGAGCAGGGTGTCCGCCAGCCGCGCCGACCGGTCGGCCAGTTCCAGGGGGTCGGCGGTGAGGTTGACCAGGGAGTACTGGGCGTCCGCGGAGGCGGGAAGGTCCAGTTCCATCAGGGCCCGCACCCGCAGGTCGGCGATGCGGGACGCCACATCGTCGGGTGCTCCGTGGCGCACCACCGTGTCGAGGTGTTCCATGGCCGCGTGCGCGCCACGGGGCAGCAGTCCTTCGGCGGCGTCCAGCAGCATGGGCGCCATCCACGGTTGCTCGAGCGGGGAGGCCCGGAGCAGGTGCGTGGTGATGCTCCCGGGGGCGGCGCCGTCCTGGTGCAGGTGGAGTGCGGTCCGCCGGTGGAACGCGGCCCGCTGGGCGATCGGGACGTCGAGGTAGAGCAGGCGCGCCAGGACGGGGTGCCGGAAGGTGCGGGTGGTGGGGTGGAGGATTCCGCACTCCGTCAGCTGCCCGAGACTCTGGCCGGCCTCCGCCACCGTCAGGGAGCACAACTCGGCGACGAGTTCGGCGTTCACGGCCGTCTCGCCCACCACGCTCGCGGCGTGGGCGACGCGCAGGCCGTTGCCGTCCAACCGGCGCAGCAGGCACAGCACGCGGTCCTTGACCGCGCGTAGCCGGATCGTCAGGTCGTCGGACGGATCGGCCGGTCTGTCGTCGTCGGTCAGGGCACAGCTGGGTGCGGGTGCGGGGGTGGTGAGCACTTGCTGTGTCAGGAGGTAGGGGTTGCCGCCGCTGTCGGCGATGAGGTCGTCGGAGGTGTCCCGGGAGCAGCCGCGCAGTGAGTCGATCAGGTGGGACGCGGCGCTCGGGGACAGGTCGTGCAGGCGCAGGTGGCGGTCGGGGCGCACGCTGTTCATGAACTCGACCAGCAGGTGCTGGTCGCTCGCGGGTTCACCGCGCCGCTGGCTCGCCAACAACACCACCGGGATGTTGTCGATACGGCGCATGAGGAATCCCAGCCACGATAAGGAATCCGAGTCCACGCATTGGACGCAATCGACCGTCAGCAGAATAGGCTTGTGCTGTGCGACCCGGCTCAGGGTCGTAAAAAGGTCGGTGAACTGCGCGTATTCAGGATCTTTCGGGGTGCGTTGGTGGAAGTTGATCTTGGCGGGCGGACCCGGAAGGGAACCCGCAGTTTCCAGACAGCTGAAAAGTTGATCAACGACGCCCATCGAGAAACGGCGTTCCGTGGGCGAGGCGGTGGCCGAAAGCACGAGCATGCCCCGCTGCCTGGCACGTTCCTCCGCCCACCGGAGAAGCATGGTCTTTCCGGTACCGATAATGCCCTCTACCAGTGATGAAGCCCCCTGGCCAGAGAGGGCGGAGTCCAACATCTCATCGATGATCCGGGATTCCTCACCTCGGTCGAACAGCTCCCTGAGCACCGCTTTCGTATCCCCCCGCGTCGATGGCAAACGACGAAAACACCGCCGCCGCTCCTTCCCGTTCCCGGGGTCGCTCTCCCCGGTATGTCGGAACGCCGTACCTGTGCAGTCCGGACACTAACATCCCGGGGCTTCCGCGCCGTTGACGGTGTGGCCGGTGGTCGCCGGTAGAACTGTCACCCTGGTTGATTCTTCGGGGTGATCGTATTTCGGGTTCTCATTCCCCGTCGGCGCGGTCGGCCTCGTCGTTCCTGTTCCGGGCCCGGGGCCGGGGCCGGGCCCGCACGTGAATGCGCTCCCCCTGGCGCCCGAACAGGCTGAGGACCTCCACGGGGCCCTCCCCGGTGCTGCCGAACCAGTGCGGCAGCCGGGTGTCGAACTCGGCGGCCTCGCCCGCCTCCAGCACGAGGTCGTGGTCGGCGAGGAGCAGCCGCAGGCTGCCGGAGAGCACGTACAGCCACTCGTAGCCCTCGTGGGTGCACAACTCGGGGGTGTTCCGGGTCTGGGGAAGCACCATCTTGAACGCCTGGAGCGGCCCGGCCTGACGGGTCAGCGGCAGCACCGTGTTCCCGTTGACGCTCCTGGGGATGGGCCGGACCCGGGGGTCGCCGACCTCCGGAGCGCCGACCAGTTCCTCCAGGGGTACCTGGTGGGCCTGGGCGATGGGCAGCAGCAGCTCCAGGCTGGGACGGCGCTGCCCCGACTCCAGCCGGGACAGCGTGCTCTTGGAGATACCGGTGGCCTCGGCGACGGCGGTGAGGGACACGCCGCGCCGCATGCGCAGCCGCCGTAGTCGGGGGCCGACCTCGTTGAGGACCTGGGCGATGGCGGGTGAGGTTTCCATGCCGCCCATTCCACCGGCCCGTTGCGGAAACGGCAACAAAAATTGCGAGCCCCGGGCCCCGCTCGCATTCTGTGCTCGGAAGATCGCGGTACGCGGTGCTGGCGGCAGGAGAGGGACGGACATGTTCGAGAGCGGTTCGCGGAACGGGCCCACGTACGGGACCGAGTTCGACGTCGTGGTGATCGGGGCGGGGGCGGGCGGCCTCAACGCGGCCCTGGTCCTGGCCCGGTCGCGGCGCCGGGTGGCGGTCGTGGACTCCGGGGCGCCGCGCAACGCGCCCGCCGCCCACATGCAGGGGTTCCTGTCCCGGGACGGCATGCCCCCCGCGGAGCTGCTGGAGACCGGACGGGCCGAAGCCGCCGGATACGGCGTCGAGTTCCTCGACGGCGAGGTCGAGGAGGTGGCTCGGATCTTCGAGGAGGGTGCGCCCGTCTTCACCGTGCGGCTGGCCGACGGCGTGGTGCTGGCCGCCCGCCGGGTGGTGGTGGCCACCGGGCTGCGCGACGAACTTCCGGACATCCCCGGGGTGGCGGACCGCTGGGGCAGGGACCTGCTCCACTGCCCTTACTGCCACGGGTACGAGGTGCGCGAGCAGACGCTCGGTGTGCTCGGCACCCAGCCCGCAGCCGTCCGGCACGCGCTGCTGATACGCCAGTGGTCCGAGGACGTCGTGCTGTTCCGGCACACGCTGGAGATCACCGGGGAGGACCGCGAGGCCCTGGACGCGCGCGGGGTGACGGTCGTCGACGGCACCGTGGAGCGGCTCCTGGTGGAGGGCGACCGCCTGCGCGGGGTCCAACTGGCCGAGGGTAGTTGCGTGCCCTGCCACGCGCTGTTCCTCGTGCCGCGGATGGTGCCTCGCGACGGCCTGCTCACCGCGCTGGGCTGCGAGCGGGGCGACAACGGCTGGGTCGCCACCGACCGCACCGGCCGCACCAGCGTGCCCGGCGTGTGGGCGGTGGGCAACGTCGTGGATCCCCGGGCGCTCGTGGTGAGCGCGGCCGGGGCGGGTTCCGCCGCCGCGTTCGCCATCAACCACGACCTGGTCGGTGAGGACGTCGAACAGGCCGTCCAGGATCACCGGATGGTCAAGGAGCTGACCGGGGTCCGGCCCGGCGACGAGTACTGACCCGCCGAACCCACCCAGGCCGCCCCCGGCCGCCAAGGCGCCCGCGGTCGACAAGGAGACCCCCTATGGACCACACCGCACAACAACCCCCGGTCGACCCCGCCCTCTCCCCTAAGGCCGCCGCTTCCGGGCCCGCCGCGTCGGCCTCGGCGTCCGGGCCACCGGGCCGGGAACCGGGCAGCGCCCTCAGCCCGCGGGCCAGGCTCGCGTTCACGATGCTCGCCGTCGTCCAGGCGACGCTGATCTTCACCATCACGCTGATCTCCGTGCCGCTGCCCCACATCGCGCGCGAGTTCGGCCTGAGCGCGGCGGACCTGGTCCTGATCAACGCCGCCTACGGGTTGCCCTTCAGCGGGCTCCTGCTCTTCGGGGGCCGCCTCACCGACCGCTACGGCGGGCGGCTGATGTTCGTGGCCGGGCTGCTGCTCTTCGGTCTGGCCTCCATGACCGCCGCGTTCGCGCCCACCTTCGAGGCGCTGGTCGCGGTGCGGTTCTGCCAGGGCGTGGGCGCGGCGATGACGGCCCCGGCGGCCCTGGCCGTGCTGCGCGCGGTCTTCCCCGATCCGATCGCCTTCGGCCGGGCCATGGCGGTCTGGGGCGGGGTGTCCGTACTCGGCGGAGCCGCTGGAACCCTGATCTCCGGCGCCGTCGCCGCCTGGGTGTCCTGGCGCTGGATCTTCGCCGTTCCGGTGCTGGTGGCCGCCCTGGGTCTCGCGGTGACCCGGCGGCTCCTGCCCGCCGACCCCGCCCGTGGGACGCGGGACCGGCCCGGTCTCGACCCGGCCGGTGCCGTTCTCGCCACGCTGGGCATCTCGATCGGCAGCTACGGTCTGATCCTCAGCGGCGACCACCCGTGGGGATCGGCCCAGGTCCTGGCTCCCATCGTCGTCGGCCTCGTGCTGCTCGCCGCGTTCCTGATGGTCGAGCGGCGGGTGCGCGACCCGCTGCTGCCGCCCGGCTTCGTCGTGGAGCCGCGCCGCCTGGTGGGGCTCTTCGGGATCTTCCTGGCCGCGGCGGGCGTGGCGCTGGTGACCTTCTTGCTCTCGCTCCACCTCCAGCAGCAGATGGGTTGGTCCGCGCTGGCCACGACCGGCGCGTTCGTCCCGTTCACCGTCGCGCTGATCGCGACCAACCTGCTGTCCGGGCGGCTGGTGGGCCGGTACGGTGCCGGTCCGGTCACTGTCGCGGGGCTCGTCATCGGCGCCGCGGGACTCGCGCTGCTCACCGGGGTCAGCCCCGACGGCTCGTTCGCCCTGACCCTGCTGCCCGGCGTGATCCTGCTGCCGGTGGGCGCCACCTTCATCTTCTCCGGATCGGCGGTGCTGAGCACCGCGAACGTGCCCCAGCACCAGGCCGGACTGGCGGGCGGCGTGATGAACACCGCGATGGAGCTCGGGCCCACGGTCGGGTTGGCCGCGCTCATGGCGGTGGCCGCGGCGCAGGCCGAGGTGGTGGTCGGCTACGCCTGGGCCTTCGGGGCCGGTGCCGCCGTCTACCTGCTCGTCGCGATCCTGGCGGCGGTGGCGATCCGACGCCGCCCCGTCTCCTAGCGGCGGGGACCCAGAGACGACACCGGGCGTGCCTTACCCGGCGGACGCGGCACGCCCGGTGTCCTGTCATGCCCTTCCGCCCGCCACTCTTTCGCCCACGGCGCCGGTGCAGACCGGCCGGGGTGTACCGGCTAGGGCGGACCGGCTAGGGCATACCGGGCGGGGCCTGCCCCCAGCCCCAGACCGGCACGCTCTCCCGTCGCGACGGCGGCGCCTCCGGCCGTGAATTGGCCATCGCCCGCCGCGAACCCCATTCGATATAGGCGACGAACGCGGATCGGAATTCCGGATCTGCGGGCAGGCCCACCTCGTCCGCGGCCTCCAACATCAGTTTCACCCAGCGCTTCCGTTGTTCCGGCTGGATTTCCCGACCCCGATGGCTTTTCAGCATCCGCCGGAAACCGCCGAGTTCCTCGGTGTAGGTTTTGGGGCCGCCGAAGACCTCGCCGAGCCAGATCGCGACGTGTTGTGGATGGTCGTCGGTCATGTACTGGAAGATCGGGGCGAGGAGTTCGTCCTCGCGCACCCTCCGGTAGAACTCCTCGGTGAGCCGTCCCAGCGCCTCGGCGCCGCCGGCCCACTCGTACATCGTCGGGACCGTTTCCGACATCACGACACCTCCGGTCGGCAGTGGTTTCCCCGGTTTCCTCGCGGCACGGTCAGCAGCTCGCCCACGACCTCGGCCGCCTGCTCGGGGGAGGGCAGCGACGGATGGTTGGAGCGGCGGCCCGTGCCGGGGTCGAACCCCTCGTGCCAGACCGGCTCCGGGACCAGGTGGCCGTCCTCGCGCAGCTGGGCGACGTTCCGTTGGACGGCGGCTTTCTCCCACATCAGGGCGCCCATGACCGGGAAGAACACGACCGGGAAGTCGGCCGAGAGGATCACTGTGCCGAGGCGGTTGGGGGCCGCCCCGGCGGCGGCCACGGCGAGCGTGTTCGCCGTGGCGGGCAGCACCACGAGGACGTCGTGGTCGGCGACCAGACGGGACGGCTTGTCGGTCGGCCAGTTCTCGGGCGACTCCCCGCTCACCACCCGCTCGGCGAAGAGCGCCGCCGTCTCGGGCGGCAGGAACGACGCGGCGGTCGGCGTCAGCAGCACGGTGTAGGTGCCGCCGAGGCGCTCGCGCAGACCGCCGAGATACGCCGGCAGGTTCGGTGTGGCGATGGAACCGGTGGCGGCGACGAGGACGCGTTTTCCGCTTTGTTCCGGAGGGTTCTTCGGCGGAGGGCTCTTCGGCGGGGTTCTCTTCTTTTCCATGGCTGAAATCATGGGAGCGGCTTTTTCCCATGTCAACACCGTTGTTTCGGTGATTTCACGGCCCTTCGGTCGGACCGCGGTGATACTTCGGTCGGTTCTTCGGTCGCACCGTATTGAGGCCCGGCGGGGCCGTCCCGGATTCTCGGACCAGTTGCCTCGGCGCACGCCGTGAAGAGAGGGCTGGAATTCATGGAAGAACTTGTTGTCGAATTGCTGAACCGCGGTGTCGGCCTGCGCTTCGATGGTGATCGCCTCGACACCGACGCTCCGGACGGCTCCCTACCGGCGCACCTGCGCGAGGAGATCGCCACCCACCACGACCGGCTGGTCTCCCTGCTCCAGGGAAACCCCCACCCCCGGGATCTACCGCGCCTGCGGCCGCGTACGCGGGACCGCCTCGACGCGTTCCCGCTCACCGACATCCAGCAGGGCTACCTGATCGGCCGCACCCGGGGCCTGGAACTCGGCGGGGTGTCCAGCCACTTCTCCTTCGAGTTCGACGGCCCGGCCCTGGACGTCCCCCGCCTGTCCGCCGCCCTCGACCGGGTGGTCGCGCGGCACGACATGCTGCGCACCGTGGTCGACTCCGACGGGACCCAGCACGCCCTGGCCGAGGTGACCCCCTACACCATCGCCACCACCGATCTGCGGGACACCGACGACGCCGAGCGGGACGAGGCCCTGGAGCGCATCCGCGCCGAGCTCGACGACCAGGTGCTGCCCGCCGACCAGTGGCCGCTGTTCGACGTCCGGGCCACCCACCTGCCGGGGAACCGCACCCGGCTGCACCTCAGCGTCGACCTGCTCTTCGTCGACGCCCGCAGCCTCCTGCTCCTGCTCACCGAGTGGCGGCGCTTCTACGACGACCCCACCTGGTCACCCGCCCCGCTCGACCTCTCGTTCCGCGACTACGTCCTGGCCGAGAACGAGCTGCGCGACGGCGCCCCGGGCGCCCGCGCGGCCCAGTACTGGCTCTCGCGCCTGGACGATCTGCCCCCGGCCCCCGACCTGCCGTTGGCCGCCGCTCCCGAGCAGATCGGCCGCCCCGCCTTCGCGCGGCGCCGCGCGGTCCTGCCACGCGAACGCTGGGCCGCCCTGTCCGCCACCGCGCGCCGCCACGGCCTCACCCCGTCGGCGCTGCTGCTCGCCGCCTACTGCGAGGTGCTGCGCACCTGGTCCCGCCGGCACGAGTTCACCGTCACGCTCACGCGGTTCCACCGGCTGCCGCTGCACCCGCAGGTGGACCAGATCGTCGGCAACTTCCTCTCCCCGCACCTGCTCGCGGTCCGGGGCCGCGCGGACGAGTCCTTCGGGGAACGGGCCGCCGGGGTGCAGCGCCGCCTGCTCGCCGACCTCGCACACTCCTCCTACGGCGGGGTCCGGGTCCTGCGCGAGCTCACCCGCCACCAGGGCGACGGGCGCACCGCGTCCATGCCGGTGGTCTTCACCAACACCCTCGACGGGGACACCGCAGGTACCAAGGGCGACCCGCTGAGCGCGTTCGGGGAGCTGGTGCACGGTGCCAGCCAGACCCCCCAGGTGTGGTTGGAGAACCAGATCTTCGAGGAGGGCGGCGCCCTCACCGTCAACTGGAACGCGGTGGAGGAGCTGTTCCCCGAGGGCACCCTGGACGCCATGTTCGACGCCTACCGCGACTTGCTGGACCGACTGGTCGACGACACGGCGGCGTGGGACCGGACCGGCGGCCTCGTACCCGTGCCGGAGACACAGTTGGCGGAGCGCCGGGAAGCCAACGCGACCACCCAGGACATCCCGCCGCGCCGCCTCCACGACCTGGTGGCGGAGGCCGCCGAGCGCCGCCCGGACGCCGTCGCCGTGATCGCCGACGGCGTCGAGACCACGTACCGGGAGCTCACCGCGGACGCGCACCGGATCGCACGGCGGCTGCGCGCCCACGACTGCGCCGACCCGAACACGCTGGTGGCCGTCTCCATGCGGCCCGGCGCCGCGCAGATCTCCGCGCTGCTGGGCGTACTGCACGCGGGCGCCGCGTACGTCGCCATCGACCCCGAGCTGCCCGAGGAGCGCCGCCACACGCTGCTGCTCCGCTGCCGGTCCAGGGCCGTGATCACCGACGCCGACCTGCGCGACACCCTCGCCTGGCCGGACGGCGTCGAGGTCATCACCCCCGAGGACCCGGCCACCGGGCGGTGCGGTGCGGGGCCGCTGAACAGCCCGCAGGGGTACGGGGACCTGGCGTACGTGATCTTCACGTCCGGGTCCACGGGTGAACCCAAGGGGGTGATGATCACGCACGAGAGCGCCGCCAACACCGTCCAGGACATCAACCGGCGCTTCGAGGTGACCGAACGGGACCGCGTCCTCGCACTCGCCCCGGCCGGCTTCGACCTGTCCGTGTACGACTTCTTCGGCGTACTGGGGGCCGGGGGCACCGTGGTCGTGCCGTCCGCCGGGCGCGGCAACGACGTCGCCCACTGGACGGAGCTGATCGACCGGCACGGCGTCACCCTCTGGAACAGCGTGCCCGCACCGATGCGGCTGTGGACGGAGTCCCTCGCCGACGCCTCCGGGCCGGGGGAGGGACCCGGCCCTCAGCAGGGGAGCTCCGGGCCCCAGGAGGGCACCCCGTCTCAGGATGGTTCCGGGCCCGGGCGCACGCTACGCCTCGCCCTGCTGAGCGGCGACTGGATCCCGGTCTCCCTACCCGACCAGATCCGGCGGCGCGTGCCCGGGACGCGGGTGATCAGCCTGGGCGGCGCCACGGAGGGCTCGATCTGGTCCGTCTGTCATCCCATCGGCGAGGTCCCGGCCGAGTGGTCGAGCATCCCGTACGGAAAGCCGCTGGCCAACCAGACCCTGCACGTCCTCAACGGGTGGCTGGAGCCCTCCCCGGCCGGGGTCACCGGCGACATCTACATCGGTGGCGTGGGTGTCGCGCAGGGCTACTGGTCCGACCCCGAACGCACGGACGAGCGGTTCATCGTCCACCCGGCCACCGGCGAACGGCTGTACCGGACCGGTGACCTGGGCCGGTACCTGCCCGGCGGGGACATCGAGATCCTGGGCCGCGAGGACTTCCAGGTGAAGATCAACGGCTACCGGGTCGAGCTCGGTGAGATCGAGGCGGCGCTCGGCCGGTTGCCGGGCATGCGGCAGACGATGGTCACCGCGCCAGCCCACCCCAGGACCGGACAGCGGCAGATCACCGCCTACGTCGTGGGCGACGACCCCGCCGTGCTCGAACCGGTCGCGCTGCGCACCGGGCTGGAGGCGGTCCTGCCCGGGTACATGGTGCCCTCGCACTACCTCACCCTCGACGCCCTGCCGCTGACGCCCAACGGCAAGCTCGACCGGGCCGCGCTTCCCGCTCCGTGGAGCGACGACGACGGAGGGGCCCAGGGCCGGACCACGCCGAGCGGAGGGATCGAGGAACGGCTGTTCGCGCTGTGGGCGGAGACGCTCGGGCACGGCGACTTCGGCACCGAGGACGGCTTCTTCGACGTCGGCGGCGACTCGATGCACGCGGTGCGGATCATCGCCCGGCTGCGCGCCGACTTCGGCATCGACGCCGACGCCGAACAGGAGGTGATCGAGGGGCTGTTCATGAACGCCACGGTCACGGACTTCGCCGGGATCATCGCCTCCTTCGAGGGGCAGCGCGAGCCGGAGGGGCAGCGCGAGTCCGAGGAGCAGTGCGAGTCCGAGGAGCAGCGCGAGCCGGAGGGGCAGGTGGCATGAGCGGCACCGAGTGGGACCACCTGGTGGTGGGCGCGGGTTCGGCCGGTTCGGTGACGGCGGCCCGGCTGGCCGCCGCCGGAGCGCGGGTGCTCCTGGTGGAGGCGGGCGGCGAACAGCCCGCCGGGGGAGCGGAGAGCAACCCCCTGCGGGACGCCAGCCGCCTCATCCTGGAGGGCTTCAACTGGGACCACCGGGCCAACCTCCGCTCCAGCACCCGGCTGGAGGACCTGCTGAACAGGGACGGCGGGAGCGGTGGGAACGGCGCTGACGAAGGCGAAGGGCGGCGGTCCCGCGCCCTGTGGAACCGGTTCCCCTACCAGCTGGGCAAGGTCGTGGGCGGCTCGTCCGCGGTGAACGGCGCGATCGCGCTGCGCCCGCTGCCGAGGGACTTCGACGACTGGGCCGCACGCGGCAACCCGGACTGGACCTGGGAGCGGGTCCTGCCGTACTTCCGGCGGATCGAACGGGACGCCGACTTCCCGGCCGACGACGCGCACGGCGGACACGGCCCGGTGCCCGTCCGCAGACCCGGACCCGAGCAGCTGCACGAACTGGAGACCGCGTTCCGCGACGAGTGCCGCCGCACCGGCGTCCGCGACCTGCCCGACCTCAACGGCGGCCGCGAGCGCGGGGTCGGCCCGGTCCCGGCCAACACCAGGGACGGCGAACGCGTCGACGCGGCGACCGCCTACCTCACCGAGGCGCGGCGCCTGCCCGACCTTGAGGTGCGGACCGGCTGCCGGGTCACCCGGGTGCTGTTCGAGGGGCGGCGCGCGGTCGGTGCCGAACTCCTGCGGGACGACGGCCAGCGCTCCTCCGTCCGGGCCGGGAACGTCGTCCTGTGCGCGGGAGCCATCGGCACGCCGGTCGTCCTCCAGCGCTCGGGTGTGGGCGCGGCCCGCCTGTCGGCCGCCCTGGGCGTCGCCCCGGTGGCGGACCTGCCCGGGGTGGGCGAGAACCTGGCCGACCACCCGTCGGTCGTCATCTGGTCCCTGCCCAAGCCGGGCGTGTGCGAGCCCGGCCTGCCCTGGCGGCAGATCGCGGCGCGTATGCCCAGCGGGTACGACGACGACACCGACGTCCAGGTGGGGCTGCTCAACAACGTGGAGACCACGACCATCCCCGGGTTCGTGGACCGGCTCGGCTGGCCGATGGTGGTGGGCCTGTCGGTGATGCTGTTGCGCCCGGAGTCACGCGGCCGGGTCTTCGCCGAGAGCGCCGACCCGGACTCCTCACCCGTCATCGAACTGGGCCTGGGCACCGTGGAGGCGGACGTCGACCGGCTCATGTACGGCGTCCGCAGGGCCTGGGGCCTGCTGCGGGCCCCGGGCATCGGGAACCGGCTGGAGCGGACCCAGTTCTGGACCGACCGGATGATCGACAACGAGGTCGTCCTCCGCAACGGCGTACGGAACATCATGAACCCCGGCTGGCACGCGGCCGGCTCGGCCCGGATGGGACCGGCGTCCGACCCGATGTCCGTCGTGGACCAGCGCGGCCGGGTGCACGGACTGGCGGGTCTGCGGGTGGTGGACGCGTCGGTCTTCCCGTCGGTACCGAGCGTGCCCACCAACCTGACCACGCTCATGCTGGCCGAGCGCATCGCCGACGACGCCGTCACCGACTTCAAGGAGGGGAAACGGTGCTGAACCCCATGCCGGTGAACCACGAGAGGCCGCCGCTGCGGCTCTACTGCTTCCCACACGCCGGGGCCAGCTCGCTGGTGTACCGGTCCTGGCGGGCCCCGCGGGGCACACCGCTGGAAATCGTGGGCGTCGACCAGCCGGGGCGGGGGCCGCGGACCCGGGAACCGAGGATCACCGACTACCCGGAGCTGGTCAGCTCCATGGCCGACCACGTCGCGGCCGACCTGGTCAAGGCACGGGAGGAGCGGCCCGACCTGCGCTACGCGACCTTCGGGCACAGCTTCGGCGCGACGCTCAGCCTGTCCGTGGGCGCCACCGTGGCACAGGAGGCGGGGCAGGAGCCCGTGTGCGCCGTGCTGTCGGCCGCGCTGCCCCCGCGACTCCAACCGCCCGACGTCATCGGGTCGCTGAACGACGAGGAACTGCTGGCCAAGATGGTCGCCGACGGGGGCACCGCGCCCGGACTGCTGTCCAACGGCACGATGGCGCGGCTCCTGATCGGGATGATGCGCGAGGACGAGGAGATCCGGCGCCAGTTCCACCGGGTGGCCTCCCTGCGGGTTCCCTTCCCGCTCACCCTCGTCGCCGCACGGGACGACGCCCACGTGAAACCCGAACACATGTGGGGGTGGGCGGAGCACAGCGACGCGGCGAGCCGCAGGGTCGAGATCCCCGGCGGCCACTTCGCCGCGATCCGGGAACCGGAGCAGGTCCTCGCCCTGGCCGCCGAGGACACCACACGGGAAGAGGTGCGCTGACATGCGCGAACCATCGGATACGACGTCGCTCCTCACGGCGGAGCACGAGGACTTCCGGAAGATGGCCCGCACGTTCCTCGAACGGGAGGCCGTCCCCTACCACGACCAGTGGGAGAAGGACGGGATCGTCGACCGCGACCTGTGGCGCAGGGCCGGAGCGGCCGGTCTCCTCGGCATGGACGCGCCGGTCGAGTACGGCGGCGGGGGCGAGCCGGACTTCCGGTTCCACGCGATCCTCGCGGAGGAGCTCATCAGGGCACGGGTGACCGCGCCCGGCTTCGTCGCCCACAACGACATCGTCTCCTCGTACCTGGCCACCCGGACCACACCCGAGCAGCGCCAGCGCTGGCTGCCCGGACTGTGCTCGGGGGAGCTCGTCGCCGCGATCGCGATGAGCGAGCCGGAGACCGGCTCCAACGTGGCCGACATCCGCACCACGGCCGTGCGGGACGGCGACAGCTACGTCCTCAACGGGCAGAAGACCTTCATCACCAACGGCGAGAACGCCGACCTCGTCCTGGTGGCGGCGCGGACCGCGCCGCAGCGCGGCGGGAGCGGACTGAGCCTGCTGGTCGTGGAGCGCGATACGCCCGGCTTCTCCCGAGGCCCCCGAATGGAGAAGCTCGGCTGGCAGGCCAGCGACACGTGCGAGCTGTTCTTCGATGACTGCCGTGTCCCCGAGGGCAACCTGGTCGGCAAGGAGAACGCGGGGATGGCCTACCTCATGGGCGGTCTGCCCCGCGAGAGGCTGAGCATCGCCACGGTCGCGGTCGCCGCCTGCGAGCGGATGCTGGAGGACGTCCTGGAGTACGCGCGCCGGCGCCACGCGTTCGGACAGCCCATCGGGAGCTTCCAGCACAACCGGTTCCAGCTGGCGACCATGGACACCGAGGTCACCATCGCCCGGGTCTTCCTCGACCACTGCGTCACCGAACTCAACGCGCGCCGACTGTCAGCGGCCGACGCCGCGAAGGCCAAGTGGTGGACCACGGAACTCCAGGTCGACGTGGCTAACAGGGCCCTGCAACTGCACGGGGGATACGGCTACCTCAAGGAGAGCCCGATCTCCAGGGAGTGGGTCAACAGCCGCGTCCAGACCATCTACGGCGGCACCACGGAAATCATGAAGGAACTGATCGGGCGCTCCCTCGGCCTGTGACCCCCCCACCCCCCACCAGAAGGGACGCACCGACCCATGAACAACCATGGTGAAACCACCGGCTCTACCCCCGCCCTCGCCGTCACCACCGCCGCACTGGAGGACTGGTACCGAGTGGCCGAGTGGGCTGATGGCGAGGGGTGGAACGTCGGCCACGGCGACGTCGCCTGCTTCCACCCCACCGACCCCGACGGCTTCTTCATCGGCCGCCTCGGCGACCGGCCGGTCGCCGCGGTCTCGATCGTCAACTACTCGGAGCACTACGCCGTACTCGGCCACTACCTGACCGACCCGGAGTTCCGCGGCCGGGGCTACGGACTGGCGACCTGGCGTGCGGCCTTCCCGCACGCCGGGACCCGCACCGTCGGCCTGGACGCCATGCCCGAACAGCGGGCCAACTACGAGAGGTCCGGCTTCAAGGCGTCGCACGACACCGTCCACTACTCCGGGGTGCCCACACGCACGAAGGCTGTCCCCGACACGGTGCGCGTCACCCCCGACCACGTCACAGCCCTGAGCGCGTACGACCGCGAGTGCTTCCCCGCCGACCGGAGCGGCTTCGTCGCCCGCTGGCTCACCGCACCCGGCCGCATCGCCTACACCCGGCTACGGGAGGGCCGGATCACCGGCTACGGGGTCCTCCGCCCGGCAGGCCACGGCCACCGCATCGGCCCACTGTTCGCGGACACACCCCAGGACGCCGAGGCACTGTTCGACAGCCTCGTCGGTCACCTGGAGCCGGATGAGGAGGTGTCCCTGGACATCCCCGAGCCGCAGTCCGCGTCGGCGGCCCTGCTGACCTCACGCGGATTGGAAGCTCGCTTCCACACGATCCGCATGTACACGGGCCCGGTCCCGCCTTACCGAACGGAACGGGTGTTCGCCGGGACATCCCTGGAACTGGGCTAGGAACCGACAGCGTGAGAGCCTGCCCGGCCGAAGGGCCCCGGCCGGTCAGGGGCTCGCCGTCAGTGAACGCCTCGTCCCCGGACGCGCTACCCGGACCGGGGGGGGTGAGCTTTCCAGGCCCGGTGGAGTTCGCGCCGACGCTCGTACTCCTTCTTCGCGCGGATCCGCGGGTCGGTCTCGGGGGTCAGGGCCGCCGGGCCCATGACGTGCAAAAGCGCGTAGTTGATACGGAACCCTGTCCTGTACAGCAACGAGAACGAGTCTTTCCCGAGCGGCTTTTCCATGGCCCTCAACATCACTGTCTACTGGGGGCACGGAGGCACGCCACGAGAGTTGGATCGAGCGCAGAACGCATCGCCGTGAAAGCCGCGGCCTCCCTCGCTCAGCAGGGTACGCGTACGGTTTTCGCTGTTCCGTCCAGCCGCCCTTGTGCGGACGCGGTTGTTCGGCCGACGCCGCGCGAGGACCGCGTTCAGAGGAAGGCGCGGCCACGTCGTACTCACCCTCCAGTGACACACGTGCCTCCCCGGTCCTGCCTCCGCGAGGTGTACACCGGCGAGTCGGCGGAGCGTACACGGAGCCGACACCAGACCAGGGACGCACGAAAACCCCAGGCCCGAGCGGTGATAAACACGCTCTGACCTGGGGTTTTATTGGTAGGGCCCCAGGGGATCGAACCCTGAACCCGCGGATTAAAAGTCGGCGGGATGGCGGGTATTTCGCCACGCTATGTGATGTTTCGTTCCGGCTTGCCCGGGCGGTGTCGTGCCACCGGAGACCACGGAGGACCACCGCAGACCAGGGGGTTCCGAAACACCGGAGCCACAACGGAGCCAATTCGGGGAGGGCCGGGGCACGGTCAAAATCCGCTGGGTGCTCGAGGTGGTGGGGCGGCTCTCCAGGAACCAAAATCGATCTAATCCAATTTACCAGTGTGGCTTGCCGACGGGGCAGCCATGGAGCGAGAATTCCATGAGTTCCCTGATCAATAGGTCAGAATTCCACCCGTGGTCGTTCACTGATATCCCGGCTAAGTAGAGTTCGGACATCGGATTCCGGAAGTCCGGAACTATTGATAAAATCGGTAAAGGAGACACCGGTTGTCTCCATGAGTTCTAGCGCGCGATGCAGGAGTACAGGAGCCTCTGGGTTTCCCAGGGGACCTGGCTCTACTTTCCTCCATCCTCGGGCAGACAAGGCTTTCCATCCCTGTGCGTATGTGTGTTCACTCATGACGCCGAGCGTTTTTGCCCTGACCAGGAGTGCGGCTAGCGAGACGTGCCATTTTGCCTTCAATCGGAGGAATGCAGGCCAATCGAGCCGTGCTGGAAGCTCGGATTTGATGTCGTCGGCTGGCATGAGGAACGCGGCGGCGAACGCGTGAGCTTGGTTCTCAGTGACCTTGTCGCCGATTTTTCCAGTGACACCATGCAAGACCAGGTGGCCTAGTTCGTGTGCCCCATCGAAACGAGAGCGGTCGCGTAGGCCTTTGTCGGCTCCGAGAGCAACAACGGGCCTGTCCGGGAAGTCGACGCAGAATGCATCAACCTTTTCGATGCTGACGCGGAAGCGGACGACAATAATTCCATTAATTTCCAGCAGTCGTACAACATCTTGGACTGGACCGCGTGGGACGTTCCAGTGGGCACGAACCTGAGCTGCTGCTTGTTCGATGTCGGCGGGCTGAAGAGGATGATTTTCCTCGATTGGGACGCGTGGCAGGTTGAGATCGGGCAACGCGACGTGTTTTTCGAGCTCGAGCGCGAGTTCTCGCGCGAGATGCACATAGGCGAGCGCTTGTTGGCGATCTCGGGGAGATGTGGACCGAAGGCTGCGAAAGAACCCGTTGATCTGATCCTTGGCAGGGGGGCGGACTGGAGCGGCGAAGAACGACGGAGGCACCCGCAGCACGACCGCGAGCCGGAGAAGCGTCGATGTGGCGGGTTTGGTGTGTCCGTTCTCGAACTGGCTGATGGAGGCTGCGGTGACGGAGCCGACTTCCCGGGCCAGCTGCACCTGGGTGAGCCCACGAAGCTCGCGCGCCATGCGCAGCCTGGCGCGATCGAACAGGGCTGCGATGTCTCCGGGGTCCAGTTGCGGGTTGTTCACGTCGCTCGTCTCCGCGCCAGTCGAGGTCCACCGATCAGCGGACGACTCTCGATCTTGATTGCTCCGCTCGCATCTTAGGCACACCTTGGTTACCGGACGGTCACCTTGTCCGGGTTCCAGCAGGACACGCCCGAGAGAAGTGTGTCGTCGTGGATGACTGTTACGTCGTGTAACGTACCCAACATCGAGAAAAAGATGTTCAAATCTGAGGCTGCCTGTCATGGGTGGGGGAGTGGAGTTAAGGGATGACCGTTCAGGAGTGTGTGCTGTCGGACGAGGTGATCACCGCGGACTCAGGGGAGACCGCGCTGTGGGACGCCATCGTGGTGCCCCAGACGATCAAGGAGCGGCTGCGCAACCAGACCATGCTGTCGCTGCTCGTTCGGCCTGACCTGCCGTTCGCGGTGACCGCGTTGCACGGGCTGTGCACGCTCTACGGTCCTCCCGGTACCGGCAAGACCACCCTGGCACGGGGGCTGCCAGCGCAGATCGCCCGCTACGTACCCGGAGGTGCGGTCCGGCGGATCGAGATCAACCCGCACGGGCTGATGAGGGCCGAGCACGGGCAGTCTCAGCAGCGGGTCAGTGAGCTGCTCGGCGAATACGTGCCCGGTCTCGCCTCGGATGGTATGCCGACCGTAGTGATCCTCGACGAGGTCGAGTCGATGGCGGTCGCCCGCTCAGCGGCATCGTTGGCCGCCAACCCGGCCGACGTCCATCGCGCCACCGACGCGGTGCTCACCGCCTTGGACCTCAACGCCGCTGAGCACCCGCACCTGTTCTTCATCGCGACCAGCAACTTCACCACCGCCCTGGACGAGGCGTTCCTCTCCCGATCTGACGCCGCCATCCTCGTCCCGTTTCCCGAACCGGAGGCGTTGCGGGAGATCCTGACCTCCACGCTGCTGACGCTTGCCGACAAGTACCCATCCCTGGGTGTGCTGGCACGCTCCTCGGCGATAGACCGCATCGCCGAGGCAGCTCACGGGCTGGACGGCCGCCGTACGCGCAAGGTGGTCTTCGAAGCCCTGGCGCAGCGACTGGACACGGTGCTGGATCCTGGCAGCCTCACCGAAGACGACCTGGCTGCCGCAGTGCGCAACGCCGTCGCGGAGACGGGCCAGCCGGAGGTGTCCCGTGCGGCGTACTAGACAGGTGGCGGCCTCTCCCGTGCGCAGCGCCAGCGGAACCTGGGTGGTGATTGCGGACCTCTTGGCGGACACTGTGGAGCAGTCCTCCGCGCTGTCCCGCGAGGAGACGGTACAGGCGATGTCGGCCGCTGAGGCGGTCGGGCGGATGCTGGTCACAGCAGGGCACCTGGCCAAGCACCCGATCATCCTGGTAGCCGGCAAAGTCCACTGCGAGATCACGACGGTATCCGGAACGGCGGCGCTGACGCTGGACGAGAATCTCAACCCTGTTCCTGGCGCGGCTGGCGCCGACGACTTCATGATCTACCTCCCGTCCCCGGCTCCGCTCCAGGAGCAGGTGAAGATAGCTGCGAACAAGCACGCCCGGCTGTCTGACGCTGTCCCACCCGCTCCGGAGACGAAGGCCGCCAACTCCGGTCCGCTGATCGATCGTGAGGCTCTGCGGCGGGCGGTGACTCAGCGATGACCTCGACCTATACCTACAGCTACACCCGGACCCACACAGCCACGCACCTGACCGACGTCATCCTCGGCACCATCACCGACATCCTCGCCGACCTGGGCATCAACATGGATCGGCTGCACCACCAATGGACGCGGAACGAGAACGCGATCAAGGCGTGGATCGAGGAGGGCTCCCTCGACACGGTCGTCCTCGAGTGCCATCAGCCCTCAGGCGCTGTGGCACCGGTGATTGAGTTCCCGGTGTCCTATACCACCTCCGGTAACGGCAACGCTGAGTTCACCGCCTCCCGTGCCCGAGCCGCACGGTTCCGCGCCAAGCTCGACCAAGTGCCCGCAGGTACCACCTACCGGCTGTTCTGCACCTTCAACGGGTCCCGCACCCCACAACCAGGCTGGGGCCCGGGCCAGCGGGCAAGCATCGACGGCCTGCGCGGAATCAGCTTCGGCACCCTTGGCTCCGCTCCGCACGCTTCGACCGGTATGCGGTACTACGGCAACTGAGACGACGATTAGGAATACACCTCTATGGGATATATCGACGACGCTTTCACCAACCTCAAACACAACCTAGAGATCACTCCGACCGAGCAGAAGCTGGCGAAGGCACGGCACGAGGCCATCCGAGACTTCGTCCGGTTGTACTGGGATCTCGCCGACGACTTTCTCACTGGCAGCTACCGGCGTGACACCAAGACGAAGAAGCTCAAGGACATCGACATCTTCGTGGTCATCGACGCCAACGGCTCCCAGGCCAGCTTCCGCAACCAGGCCCCCATCCAGGTGATCAACGCCCTGGAGACTCTGCTCCGTCAGAAGTGGAGCGCTGCAAGCAGCGATGGCATGGCCGTCGTTATCCCCTACGGCTCCGACGACGAGGTCATGTCGATTGACGTAGTCCCCGCGTTCAAGCGCGACGGCGGCGGCTACTACATTCCCGATCCCTCAGCGGGCGAATGGATTGCGACCAACCCCAAGCACCACCACGAGCTGAGCATCGCCAAGAACGCCGACTGCGATGGCAAGTTCGTACCCTTCGTCAAGATGGTCAAGGGCATCAATCGCGAACTCGGCGAGCCCGTGAAGCCCTCCTTCCTGCTGGAGGTCATGGCCCAGGCACTGGTGAAGCCACCAATTGGGCGCTATCAGGACGAGATCGTGCTGTTCCTGGCCACCGCCGCTGAACGCATCGGCGAGGAATGGTCTGATCCTGCTGGACTGGGTGGTGACGTCAACTCCGCCATGAACACGACACAAACGCTCGCTGCGGCCAGCGCGCTGGACCAGGCGCGAGCCATCGCAGAACGTGCGGTCGACCTGGAGGATGAGGAGCAGGAACGCGCCGCCTACGACGAGTGGAAGAAGTTGTTCGGGAAGCGGATGACCAAGCCATGAACCTCTCTACCGACCCCGGCGGTGTCCACGGGATCCCGCCTCGTGCCATCCATGAGCGCCAGCTCGACGACGACATGCTGCTCCTGCAGCGTGCCGCATCAGCAAGCCACGAACGAGGCCAACTCCTCGAAGCCGGGCGCGTCACCGCCGCCCTCGCACTCGCAGCCTCTGGTGTCCTGTTCACACTGATCGGCGACGGCCGGACAGTCGTCTTGATCGTCGGGTTCTTCTGGTTTGTCGTCTCCGCGTTCCTGCTCAAGGGCTATGCCGGGAACACTGCCCGCCAGGGTGCCCTGCTCCAGGAGATGTTCGACACCGCTCTCTTCTACTTGCCGTGGCGCGCCACCGTGGCAGGCGACCCTATCCCCGAACCTGACGTCCGCCGTCTCGCGCGTAAGCTTCCCCGAGACGGAGCGAAAGACAAATACATCATCGAGGGCTGGTACGACCCCACTAGCGACGTTCACCATCCCTATGACGTATTCATCGCCCAGGAACAGAATCTTGCCTGGGATGCTCGTCTGCGCCGCCGCTACAGCCACTTCATCGCCACCGTCGCGATCCTGTGGACCACCATTGGCCTAGTTGTCGGTCTCGTGATCGCGGACGCCACGTTGCTCGATACCCTCCTCAGCTTCTTCGTCCCATCCCTGGCGGCCTACCAGATCGCATACGAGATCTGGTCCGGCCAACGCAGGGTAGCCGACGAACGCGACCGACTCGCGAAGGTCGTCAACAACGAGCTACACAACGGCCGCCCCGGTCCCATCCCCGACGACGAATGGCACCGCCTGCGAAACGTCGCACGGAACGTGCAGGATGGCGTACTCCGCACTCGCCTGGATCCCACCCGAGTACCTAACTGGTTCTACCAACGCTTCCGCGATGACGACGAACACGACTTCGGCGATACTGCAGAAGGCCACCGTGTCCGCCTCGCCCAAGACACATCTCCGCCTACTTAGGATAATTCTGAGAACATTTTTGTGTTGGTTGTTACAAGGGCGTAGCCTTGCCCACGCCTATTGCTCAAGCCACCCCACCTAGATCAACGTTCAAGGCTCTATCGAGTCCGACTACTGCGGAACGAGTACTTCGCCAGCGAGCCGCTCTACGTAGGGCTTCAGCCGGGCGTGGACGTCGTCGCGCTCGGAGGCTTGGATGATCTCGGCGCAGATCACCAGTTGGGCCAGGCGGCCGTGTTCGGTGTTCAGCACGTCACCGAACATCTCGCGCACTTTCGCGGCGGTGGCCGGGGCGGGCAGGGCGTAGGCCAGCAGGACGGCCGCGTCGTATCCGACCGGGGCGGCTCCCCACCCTTCCCAGTCGATGACTTCCAGCGGGTCGCGGGTCAGGTTGGCCCAGTGCAGGTCTCCGTGTGCTGCTTCCCAGCGGGACACGGTCAGGTCCTCCCTGGCCAGTTTGGGGATGAACCGGGGGATCCGGTTGATGTACGCCTGCGTCATCACCTCCCGGCTCGGTGGCACCGAGGCAGCGCGAACCTCTTCCAAACAGGCGCGCAACTCCTGCCACCACTGCTCGTCCACCGGAGCCGCATCGGACAGATCCGGCGTCGGTGAGAGAACCTGCCCGCGAAGACGCGTCCACAAAGTCGCCTGGAACGCGCCTTGCTCCTCTTGCCATGCGTGCTCGCCGAGCATCACCGGGCGCGGGACCGCCTCCCCGAGCAGCGTGTCCGCGAGTACGGCGCCTTCCCAGATCTTTCCCTCCGGCTGAGGCGCGGCCATAATCCGTAGCCAGGCTGGGAGCCCTCCGGCCGCGGTCACCGGGCCGCTCAGCGTGCGCCCACCCACCCCGGAATGCAACGAGACGCCAGCAGGAGCGCGGGCTCCGAGGCGTTCGGCCGCCTGGTGCCATTGCCCGGTCAGGTCAGCGGGCAGGTGGGTCGAGGAGGTCACAGAGTTCCTTGAGTCGGTGTTCGGGCACAGGCTCACGGATCGCTTCGGCCGCCTGCGCGTAGTGCCTGCTGTCGGTGGTGCTCATCAGGACCCCTGTCAGCCCCGGCGCTGACGCAGCGACCTTCAGCGCGGCCTCAACGGGGTCCGCTCCGGGCTGCACCGCTTCGGCCAGCTTTGGGGTGATCAGCGGCAACAGTTCGCCGCCGGGGAAGGGCGCCGAGGCCCACCCCTGTAATCCTGCCTGGCTGGCCTGGGCGATGGGGCCGCTTCCTTCCAAGCCCTGGCGGACGGGGGCGATCTTCACCATGGACACGGGAAGCTGGATCGCGCGGAGCCCGTTCTCGGTTCAGCCTGCGGCTTCCTCGGCGAGGCGGAGCAGCTCGGCGACGGTGAAGGCCCCGGTGTCGAACCCGCTCCAGGTGGAAACGCCGTACCCGCCGATGGCACCCGAGGCGTACAACTCCTCCAGGACGACGAAGGCGGACCGTAGGCGCTGGTGGAGCTCGCCCCGCTCGTCATGGTGGTGTTTCGTGCCGGGTGTGATGGACGCTCTGGCATATGCCGGGCCGATGGGTGAGTGTCCAAGCGTCATCACCGGGGTTGGCGATCTCTCGGCGGTCACTACAGCTCCGCCAGCAGTGCCTTACCCGCTCGGCGGGCGTGCGCGGTCTGGTCCGTTTCCTGCTTGCGGTGCCTGGCTCCCAGGACCCTGTTCGCGCAGACCCACAGCTGGCTGAGCTTGCCGTCACGGCAAGCGAGGTCGGCGGCCAGCCGCTCTGTGATCTCCTCTGCGAAGTCGGGGACCCGGAACGCCGACTCCCACAGCTTCGCCGCGTCCATGCCTCGGGGCATCAGACCCCAGCTGTCCCAATCCAGCAGGAACAGGCGGGGCGCTGTCAGGTTGGCCCAGTGCAGATCCCCGTGGCCGATAACCCAGTGGCAGACGGTCGTGTCGATCGAGGCCCCGAACGCTTCGCGGATGGAGCGGTCGATGTCCTCCTGGACGAGGGCGACACGATCGGTGTCCGTACTGGCCAGACGCTCCAGAGCGGTGGATAGCTCCTCCCACCACTGGTCGGTCAGCTCGGGTGCCTTATCCAGGGTGTAGGCGGTGGAGACCACGGGTTCGGAAACGAGCGTCATCTCCTCGGCACGGCAGACGAGGCCGTCGTTCATCCAGTGCACCGCTTGGATGAACGACGGCTTGGGCACGTCATGCACGGCCATCGACGCTTCCAGCCCGCTGAACTCGCGGGCGAAGACCCTGGATGGCGGGCGCCAGCTGATCCGTGTCCAGGTCCCGCGTGTGGTCGGCGCCCCCACCGATGGGCGTGATCCACGCACCACCAAGCGGTCCTCAACGAGACGGGTGCCAAGTCTGCCTGCTGCTTCCTCAAGCAGTCCCGGCGGTCTCACCTGGTCTTGGAAGTGAAAGATGGTTGGAGCGGTGCGTTCGGGAGTGGGGGCGCTCAACCGGTCACCTTCCGAGGCGTTCCCGAAGATCGTCGCTGGCCTGGACCAAGAGGACGCGGCTCTGGTCGCCCGAGATCATGTCGCGGACGGTGATCTCGCCGGACTCCTGCTCTTCGGAACCGAAGATGACGGCGAACCGTGCGTTCTGGGCGTTCGCCCACTGCAACTGCTTGCCGAGCTTGCCGGAGGACCCCAGATAGGTGCCCACCCGCAGTCCCTGCGCGCGCAGTTCGCTCGCCAGCTTCATCAGCTCGGCCTGGCCGCCCAGTACCGTGATCGCCACGTCGAGCCCGACGGCGGGAGCGTCGCCGGTGTCCTGCATGGCCAGGATGCGCTCGATGCCGATGGAACCGCCGCAGGCGGGCATGTCCGGGCCGCCGAGCGAGGCGACCAGGCCGTCGTAGCGCCCGCCCGCCGCGATCGACCCGGGGAAGCCCTCGGCCTCGACCTCATAGATCGCGCCCGTGTAGTAGTCCAGGCCGCGCACCATGCGCGGGGCGAACACGGCCCGGTCGCCGAGGCTGGCGGTCAGCTCCAGCAGGCTGTCGATCTGGGCGAGGCCGCGCTGGCCGCGCTCGCTGGTGGCGAGCTTGGACCGGATCAGGTCCTGGTCGTCGGAGGCGACGTCCTCGGCCAGGCGCTCGGCGCTCGCCACGTCCAGGCCGCGCTCATCGACCAGCTCCTTGGCCACGGCGCCGGCGCCCACCTTGTCGAGCTTGTCCAGCGTGGCCAGGACCCCGTCCCCGTTGTCCTCGGCGACGCCGTAGACCTCCAGCAGGCCGCGGAGCGCTTCACGGCTGTTGACGAGGAAGCGGAACCGGTTCACCCCCAAGGCGTCCAGGCTCTCGGCCAGAGCCAGGACGACCTCGGCGTCGGCCAGCGGGGAGGATGAACCCACCGTGTCGATGTCGCACTGCACGAACTCCCGGAACCGGCCCTCCTGGGGGCGGTCGGCCCGCCACACCGGGCCGATGGCGTAGCGCTTGTAGGGGTTGGGCAGCTTCGCCCCGTGGGTGCCGATGACCCGGGCCAGGGGAACCGTGTGGTCGTAGCGCAGGGCCAGGTCGGGCTTGCCGGAGGCCTCGTGCACCCCGCGGCGCAGGATCTTGAACAGGAGCTGGGAGGCCTCTTCGCCGTACTTGCCGGTCAGCACCTCCAGTCGCTCGAACGCGGGAGTCTCCAGCGGGTCGAACCCGTAGCGCTCGAAGATGTCGCTGACGGTGGTGAACGCCGCCCTACGGCGGCGCAGGTCGTCGGCGAGGAAGTCCCTCGTTCCGGAGGGAGCTGCTGACTTGGCCATGTGAACGCTACTCCTGCTGTGACTTCACGGTTCCCGGGACGGCGTCAGACTACTGTGGGTCAGGCTCGCTGACCGACCAGTCAGGGAAGTGCCGGGCCAGGAGCGCGACCAGCGAGGCGCGGTCTCCGGGGCTGCCGTGACCGGTGTGCAGCAGCGGTGTGCCGTCGACGGCCTCCAGCTCCTCCCAACCGTTGAGCGAGTCCATGAGCGTGCGCACCCCCGTCATCAGGGACAGGGACATCTGAGGCACGATCGCGTCCAGGGCGTGTGCCTGGTAGTAGATCGAGGAGCGCCGGGGCGCGGTGGAGTCGATGCGTTCGGCGTAGTTGACCTCGCTCACCTGCGGGTAGCACGAGTCCAGCAACACCTTGGGCACGTCCCACACCGGCATGAAGCAGTCCACCTCTCCGGTCCGGCGCTTGGGGTAGGGGAGCGGGCGTCGCCCGTTCATCAGGCAGAACAGCAGTTCGGCCATGACGTCCTCGCGGTTGTAACCCATCAGGAGGTTGGAGCCGCCGATCTCCTTGTTGAGGGCACGGCCCACCAGGTTGAGCAGCCAGGTACCGAAGAAGTGCGAGGAGTCCGGCCCGTAGACGGACCTGATCTCGGTCCACAGGGCCTGGGGTGTGGTGCTCATCCCCAGCAGGGCCGCGATGTCCTCCGGGTAGAGCACACGGTGGCCGAACCCGTTGCCCTCACAGAGCTCTCGCGCCCGGTCGGCGGCGGTCCCCCTCCAGAGGGGGTCCAAGACCACGGTGAAGCACAGCACCTGGTCGGCTGGCAGATCTTGCGCCGTGGCGTAGCGGCGCAGCCCTTGGACGATGCTGCTGGAGTCGCCACCGCCGGAGATCCCGGCGACCAGCGGAAGCTCCACGCGGTGTTCGTGGAGGAAGTCCGCGATCTTGACGAAGACCATCTCGCGGAGCTGTTCGTCGTCCACGAGGTGGACGCCGTGGAGGGAGTCCTTCTCCGCGTACTTCAGGTCGTACATGGCCGCGACGGGGCGGTCCGTGTGCGCGTACGTGCTGAGGGCGGGCGGAACCAGTTCAGCGTCGGTGTTGCGCATGCACTGGAGGATGACGTTGCTCGTCTCGGGGATCTCCTCCAGCGTGTGAGAGATGGGAACGGGCCGCAGGCTCCCGTCGCCGGGTACTTCGTAGGCCTGGAACATGGACGGCGGAAAGCGGTTCGCGCGCAGCAGATCGGCGAACGACAGTGCGTCCTTCTGCGCCAGGGGCCTCGCCCCGTTGGCGAAGAGCAGTGTGACCCGTTCCCAGTTACTCACTCATGGCTCCTTCGTACTCTCAGGCGGACGGACTCGTCGGTCTAGAAGTGAGCGGTCAGGGCGGAGCAGGCCAGGGTCTCCTCCACCCGGGGCGCGGTCATCCTGTCCATACCGACCTGAGGCAGGGTGAGCGTCATGATCCTGCTGAGGTCGGCGGTGGTGAGCTGCGTCGTGCGGTCGGTGGACGTCGTGAGGCTGGTCTTGTTGCTCATGTGCGCCTTTCCCGTGGGGTGGTCACCATCGCGATGATCGGAACCGGTCAACCGTCCAGCGGGGTTCGTGCTGTCAACGGCGACCGGAGTCAGAAGTGTCGCGCGCCTCGGGAGATCGACCTATGCGCAGACGCATAATTTCACCGTTCGATTTATGCGCTGTGTTCGAAATACCCGGTTTGAACAGCACTGAGGAGCTCAGGATGTCGGGTGCGCATGCCTCGACTCGTCGCTGGTCCTACGCTGAACGCCGAGAGTGCGACGCACGACATGTCTGGAAAGAGCAGGAGAGCATGATTCGCTCAGTGGTGTTCGACGTCGGAGAGACCCTCATCGACGACACTCGGGAGTGGGCGCGATGGGCCGATTGGCTCAACGTCCCCCTGCACACCTTCTCCGCCGTGCTGGGGGCTGTTACGGCTGAGGGGCGCAACAACGCGGAGACCTTCGACTACTTCCGTCCGGGCTTCGACCTGGCCGTGGAGCGCCAACGACGTGAGGACGCGGGCCGCGGAGAGCTCATCGAGGAAGTGGACCTGTACTCCGACGTTCGGCCCGGGCTACAGGCCCTGCGGGACGCCGGACTCTGGGTGGGGATCGCCGGAAACCAGACCGCCCGTGCCGGAGAGCTCCTCCAACAGTTGAACCTTCCGGTCGAGACCATCGCCACGTCCGGGGAGTGGGGGGTGGCCAAACCCGACCCCGGTTTCTTCGACCGCGTCATCACCATGGCGCCCGGGGAGCCGCAGGAGATCGTGTACGTGGGCGACCACCGTGACAACGACGTTCTTCCCGCCCGCGAAGCGGGCTTGCGGCCGGCGCTGATCCGTCGCGGCCCGTGGGGTCACCTGTGGGCGGATCAACCCCAGGTGCGCGCTCACGCGGACTGGGTCATCGACTCCATCAAGGAACTGCCAGGCCTGCTCACCACAAAGGGCTGACCCCGGCCTGAGCGACGAAATCCCGCGCTTGGACCTGGGTCGGCCCGGACGACAGGAGGAGACCTGACAGCGCCCGCACGTGAGGGTTGAGCCGCGTGTGCTCCGGGGCCTTCTGCCACGCGGACCGGAGGTTGGCCAGAGCCACCTCCTGGCGCCCCAGGAGGTGGTGGGCGCGGGCCACGTCGATGAAGTAGTGCGAAGCGCGCTCAGCGGGAAGTTCCCGGGGCGGAGTCCAACCCGCAGCCACGTGCAGTGCCTGGTCGGGGTCCTCACACTCCAGCGCCAGGGTGACCTGGTGGACGCGCACCGAAGCGCTGCCGAAGGCCGTTCCGGTGTAGACCGCCTCCCTGGTGTGCTCAGCGGCGAGGCGCGCTTGTACCAGGTGGGGCGCGGCCTGCCGGGGTTGGCGGTTCCGCGCGGCGAACACGGCGGCACGCATGTGCAGGGACCCGTAGGCCGCCCACGAGCGCGCGTCCGAGGGCACCAGATTCTCCGCTGCCCGTTCGAGCAGACGGCGTCCTGCTTCGTGCTCGCCGGAGCAGAAGAAGGTTTCCCCGCGCACGTAGGTGGCGGCGGCCCGCGTCACCTCGTCTCCGGTCTGGTCGGCTGCCCACAGGAGCACCTGGATGGTACGGGCGGAAAGGTGGTGGAGGCCGAACTTGTCCGCGATCGCGTCGGCGGCCCGGTACGCCTGGACCAGCAGTCGGGCCGTGTGGGCACGGTCCTGCCCCTGACTGCTCAACAGGGCACGGCTCAGCTCAGGGAGAAGCTCGGGGAGGCGTGCCATCAGACAGCTGTAGTGCGAGTTCAGGCGGCAACGGATGATGCCGCTGACCTCGCGCTGGAGTTGACCGAGAGTGCGCACCCGGCCGTCGTCGGGGAGGTCGTACCGGTTGACGAGGGATTCCAGCAGCGCGATGCCGCGATCCCAGTCGACATCGCCGCTCCAGCCTGTTGAAGTCAGATTCTCGGGCTCGGGTTCCGAGAGGACTCGGTGTGCGTCGTTGGACGGGTGCTGGTCCAGAGCTCCGAGCCCCTGGAGGGCCTCGTGGATCTTGCGTCGGTCGCTGAGCCCCTTGCCTGCCTCGGCGCGGGTGATGGTGCTCTGGGCGACCCCGCACATCCTGGCCAGCGCTTCCTGGGACAGGTTCTTGACCCGTCGGCGCAGAAAACGGATCACCCGCTGAGCGTCGCGCTCCCGGACAGCGTCCACCATTTCCGGGTCCCGCCATACCCACGAGGGGATGCACTCACAGGAGCCGTGCAGGGCGCCGCGGTCTCGTCCGCAGTTTCCACAACGCATCGAGGGGTTCCTCCGTCACCTGGGGGTGTAACGAGATCACTCCACAGTAATCACGGTTTCCTCCCCGCGCTCAGCTTCTTGCCGAAGTGGAAAGGTTCTCCCCGGAGCCTTCGCACCTGTCAGAGAGGAGAAATCGAACAGCCCGCATAGTTCGAACATCGCGCTTATCCGAGTGCGCATAGGTTCCTGACACATGCGCTCAGAGACTGCTGAGCATGTCGATCACAACACCGGCGCCGCCGCGTCTGATGAACACCGCCTCGCCTGATCCTGAACACCACGACCAGCTCCAGGACCTGTTGGACGGGCTGCTCCGCGACACCGCCGCCTCCTACGGGGTGGTGTTCGGTACCCACGGGCTGCACCTGTTGCGGTCCGGGGGCCTGGACCAGGTCGGTGCAGAGAGCGTCACCGCAGTCATGACCAACGTGCTGCTGCTCTCCCGCGGGGTTGGCAAGCTCACCGACAAGGGTGAGGCGGAGACCATCGTGGTCCGCTACTCCTCCGGGGCTCTCGTCCTGGCCCCGGTCGGTGGCTCGTTCGGGCTGGGGCTGTTGACCGATGACGTGGAGAAGCTGGGGCAGATCGCTTACGCCATCGCCCGGTTCACCACTCGCGCCGCGCACCTGCTCCCCGCCGACATCCTCGGGAGTGTAAAGGTAGGGGCTCTGTCCCCATTCCGGTGGTGACGTAGGGCATCAACCTGTCACGCTCGGTGGCGTGTGACGTTAAAGAACTCCTGAAGATCGTCTTCTCCGGCCTGCTGCCCCTGATCATCGAGGCCATCGACGACGGACCCACCATCGGGCTGCGGACCCGCACCCCCGACCAGCCGTCTCCTTGCCCGGTCTGCGGCACCCCCTCCGTCAAGGTGCACGCCTACCACCAGCGCACCCTCACCGACACCCCCGTCGACGGCAAGAACGTGCACGTCACGGTGCGCATACGACGTTTGGTGTGCTCAACCCGCGGTTGCCCCCGCCAAACGTTTCGGGAACAGCTCCCCGGCGTCCTGGTCCGCTACCAGCGGCGCACGCCCCGTCTGGCCACCCAGATCGGCGCGGTAGCGCGGGAGCTGGCAGGCCGGGCCGGCGCCCGGCTGCTCAAGGCCCTGGCCGCACCGGTCTCGAAGAACACCGCGCTACGGACCCTGATGCGCCTGCCCCTTCCCAGGCATCCGGTGCCCCGTGTACTGGGGGTGGACGACTTCGCGCTACGCAAAGGCCGCCGGTATGCCACCGTGCTCACTGACACGACCACCAACGCCCGTATCGAGGTCCTGCCCGACCGCACCGCCGACACCTTGGAAACTTGGCTGCGCGACCGTCCTGGGATCGAGGTCGTGGTGCGCGACGGGTTCGCCGCCTACGCCGAGGCCGTCCGCCGAGCATTGCCCGACGCTGTGCAGGTCGCCGACCGCTGGCACCTGTGGCACAACCTGTCCGAGGCGGTGCGCAAAGACGTCGCCTCCCACAGCACCTGCTGGGCCAAGGCCGGACCTCCCCTCCAGAAGCTGGACCGTCAGGAGTCCACCCTCGAGCGCTGGCACCACATCCACGACCTGCTCGACCAGGGCGTGGGGCTGATGGAGTGCGCCCGCCGACTCAACCTGTCCTTGAACACCATCAAGCGCTACGCCCGCATCGGCGAGCCCGACCGGCTGCGCCAAGCCCCGCAGTACCGCGCTGGCCTGGTCGACCCCTACCGCGACTACCTACGCAAACGAAAGGAGGAGAACCCGGCCGTGCCCGTGCAACGGCTCTTCGGCGAGATCAGCCGACTCGGCTATGAGGGCAGCCTCAACCTGCTCTACAAGTACATCAACCAGGGTCGACTCGACAGCGACCGGGAAGCGATCTCACCCAAGGCCTTCAGCGCGCTGCTCCTGGCCCACCCCAACCGGCTCACACCCGAGGAGAGCCAGACTCTCGCCGAGCTGACCGGGGCCTGCCCGGAGATGGCCCGGCTTGGCGACCACATCAGCGGCTTCGCCCAGCTCCTGGCACCTGCCCCGGGCAACGCCGAGGCCCTGACCGGGTGGATTGCCGGAGTTGGTGAGGACGATCTGCCGCACCTTCACGCCTTCACCCGCGGCCTGGACCAGGACCGGGCCGCGGTCGACGCGGCCCTGACCCTGCCCTTCCACAACGGAGGCACGGAGGGTGTGAACACCAGGTCGAAGCTGCTCAAACGCCAGATGTACGGGCGAGCCGGGTTCCCGTTGCTCCGCCACCGCATCCTCCTGCAGTGAGCTCACTGAACGTCACCACCGAAATGGGGACAGAGCCAAGGTAGGGGTGTAACTCCAAGGGGTAGGAGTGCACCATGAGTGACAAGACGCAGGTCAAGGCCGATACTGGCAGGTCGGACGAAGAGTTCGTCCAGGAACTGAAGACCAAGGCCGAGGCCGAGGGCATCGAGCTGGTCGGGGAGAACGGGCTGCTGGCCCGCCTGACCAAGACCGCCCTGGAGAACGTCCTGGCCGCCGAGATGGACACCCACCTGGGCTACGCCAAGCACGAACGCTCCACCGAGCCGAGCGGCAACGCCCGTAACGGCACCCGGTCCAAGACCCTGACCACCGAGGCCGGACCCGTCGAGCTCGACGTGCCCCGCGACCGCGACGGCTCCTTCGAGCCCCAGATCGTCCGCAAGCGCCAGAGGCGGTTGAACGGGGTCAACGGCATCGTGCTCTCACTGTCGGCCCGCGGGCTCACTCACGGCGAGATCTGCGCCCACCTGGCCGAGGTCTACGACGCCAACGTGTCCAAGCAGACCATCTCCAACATCACCGAGGCGGCCATGGAGCGCATGGCCGAGTGGCAGAACCGGCCCCTGGACCAGGTCTACCCGGTGCTGTTCGTGGACGCCATCAACGTCAAGATCCGCGATGGCCAGGTCGCCAACCGGCCCATCTACGTCGTGCTCGGTGTCACGGCCGAGGGTGAGCGCGACATCCTCGGTCTGTGGGCCGGCGACGGCAGCGAGGGCGCCAAGTACTGGGCGCACGTGTTCACCGAACTCAAGAACCGTGGTGTGGCCGACGTGCTCATGCTCGTGGCCGACGGGATCAAGGGCATGAGCGAGGCGGTGGAGTCGGTGTGGCCGCGCACGGTGGTGCAGACCTGCATCGTGCACCTTTTGCGCAACAGCTTCCGCTACGCCTCCCGAGCTGACTGGGAGAAGGTCGCCAAGGCGCTCAAGCCCGTCTACACCGCCGCCACCGAGGAGGCCGCTCTGGAGCGGTTCTCCGAGTTCTGCGAGGAGTGGGGGGACAAGTACCCGGCGATCGTGCGGTTGTGGGAGAACGCCTGGGCGGAGATGGTGCCGTTCCTGGCCTTTGATGTGGAGATCCGCAAGATCATCTGCACCACGAACGCGATCGAGTCGATCAACGCCCGGATCCGCCGCGCGGTCAAGGCTCGGGGGCACTTCCCCAACGAGCAGGCTGCGCTCAAGTGCGTCTACATGGCGTTGATGGCTCTGGACCCCAAGGGGACCGGGCGGGCCAAGTGGAGCGCGCGCTGGAAGAAGGCGCTGAACGCGTTCGATCTGACCTTTGATGGCCGGTTGACCGCGACACGCCGCTGACCAGGAACAACAGTTACACCCTTAACTTGACACACCCACATCCTCTCCTCAACGGGCGGCGTGCTGCCTGCTGCGGGGGTGTCGCGGTGAGCACCCTGGTCCCGGCCCCGCTGCTGGTGCGCCCTTCAGCGGCGGTGGTCATGCACACGATGATCGAGATCAACCCGGCCGTCCCCTCCTCCTACGAACCGGACCTGCCCGAGGTGTTCTGCCAGGCCCTGCGGGTGTGCCGGGGCCTGGGGCGGGCGGTGACCGTCGCGGAGCTGGCTGCCCGCGCCGGCCATTCCCCGGCCGTGACCGGTGTGGTGGTCGCCGAACTCGCCGACCTGGACTTGGTACGGGTGGTGCGCGCTCCCGCCTGGGCACAGCGGCTCCGCGCCTGGGCCACCAGTAGCTGCCCAGGCCTGGTTCCGGTAGCGGTGTCGGTGATCAAGACCCTCATCGTCAGCACCGTGGGCGAGCACACTCAGCACGCACTGGCCGATCTGGGCGGTGCCGAGCCGTGGCGGCTTTCGGGGCCGCCGGTGATCGAGGTCGCCGCCACCCGGATCGCTCCGGACCTGGAGTTGCTGGCCCTGGGTATCAGCGGCCTGGGCGGGGCGAGTCCGGTGTGGGGGGACGTGTGCCGCGAAGCCTTCGGCGCGGTACTCATTACCGGACCTGCCAGCGAGGAGCTGGACGCGGCTCGCGAGAGTCTGCTGGCTCTGCACGCCTTCGGGGTGCCGGTGGTGGTCCTGATCCACCAGGACGGGACCGGGGAGGTGGACACCGACGTGGTCCGCGCCTGCCTGGGCCTGTCCGCCCGTACCCCGGTGGTGGTCGGGGATGTTCATGAGCGCGGGGTGTGCGAGGCGCTGATGGACCTGTGCTCGGCCCGCATGAACGGGGAACAGCGATGAACCCTGCTCTGCGCGCGGTGGTGTTCGGCTCCGGACACTCCGCCCTCACCTTGGCCACCGGGCTCCTGGCGGACGGCTGGCTGGTGGATGTGTTCACTCGCCACTCCACCCCCGAGATCCTGGGCAACGGTGCCGGGCTGACCCAGCTCACCCTGCCCTCGGTGCACGCCACCGAACTCGCCCTGGGGCTGGGCCTGTGGCAGCACAGCGCCCCACCAGCCCACCAGGTGCGCATGTGCATGCAGCCACCTGAAGGGGAAGGACTGGAGTTCACCGCACCCCTGCCGGGCGCCGCGGTGGCGGTGGACCACCGGCTCAAGAGCGCCTACTGGCTCCAACACGTGGCCGACCGTGGCGGGCGGGTCCACGAGCGCACCTGCACCGCCGGGGACGTGGCCGGGTTCGCCGCCACAGGCCTGCACGACTTGGTCGTGGTCGCCCCCGGCGTCGACTCCGACCTGCGCCACCTGTTCACCCCCGACCCCGACCGCACCGGAGGAGCCACCGACCGCGTGGTCGTCCAAGTCCACCTGGCGGTGCCCGAGGACGACTTGCCCGACCAAGCCCAGGTGCTCACGTGCCCGTGGGGCGAGGTGATGGTCTACCCGGTCCTGACCGTGGACGCACTCACCCCCACTCAGGTACGGGCCCTGTCCGCGGCGGATGCCCCACCTGTACACGTCACCCCCTTCGCGGCGGTGTGCGTGCAGGTCATGGCCCGACCTGGCAGCCCACTGGACCCCACCTGCGCAGCGTCACCGGACATGACCAAGGCGCAGACGGGGGCAGGGCTGCCACGCAGGCACGGCGCCCACGCCCGCACCGCCTGGGCCCGCGTGCTCGAACGGCTCCACGGCCTGGACCCCGAGCTGGTCGCATGGTGCTCCGACCGCGATGTCGTGGCCGGTTCAGAGCTGGTCCGCGACATACACCCGCAGGTCAGGAAAGCGGTCACCACCGTGGCCGGGAAACCGGTGGTGGGGATCGGGGACGCCACGATGACCGTCGAGCACGCCTCCGGACAAGGCGCGGGGGCTTCGACCTGGGCCGCGTCGACGCTGCGCGACCAGATCCGACAGCAGCGACAAGTCAATCTGCCCGTGGACGCGGCGTTCCTGTCAGGGGCGTGGGAGGCCTACTGGGCCCGGCACGGCCAGTACACCTCGGCCTTCGGCGGGTTCGTCACCGCCTACTGGAGCGGGTTCCTGCCCGAGCACGTGTTGTCCGCGTTCGCCCAGACCGTCGCCACCCCTGAGGGGGCGGCGGCCTGGGCCGCCGGACTGGACGACCCCGCACGGATGAACCACCTGCTCACCCTCTGACCCCACCCTCCCCTTGGTTCTTCTTCGAAATGGAAGGCGTTGCTGCGCCATGCCCGAACACACCCCCCGCACCAGCACCGGTTCGGTGCCCAACCCCCGCCTGTACAGCCTGCGCAACCTGCGCCGCTACCGCCGAGTAGTGGTCGGGCTGTCCCACCGCCTCGCGTGGAAGGTCGACAACAACCACATCCGCGACCTGTACGCGGTTCACACGGCCCCGACCCACCTGGAGGTGGGACCGGCGGACGGCCACTTCTTGCTGAACGCGCCCCCGCCCGCCGGGCCGCGAGGAGAGCCGGTGTCGGTGGCGTTGCGGCAGATCCACCTGTTGGACCTCAATGACGCCCCGCTGGATTACTGCGCACCCAAGCTCGCCCAGCACGGCCAGGTGATCCCTCACCGGCACGACGTTCTGTCCGCGCCGTGGCCGTTGCCGGACGACTCGGTGGGGTCGGTCGCGATGTTCCACGTCCTGCACTGCGTCCCCGGCCCCTCGCTGCGGTACAAGACCAAGGCATTCTCCGAAGCCGCACGCGTGCTCAGCCCGAACGGGACGTTCTTCGGCTCCACCCTCCTGGGGACCGAAGACCCACACACCAGCAACAACTGGCTCGCCCGGCGACTTCAGTCCGCATACAACGCTGCGGGCAGGAACATCTTCCACAACACCGGAGACCGCCTGGTCGACCTGCGGTCCATGCTGGACCTGCATTTCGCCCGTGTGGAACTGAACGTCATGGGCTCGGCTGGGGTGTGGGTCGCCAGGGAGCCGCGCCGATGACTACAGACCAGCCCGCCCCACCGCATGCTCCGGTGGCGATCATCGGCATGGGGTGCCGCTTGCCCGGTGGTGTCAACTCCCCCGACCAGCTGTGGAAGACCCTGATCGAGGGGCGCGACTGCCTTTCGCGGATCCCGCAGGAGCGGTGGGAGCTGATGGTCGAACGCCTTCACCCGGACCAGGTACCTGAACACCCGTTCGCGGCCGGGATCGTGGACCACGCCTTCGACCACGCCTACTTCGGTATCAGTGCCGATGAGGCAGCTGAGATGGACCCTCAACAAGGATGGCTGTTGGAGGTCGCCCATGAGGCGCTGGCCGACGCCGCCCTGGACCCCGCCGAGCTGGCCGGGACCAGGACCGGTGTGTACGTGGGGGCGGCCTCCATCGACCAGGCCGCCACCAACTTCGGAGCCAGAGCCCGGGCAGGGGTGTTCACCGCTTCAGGGGCGGGGATGGCGATCCTGGCCAACCGCCTCTCCCACCACCTGGACCTGGCCGGACCCTCCCTGACCCTGGACACCGCCTGCTCCTCCTCACTGACCGCCCTGCACTACGCAGTTCGGGACCTGCGCTCGGGCGAAGTGGAGGCGGCGCTGGTGGGCGGGACCAACGTGCTCACCAACCCGGTCATCACCGCCAGCTTCACCGAAACCGGGGTGCTTTCCTCGCGTGGCCGGTGCGCGCCCTTCGACCACAACGCCGACGGGTACGTGCGCTCCGAAGGCGCGGTGGTCCTGGTACTCACCCGTACCGGGGAAGCCACCACACGCGGGCACCGGATCTGGGCGCGGGTGACCGGGACCGGGATCGGCCACGGCGGGAAGACTCCGCACCTGTTGGCCCCACGGGCCGACCGCCAAGCACAGGCGATCCAACGGGCACTGGACGACGCAGGAATACGTCCCGGCCAGGTGGGGTGGGTGCAGGCCCACGGCACCGGCACCAAAGCGGGCGACCGCATCGAAGCGCGAGGTATCGCCCAGGCGCTGGGCGAGGGCGGTCCGGTGGCGGTGGGGTCGGTCAAGAGCGTGCTGGGCCACCTCGAAGGTGCCGCCGGAGCTCTCGGTGTCATGGCCGCTGCCCTGGCCGTTCACCACGGGCAGGCCCCACCGACCTTGCACCACCACCAGCTCCGCGCCGGACTGGAACACCAGGTGCGGGTGCCCGTGCGGGCCGAACCGTGGCCGCACACGAGCCAGGTGAACGGAGGACGAGTGGCCGGTGTGAGCGGGTTCGGGTTCGGCGGCTCCAACGCCCACGCCATCCTCACTCAAGCACCCGCCACTGATCCTCCCTCGGTCGAGGATCCGACGCCGCTACCGGAGACAGTGTTCATCTCCGCACACAGCCCGGCCGCTCTCGCCTCGGCCGCCGGCCGCCTGGCGGTCAACGCCCCCAGGGGCGGCTCGGTCGGGACAGCGGCCGACACCTCGCTCACGCGGGGTCCGCACCACCGGTGGCGGGCAGCGGTGACCGCCACCGACCTGGGCACTCTGGTCCAAGGTCTGCGCAGCCTCCAGGACGGCACCCCTGACCCGTACACCATCACCCCACGCCTCACGTTGGGGCAGCGGCCGCTGGTGGTGTTCGTCTACTCCGGGCACGGCGGGCACCACCCCCACGCCGGGACCGAACTCATGTACCGGCCCGTCTTCGCCCAATCGGTGGAGGAAGCGCGGGCGGCGCTGGCCCAGCAGACCGGCTCCCCAGTGTGGGCTCCGGGCCAGGACATCACCGGGTTCACCGACGCTCAGCACTGCACCCACCTGATCCAGGTCGGGCTCACCGCGCTCCTGGCCGATCGCGGCATCAACCCCGACCTGGTGCTCGGCCACTCGGTGGGGGAGATCGCCGCCGCCCACACCGCGCAGATCCTGGATACCGGAGCCGCGGCCCGAGTCCTGGCGCGACGCTCCGAACTCTTGGCCCAACTGACCGAGGCCGGTGGACTGCTGGCCGTCCGTGCCAGGGCCGACGAGGTCCAAGCCCTGCTCGGCCCCTACCTGGGCCGCCTCACCATCGCCTCCTACAGCGCCCCCAACGTGCAGGTGATCGCCGGACCCGAAGAGGACCTGGGCCACCTCCACACACACCTGGAGAAGGAGGGGGTGTGGTGCAAACCGGTACCGGACGTGATCCCCGCGCACTCCCCACTGATCGACCCCCTCGCGCCTGCACTCCGTGAGGCCCTGGCCGGGCTGGTCAGCGCACCGCCCCGCCTTCCCATCGTCTCGACCGCCGACCCCGACCACACCGCAGGCCACCCGCACACCTGGGGCCCGGCCTACTGGGCCGACCAGGCACGGCAGCCGGTGCGCTTCACCCAGGCCCTGCACACCACCGCCTCAGCCATGGGCCAGCGGCCGGTGGTCTTCGTGGAGATCGGCCCCAAGGTGCTGCTGGCCGAGCACATCACCCACACCCTGACCGACGTAGCGGTAACCGCCGTGACCAGCGACTCCTTTGGATTCGCTCGCGGGATCGGCCAGCTCTACACCACAGGCATCACCCCCACCGGGCCCACCACGAGGGCTCACCCGGATCTGGTGATCGCCCCGGGCTGGGACCACACCCGTAGCGGCAGCACAACCACAGATCAGCCACGGGCCCTGACACCCGCCCGGGACCAGGTCCAGGCACACCTGACCGAGGAAGTCGCACGGTTGGCGGACCTGCCCGAGGGCCTCGACCTGGACAGCACCTGGGCCCGGGTCGGCCTGGGAAGCCACAACCTGCTCCAACTCATCTCGCGCCTGCGCCGCGTCCCTGCCTGGGCTCAGGTCGATATCCAGCTCTTCCTGTCGGAGCAGACCTTCCGCCAGGTGGCCTCGACCCTGTCCGAACTCCTGCCCGGACCGAATGAACCTGCCCTGGAGGGGGTGCCGTCCGTTCTCCCCTGATCCCGGAACGGCACTCCTCGGGTCCCGTCGCTGCCGCCGAGGTAGTGGCGGGACCCGCCTTCGTCGCTGCCAACAGCCTTCGATGCGGATCCGACAGGTGAGCCGATAAGCGAGAAGAACCGGATTCCCGCAACGCGGGGAAGGACACCTCTTGAAGAGCCGTTGGTCAAGAGCGACAGTCCGCTGGACGCACCCTGAGCAGAAGCTCACCGCAGAGTCTTTCCCGTGGACCTTGGAGAAGCCGCTCGCTGTGGGGAGCGGGTACGGAGGGCTTGTGAGGCTGATGGGGGCAGGGGAGTGGGAGGTTTATTGGAGCAAAGCCTGTGGTGAGGTGTAGGCACGCATCGGACCGTGGAGCGCGCCTGGAGCCGAACCCGGGTCCCGGGTACGCGAAAACCCCAGGTCCGAGCGCTGGTGTGTGCGTTCTGACCTGGGGTTTTCCCTGGTAGGGCCCCAGGGGATCGAACCCTGAACCCGCGGATTAAAAGTCCACGGGATCACGGGTGGTTCGCCCTGCTATGCGGTGATTAGTTCCAGCCTGCCCGGGCCCCGTCGTGCCACCGGAGGTCACGGAAGACCACCGCCGACCAGGGGGTTCCGGAACACCGGAGCCACAACGGAGCTACTTCAGGACCGGCTGGCGTGCGGTCGAAATCCGCTGGATACTCGAGATGGGATCGCGGATAGATGGTGCCTCCAACTCTCCTAGCCATCCTCGTTTCCGGAGCTCATGGACACTACGAGAACGCTGGAGTCCTTTTCGATCACGGTGCCCTCGGATACCTGCGGGAGTTCGGACTTCCGGTAGACGGTGACGTTCGGATCGCCGTCCCGGTTGGAGTCCCATCGGCGTACCTGCTCGCAGATGCGTTCCGCGAGATGGTGTCCTTCAGGGCCGTGTCCGATGGCGCCGAGTTCGAGCCGGGGCTCCTCCTCGGAGATCTTGCGCACGCTCAGGTACGCCAACGATCCCTTGTTCACCAGGATCGGGTTGAGGGGAGGGATCGCGGGCTTGACCAGGTCGGTGCCCAGCGCCGGGGGTTTGGTGACCATGCGGCCGGTGCCCGGTTCGGTGCAGGCCATCTGCATCCACACGCCCTCCAGCGGGGTTTCCCCGGTGATCCGCACCCCGGACCAGGCTTCCGTCCTGGAGGTGTCCAGAGCACGGGCAAGGGCTTCATCAACGGGTGTGTCCTGGTCGAAGTGGACCGTCACCCCCTCAGCGAGCGGGAAGGCCTTCTCCCCGTCTTGGCCCTGCATGGGGATGAACCCGCACAGCCGCACTTCGCGGGCGATGAGGCGGTCATCGACCTGCTCCAGGGTCAGCGAGCGTGTCAGAGCACGCCACCGCAGCGGGATGACCATGCGCCCGCCGGGGGCGAGTTGGTCCCACCACGCCGGAGGGATGTCCCAGACTCCGGTGGTGGCGATGATCCGATCGAACGGGCCCTGGTCGGACGCCCCGTCCGCGCCGTCCCCGGTTATGACGTCAACCCGATCGTGTCCGGTGTCGAGCAGGTGGACCTGGGCCGCCGCGGTGACGTCCGGTTCGATGTCGATCGAGACGACCTTGCCTCCCGGGCCCACCAGCTCGTCCATGAGCGCGGCGTTGTAGCCGGTGCCCGCACCGATCTCCAACACCCGCATGCCGGGGCGCACGTCGAGCTGTTCCAGCTGCATCGCCACCACCGAGGGCTGGGAGATCGAGCTGATGGCCTCTCCACCGGCGGTGTGGTGGGTGACGACGTACTTGTTGGTGTAGGCCTCCTGCGGGGGGTGGGCGGGGAGGAACCGGTGCCGGGGCACCGTCGCGAAGGCGGTGCGCACGGGCTCGGTGCGGATCGCGCCCGTCTCGGCCAGTTGAGTGACCAGGGCGGCGCGCAGGTCGTCCGGGGTGCGTGTGGGGGTCGTGTCGTTCATCATCGCAGCCAGTCTAGGAAGCAGGGGTGGGCGTTCGCTGGAGAACAGGGGTTGGTCCGAGTAGCAGGCAGTTCGCCCATGTCGTCGGCCCTGTCCGGGCTAGGTCGATCCCGGCTTGGCCGTCCAACAGCCCCGGTGTTGGGGCTGCGGTGGTGGCGGGCGGCAGGGGGGTGAGGCTTCGCAGTTCGGGGAGGAGAGCGTGTTCGGCGATCCTGTTCAGGATCAGCTGGAGCCCGGTGCGGCCGTGGCATAGGCCCGGCTCGGTGAGGAGTCCCGTCTGTTTAAGGTCGGCGGCGGCGAGCAGAGCATGTTCGGCCTGGATCTGTCGGTCCCGGTCGCCGAGGGCTCGTCCGGCCAGATGGTGGGCCCAGGCGATACCGGGCGCCCCGTAGCACCAGGAGGGGCGCCCACGTTGGGGGCGGTCAGCGGTGGCTGGGAAGGGGGTGGTGACCCATTCCGGCCACCAGGACCGGTCAGGGTTCTGGTTCCAGGTGTCGAGCCAGTCAAGGATGCGCCTCATGGCCTGCGACTGGTCGGGGGTGGTGATCCCGGCCAGGTGTGTGGTGGCCAGCAGAGCAAGCGGACCGGTGATGCCGTGTGCGAGGCCGAGGTTGCCGTGCCCATTGGGGTGGGCTGGGTCCGGGTGGTCGGTGGGGGCGTTCAGCGTCCACCATCCCGGGGCCGGGCCGTGCTCGGTGTCCATCGGCTGGGTGAGCCGCACTAGGTAGGCCAGCACCTCGGGGAGGAGCCGGTGATCAGGGCAGACGGTGAGCAAGTACGTGCCCAGCCCGGTCAGGCCGCTGATCAGGTCGAACTCGCGCAGTTCCGGCAGGTTCCCGGTGTGCATGCGGACTTCGGTGTTGTTCAGGCGGCGTTCGATGAGGGAGACGGTGGCCTCGTGCACGGTGTCCAACGCTGAGGCGTAGGCCGGGTGGTCGGCGACGTGCAAGGCGAAGGCCACCGCCGGTGCTCCCTCGTAGAGCCCGGCCCGATCCCCGGCGGGTACGGCAGCGGCGACCATGATCTTCGCCCAGTCGTGGGCCTGTTCCCAGGAACCCCGACCGGTGTGGGCGCGGGCAGCGTGCGCGAGCAGGATGCCGGGGGCGCCTCGGCCCAGAGAGAACGCGTCCGCTCTCGGTTCGCTGGGTGCGTTCATGGTGCTTTCTTCCGGTCGCGGAGGGACAGGGCGACGGCGCGGGCCACCTTGAGAGCGGCGCGTTCGGTGGCGCGTTCGGCCCCGAACCAACGGTTGTGGTGCATGTGGACCAGGGACGAGAGCACATGGTCGGCGTCAAGGTGTTCGGGGAGCTGTTCGCGGTAGCCGCGGAGGGCCTGAGCGAGCTCCTTTCTGGCCGCTGCTGACGTCTCCCCCAAGGAATTCTCTGCGGGGCGGGTAATGAGGGCGAGGGCTTCAGTGGTGGTGGCGCGGGTCGTGGGGTCGGCCTGGCCATGGACAGGGTTGTCGATGAACCAGTCGCGTGCCTGCGTCTGGGTGCCCCAGAACGCGGTGGCGATGTGGAACGCTCCGGCGGCCCCGACCGCGACCGGGTCGATGCCGCTGAGGTTGGAGAGCTGGTCGGTGACCAGGCGGGTGTCGGCCACGAACACCTTCTCGGCGGCCTCCAGCGCAGGTCCGGTGCCGTAGCGTCCTGATTCGGGGCGGTAAGTGTCCAACGTCAGGTGACGACACAACCGGAAACTTCGTAGTTCTTCGGTCCACGCGCCGAGCTGAGTGGCGCAGCTGCCGTAGTCCTCCGGGTTGGTGACGGCGATGCGTAGGCGCAAGTGGTCGTGTTCGGAGCTGTCCCAGTACCGGATGAACCACACCTGCCGGTCACCCAGGCGGGAGATGAGCTGGGGCAGGTGCTGGGTGAGGAGTTCGCGTTGACGGTCGCGGGCACCGAAGATCTTGGCGCTCAACCAGTGGGCATCGGAAGATGCGGGTAGTTGATCGCGCTGGGAGGTGACCTCGACACCTGGTTTGGGCGCGGGCTTGAGGGCCTGGGTGGAGAGCAAGGTGGTCACGACTTCGTGGGGGCGCCCCTGACACCACCCATCCCCTGAGGGGGCGGGCACCTGGTGCAGCAGGGCGACCTCCTCCTGATCCAGATGGAAGCGCAGGATCGCCCGGTGAACCGCTACGGTCCGGTCCAGGACCAGGGTCTGATCACCGTGGCGCAACTCCACTATCTGCGGGAGAGCCCAGGTGTGTGCCCACTCCTTGAGGGCCTGGTCCCACTGCTCGGTTCCCACGCTGGGAGAGGCCAAGTCCGCCGAGGTGAGTCGCCAGCGCGCGGTGTGCAGGATCGCCCGACCCCGTCGAACCTGGGGCAGGTAGGGCAGATGCTTAGCAGCCCCCCAGTCCAGTTCCAAGAACGGGGTGAGGGTGCCGCGAGCGACGTTGACGAGGAACTGAGCCAGGATCGGCGGCTGCTTCTCCAACGCCAGAGCATGGAAGGCGGCGGGCTCGACCACCTGGTTCCTCCAGAGGAGGTAGAGACGCCCCCAGTCGGCAGTGACCGCCAGCTCCTCCAGCGGGATAACGGTGCCCGTCCCAGGGTGCTCCCCGATGACGATGGTGTGCTCGGTGAACCGATCGACGCGGCCGACATTCTGGGCATGGGCGTAGGCCGGTGTCGAGGCCACCTGGACCGGCAGGGCCCCTTCGACCGACGTGGGCAGGTTGGCGAACACCCGTCCCCGCGAAGAGTCCGGGGCGGTGAAACGGCCGGTGAACACCCCGGCGTGGTAGGCGGGGGTGACGGTGAGTGCGTAGGTGCCGTGGTCCAGATCCCGGAGGGTGGGTGCGTGGATGCGGGCCTTCATCTCCACGTGTGGAGGAACCCGTGGGGTCAGGTCTGCGCTGAGCCGGGCCAGGACCGTGTCGTCGAGCACGATCTCCTCAGAGCTGGTCTGGAGCGCTTCCTGGACCAGGGTCATCAGGTGGGTGTCGCGGTCGGTGACGGCGACGGGCTCCGCCTTGGGCATGGTCGAGCCCGGGTAGTCGCGCGGCAACCCCAGCCCGGTGTCGGGGTGGACCAGTTCCGTCAGCGGAACCCGGGCGCCGGTGCCGTATCGGTCCAGGAACGCCGCGTGGTACTGCTCCCACTGGGGGAACACGGTGCGCGGGGACAGGCGCAGCAGGGTGGAGGCGGCCTCGGCCATGTCCTCGGCGATGCTGCTGGGCAGGTCCACGTCGACGTCCAGGTGCAGGTCTACGCTCACCGGGGTGCGACCGCGCGGGGACAGGACCCGCATTCGCTCATGCAGAGCCTCGCGGTTCTGGTGGGCCGGGGGCGCGCTGTTGTGGTTGTCCAGGTCTTGGAGCACCCGATCCAGTTCTGTGACCAGGGGCGCGGTCTGATCGGTGACACCGTGGGTGTGTACCTGGTCCACGATGTATCGCAGCGGGTCGGTGACGGTGCTCGGAGCTCGAAGGCTGGTGATCAGCACTCCCAACCGCACGAGCGCGGCCACCATCGGCCGAACGACCACAACCTGGGCCCCGAACGTGCACGCCAGGTGATCGACCAGGTCGCAGAAGCGCACCGGTGTTTTGGCCTGGTCCAGGACCTCACGCACGGGAGCCGATGAGTCCAGGGTCACGGTGTTCAGTCGGTGGGTGAACTGGAGACGGGATCCCCGTTTCAGCAACAGGTTCGTCGCTACCACCGGCAACCGGTCCAGGAGATCGGGGTCGCTCTCCAACTGGTGGACGATGTCCTCCAACCAGTCGCTGTCGATGCGCGCGTGAGCGTGATGCTCTCCGCCCCAGCGCAGAGCCGTCGCGTCGGTGAAACGGGCCGGGGCCACCCCGGCGAACAACCCGAAGGGGGTAGGTCGGTGGCTGCGCAGCATGTAGCGGGTGATGGACACCGCCGCCTTGCGCACCTCTGGGGCAGGACGCTTCCCCGCAACAATGTCTGTCACTCGCTGAGACAACCCCGGGGTGGCGTGAGAAACCGCCTGCACAAAAGAGCGTTTCCCCCATACTTCGGCCAGCCAAGAACGGGACTCGTCCTCGTTGTTCAGATCAGGCCACCAGGAAATCGTTGGTGCATGGGCCGCAGCTCGAAATAGTCCTTCGCGTGTCGCTTGATAGAGGTCTCGCATGCCCTTCTCTCCTGAACGAGGGGCTGCCCGCCGGTGCGGGCAGCCCCAAGGTCCTGTGTGCTAGCTACCGCTGGTGCAGGCGCTCGGGCAGGTGCTGGAGCAGCCGTTGCTGGTGTCGCAGGAGTTGTAGCAGGGGGTGGGGTTGACCGTGGTGACCTCGGCGTTGAGGGTGAAGGCTTCGGTGGTGGCAGCGGCCACGGCCGGGGGCTGGTGGCGCTGGTTGATCGTGTTCTGCATGGGTGTCCTTTTCGAGCGAATGGATTGACGATGTCCTGAGGTGCCCGCTTGGGGTGATCGTGAGCGGGATCTCGGCTACTTCTCGGCGCACCTCGGGCAGAGCTTTCCGGGCGTGTCAGTGCCACATTCGTTGCACGGCTGTTTCATCTTCTTCGGCATATTATTCACCCCCTCTCTAAATGGCGTTCGATCATTGTGTGAGTTCTCCCAGCTCCGACAAACGGGCCGTGGCCTGGTCCACCACTGGGTGTCCGGGGTGCAGCGGCCGCACGGCTTGCTGGAGGTGAGAGATCTCGGACGCCCGCTCCTGTCGGACACGGGCGAGCTTGGCGAGTTCGAGGTGCAGGGAAGCTTCCTGCACATGTGAATCAGTCACCTGGGTGGACGCGAGCCCTTGCAGGGCGAGCACTTCCACGACCGGGAGCAGCGCCGAGTCGTCCTGGTCGAGCAGGAGGCCGATCATGCCCTGCGCGCTGCGGGTGGCCTGGTAGATGTCTGGGGTGTCCAGCTTCAGAAGGAGGCTCCGGCATGAGGAAGCGAACGCTTTCTGCGCTTCCTCACGTCGCCCCTGCCGCGCGTAGATCTCTCCCAGGCGGCGGAGTTGGAAGGCCGCTCCCCTCGGGTTTCCGATCTCTTCGTGCAGGCGCAGGGAGGTGAGTTGTGCTTCCTCTGCCTCGTCCAGTCGCCCCAAATGGCCGAGGAGCGAGCCAATGGACTCGTATGCCGACGCCACCCCCTGCAAGAACGCAGCCCGCTTGTAGACCGTCTTCGCTTCTTCGTTGAGGTCGAGGGCGGCCTGCCAGTCCGGGTGCAGAGTGGTGCTCAGCCGCTGGAGCATCAACCCCAACGCCCGCCCGTCGTCGGTGGCTCGGGCGGACTCCACCCCCCACTCGTACAGCTCCCGTGCGACGACCGGCTTACGCCGCACCACGTAGGTGCCAAGGTGGTCCACGATCATCCACACTTCGGGGCGGCCGAGCCGGTGGAGCATGCGGGCAGACGCGATGAGGTTGTCGATTTCGCCGTCCATCCATGCCAGGGCCTGGTTCTGGCTCGCGAACCACGGCCCGCGCGACTGCGCTTCGCGAGCCAACTGCGCACCTTCGTTGTCGGCCCGCCACCTCCAGGGGTTGAGCACCAGGTCGACAGCGGCGGACCTGACCCGGTAGAACTCTGCGATCTGGTCCACCATGCGGGTGCGGAGTTCAGACGTGAGCTGGTGCATCAGCGGTGCACGCACCTGGTCATGGACGGCGTATCGGCCCTGCCCGAGGTCGAGAAGGAGCGCGGCATCGACCAGTTCCCGCAGGATGTGGTGGGCGTCGTCGGTGGTGGTGCCCAGGAAGGAGGCTGCCATGTCAGTGGGGACGCTCGGGCCGGGGAACCCGGCCACCAGGGCGGCTGCGGACGCGGCCTGTTCCGGAAACTCGGAGAGGATTTGGGTGATGCGGTCAGGCACGAGGGACTCCTGTTCGGTTTCGGCGAGCGGGGTGTGCAGGTTCCGCGCGAGTACGGCGGCGGTGAGCGTGGCGGCCAACGGCATCCCACCGGTCGAGGTGACCGCGTGTTGGAGCAGAGGCGCGGGTACGGGCCGGTCGATCAGGAGGGCGATCAGTTCGCCCACGGTGCTGTCAGACAGAGCGGCAAGGCGCACGAACCGCCCTCCGGCGGCGACAAGGTTGTTGAGCCCACGGTGGGCCGTGGCGATCCCGGCGCATTCGGCACCGGCTGGAAACAGGCCGAGTGCGGCGTTGGGTGTGCAGTTCTCGATGACCACGAGCAACCGGCTGTCTGCGGTGGTGGTTCGCCACAACGCGGTGAGCTGATCCGGGTCCTCGGGCAGGTGGGCGTGCCCCAAGGCAGCCAGCCAGCCCCTGAGCGCGCTGTCCGGTGAGCTTCGAGCCAGGTCTGTGTACAGGGCCCCGTCGGGCCACCGGCCTCGGTGGTGGTGTCCCCAGTCGGTGATCAGCGCTGTCTTCCCAACCCCGGGTGGACCTTCAATACCTACTCGCATGGGGCCATAACGGGTGGCCCACGCCTTGTCGAGGAAGGCACGCGCTTGTACGCGGTCCAGGAACAGACGTGGGGCGGGAAGCTGGCAGGGGATCAAAGGCGGAACCGCAGGAGCGGTGTGGATGTGGACAGCGCCCCCGCGAACGTCCCGCAGCTGCACCACGGCCCCGGCGAGCCCGGTGATTTGGTTGGTCTGATTCACGCGGCCCCCTGGTGGCGCCAACGGGCGAAGTCGGCCAGCGGGGTGGAGTGTTGGCGGGTGGACCATCCCAGGAACGCGGTGGTCGCGGTGGCCAGGTCGGGGTCAGTGATCTTCAGGGCTCCGTTGCGTGAACCGACCCGGGTGTAGCGCCGTAGGTAGACAGCGGTGGGTGTGACTTCGAGGTCGGGCAGCATCCGCTGGTGCTCCAGCAGCGTCACCTTCCAGGAGGGGAGCACGTGCACCGTGCCTCCGGCCGCGGTCACGTGCTGGTAGCGGGCCAGGCCGTACTCCCCGAAAGCCCCCAGGGGTTGAGCGGGCATCCACAGGGTGCGGCGGATCAGCCCGCGGGCGCGGTGTTCCTTGATTTCCTTGGCCCACTGGGGGCGTTGCTCGAACAACAGGTTCTGGGCGTGGTGGGTGTGGCCTCGGTACCAGTGCTGCCAGCTCGCCCAGTCCGGTGGTGCGTGGTCGCGGCGGGCCAGGGTCCACCAGGTCCCCGAGCGGGACCGGTCGAGCTCTGAGGCCAGTTCGGTTTCGGTGACCGGCTCACCGTCAGCGGCGGTAAGCAGGTCGAACAAGGTCAGGGTCGGGTGCTGTTTGCGGCAGTAGTCCAGGAGCGACGCGGCCTGGTAGGAGAAGGTGCGTACCCCTGCCCGGCGGGCGATGAGTTTTCCTTCGTCCACCAGGCGGGCGAGGGTGGGCTGGGTGTGCCCGGTCAGGGTGCGGGCATCAGCGGTGGACACATACCGGCCGGGGTCGGTGAGGAGGCGGGTGCGTTGTTCGTAGATGTAGGTGGCGGGCGGCATAGGTGAGGCCTTCAAGGTTGGAGGGGTCAGGTCAGGGAGGAAGCCCAGGCGCCCATCAGGGTGAGGCTGGTGGCGGCGGTGGTGTGGGCGATGAGGATGGGGGTCAGCCTGCGGGTGTGCAGGTACAGGGCGGCGATGAAGGCTCCGCCCACTGCCGAGGCCAGGAGTGCGCTCCAGTGGGGGTCGGCGATGGCGATCCGGCTGGTCATGGAGACGAGCACGAAGGTCTGCCCGCCCCACTTCAGGGCGGTGGCCACGGCGGCTAGGACACCGAGCAGCACGAGTTCACTGGCCACGGCGGTGGCGGTCTGGGTGAACAGCACCACCGGCAACCATCCGCCAGCGGGGGTGGGGGTGGGGTTCATCAGCCAGGTGAAGGCGTAGACGGTCAGGTACACCGACAGGGCCACACCTGCGGTGATGGCGGTGTCCAGGGCGTGTTCGGTGCGCACCAGACGACGCTCGGAGCGGGCCCAGCGGGGAGCGATCCCGTACCCGTCCCGCACGCCCACGCCGGTGCGGCGGGCCACCCACCAGGAGAGCAGGACCAACGTCAGGACCACGCTCGTCCAGGGTCCCACCCACACCAGAGCGGAGGCAAGGCTGGTGGATCGGGCCAGGACGGTGGGGGTGGTCAGGGTCAGGGCGGACAGGGTGGTGACCATGGCGAAGTAGAGGCCGAAGGTCTGCCAGCCCGTGAGTGGAGGGCGCTGGATCGGTGCGGACAACATCAACGTGCTTTCTGGTGTTGGGGCCCGGGGCCTGCGGGGGCAGGGTCAGGCCCCGGGCATGGTGGACCACCGGAAACCCCTGTCAGGGGAGACCCGCCCGGTGAGGGGGCGGTGGGGTGCGTCGGCGGGCCACCGGCTCAAAAGGGATGAGGGCTAGTTGGGGCCCTGGTGGTCGGTGAGCGGAACCGTCTGGGCCCAGAGCCGCTCCCACTCCTTGTGCCAGGTGGCGATGTTCCCGGGAGCGGCGAAGTACAGGTCGGCGGCCTCGATCCAGGCCCGACCGGCCCGCAGGGTGAACCCGGTGGGGTCGGTGACCACCGGCCCGGCCGGGCGGATACGGATCTGGATGTGGTCGAGCTGGTCCAGCTCGACCAGGTGGGCGTACTGGTCGGCCATGAGCGGGGTGGTGGTGTTCAGGATTTCGGGGCCCAGGATGAAGCGGTGGCGCAGGTGGGTGCGGGTGCGCATCTGCTCACCGCGCTGGAGCCGGAGCCTGACCTGTTCGGTGTGGGCGTACTCCACGTGGGGCAGGAGTTCGGCCAGTGCGTGGGCGTGGTCGGGGGTCTGGAGGAAGCCGGGCAGGCCGTGGGGCATGTACTGCCAGGTGGGGTGGTCGGCTTCCTGGGCCAGGATGCCTGCCTGACCGTCATGGTGGAGGAGTTCGGGAGCGAGCACGGTGGTGGTCATGGTGGTGCCTTTCATCGCGAAACGTTGCAGCGGGTGTGCGGGCAGGGGCCCGCATGAGTGTGGTGAGCAGCCCCGAAGAGCCGGGCTTGGCGGGCACGGGTCAGGTGCGCTGGTCTAGCTGGTCCAGGTAGGTGTGGACTTCGTCCAGGCAGTAGAAGAGCTCAGCGGGCCCTTGGAGCGGGACGAGCATGTAGATCGCTCCCAAGAGCCGCCTCTGGCGGGTCAGGAGGAATCCGCGCCCGGTGGTCGCGGCTTTCCACCGCAGGTCCACGTAGCGTTGTCGTCGCGTGGTGATCCGCCCACGCAGGTCGATGCGGCGACTCATCGGGGCCCTGGCCTGCCGGTGAGGTGGTCCAGGATCCCGAGGTCTTGGGCGTGCACCGGGCGGGAGGCGTCTCCGAGGAAGGCCAGACGGCGCAGACTCTTCCCCGAGGGCGGCATGGCCCATTCGGTGGGGGTGCGGGCGGGGTACTCGACCAGCCACCACAGCTCGTCGGGGCGGTGCTGGTGCAACCTCAGCGCGACCGCGCGTTGGGGGTGGTGGCCGATGGGCTGGCCCTGTTCCCAGTGGCGGTCCTGGTAGAGGCGGGCATCGATCGACCACTCTCCAACCCGGACGTGAGGGGTGTAGCCGGTATCGAGCAGGGTGCTTTCCATGGCGGCCATCACAGCGTGGGCGCGGGGCGTGGGCCGGGGCATGGCCTGGACCAAGGGCACCATCGAGAACAGCAGGCCGCTCACCGGGGCACCTCCGCCCAGACGCCGGTGCCGATCTTCAACGGCCCCCACGCGCGGGTCAGAGCGTCCACGAGGGCGAGGCCGCGGCCGTGCTGGGCACTCAACTGTGGCGTGCGGCGGGTGGGGGTGCGTCCCTGCCGGGGGCCCGCATCGCGCACGGTGACGCGGATGTGGTCGACGTGCAGCGCCAGACGGAGAGTGAACTGGCCACCGGTTCGTCCGCTGTGGGTGTGGTCGATCGCGTTCGTGGCCAGCTCGGTGACCACCAAGGCGAACTGCTCGGGGACGTCGATGCCCCACTGGGTGAGGGTCTGGAGGGCCCATCGGCGGGCCTCGCTGACCTGTTCGGGCAGGCCCGGGAAGCTGTGGCGGGCTTGCTGTTCGGGCCTGGTGTGTGTGGGTTTGGGGGCGATACTCCTCATGCGTTCTCACCTCGGTTGCGCCGGGGTGGGGCCTCACCCCGGGCGTTCGCCCTCTCGTGTTCGGACACCGGGGTTTTTTCGTGTCGTTCGCCGCTGAATGCTTTCTGAGCGTCCAGGGCATCCCTACTCGAGCTGGGAAACCCGGGTATTCCGAAACTCTTGGGGCCTCTGTCGCTGACGGCGATACGAATCAGGGAAGCGTCCAGGAACGCGACCCGCACGGTGACGAGCCTGCCCGGATCTCCCGAAGCGCTGTGATTGATCGCATTGGCCAGCAGCTCGCTGACAACCAGTTCCAGGCAGGATGCCTCATGCCGGGGAAGGCCGGTCAACAGGCGGATCCATCGTCGCGCACTGGAAACACAAAGGTCTAAGGGCGAACTGAACACCGAGGCGCGACGGCGCCCAGCGTGCCCAGTCAGCTTTCCCGAGGAGTCCCCGAGGACACGAGGCGCGAGCGGGGGCACCACCCCCAGGGGGACCTCATAGGTCTTCGTGGCTTGCAACTGATCCACCGCCTGGACTTCGATTTCCGCCTGTAGTTCGAGGTCTCATCGTGAAACAGGGAATGACCCAGGTAAAGACGCCTGTCAAAAGACGGTCATAGAGCCGACCAGATCGGAATCCATGGGAAAAGTTCGACAGGGTCCGGAACCCTGGGGCATGATAGGGAAATGCCCCCTAGTGAAAACGACAAACCAGACAAAAAGGTATTAATAACGTACGGTGCGGAAGTGCGGCGCCTCAGGAAGGACTCAGGGCTCACTCAGACGACCCTGGCCAAGCGCGTCAAATCCTCCAAGACGGGTATCTCTGACGTCGAGCGAGGCAAGGTCGCCCCGTCGCCTCAGCTACGCTCCGACCTTGACAAGGAACTGGCCCCTGGGAAGCTGACTCACCTGTGGAAGGAGCTCACCGGAAGCGGGGGAGGCGAAGTCTGGAAGTTCGAGATCGCCGGAATGATCGACTCGGCGGCAGCCGTCTACGAATACGAGATCATGGTCTTCCCGGCCTACCTCCAGACGCGCGAATACGCTGCGGCCCTGATCAAGAACGCGGCACCCTGGCTCAAAGCCTCAGAGGTAGAAGAAGAGGCTGACAAGCGAGCACGGAGAGCCGAGAAGATCGCGGTGGCCGAGACGCCCCGAATCTGGGCGGTCCTGGACGAGTCCATCCTGACGCGGCGCTACGGTTCACCGGCCATCATCCGGGATCAGCTCGCGTACGTAGTGGAACTGGCTGAGCGCGGTCGGATCAGTGTCCAGTTGGTTCCCGGTGCGGAACCGAGACACCCAGGAAATTCTGGAGCCTTTAAGCTGATTACCACGGATTACGTCCCAGAGGTCCTGGTCGCAGAGTCCATACGTGAGGGTCAGGTGATCACCAACGCCATGGAGGTTTCCAACTACCGGATGGCCTTCACCGCGCTACAGGGCGTAGCGAACAGCCCGGAGCAGTCCCTCACTCAACTCCGGGACGAAGTTAAGAGGTTGGAGCAATGAAGAAGTCACCGGTGTCACGTACGGGCTGGCACAAGAGCAGCTACAGCAACGGCGGAACGAACTGCGTGGAGGCCCGGGAGCACCCGTCTGGCTCAGACGTCCGAGACTCGCAGAACCCTGGCTTGGGCCACCTGTCGTTCGACTCCCAGGAGTGGGCCCTCTTCCTTGGAGGTGTCAAGAACCCGCTCTCCAAGTAGACGATCGGGAATCAACGGGCACGACGCTGGCACCATCGAGCTGAGCAAGCGCTTTGGCGAGGGCGCACGAACTGCTGTTGACTGGGTGCCTTCGCGCCCTGCTGATCATGGTACGCCTCGGGGCCTTCGGGCGCCGGGGCGTTTTTCGTATCCGAGGGTGATGAGGTATGTCATCCAGGTTTTGGTCGTAGTACACGAACCCAGGGTGCGTCCTTACCAACGTGCTGTTCGTCCAGGTCTCAGGCAGCTTCCAGGAGAAGGACGATGGCCTGTTCGACGCCACCGCTTACTGACGGTTCCATGCTTGGATCGCAATGGGCTTGTCGACCAGCATCCGCATTATCACCGCGCCCTACCGGGCTGCTCCCGCACCCCGACCGGATTCCAGCCGACCTGCGGCAACAGGGGTGAGAAGGCAGGAACCCCCCCCACTGGCTAGGCCAAGGATGCCTCTGAGTCAACTTGCTGACAGCTACGGGTTGCCGCTGAATTGGACTCCTGTCATAGGAGGAGCGTGTGCTGGGGGTGCAAGTCTCCGTCTCTCTGGCCTGCTCGGAATCATCTGAGTTCTCGGTTGCTCCAAGAACCTTCCAAAGCATGTTTATGGAATCTGAGATGCGAAGATTGTTCGGGTGTTGGAAAATCTCTTCAGGAGTTTTTAAGTGAACCCTGAATCGGATGCTCACGGTGACTCATGAGTCCACTGCGAAAGCAGCTGAGTCGCCCCGTGAGTCCAACGTATGTGCAGGTAGTAGCTTTGAGTCCACTCCTGGGTGCGTGACTCACACGCCTCGACCCCGGCACTCCTGGCGCAGAATACTTTACCTTCCCTTGGGGTCGTTGAGTCGCTTCTGAGTCTGTTCTGAGTCTTGTTTGAGCGTGCTGTGAGTCCATTCTGAGCAACCCCTGAGTCTGCGGTGCCTTTAAGTGGTCCGTATCGGATCCCGGTGGTACTTCCAGGGGGAACACATGCACCTTTCGCTGCTTGGCCAGATCGAATCCCACTTCGTTCAGATCGCACCCACACACCTGACCCTGCAGGGCGCCCACGTGCACCCGTGGTTGGAGGAGCGCACCTACTCGCTCCTTGAGCTGCGCAAGGTCCTGCTGGACCGCGCGACGCCGAACCAGGTGCGCGACGTGCTGTGGCGGCACGCCATGCGTGCGGCCCGCCGCTCGCAGGAGTGGATGGTCGGCGCTCTGGGGCTGGCGATGCCTCTGCTGCGCGGATGTGTGGGCCGCGCCTGCCGGGGCCTGGGCCCCGACGGTGCCCAGTTCGTCGAGGCGGAGCTGGTGGCGTTCACGATCCGGCAGATCCGGACCGCCACCTTGGACCACGGCGCGTTGGGCTACTACCTGCTGTGCCGGGTGCGCCGCGCCGCTCTGGGCGAGCGCAAGCGCGCCCTGGCCGCCGCCGCACAGCGGGAGTGGGGGACGGCCGAAGCCACCGACCTCGAGGACGAGGCCGAGGCCACCCGTTCCTGTGAGTCGGCCCTTCAATCGGCTGTGCGGGCCGGGACCATGACCGCTGCTGAGGCAGAGCTGATCGCCCGCACCCGCCTGGAGAAGGTCTCGCTGGTGGCGCTGTCCACCGAAACCGAGGTGGGCTACAAGACGCTGGCCAAGCGCCGCCAGCGGACCGAGACCCGACTGGCCGCCGCGCTGAGCGCGGCACCCGGCCGCGCCCCGAGTCCTTCTTCCCTTGCGGTGAGTGCGCCGGTTTCGCCTGGTGACAGGCACCGCGCCAACGAAGCCGCTCGGCCGGAGGCGTCGACGACACGGTGGCCGTTGGCTTCTTAGCTTTACCGGATGACGCGGTGAGCCTGCAGCAGTGCACCCATCCGGTGCTGGGTGCCTACGACCTCACCCATTTGGACGTGTTCCAGGCCGCGGTGCGCCCGCTCGTGGGGGCCAAGGAACTCGCGGCGGTCACGGTGCGGACCCGCCCTCTCCCGAAGGGCATCAAGGGCCGGGCCAGTCAAGTGCGTCGGGTCGCGCGTGCGCACGGGCCCGACGCCCAGACAAAACCGGAAGAGCGACGGGCAAGTTAAAGGGGACTGATAGTGAGCACTGAAACGGATTCGATCGACATTCTGCTGAGTCTGGTTCCCAAGATCACTCCCCGGGACCGGAAGGTCCTGAACGATCTGTACGACCACCAGGTGTTGACCACCCACCACCTGCACCAGCTGCACTTCGCAGGGCGGGCCGTGCGAACGGTCAACCAGCGGTTGCGTCAGCTGCGCTCCTATGAGCTGATCGCTCCGTTCCGCCCCTACGCGCACGCGGGTACGAGCCCCAACCACTGGGTGGTGGACCGGCTCGGCGTGCAGTGGTTGGCCGCCCAACGGAACACAGCACTGGCGGAGTTGGACTACCAGGCCGACCATCGGATGCGGGTCGCTCTGGACTACCAGTTGGGGCACGTGCTCGGGCTGGCCGACACCTTCGTGGCCTTCACCCTGGCCGCCCGCCGCACCCGCTCGGCGTCGTTGGAGTGCTGGTACTCCGAACGTGAGAGCGCACGCCGCTGGGGACGCCACATCCGCCCCGACGCCTACCTGCAATGGGACCAGGACCAGGCGGAGCTGCACGCCTTCGTGGAGTACGACACCGGCACCGAACCCTTGACGAAGGTGGCGCGCAAGATGAAGGGGTACACGAACCTGGCCACGGAGAGCGGACTGGCCTCGATCGTGCTGTTCGCGGTCCACTCCGACCAGCGCGCCGAGCATCTGATGGACAAGCTCGCCCAAGCGCCCTCAGCACAGTTGCGGATGGTGGGGGCCTACGTGAGCACCCACGAGCAGTTGCACAAGCGCGGCCCCGAACGGGCGGTGTGGCGGGTGCCAGGGGAGCCGAGCGGGCAGCGGTTGAGCCTGGTCGACATCGCTCGCCGTCACCCACGCAAGGAGCAGGGCCAGGACGAGGGCGAGTGATGCGCCATGTCTTCGCCGTTGCGGGGATCCTCTTCCTGATTCCGGTGCTGTTCATCGGCGTGTTGGGTGGTATGGGTCAGCACGTGGTGGGGGTGTCGGGAGAGGTGGAGGGGATCCCCGTGTCGGCCCTGGAAGTCTGCGTCCAGGCTGCCGCTCGATTGGAGGAGGAGTTCGCGGGCTGTACGGGCATGGAGTGGCCAGTGCTGGCTGGGGCCGGCAAAGTCGAGTCTAACCACGTGGCCAGAAAGGAGGCTTGTAACGAGATCACCGCCCAAGCCGCTGCGCAGGTTCCCCAGGGTGGCTCAGGCGTGAGAAACCAGGCAAGGGCGGGCGGCAACGGAGTGGGCGCTGGCCCAGGTCGGGAGCCCCTGCATCTGGGAGGCACTGGCCCGCACGGGTACAACTGCTCAGGGCTGACTATGCAGGCCTGGAAAGCAGCCGGGGTGAGTCTGCCGCGGGTGACCACCGACCAGGTCAACACCGGAACACGCATTGGTTTGGACGAGCTGCAGTCGGGGGAACTGCTGTTCTACGACACCGGGGCACCGGGAGGTAGCCCCTCACACGTGACCATGTACGTGGGCGGCGGGCAGATGGTCAACTCACCGCGTACCGGGCAGAGCATCCGGGTCGAACCCGTGGACGGCCCCTACTACCCGACCGTGTTCGTGGCGGCGGTGCGGCCGGGCTGAGCGGCCACCACCCGCCCCACACCGCAACAGGGCGGCCCCAGCCCGGGGAACCCCCGGGTCGGAGCCGCCCAGCGGGCCGTGGGGCGGCTGTGGGGCCGTGCGGGGCGTGATTCCCGCGCGGCCCCATTTCCCGTGTTTTCGCTGGTCCATGACTTCTACGCAATGCGGGGTTGAAAATACTCGCTTGCATAGGGAAACATCGCACCCACGTCGTTCCATCCGGGTGAACATGATTCCTATTTGTCCGAATTCTTTCGCGTGCTCAAAAGAAAGGGCTCCTTTGTGATGCCCGCACACACTCTCCGCCTGCCCCCGCTGACCTCGACCGAGCGGTCCCGAAGAGCCAGCTAGAGGCACCTGTCCGCTGGCATCGAGTGGGTGAGGAAGCGCAGCCTCGGCGAGGGCGTACGACCTCGCCGGGGCCATTGACACCCACCCCGTCCCGAACAGCGGAACACGCGCCTCGAGAAAAAGAAGAACAAAAGAAAAAGTGCCTCGGACGGTGCTGGAACACCGCCCGAGGCGTGATCCCCCACCTGAATGCACCAGGAGGAAGACCATGGACCATGGTAGGGGCCGCCACCGCAGGCGTCGACGCGGCTGGGCCAGCCGCGTGCGCTGGACGGTCGGGGCCGTACTCGAAGCCGTTCTCGGCGTGCAGAAGCCGCCACCCCCGTTGCGCCCGCGACCGGTGAAGAAGACGCCTCCCTCGCGAGCGGTCGCGGCGGCACCTGCCCCGGTGCTGCCTGCGGAGCCCGAGTGGGTGAGCCGCTATGACCAAGCCCGTCGCGAGCACGCGGACCGGGCCAGGCAGCTCTACGCACCCCGGGTAACGCCGACGCAGTTGCCGAGGTTCGGCTGGTGCAAGGACGATGCGGGTGGGCGTGCGGTGCGCCCGTACCTGGTCGCGCACGAGCAACGAGCACGCGGCCACCGCCAGCCTGAACGCCCGGCGCCGCAGCGGCACCGGCATAGTCCGCCACCTTCGAACTCCCCTGCGCGGGTGAACAAGGTCCAGCAGCCGGGCGAGTGGGACGACTTGGCGGTGCTGGTCCGTCAGTGGCACGCCCAGCAGCAGCCGGTCGCCTGAGGTCGAAGACGAGTAGCAGGGCCGTACCCGCACCGGGGCGGCCCTGCTTTCGTTTGATCGTCTTGGTGTTTGTGCAGGTAGAGAGTTCGACACCGAGGTCGGGTGGTTCTCTTCACAGTTTTGGTGACGGAGAGTGCCCGAATTCCTCTTGTGAAGTGACTCTGCGTGTGTATAGTGTCACCCTTCGAAAGCGCGGCGTGGGTTCACGTCAGAGAAGAAATCGGAGGTGTGCTATGCGCAGGGTGGTGTGTGCTGTGCTCGTGGTGGCGCTGGCGGGGTGCGCCGCACCGGAAGAAGAGCCCGAGCAGACCGAGGCGAGCACGCCCCTGGCCGCCCCGTCCAACCCCGGGCCTTCCCCACAGGAGGAAGCGGTGGAGGCCTATCGAAGTATGTGGGGTGTGGTGGTCGAAGGCTCGCACGAGGGTTCGGTCGCGCACCCGGACCTGGAAAAATACGCCTCGGGGCAGGCCCTCGAGTTGGTGACGGCCATGCTCCAGGGCATTGAGGCCACCGGTGAACCTGTACTGACTCCCCATGCGGTCATCGTTGAGTCTGGGGCCGACTCCACCGAGGTGAGTATCGAGGATTGCATCGACAGCTCGCAATGGCTTGTCGGTGATGGCAGTGAAGGCAGTTCCCAGGGGGAGAGGAAGCGCCCTGTCGAGGCCATCGTCCTTGATCAGGGGGATGGCTGGCGAGTCGATGACCTCTGGCTGGGGGAGTACGGCTCATGCTGAGGTCGGCCTATGCCCAGGCTGGCAAGGCGTTCGGCTCGGCTTGGCTGTGCTTGAGTCTGACGTGGCCTGCTGCTCCGGTGGCAGCGGACACGCAGGACTTCCTCGCCACGACCGATTGCGCTGATGGCTCGTGTCGTGTTCAGGCGTGGGCTCCCGGAACCCCGCAGGGCTCCGCACCTTCGGCGACTGGCGCGAGCCCCGGGAGTGGCCAGAGCCCGAGAGGGAGAGCAGAAGCGGTGTGTGTGCTCCCGGATGTGGAGTTCAGCCAATCTGGGCAGGAGGGACCGGCCCCGATGCCTTCCGGGCTGGCGCGGTGTTCGGCTTCGGCCTCCTCGGCTTCGCAACGCGCAGACGCCCAGGTCGCGGTTGACCCGGCTGTGTTGGCCGAGCAGGCGCGTGCGTCGATGACCCTGCCGTTGCCGGAGATCGGGACGGCACCTCCGCTGGGTAAGCCGCGGTTCGTGAACATGCCCTCCTGGATGTGGATCGACGCCGATGGGTGGGAGCCGGTCTCGGCGACGGCCTCGGTGGGCGCGGGTTCGGTGACGGTGGTCGCTACCCCGGAGCGGGTGGTGTGGGAGACCGGGGACGGCCACCAGGTGGTATGCGAGAGCGCCGGGACGGTGTTCTCGCCTGCGGTGTTTCGGGAGGAGGGGTCGCCGGATTGCGGCCACACCTACACCTCTCTTCCTCCCGGAGGTGCGGGGGCGGAGGTGGATCTGGTCGCGGTGTGGGAGTGGTCGGTGTCCTGGTCCACCAGCACCGGAGGCGGCGGCGAGCTGGAGGACATGTTCACGTCGGCAACCGAAGCGGTGCCGGTGAGTGAGATCCACTCGGTCATCACCCACACAGGCTGAGCGCGGCCTACGACGGCGAGGAGAGGGTGGAGCTGAGTTTTCACGATGATGGGAACTTTGGAGAATAGTTTTTGGGTTTCTTGTTCAGCGACTCGTCACCACGCTGTCCCGCTGGTAAATGATCGACGAAGACAAACCCATTACCTTGCTCGCTGGTGTTTCCGCGGGTTGCCGCGCGCCCTCCGCCTGCGCTCGCAGGCCCGCGTTGAGGGGCGGGTGAGAGCCAGTGAATCAGTACTCCAACGACCCCTCCACCGATCACTCCAACGACCCCTCCACGCCTGTGGACCCCCCTGAAACTCTCGTTTTAGCAGGTCATGGCCGGTTTTAGGGGTGTGGCTCAAAACCAGACTTATACCCAGTGGGTAGTCACCTTCACGTAGGGGGCGGCGGCCCCGTTGGTGACCCCTTGCCCGCTCGCCTCAGGTACCGCCTTCTTGTCCCTCCCGGCCCGCCCGTCCGCTCCGAAGGCGACATCCTCTTCAAGGAGAACGGACGGTACGTACTCCAAGAAGGTCTGTTTGACGTCGACGTGTGGCATGCGAGCGAGCTTCGGCAACGTGTGAACCTTGCAGAGAAAGACCGGGAAGCGCTCCTGCGTGAGTTGGTGAACGTCTGGGAGAAGCCGCTCCTGTCCGATTGCGGTGAGGAGTGGTTTGAACCTCACCGAAAGCACTTCACCGACCAGCTCGTCGAGGTGCTGACCCTGTTGGCCAAAGAAACCGAGTCAGCGGAATCGCGCGTTTCCTATTTGAAAAAAGCCATGGAACTGGACCGTTTCAACGAATCCATCTACCAGGACACGATGTGCGTCTATGGTGGAATGGGTCGCCCCGACGCGGTCCGGCGCACCTACCGGGCGCTGGAAACAGCCCTCGGTGAGCTGAAAAAGAAACCCAGCCCGGTGAGCAAGCAACTCCTGGACGGGCTCACCCGCCCCGAGGCCCAGCCGCAAGGGTAGGCCAGAGGCGGAAAACAGGGGGCTCCTGTGACTACGCCTGTGACTATGCCTGTGACTACGCCCGTCCCCCTGCCTGTGACTACGCCTGTGACTACGCCAGCGCCCCCAGTGGCCCCATCACGCCGAAAACCGGCATCATTGCAGGTCAAAGCCCTTTTGAGTGTGACTCACGGATCCAGACTTATACCCAGTGGGTAGTCAACTTCACGTAGGGGGCGGCGGCCCCTCCCTCCTCGGCGGCGGGTCGGCCTACCGGCCGACCCGCCCCTTCTCTCTTCTTCCTCCCTCTCCCTTCCTTTCTCTCCCCTTCCAAAAACCCAAAAAACAACCCCATAAATAAAACTCATACCATTGCCTTGGGTTGTGGTGATCGCCCAGAATTGTGTCGCTCATGCGTTTCATGATCACCCAAAAATGCGCCAGGCATGCTCGCGGCCGGCCCCACGCGCGCGTAGGCGCGCATGCGCGGTTACTCCTCTAGGAAACCCGCGCCGAAAAAAGATCTGAGAAAACCGGCGACACGAGTTGACAGCCCGCCCCGGGCCAAGTTGCTATGGGGTTGTTCCCGAAACGGCGGCACCGTTTCGGGGCGGTGGGGAAACTGTCTCGCGACACGAGTTGACAAACACGTGTCACCCAAGATCATCTTGGGTTCCGCCCCGAAGCGCACACCGTTCCGGGGGTAGGTGGAAAAGGTTTCGCGGCGGAGTTGACAAACGCTAGTCACCCAAGCGAACCTCGGACCGCCAAACAGAAACACCCGGCCATTTAAAAGGAGTTTCGTTAATGCGCACCTTGCGCGCAATCGGAATCATCGGCAGGCGGGTTCTCGCCCGTTCGGTGCGACCCGCACCGAACCGGCCGACCCCGGCCTGGATCACGAGCCAGCTGCGGGCACGACGCCTGGCGGAGGCCACCGGCGACTACGAGGCGGCCATCGCCCGGGAGCTGGCCGTGCGGGGCGAGGCGGCGCGTCTGTACCGCACACAGGGCCCGAGCGAGGATGCCCGATACGCGGCGCTAGTACACCTGCGCGCCGAGGCGGCGCGCACGGCCGCCGGAAACACGCTGTTCGAGCTGCACGCTCACCACAGCGTTCCCGCGTAGAGCGGGCCGGTCCGCAGGAGGCAACCTGCGAACCGGCCCACCACACAACCCCGCGCCCACCGACTTCAGGTGTGGAGCCGTAGCGGCTGGGCGCGGGCCCAACACAACAACCATGAGGAGTGTGCTGTGAGCACGAGTATGCCGCACAAGCGGCGTCCGATCGAAGTGAACGCTGACCAGGTGGCCTACCTGCGCCGCGCCGAGCCCGGGAGCCTGCTGGTGTGGATCGAGGCCAGCAACGAGGTCCAGGTCTACGCACCCACCGGACGGTTCGGTGAGCACCGAATGATCATCGCCGCCCAGGGAGCCCTGGACGGTCTCACGGAGGCCTGCGAGGAGAACGGCAGGCCCACCCATGACGGGGAACTGGCCAAGGACCTGACCGATATCGCCAACGACTGGCTGAGCGGCTGGTCCCAGGTTCGGGTTCTGACCGCCATGCTCACCCCGATCCGGCTGCGCCTGGACCGGATGGGCATCTACCCGGCCGACAGCGTCCACCTGGAGGGGCGGGGCCCCGGCCCGGACCAGCCCCGGGTCACCGAAACCTACGCCCGACCCGGTGGGAACGGGGCGGTGAGGGTCACGGTGCCCCTGGGCTACACGGAGCCGGTACGGATCCGGGCCCACGGGGTGAACGGACCGGTGAGCGAGCACATCATGCTCTTCGACTACCTGGGCATGAGGCCCGAACAGATCGAGGCCAAGATCGCCGCCACGGTCGCCGCTCACCTGGCCCTCTACCAGGACTGAGCAGGCCACCTCTTCCCGGGGCCGCCCCGCATACGGGGCGGGGCGGCCCCACCATCCCGAACCACCTTCTTGCGCCGAGCGCTCAGCTTCGGCGTGCCATGAAAGGACCCGGTTGTGACAGCGCACTGGCCGCAGCACACCATCACCGTGCCCATGCTCACCCACCTGCACGAGGGCGGGCCCGGCACCCTGATCACCGCCCAGGGCGGCATGGCCCCCTACCGGGTACAGCGCCCCGGCGAGGTGGACCTGAACACCCCCTGGCTGATCATCGCCTACGGACACGGCGACCTGCGCCTGGACCTGATCGAACACGACGACTGGGACCGGGTGGCCGCTAGGGCCACCCGCACCGCCGCCAAAGCGCATCACCGGCTGTTCTTCCAGCCCCCGCCCCCCTTGGCGCGGGCAGTACGCCGTGACCTGACCCGGCACGGCCTGGTCCTGGACCACCGCCCCGAGGCCAGCCGCACCGAAGACGACGGCTACCGGTGGGACGACCACCTCACCTGGGCTGACAACCCCCGGCTCACCTTCACGATGACCTACATCCAGCGCCACCGCGACAGCCTCCTGATCAACCTGGCCATGTACGACCGGGATCGCTACGTGACCAGCTGGCCCGAACGAATCACCACCACCAGCGGCGTCCCGTTCTGCGTACGCGAGGCCCCCGACCGGGCCCGCCGACGCCTGGAGCTGTACCCCTAACCCGCACCACCCCGGGGCCGCCCCGAAAGGGCGGGGCGGCCCCCACCACCCACACACGTATCCGCGCGCCGAGCGCTGTGTCCAGCGCGCCCACCGAAAGGCACCCACTGTGACCGCACACGCACCGCGCCTGCTCGAGGCCCTGGAGACCTACTTCGAGTACGCCGAGGTCACCTCGCACCTGTTGCGCGCCCTCTACGACCTCGGACCTCGCGGCATGATCATCGCCAACTTCCGCTCCCGCCAGTTCGAGACCACCTTCACCCTCGACCACACCGACGAGCTGGTCCTGCCCGTATACGGCTACGGCGACCTCACCCACGACCTGGGCCACCTCCGGAATCACTTCGGCACCTGGGACGACCTCGTCTCAGCGGTCGATTCCACCGCCTACGACTGCCTGGCCGAGCGCATCGAGCACCGCGCCGCCACCCCGTACGCGGTGATCCGGATGCGCGAGCGCCTGGAAGAGCTCGGCTTCTCCATGACCACCGCCCCCTCCTACCACCGCCGCTACCTGTTTCCGGGCCACTATCAGGGCCCCTCGGTACGGGAAGTGAGGGAGACCTACATCGATCGCGCTTACCCGCAGGTGCGCGTGATGCTCAAGCACCCCCTGCCCGAGAAGGGTCAGCGACCCGGTCTCTCCCTGATCAAGATCAGCGACCACGACCGCCACGTGAAGGGCTGGCCCAAGACCGTGCCCCACCAGTTCGTGGCCAACGCCCAGGCGCACCTGATCCGGGACCGGGCCGACGCCCACCTGGACCGCACCCGAGCCTGACCGCCCGCACCACCGGGGCCGCCCCGTCAGAGGCGGGGCGGCCCCACCACCACACGAGGAGTGATCTGACATGCCCGCGAACACCACCGCACCCGCGCGCGAGCTCATCCTGGCCGCGCTCGCCCAGGCCACGAAGTCGTTGACCGTCACCGAGCTGGCCGAGGAGGCCGGGGTCGGCAAGTCCACCGCCTCCAAGTACCTGCCCGGCCTGGAGAAGGAGGGGCTGGCGGTGCGCACCCCGGGCGGGCGCGACGGGCGGCGTCGCCTGCCCGACCACTGGCAGGCCGCCCCGACCACCCCGACCGAACCGGCCCCGGCCACCGCAGAGACCACCTCGGGCTCGGCCAAGGACCTGGAGGAGGCCGTGCCCGCGCCGCCCGCGACCGGGGAAGCGGCCGAAGACCAGCACCCACAGGACACCGCCCCGGCCCCGGTCAGCAAGGGCGAAACGGCTTCGCCCACCTCGAGGAGCATGCCCGCACCGGGGCACACCCACCAGGCCCAGCGCCCGGACACCGAACCGGCCTCGACCTCCACTGAGGCCGCTCACGCCCCGGCACCACGACGGGCCGCACCCGCACCTCGCACCAAAGCCACCTCGGGGCGGGAACCGGTGCACACGGGCGCGGGTGAGGAGGGGGTCAACCCGGTGAGCGGGTCGCAGCGGCTGGCACCGGGCGAGCTCAAGCTCATGGTCTGGGCCCTGCTCAAGAACTCCCCCGAGGAGGAGTTCACCGCGACCGAGCTCAGCCACCTGCTGCAGGGCCGCTCCATCGGAGCCATCCAGAACAACCTCGCCAAGCTGTCCCGGGAGGGTAAGGCCGAGCTGGCCTGCGACAAACCGCGCCGGTACCGGTTCGCCTCCCCGACCGCCTGACCACACCCGACCCCCGGGGGTGTGCGCGAAACACAGCGCACACCCCCACCTTCTCAATACCCTAGGGGAGTATTTCCGTGTTCGATTTTCTCTACCTTCACCTGGCCGCCTGGTGGGCGCGTGTCAGCGAGCTCCCGACCCCGCTGCTGATCGTGATCCTGCTCGTGGCGGGCACGGTGGCCACGGTGTTCGGGGTCTATGCGCGCGTGCGCCGCCTGGTGCTGACCTACCTGGACCGAGGTGACTGGCCCGGCATGGTTCACATCTTCGGCGAAGACGGGGACGCGAAGTGCTCGGAGTGCGAGCACCGCCTGGCCTGGCACGACCGGACCACGGGCCGGTGCTGCGTCGGCACCAGCGGGGACCGCTTGGTGCTCTGCCTGGCCCTACCGCTGCCCCGGTGGGCGCGCGCCCTGGTACAGAAGCCCGGGTGCGCGTGCCGCCTACGCCCGGCCAGGCGCTGACCGCTTCATCTGACTGAAGCGCCGGACCGAGGTCCCCGGCCCCACCCAGAACTTCCGGGTGAGGCCGGGGACTTTTCTACTCGTATCGGACCGCTTTTGGGGTGGGGTGTCGAATCCGGGGTGTGGGGTGCGCTTCTTCCTCAGTGAAGGGCAAAACACAAACGAGAAGGGATTCGGCCTTGGGCAACACCCCGAACACCACCTCACACGACGAGGGCCGACCGCCGTTGGCGATCTGGCCCTGCGCACCCGAGCACACCCACCACACCCCGGCCCGCACCCACCTGGGAGAGGTAAGCATCCCGGACCGGCTCGCCGCACGGTTGGTGGACGAGTACACCCGCCCCGAAGGCCGGGTCGCGGACCTGACCGGTGTCGGCGAGATCGCCCACCAGGCCTGGGAGCGGGGCCGTTCCCACCAGGTTCTGCACCCGGGCATGGTCTCACCGGGTGCCGCCGCGGCCTCGGATCTGGAGGTCGCGTGGGCGGAGTTGACCGTGACCACGGTGACTCCGACCCCTTCGTGTGCCGTCTCGCCGTGGGCGGCTCGGCGTCGGGTTCGGGCCCGGGTGGAGTTCGCTGCTCTGATCACCCGGCCCGGCGGGATCGTTGCGGTCGTGACCCCGGTCGGTCACGCCCCGGCCGGGGTGGTGCGGGCCGCTGCGTGCGCGGGGCTGGTGTATCTGCAGCACGTGATCGCGTTGACGGTGCCGATCTGCGACGCGGGTCTGGGGGCCGCGATCCCGGTTCGGGGCAAGGGCGGGTTCGACCCTGACCACGACCCCCACATCAGTCCGAGGGAGGGGGAGGACGAGGTGGGGTTGTCGACCTCGGTGGCCGAGGCCGCGGCCACGATCACCTCGCCCGCTCACCTGAACGTGTCGGTGTTCCGCAAGAAGGGCCGCACCACGCCGGCCCGCGCGCATGGCGAGGTGGAAGCGTGAGCCAGGAACAGCACGAAGACCACCTCGACCAGGCGCAGAATTCGGAGCATCTGGAAGAGCAGGGGGTCGACCACCACGAGGGTTCTCCCGGATCCGTTCTCGGGGCGGGTGCGGGGTTGTCGGTGTGGGCCACGGGCCAGCGCCAGGCCCGCCAGCAGCGCGGCGACCGGTACTCGAGGTTGTCGGTGGAGCACCCGGCCAAGATGCTGCCCGAGATCGCCCGCCACGTGATCTCGACCTACACCCGCCCCGGGGAGGTGGTGTTGGATCCGATGTGCGGGATCGGCACCACCCTGGTCGAGGCCGCTCACCTGGGCCGGGCCGGTGTGGGGATCGAGTTGGAGCCCAAGTGGGCCTCCATCGCCCGGCTCAATCTGGAGACCGCGCAGGTTCAGGGCGCCACCGGTCACGGCCAGGTGCACACCGGCGAGGGTGCCGAAACCGCCGCCGGTCTGACGTCGACCTCGTTGGCCGGAAGGGTGTCGCTGGTGTTGACCTCGCCTCCGTATGGGTCGATGACCCACGGCCAGATCCGCTCTCGCCGTGATGGAGCCCGCGCGGTGGAAAAGCACGCCCACCGTTACTCGCGTGACCGGGACCGGAGGGCGGACAACCTTGCCTACCAGAACCCGGAGCAGTTGGCGGACTCCTTCACCCGGATCATAGCGTCCTGCCGGGGACTGCTTGCTCCGGGTGGGGTGGTTGTGGTGACCACTCGCCCTTACCGCGAGAACGGGGAGCTGATCGATTTCCCCGGGCAGGTGGCCCAGGCGGGCCGGCGGGCCGGGCTGGTCCAGATCGACCGGTGTGCCGCGCTGCTGTGCGCGCTGCGCGATGGGGAGGTGGTGTCCCGGACCTCGTTCTTCCAACTGTTGGAGACCCGCCGGTTGCGTAAGGCGGAGTGGCCGGTGCACGTGATCCAGCACGAGGACGTGTTGGTCTTCACCGACCCTGACCCCTTCTACCAGCAGCACACCCAGGGTGAAGGGCAGGCGGAATGAGGCGGACCGACCCCGACCACCAGACGGAGAACGAGCAGCGGGGCGAGCAGGCACCGGCGGTGTTCGTGCCCGAACGAGGGTGCTTCACGGACGCGGCCAGCCCGGATCTGCGGGCACGGATCATCGCGGACATGCGGGCCCTGGCCACCTTCCTGGAAGAGCACCCGGAGCTGCCGGTCAGCCCGCACACCAACGTGGAAGTGTCCTACTTCCCGCGCACCAACATCGACGATGACTCCTTCGCTGAGGTGGCCGAAGCCGCCTCAAGGTTGGGGCGGATCCCGGCATGGGAAGGCGAGCACTACGTGGTCGAGCACCAGCGCGGCGCGGGCCGCTACCGGGTGGTGGCCATTCCCGAGGCGGTGCGGTCCCGCTACCGGGCCTGGCTGACCTACACCGGGCACGTGCGCCAGGACTGACACACCCCGGGGTGGCAGGGCTCCCGGCCCCGGGGGAAACCCCAGGCCGGGCTGGGGCGGTGTGGGGCCACCGGTGCCCCCACACCGCCCCGATCGCCCCGGCCCCGCCCAGAGCGGGACCGAACCCGGGGTTCGGGCCCCACACGGGGCCGCTGGCGGCCCCGACCAGCGAAAGCGACAAACCGGCTGCAAACGGGTGGTGGATGGGTGGTGGAGGAAAGATCCGGTGGGGTTGTTGACGAATCCGCTTGACCACCTCGGCGAGGTCGAGCGTGGATGCGTGGTGCCCCGCCAAACGCGGGGCCGCGCACCATATTCGTGCAGTTCACAGGTGGTGGAAAGGTGGGCAGGTGGCAGTGAGTAAACCGGTCACGCTGAACGAGGTCGGCGCTCTGCCGGTCTGGGTGGACCCGGCCACCGCCGGAAGCATGCTCGGCATGAGCCGAACAGTGGTCTACACCCTGCTCGACGCCGATGCCTTCCCCGCACCGGCCTACAAGGTGGGTCGCCAGTGGCGCATCCCCACCGCGGGAATACTCGCCCACCTGGGCTTGCAGCCCCTCACCTGGGCCTGCTGCGGATGCGGTGCGCGCCGTGACCAGCACCAGGAGGTCGATCTTGGCCACACATGAAGGCTCCACGTTCAAACGCTGCGGATGCCGCGACGACAACGGAAAACTCCTCGGCGTGCGGTGCGCGATGCTGCGCCGCCGCAGCGGCACCTGGAGCTCCACCCACGGCCGCTGGGGCTACCAGGTCGAACTGCCCCGCACCGCCCAGGGCGGGCGGCGCCAGGCCCGCCAGATCGGCCTGGCCTCACAAGAAGCCGCACTGGAAGCACTCCAGCGGGTACGGGTGCTGCTCGACCTGGCCGGCCAGGACCCCGACGATCTGATCCAGGTCGCTGACCTCATCCAGGCCGAGATCAGGGCCCGCCGACCCCTACCGGAAACCGACGAGGTCCAACGCCGTCTCCACCTGGGTGTGGACCTACGCACCGAAGTGCCCACGGTGCAGGAGTGGTTGGCCGAGTGGTTGAAGGACAAACCCGACCTGACCCGCAACACCCGCCGCTCCTACAGCAGCCACATCACCAACCACCTGGTCCCGCACCTGGGCAGGGTTCGCCTGGACAAACTCCAGGCCCGCCATGTGGAGGCGATGTTCACCGCGATCGAGGAGGTCAACGAACGCATCATCGAGTGCCGCGAGGCCGGGGACTCCCAGGCGTGGGCGAAGCTGGAGCGCCGTCGGGTGGTCTCACTGGCCACCAAGCACCGCATCCGCGCCACACTCCGCAGCGCCCTGTCAGACGCGGTACGCCGCCCCGAGTTGCCGGTGACCTTCAACGCCGCCTCCCACGCCCGCCTGCCCTCCTGCCCCAGGAAGAAACCCCTGGTCTGGACAGCCGACCGCATCAAGCAGTGGGAGAAGGAAGGAACCGTTCCCGGGGAAGTGATGATCTGGACCCCCGACCAGACCATCCGCTTCCTGGACCACGCCCGCAGGTACACCTGGCTCTTCCCGCTCTTCCACCTCATCGCGGTCAAGGGCCTGCGGCGCGGCGAAGCCGTCGGGTTGCCCTGGGCGAACACCCGGTTGGTGGACGGGGAGATCGACATCCACACCCAGGTCGTCCAACTCGGCTGGGAGACCCACACCTGCACGCCCAAGAGCACGGCCGGGGAGCGCACCATCACCCTGGACCAAGCCACCGTGAGGGTGCTGCGGGCTTGGAAGCGTCACCAACTCGAAGCCAAGATGGCCCTTGGAGTCCAGTGGCCAGAAACCGGGCTGGTATTCACCCGTGAAGACGGCCAGGGGTGGCACCCGGCCCAGGTCACCGACTGGTTCCACCGCATCACACGCGCCGCCGGACTGCCGCCCATCGCTCTGCACGGGCTACGCCACGGGGCAGCATCCATGAGTCTGGCTGCCGGGGTGGACGTCAAGGTGGTCTCCGCCGAACTTGGGCACGCCACGACCCACTTCACCCAGGACACCTACCAGACGGTGTTCCCGGACGTGGCCAAGGCGGCGGCCGAGGCCACAGCAGCGATGTTGAAGCCCGCAGCACACCGCGCCTGATGGAAGGGATCGGCTAGCCCCGCTGGGAACAAGGCCGCACACGCGGCCCCCAGCGGGGCCGCTCTGTGGCCCTGCAGAGGGAGCCGAGTGCCGATCCCATGCTGATCCCGTCAAGGGCCGCTACACCGCTGCGAAGGGCACGGGCGTGGTGTGCTCGATGATGGCTCCGGTGTTCGTCGGCAGGGTGCGCGGGCCCCACCTCGCCCGTCACCGCGTCAAGGTGCGGCCTTGGCTGGTGGCCGTGACCGGACGTCCCAAGTGCCCACGGCTGCGGTAGAGTTGTCGCGGCGACGGCCAGGGGTCAGGCTCCAGGTCGCACGCGCGGGCCTCTAGCTCAATTGGCAGAGCAACGGACTTTTAATCCGTGGGTTCAGGGTTCGAGCCCCTGGGGGCCTACCCACGAAACCCAGGTCAGAGGTTCTTTGCGGGTCCTCGGCCTGGGTTTTGCTCGTTCCGGTCACCTCCTGTCCGAAGCCCACGATGGTGCCAGCTCCTTGAAGCCAAGCTCTTGCCTTGGCTCTGATCGGGGGTACGCCCAGTACAGGGTCATCCCTCCTCGCGGAGGATGTCTGCGGGAGCCGTAGTGCGCCTAGGCAACGGGGCTAATGGCCAGGGCTCGTTGTGGACCGCGGGGCACCGCGCCGAACGCAGGACGATTGCGCGGCTGAACTGGATCGGTGAGGCGCTGTGAGTACCCCCGCGACGAACGACTCCTGATCACGTTGGCTGGTAGTAGTCGAAGCCCGCCGTGCCCGGCTCGTGTGTGCCGTGGTGTGCTCCAAGCGGTGCGGAGTAGTCGATCCGGTAGCTCGTGCAACCACCCGAGCCAGGACGAGTACGAGGAAGGGCCGTAGCTGAACCAAGTGACGACGGCTGCCGTTTCTGTCAAAGTGATCGGCATTGCTAGACGATTCTCGTGAGGAACCTGTGAGTACGCTCGGTAGCTTCATCTGGTCAATCGCTGACCAGCTTCGGGGTCCTTATCGCCCCAACCAGTATGGGACAGTGATCCTCCCGTTCACGATCCTGCGACGGCTCGACTGCATCCTTGAGCCCGACCGTGCGTTGGTACGGGAGTTGGCTGCGAGGTACGAGAACCCGAACCGGCTCAAGGTCGAGGTTAAGAAGGCCACGGGGCGGACGTTCTACAACACCTCCAACTACGGGTTCGCGAACCTGCTGGCAGATGCGGACGGGCTTGCGGACAACCTCGCTGACTACGTCGACCGGTTCTCCGCCGACGTGGACGTGTTCGAATACTTCGATTTCAAGAAGGAGATCCTGGCTTTGGAGAAGGCTGGGCTCCTCCGTGAGGTAGTCAAGTCCTTCGGTGCCGTTGATCTGCATCCGGACGTGGTGTCCAACGCAGACATGGGGGATGCGTTCGAGTACATCATCCGTAAGTTCAACGAGGCCGCGAACGAGACCTCGGGAGACCACTACACGCCGCGCGATGCGATCCGGCTGCTGGTCGACCTCCTCTTCGCGGAGAAGGACGTCGACCTCACCGAGGGCAGCATCATTCGATCGCTGTACGACCCCACCGCCGGCACCGGTGGCATGCTCTCCCTAGCGGAGGAGCACCTGCTCGCCGAGAACCCCGAAGCAAAGCTGAGCTTGTACGGCCAGGAGTACAACCCGCAGTCGTACGCCATCTGCAAGTCCGACCTGCTCGCCAAGGGCCATGACGCGACCAACATCGCGTTCGGGAACACGCTCACCAATGACGCCTTCAAGGGCCGTCAGTTCGACTACTGCATGTCCAACCCGCCTTATGGGGTGGACTGGAAGCAGTACGCCAAGGCGGTCAAGGAGGAGCGCGACTCTGCCGGTCCCTACGGCCGCTTCGCGCCGGGTCTCCCCGCTACCTCAGACGGCCAGATGCTCTTCCTGCTCCATCTGGTTCACAAGATGCGCACCCCCGAGGACGGCGGGGGCCGCGTCGGCATCGTCATGAACGGTTCGCCGCTCTTCAATGGCGCCGCTGAGTCCGGCCCCTCCAGCATCCGCAGGTGGCTGCTGGAGAACGACCTAGTCGAGGCGATCGTCGCGCTGCCGACCAATATGTTCTTCAACACCGGCATCGCTACCTACATCTGGATCCTTGACAACACCAAGCACCCTGACCGGAAGGGCAAGGTGCAGCTCATCGACGGTACGTCGTTCTGCAGGGCTCCGGCAAAGTCGGGTTGTAGGGATGTGACCTGCGTCTTCGTAGGGCGAACAAGCAGAAGCGGGCGTGTCCGACCCGGTTGGATGGAAGTTCTTCACGCTTTCGCCCAACCGAGGAACACGCCCGCGAATGTCATCGTCTCACCCCGGCGAGCTCATCGTCGAGCCCGTCTCCCGCCAGGATCACCTGATCCAGGTCCTTCAAGGTGTGCCCGACCCACGCAAACCCCGCGGACGACGCCACACCCTGGCCGCGCTGATCGCCGTGGCCGTCTGCGCGACCCTGGCCGGAGCCAAAGGGTTCACCGCGATCGGCCAGTGGGCCGCCGAGACCACCACCCACACCCTCACCGCCCTGGGCATGCTCCGGGGAGCCGCCGACGAGGCGACCTTTCGCCGCACCTTCGCCCGCTTGGACGCCGACCTGCTCGATCAGGTGCTGGGCGCTTGGGCCGCCACCCGCCTGATGGTGGTCAACGGGCTGCGGGTCATCTCCTTGGACGGCAAGACCCTGCGCGGTGCCCGTACCGGAACCGAACGGGCACCGCACCTGGTCGCCGCCTTGTGCGGCACCACCACCCTGGGCCAGGTCGCGGTGGACGCCAAAAGCAACGAGATTCCCGCCGTGCGGGACCTGCTCGGCCTCCTGGACATCGACGGAGCGGTCGTCACCCTTGACGCGATGCACACCCAGACCGACACCGCTACCACCATCCGGACCGGGGGCGCCCACTACGTCTTCACAGTCAAGGCCAACAACAAAAACCTGTACGCCCAGCTCAAGAAGGTGCCGTGGAAGCACGTGCCCGTACACACCACACGCGATACCGGGCACGGCCGCAAAGAGACCCGCACCATCAAGACCGCCCAGGTCCCGGCATGGGTCACCTTCGAAGGCGCCGCTCAGATCGCCCAGCTACGCCGCACCACCTGGCGCAAGAAGTCCAAGGGCTCACCCAAACGCAAGAGCGTGGAGGTCGTCTACCTGATCACCTCGGCCGACCACCGCGTTGCTCCTGCGTTGGTGCTGTCCGGGTGGGTGCGCCAGCACTGGGGGATCGAGAACAAGCTCCATCACGTGCGGGATGTGACCTACGACGAGGACCGCTCCCAAGTGCGCACGGGCAGCGCTCCCCAGGTCATGGCGACCCTGCGCAACACCGCGATCGGACTGCTGCGAGCAGCCGGGTTCGACAACATCGCCCAGGCCAACCGTCACATGATCCGCGACGAGGCTCGCCCACTCAGACTCCTACAGACCTGACTTTGCCGGAGCCCTGCGTCGTTCTGGACCAAGATGCGCAAGAACCTCGGGTCCAAGGGACGCGAGATCAGTGACGATGACCGTGCCGAGGTCTTGCGGCTGTACGCCGACTTCGAGGATGCCGACCCCGACCTCTCCAAGGTGCTGCGTAACGACGAGTTCGGTTACTGGACCGTGACTGTCGAGCGTCCCATGCTCGATGAGAACGGTAAGCCGGTTGTCGACCGCAAGGGTAACCCGAAGCCCGACTCGAAGAAGCGTGACACCGAGAACGTGCCTTTCACCTACGGCGGCTCAACCGTCGGAGCGGCAGGGGAGCGTGAGGTTGTACAGGCGTACTTCGAGGCCGAGGTACAGCCGCACGTTCCCGATGCCTGGGTCAATTGGGCGAAGAGCAAGGTCGGCTACGAAATCCCCTTCACCCGCCACTTCTACAAGTACGTTCCTCCACGCCCTCTCGCTGAGATCGATGCTGACTTGGAGAAACAGGTCGCCAAGATCCTTGACCTGCTGCGGGAGGTCGAAGCATGACGGAACAGCGGTGGCGATCGAGTGACCCCACACGTCAACTCGCGACTTTGTTCGCGCCTCAGTCGCGTCCGAGGAATCCTGGTCTGGAAGTTCGTAGTGCCTACCGTAATTATGGTGTGGTCCCATCAAGCACCAGCCTGGGCAGCGGTGCCGACAAGCTTGGCCGCACCACACGGATCGGCAACGGGTCAACACCCCGACGCGAGAACAGGGAGTATTGGGATGGTGGCGATGTTCCTTGGCTCAACAGCTCCGTGGTCAACCAGAGGCGTGTTGATTCAGCAGTGCAGTTCGTCACCGCTGCCGCGCTCTCAGAATGTCACCTCCCGATTGTCCCTCCCGGCTCGGTGCTTGTAGGTCTAACTGGCCAAGGAAAGACGCGCGGAATGGCGACGATTCTTGACGTCGAGGCAACGGTGAATCAGCACCTGGCATACGTGATCCCAGACCGAGATAAATGGTGGCCAGGTTACCTGCTGTGGCTGCTCACATCCGCATACGATGATCTCCGGAGAATTAGCGAGGAGAACGGAAGTACCAAAGGTGGATTGACCTGTGAGGCGCTTAAACAGTTGCGCGTCAGTATCCCACCGATTGATGAACAACGCGCCATCTGCTGCTACCTTGACCGCGAGACTGCCCGTATTGACACGCTCATCGAGGAGCAGCAGCGGCTGATCGGGATGCTGTGGGAGCGGCGCCGAGCCGTGTGCCTTACAGCAGTGACTCGCGGAGTTGATGAGAGTGTCGAATTGGTCGAGTCCGGGGACCCTGCGATTGGTTTGATGCCTGCACATTGGGCACTGCGTGCTGTTCGCCACTGGCTCGTCAGCCTGGACGGACGCCGGATTCCGTTGAGTGCAGAGGAGAGGGGAGACAGGAAGGGAGAATTCGACTACTACGGTGCGTCAGGGGTGATCGATCATGTCGACGACTTCATTTTTGATGAGCCGCTTGTCCTTGTCTCCGAGGATGGCGCAAACTTGCTGGCTCGCTCGACGCCGATTGCCTTCGTGGCGAAGGGACGCTATTGGGTCAACAACCATGCACACGTCTTGCGCCCGATCGCTGGCGATGTCGATTTTTGGGCTAGGCGGTTAGAGGCGCTCGACGTGAGCATAGCCGTATCGGGTTCGGCCCAGCCGAAGCTGACCGCTGGTGCCATGATGGCATTGTTGGTATCTGCTCCTGCGGATATCGATGAGCAGCGTCGAATCGCGAAGTATTTGGACGAGCAGACCGAAAAGATTGACATGCTCATCGAAGAATCAGAGCGCTTTATCGAGCTCGCTGGCGAGCGCCGATCCGCGCTCATCACAGCGGCCGTAGCGGGGCAGATCGACGTACGAGAGGCGGTGTAATGGCTGAACACAATGAGAGGAATTTCGAAAGAGAAATCTGTCAGTATCTCGAAGCTCAGGGTTGGCTGTACTCGGAGCACGACCATGACGGCGGTGAGTACGATCGGGAGCGGGCGCTGTTCCCGGCAGACCTGTTCGCGTGGTTGGACGAGACGCAGAAGACTGCATACGCCAAGGCGTTGAAGGCGGCGGGGTCCCAAGCTAAGTTCCTCGACGTGTTGACCTCGGCGCTGGACAAGCCGCTGGAGCATGGCGGTGGAACGCTGAACATCCTGCGCAACGGTGTGCAGTACATCGGTGGCGGTCGGTTGAAGCTGGCGCAGTTCCGGCCCGAGACCTCGCTCAACCAGACCACGACAGCGCACTACGAGGCGATGCGGTTGCGCGTGGTTCGGCAGGTGCACTTCTCGACTGCCGACCAGCGCAGTATCGATCTGGTGTTCTTCGTCAACGGGCTCCCGGTGGCCACGGTGGAACTGAAGACAGACTTCACTCAGTCGCTGGACGAGGCGATCAACCAGTACAAACAGGACCGCAATCCGTTGACGAGCGGGCGGCCCGAGCCGCTGCTGTCGTTCGGTCACCGTGCACTGGTGCACTTCGCGGTTTCAAACGACCTCGCGGCGATGACTACCAGGCTGGAGGGGACTAAGACCCACTTCCTGCCGTTCAACACGGGCTTCGAAGGCGGTGCCGGTAACCCGCCCGGCGCGGACGGACAGTCGGCGACGGCATATCTGTGGGAGCGGGTCTGGGAGAAGCACGCCTGGCTGAACATCATCGGGCGGCTGATGATCGTGCAGACCCGGGAGGAGTGGGATGTCGCGACCGGCACGTCGGTGAGGCGTACGAGCCTGCTCTTCCCCCGGTTCCACCAGTGGGAGGCTGTCACAAACATCGTCGACGCGGTGAAGGAGGAGGGCGCCGGGCAGCGGTACCTGATCGAGCACTCGGCCGGGTCGGGTAAGACGAACACCATCGCTTGGACGGCTCACCGGCTGGCCCGCCTGCATGTCGATGATCGGAAGGTCTTCGACACGGTCATCGTGGTGGTGGATCGCAACGTGCTCGATTCTCAGCTGCAGGAGGCGATCCGGCAGATCGACGGCACCGGAAAAATCGTCGCGACCATCAGCCCGGAGGACGTCCGTAAGGCTGGTGCTAAGTCGAAGTCGGGTCTGTTGGCGCAGGCGTTGAAGAACGGTGAGCTGATCATCGCGGTGACGGTGCAGACCTTCCCGCATGCGTTGGAGGAGGTCCGGCGTGAAGCCGGGCTGAAGGGCAAGCGGTTCGCCATCATCGCCGATGAGGCGCACTCCTCACAGTCGGGTCAGATCTCCTCGAGGCTGAAGAAGGTGCTGACCGCTGAGGAGGTGAAGGAGATCGAGGAGGGCGGTGAGGTCGATGTGGAGTCGGTGCTGGCATCGGAGATGTCCGACCGGGCCGAGTCGGAGGACATCTCCTACTTCGCCTTCACCGCGACGCCGAAGAACAAGACCCTTGAACTGTTCGGTCGTAAAGGGCCCGACGGCAAGCCGCGCGAGTTTCATCTTTACTCGATGAAGCAGGCGATCGAGGAGGGCTACATCCTCGACGTGCTGAAGGGCTATCAGTCCTACGAGACCGCGTTGAAGATCGCCGGTAAAGCCGAAAGTGGTGACGGAGGAGAAGTCGAGGAGTCTGCTGCCCGTAAGAGTTTGATGCGCTGGGTTCAGCTCCACCCGACGAACATCAGCCAGAAGGTGCGGATCGTCGTCGAGCACTTCCACGCCAACGTCGGCTACCTCCTCGAAGGCAAGGCGAAGGCGATGGTGGTTACCGACTCGCGCAAGTCCGCGGTGAAGTACAAGCTGGCCATCGACGCCTACATCGCCAAGCGCCGCGCCGAGGACGCCTCGTACAACTACCGCACCCTGGTCGCCTTCTCCGCCGGTGTGGCGATGGACGAGGACGAGACCTGGCATAGTGACTGGGGCCCACAACCGTCGAAGGACGACGAGTTCACCGAGGCCAACATGAACCCCGGCGCCGGGGCTGATCTGGCAGCCGCGTTCAAGGGTGCGACGTACAAGATTATGCTGGTCGCCAACAAGTTCCAGACCGGCTTCGACCAGCCCTTGCTCTCGGCGATGTATATCGACAAGAAGCTGTCAGGGGTCACCGCAGTGCAGACCCTCTCGCGGCTCAACCGCACCCATCGCACTGCTGGCGGGGAGCAGAAGCGCAAGACATTCGTCATCGACTTCGCCAACAAGCCCGAGGACATCAAGGCCGCCTTCGAGCCGTACTTCAAGAACGCGGCTCTGGAGACGGAGACCGATCCGTACATCGTCATCCACTTGGCCAACAAACTTGCCCAGGTCGGTATCTACACCGAGGACGACGTTCGCAAGGTTGCCGAGCTGTGGGTGACCCGGAAGGGCAACAACGCGCTCTCCGCGGCGATCAGTCCGGCGCAGCACGACTTCCGGCGCCGCTACGCGCGGGCCATCGAGGAGGAGGACAAGGTCGCGCTCCAGGCGCTCGACCTGTTCCGCAAGGACATCTCCACCTACGTACGCCTCTATGACTTCATGTCCCAGATCGTCGACTACGGCGACCCCTACATGGAGATGCTCTCGATCTTCCTGCGCTTGCTGGAGAAGGTCATCGCCGAGTCCGCTTGGGCGGCCGAGATCGACCTCTCCGATGTGGTGCTGGTCGGTGTCAAGCACAACAAGGCGGTCCCGGTCGATATCTCGCTCGTGGGAGATGGACAGTTGAAGGGCATCAGCGCTGCCGGCACGGGGATGAAGAAGGAGCCGAAGTACGTCGCGCTCCAGGTCGTCATCGACAAGATGAACGACCTCTTCGGTGCTGAGGCGTTCGCTGATCACCAGGTCCGGGAGTTCGTGCAGGGGCTGATCCAGCACTTGCTCGCTGACCCGAACTTGATCAAGCAGACCAAGGTGAACTCCAAGAAGCAGTTCGTGGAGTCACCGGACTTCCAAGCAGCCGTCACGGAGGCAGTCGCGGATAACCAGGGCGCCCACAACACGATGGCTGACTACTTCTTCACGGACGGGCCCGCCATCAACTCGATCATCCTCGCCCTCGCGGACGCCTTCTACGAAGCAGCGGTCGATCAGCAGGGGGATTCCTAGGCTCTGGAAGGAAGAGGTTGCCGTAGCGGCAGTCAAACACCTAAGCAATGATCAGCATCATGCAGTTGAGGGGTTTTCCTCAAAGCTCTTGGTGAAGTACTGGATAGCCGCGCCGACCTTCGCCAGCACCCCCAACGCCTTTCCCGTGGAGTCACTGGTAAGCAGATCCTTGATGTTGCTCAACCAGCGCTTCACCCCCTTGGCCTGTACTTCGGGCTTGCCAGCCGCTCCTTCCAACCGCTCCACCTGATCGAGCAGCTCCTGTTGGTCCTGTTCCTCAAGGTTCAGGGAGGGGACCAACTCTCGGATACGCATGCACAGGTCGGTGAGGTCCGGGGCCGAGGAGACCTGTGTGGTCGCCGACTGGTGAACCGTCCCAGACGTCCGGGTCGACAACTGCACTCCAGCGCTGTTGCTGATGTTGATCTGGTCACCCACGAGGGTTCCTCCCTGTACTTTGCTCCTCTCCCAAGCACTGATCGAGCCGCCAAAGATGTCCACCACGGTGGCACCCTCGGCGGTCAGACGAGCATGAGAGACCCAACCCTGATCAACTTCAAAGGCCGCGATGAGTCCATGGCGAAAGAGGTACCCACCCGCCCGATTTGCTTCTTCATCGGTGACCTGGACCCCTGCAATCCAAGCGTGAGCGGTGTGCTTGAGGTCGGCTGGGTCGACCCGTGACCGCCCTTCAGCATCGGCATGTCCAACGAGACCGAGCACAAGCTCGCAGATCATGTTGTGCCGAGCCCTGCCAGATTGGACACGGCGGAGCCGAACAGCGTGATTCCGACCTTTGTCGCTCAGGTGCGCGCTCACCTGCCCGCTCAGGCTCCCGTTGCTTCGCTGGATGTAGCCCTGAAGAAGGAGTTCCCGGGTCAGATCGGTGCTGTTTTTCGTAGCCCAGGACTGCAGTGGTTCATCGAGGTGGTGTAGGTGGGCGTCGACGAATTGGTGACGGGGATCGAGTCCTCGCTCATCAGGGCCGCGCTTCTCCAACTCCAGAAGCAGCACCATGGTCGCGTCCAGGACAGCTCGCCGCAGCATTGTGTGCTCGGGAACAGTGTCAAAACCCGGAACGTCGTGATCCATGGAGTCCCCAGCCTGCAGTTGTGTCTGGTCAAAGGAGCCGTGAAGTGGAACCTTGATGGGGTGTTTGGCGAGTTCCTGCTCGATTTCACGGGCCATCGCTGCTAGACCGCGATGATTCGGTTTGAAGTACTTCGGCATGTTGCCCCCGATGCCTGAGACGCACTCACGGCCCCCGCCACGAGAATTCCTGCCATGACACTACATGGTAGGCATGACAATCCGGCGCACCACTACATGTGGGATTATCGGATGTTGATCGTTGGGGTGGGGGTGTCCGCCTGATTCAGGATTCAGTTTCGGGGGATTCGCGCCCTGAGGCCACCACAGGCCCCACGCGGCGTCCATGCGCAGGGGTGCGGGGAATGTCGGGGCAGGGGCGCGGTTCGGGGCCTGGTGAGCCGCTGGTGGCCCTGAGTGGGAACCCCGGGCCTGGGCAAGGCGGCCGATGCGCGGAGCACGCCTTCGGGAGGTGCTCAGCGGCCTCGAGACACGAGCGAGGCAGGGGAGCGCACATGGAGCGAAACCAAGGTGGAATGGGCGCCCGATTTGTGCAATGCACCCGCTCTGAACTGCGGGTTTTTTGCGGGTAAGCGGTGTGATCACGCTTATTAAAAGTCCGCTGCTCTGCCAATTGAGCTAAGGCCCCACGGCGACGAGTAGCTCGGCGCCGAGACAACTCTACCGCAGTGGTAGGGCCGACGCAGAGCAACCTTCGGTGGGTGCTGGGGCACCTGTCCCGTAGGGGTTTCGGGATGTTTTCGGGGGTGGCTGGTGCGCTCTTCTTCGGTGGACTGCGGGGAGTGGGATGATCACCGGGCGCCAGCGGGGCGATCTCCTCGTGCTGCGGTAGGGAAAAATACACATCGAGAAATATTGCACGGCATGCAACTATGGGTCGTGTAAGGGGAGGACCTATGGGGCTGAGGGAACGCAAGAAGCTGGCCACGCGGCGCGCTCTGCGGGAAGCGGCAGTGCGGCTCACGTTGGAGCGGGGGCTGGAGAACGTGACGGTGGAGGCGATCTCGGCCGAGGCCGACGTCTCGCCGCGGACCTTCTTCAACTACTTCGCGACCAAGGAGGACGCGCTCCTGGACAACGTCGCCGTCTCCCTCGACGAGGACGCGCGGGCGGCGTTCGTGGCGGGCGGGCCCACGGGTGTGTTCACCGAGGACCTCAGTGCCCTGTTGATGGCGACTCTCCTGGTCTCGGACGATCTTGAGGCGCAGCGCGCGGATATGGCGTTGCGCAAGCGGCTCACGGAGCAGGAACCCCATCTGCTGTCCGGGCTGCTGCGGCGCTTCCACGACGTGGAGCGGGGCGTCGCGGTGGCGATCGCCGAGCGGGCCGGGGCTTCTGAGGACGATCCTCGCTCACATCTGGCGGCCGCGGCCGCGATGTCGGCCATGCGGCACTCCATGAAGATGGCCCCGGACCGTCCCGGGGGCGGGATCGACGAGCTGCGTGCCTATCTCGGGGAGTCGTTCCGGATGCTGGGCGAGGTCTTCACCGCGGACGACTGATCGCGGTGTGGTCCACGCCTCAGGAACGCTTCGGGCGTCAGGGACGTCGGACTCGTGCGGGGTTCGTGCCCGACCTTCAGGGGTCGGGGACGGAAGTCAGGGACCACCCAGGGCTCTCCCCGATGGGAATCGTCGTCGTGGACGGGCAAGGTAGAAGCATGAACGAGAACTTCGGGGGCAAGCGGCTCCAGCGCAGTGAATCCGACCGTTTCCTGACCGGTGTCTGTGGCGGTATCGCCGCCTACACGGGCATCGACTCCACCATCGTCCGGATCATCTTCGTCATCCTCGCCCTGCTGGGCATGGCCGGTATTCCGATCTACATCCTGGCCTGGCTGCTGATGCCCGCCGAGAGCGAGCAGCGTTCGCTGCTGGAGCAGATCATCCGTAACTTCCAGGGAAAGCCGAGTGAGCACTGATGTGGAGCCTGCGCGCACACCCGGACTGGCGGCGGCGTGAGCTGTGTGCCCCGCGGGAGGACCGGGAGGCCGAGGAGGCCCGCGAACAACCCGCGGAGCACCGCTCCGAGCGCTAGGGGCGGCCTCTAGGAGGCCGTCTCCGACTCGGTCGCCTCCATCCGCGCGGCGACCTCCCCGGACATCCGGGACCAGGGGATGGCCAGACCGATCGCGCAGAGCAGGGCGAGCGCCCCCGCGCCGGCGATGACCGTGCCGGTGCTGGTGATCTCGACGAGGAGGCTGGACAGCAGGATGCCGAGACCCTGCGCGGCCTGGAGCCCCGAGGCGACCAGGCCGAAGGCCAGCCCCCGGCCCTCCTTCGGCACACACAGGACAAAGGCTGCGTTGGCCACGAACTGGTAGGAACCGGCCGCCCCGCAGAGGGTCAGCGCCGCGATCATCATCCACAGCGGCATCTGGAAGACCCAGAGCAGCAGGGGTATGCAGGTGAGGATCGCGAGCGGCCCGAGCATCCGGATCCGGGTGGGCGGGGGGATCAGCCGGGTGAGGACGAAACCGCCGAAGAGCGCCCCGATGGACTGGCCGGCCATGATGAAACCGGCCGCGGCCGGACCGGCGCCCGCCTCGTCGGCCATGGGGTTGGCCAACCCGTAGGGGACCGAGTACAGACCCGCGAGCCAGGCGAGCAGCGCGAGGGTACGCAGCTTGGGGTCGCGGAAGACCAACTTCGCACCGTCCCTGGTCATCACCAGGAGACCGGGCCGCTTCTCGCCGCCCTCCTCGCGTGCCGGAGCGGGCCGTGACTTGACCCCGAGCCGCACGATCAGCGCGGACAGGACGAAGAGCAGGCCCGTCGACATCAGAGTGAGGTTGGGGCTGACGAAAGTGACGATCACACCGCCCGCGATCAGCCCGAGGAGCATCCCGACCTGCGCGGTCAGCTGGATGATCGCGGTGCTGGCCACGTAGCGCTCGCCCTGGACGATCTGGGTGAGCAGGGCCGCCCGGGCCGCGGCGAAGGGGATCCCCGGCAGAACCGACAGGAACAGCAGGGCCCAGACCGCCCAGATCGGCATCCCGGGGATTCCGACCAGCACGATGAACACGGCCCGGAGCAGGTCGCAGACGATCATCATCTGGCGCCGCGGCAGGATGTCGGCCAGCCCGGAGAACAGCGGACCGGCGAGGATCGGCGGCAGGAACATCACGGCCAGCGTGACTCCGGCCGCGAAGGCCGACTGCGTCAGTTGGTAGACCAGCACGCTGGCGGTGATGTTCAGCAGGTTGGTGCCGATCATCGACAGGGCGTGGGCCGCCCACATCGAGCGGAACTCGCCGATAGCCATGACGTCGCGGTAACTGCTCCGCCATTTGTCGTCCTGCGTCTCCGAAGATTCGTGGTCTCCGTCGTCAGGGGCTTTGTCAAGGCTTGGATTGCCCACCTGGCACTCCCTTACAGTCACCGGGGGTGGAATCACGCTGTGTCGTGTCCCAATGACCAACGGTTCCCGAAGTGGGCCTGGGTGGCAAGCCGGTTGGGTAAATTCGTGTCTGATTCGTTGCTCCGAGTAATGTCTCCTGGTCTGATTCGGTAGGGGTTCGTATTGGTGGCGTCCGGTTTGTTTTCCCAGGTGGCCGCAGATCAAGGGGAGGTTTTTCGGTCGCATGGTGCGCCAGGCGCTGCGGAAAGTTGTTACTCGCCGAAGTGGTCTCGGGAATGCAAAACGGTGTCCCGAACGCCCGAATTTATAGGATCTTCGGATGATTATTCGCCCGAATGTCGCTCTGAGTGAGCACCGATCGGTGGCGTTCCGAAGCGATCGGGGGCCGGCTCGCCAGCTGCCGCCGGGCCCCGGCCAGCCCTGAGCGCCCGGTCAGCCCCAGCCGAGTTCGGTGAGTCTGGCGTCGTCGATGCCGAAGTGGTGGGCGATCTCGTGGACGACGGTGATGAGCACCTCGTCCACCACCTGCTCCGAGGTCTCGCAGATCGCACAGATGTTGCGGCGGTAGATGAAGATCTGGTCCGGGAGCACCCCGAAGTAGGAGTCGCCGCGTTCGGTCAGCGGGATCCCCTCGTAGAGGCCGAGCAGGCCCTCCTGTGACTCGTCCTCGACCGTGATCACCACGTTGTCCATGAGCTGGGCCAGCTCTGGCGGGATCTGGTCCAGGGCGTCGGCCACCAGTTCCTCGAAGTCCCTGCGCGTCAGTTCAACCACGCCTGCCATTGTGCTGCCTCCCCGGAGCGGCAAGGAAGAGACATAACACTCTGGACGGGAGGAAACATTGGGAACGGCTCCACTCAACGGCATGATGGGGGTGTGTTGTCTTGGGGAGAGATCCGCGCCTATGACTTTCGTGGAGCCTACGAACGGTTCCGAGCGACCCTGCGCCGGTGGCGTGCCGGGCGGCTGTGGCGATGGAGCTGTGTCTTCGTCGCGGGTCTGGTCGGCGGCTGGCTCGGCCTGGCCCTCGGCGGCCAGGTGGTCACGCCGATCGGCCCGGCGGACGTCACCTTCTCCCTGAGCCCCCAGTGGCACGGTGAGACCGTCGTCAACGTCGCTCCGCTGGGTCAGCTGGCCTTCGACACCCATGCGGCGCCGCTGAAGCTCGAGGCGACCATCACCGACATCCGGCTCGCCGCGGCCGAGGAGATGTTCGCCGACCCCGAGGCGATCAACCGGATGGCCGCGGGCATCGGCGCGGACCTCACCGACGGCGTGATCGCCCTCCTGCTGCGCTCTGCGCTCGCGGCGACCGCCGGCGCGGCCATCATGGGCCTCCTGCTCTTCCGTAGCGCCTGGCGCGCCCTGGCGAGCGGGGCCACCTCGCTGCTGGTCCTGGTGGGCTTCGGTGGTGTGGCCGGTCTCACGTTCAACCCGAGTGCTATCGCCGAACCCCGCTACACCGGCCTGATCGCGGGCGCCCCGATGGTGGTGGGCAGCGCCGACGACGTGTTCAGCCGGTTCACCGAGTACCAGGAGCAGCTCGCCGGGCTGGTCGGCAACGTGTCGATGATCTACGAGGCCACCTCGTCGTTGCCGGTCTACGACGATGACGAGTCGGTCATCCGGGTGCTGCACGTCTCCGACATCCAGCTCAACCCCGCGTCGTGGAGCATCATCAGCACCCTCCAGGAGCAGTACGGGGTGGACGTGATCGTGGACTCGGGCGACCTGACCGACCGCGGCAGCGCGGCGGAGGACGTCTTCGCGGACGAGATCGGAAAGCTGGACGTGCCCTACGTGTGGGTGCGCGGCCAGCACGACTCCATGGGTACCCAGCGCGCGGTGGAGGCCCAGCCCAACACCGTGGTCCTGGACGGGGACGTCGAGGAGGTCGGCGGCCTCACCTTCTACGGTGCGGGCGACCCCCGATTCACCCCGGACGCCACCCGGCTCAACCCCGACGCGGCCGGTGTGGCCGCGCTGGGCAAGGAACAGGCGGCGTCGATCGCGGGCGGCTCGGACGACGTGGACGTGGCGATCCTGCACACGCGCACCCAGGCGGAGCCGTTCGACGGGGTGGTTCCGCTGGTCCTGGCCGGGAACGAGCACCGGCGTTCCACCGAACTCACCGACCTGGGCACCAGGTTCCTCATCCAGGGGTCCACCGGCGGCGCGGGGCTGAGTGGGCTGGATCACGGTTCCGGTCGGCCGACTCCGTACCAGGCGTCCGTGCTCTACTTCGATGCCGAAACCGGCCGTCTCCAGGCCCGCGACGACATCGACCTCGGTGGCATCGGTCTCACGTCCGCGCAGGTCGAACGGCATATCGAGGAGGACCCGGGTCGTCACGTCGGCGAACCGGTCGAGGAAGAGGACGAGGAGGACGAGGATCCGAGCCCGGCGGAGGACACGCCCTAGTCGTTTTCTGTCCGCTGTTGAGCCCCTGTGTAGTCGCAGGTCGTGCAGGTCTCGGCCGGTCTCGGGCAATCACTTTGGTGTTGGTGGGAATCTCCCCTATGCTTAGGCTGTCTACACGGGCCCCCATCGTCTAGCGGCCCAGGACGCCGCCCTTTCAAGGCGGTAGCGCGGGTTCGAATCCCGTTGGGGGTACGAAGCGGTTCAGAGCACTGTCGGACATCTGGCAGAATAAGAACCGCAGCGAAGCACGAGGCCAGCGCAGCCGAGTGCGACAACTGAACAAGGTCCTGTGGAGCAGTTAGGAGTGCTCGCCACCCTGTCAAGGTGGAGGCCGCGGGTTCAAATCCCGTCAGGACCGCAAGCGTCGTCGAGGTAATCGGCGCCGCGGCTAGGTAGCTCAGTTGGTACGAGCGTCCGCCTGAAAAGCGGAAGGTCGGCGGTTCGACCCCGCCCCTAGCCACACAGAACGAATCGCGTGAAACGCCCCGCAACCTGGGTTTCCAGGAGCGGGGCTTTTTCGTGTCCGGGGTGCGGGCCGGGTGCCGGTGCGGGTTTCGGTGGGCGGCTGCGCTGAATACGCGCTGGAGTTGCGGGTGGCTCAGTGGCGGTGCCAGGGCCCGGGATCACGCATCAGGACCCAAGCGCGATGACGAACGTGCTGAGGGCGAGCAGGACGGAGGCCGGGGTCGCGGTCAGGCGTTCGGGGCGGCTGCGGGAGACGGCGTTCAGCCCGACCATGAGCACGGAGTAGGCGAACAGCACCCAGGTGGCGATGATGATCGCGGGGGATCCGCCGCCGGGGAGGAGGCCCGCACGGCTCGCCAGCAGCAGGGCGAAGCCGGGGAGGATCACCAGGGCGATCGCCGCCGACCAGCGTAAGCGCGGGGTCGGTACGCGCGCCTGGCCGCCCCACACGTACTCGCCCAGGGGGAAGCCAGCGAGGATGAGGGCTTGGACCACCCCGAGGACGCTCAGGACGGCGAGTGCCAGGACGAGTGCCGCGGTGGTCATTGGTGTTCCCATCTCGGTGGCGTCCGTGCCGCCTGCTCGGCCCCGGACACTGCTCCCCCTAATGTATCTCATAGATATGTTGGCGAGAGGGTGTCGACGGGGTCGGAGGAGTGCTTCGGCCGCCTCGACGACGGCCTCGCCCAGTTCGTCCTTGGTCAGGGCATGGTCAGCGCTGTCCTGGCCGATCGACATCGCCGAGATGAACAGGCCGCCGGGTAGGCGCTGGGGGAGCCCCCTCGGCTGCTCGAGAGGGCGGAGCCGGGTTCACCAGGTGACGCCGTGCCAGCTCACGTGGTGGTCGGTGTGGTCGGAGTCCTTCGTGCACCAGTAGGTGGTGCCGTCGCGCAGGAGGAAGCGGTCACAGGCGATTCCGGCGGCTCGGTCCTCGGAAAGGGCGCGCAGCAGGTGTTCGGTGCTCCCGGGGAACCGTTCGCCGAACCCCAGGCCGCCGAAGCTGTCCAGGCCCTCCAGGAGGCGTTCCTGGCGGGTCAGAGGGGTGCCGGGGCCGGTCGGTTCCGGGGTCAGACTGATCACCAGGGCGGTGGCGTTGTCGGTGCTCTCCGCCTCGCGGGCGGCGTCCACCAGGACCTGAACCAGGGTCGCGGGGTCGTGCGCGTGGTCGGTGACCAGCTCGGCCAGCAGCCTTTCGTCCACGTAGTCGTGGATGCCGTCGCAGGTGAACAGGGTGAGGTCGGCCGCGGGTGCGGTGGCGGTTCCGACGTCGTCGAGGACGGCGGTGGCCACGGAGGTGGTGACCGCGTGGTCGCCGACCCGCGCCAGATCGTCCGCGACCCACAGGTCGCGCAGCTCCTGCCCGAAGGTGTGGTCGCGGGTGTGCTGGCGCAGCCCTTCGGAGGGGCTCCAGGTCCACACCCGGCAGTCGCCGACCCAGGCGATGTCTATGGGCTCGTCCGGGGAGTCCTGGCGGGCGTGCGCCATCACGCAGTCGGTCCCGGGGTGGACCAGGGTGATCGCCCGGTGGGCGGCGAGGACGGCGTCCACGGCCTCGCCCGAGGCGGCGATGGCGGTGTCCGCGGCGAGCTGGGCGGCCTCGCGGGTGTCGGGGTGGTCGCCGAACCCGTCGGCCACGGCTGCCCGCCAGCCCCCGGAGGCGGGTTCGAGCCGGTGGGAGTAGGCGTCCTGCTGGCTCGGCCGAGGGCCCTGGTCAGTGTCGGTGGCGATGACGGGGGGACTCACACGCGCTCCTTCGGCCGGATCCTGTGGTGCCGCACCCACAAACGATGGGACCTGGGGAGATGCACGGAGGCGGGGGGTTGGTTCGCGCGGAGAGGTCACGAGAGATCACGAACGTGAGGCATCTCCCCGGCACCCGGGACGAATCCGAGGCCGCCGCGGAGCGAACCAGCTCGTAGTGGCCGGCGTCTACCCCGGTGTTCCCTTACCCAACCACGCAGGAATACTCCCTTGTCGAAGAACAGTGCCGATGGGCTCAGCCCGATCACCATGCTCCGTCAGCGGGTGACCCACCTAGAGGATCAGGCCAAACGGGAAAGAGCCGAGGCCCCTGCGGATCGGGCCCTGACGGCGGCCTATGCCGTCGGTGCGGTCGCCCTGCTCCTTTCGCTGGCGCTGCCGTGGGTCCGGGAAGGGGGCGGCGTGTGGTTCTCGGAGGAAGGTGTGGTCAGCGCGAAGCCGTTGGAGGGCTACGCCACGGGCTGGCTCCTGTTCGGGGGCGCGCTGGGGGAGGGTCGGTGGCTGTTCGCGCTCGCCTTCGCGATGCTTCTGCTCCTGCTGGGCTTCTCACTGGCCTGCCTCTTGGCCCCTTCCAAGGGCGCGCTGGTGACGACCGCGGTCGTGGCCTTCGTGACCCCGGGTCTGTACCTCGTTGCCTGGCTTCCGTCGCTGTCTGATGACAGCGTGTTCGCGGGGTCCGGGGTGTTCGTCATGGTTGTCGCGTGCATGGTGATCGGTCTCAGCGCCAGCGGTGAGGCCGAGGGGCGCCGCTGAGGGGCATGAGGCTCTCGCGTCCAAGCCCTGGCCGGTTCCGCCCCGGTGTGCTGCCGGGTTTGTCGGGTAGTGTCCGTTGACGTGAACCACGCGATCGCCGCTGACGGAACCCGCCTTTGGTACGACGTCCATGGCGCGGGGGAGACCCTGCTGCTCATCCACGGACAGTCCCTCGACCACGAGATGTGGGAGGGGGTGTACGAGGACCTCGTCGAACGCTTCCGGGTGGTGCGCGTGGACCTGCGCGGCACCGGCGGCAGTGACGCGCCCCTCGACCGCGCCTACAGCATGGAGCTGCTGGCCCGGGACGTCCTCGCGGTCCTGGACGACCTCGGGGTCGACCGCGCGCACGTCTACGGGTTCTCCATGGGTGGGAAGGTCGCGCAGACCCTCGTCTCCATCGCCCCGGAGCGGGTGGGCGCCCTGGTGCTCGGCGCCACCGCTCCCGGCGGGAGGAACGAGGTCGAGCGCCCCGAACACGCCTCCCTGGCCCTGCGCCGGGCCAGCAGCGAGGAGGGGCGCGAGCTGATCGGCCCCCTCTTCTACACCCCGGAGTGGGCCTGGGAGCGCCCGGAGACGGTCACCCGCATCCTGCCCCGCAACCCGCTGCGCGCCCAGCGCCGCCACTACGAGGCCAGCCTCAAGCACGACGGCTGGGACCTGCTGCCCCGGATTCAGGCGCCGACGCTGGTCGTGCACGGCGAGGACGACGAGCTCACCCCGGTGGGCAACGCCGAGCTGCTCGCCGAGCGCATCCCCGGCGCCGAACTCCTGGTCCTGCCCGGCGCCCGCCACGGTTACCTGCACGAGGCCGCCCCCAAGGCCACCGAGGCGGTCCTGGACTTCCTCACCCGCAACCCGCTGAGCTGAGCCCGCCCCGAACCCGCCCCAACCCGCCGTGATCTTGCTACCAGAGGCAAGATGGGCGCCGATTTCGCTTCTGGTAGCAAGATCACGGGGGAGGGTGGGTGGTTCAGGCCTGTGCGGCCCACGTCTGGCGGACGAGGGCGGCGGCCCGGGGGAGCAGGGCGACCTCCTCGGGGGTGAGGTTGGGGTCGTCCGAGCGCAGGGCGACCACCTGGTCGATGAGGCGGGTCGGGTCGCCCGTGGTGTGTGCGACGTACGGCGCCAGACAGGCCTCGGCCAGGTCGGCCAGGGGTGGGTCCGCGCTGTCCCCGGTCAGGGCCAGCAGCAGCGCTGTGAGGGCAAGGTCCAGGTCCGGGGCGCCGTCGCGGGCGTTGGTCCAGTCGATCACCACCGGGCCCCTCGGGGTGAGGACGACGTTGCCGGGGTGCAGGTCCATGTGCAGGAGCCGGCCCTGGGCCGCACCACCCCGGCCGGGGAGGCCGTGCAGGCGTGTGTGGAGCTCCGCGAGGATCCGGCTGGACTCCTGAGGGCTGATCCGCCCGTCCAGGGAGGCGTCGAGCATCGTTGGCCCGTACAGGCGCTCCATCTCCAGTTCGCCGCCCTGCGCCCGGTACACCTCGGGCACGGGGTAGCCGTGCCGGGCCGCGTGGGCCACGGCGGCGGCCTCGGGGGCGGTGTCGCAGAAGTTCCGGTAGCGGCGCAGCACCCGGCGGCCGTTCAGGGCGAACACCTCGGCGTCGCGTCCGGAGGCCAGCGGGACGGGCGGGACGGGCGTGACCATAGCGGCTCCTGATGCTGTTGCGGGGGTGTGCCGCGCGCGGGGTCAGGCCGGGGGCGGGAAGTCCGTGCGGAGCTTGTCGAGCTGGCGGCGGTCCCGCTTGGTGGGGCGGCCCGCGCCGCGGTCCCGGCGGATCACCGGCCCGGTGGCCTGCGGCGGCTGTGCCGGGGTGCGGTCCGTGTAGCAGCGGGCGGCGATCGGTGCGCCGACCCTTTCCACGATGATGTGGGTCACATCGATGATGCGGGTGGTGCCGTGCAGGCGGACCCTGACCTGGTCGCCGACCTTGACCGCCATGGCCGGTTTGGCCGGGCGGTCGTTGACCCGCACATGCCCGCCACGGCAGGCCTGGGCGGCGTCGGAACGGGTCTTGGTGAGGCGTACCGCCCACAGCCAACGGTCGACCCGCGTGGAGTCCGGGCCGGAGGGAAGGGGGGCGGACGAGTCGCTCACGCAGGGGTCCTCTCGTGGTTTCGGGTGCGTTGTGAGCCACTCTATTTCGGCGGGGGTACGAAGTACTCCAAAGTCGCGCTAGAGTTGTGAACGCAACGAGGTCCTGTGGAGCAGTTAGGAGTGCTCGCCACCCTGTCAAGGTGGAGGCCGCGGGTTCAAATCCCGTCAGGACCGCATCATCGAAGGCCCGGTGTCCCAGACACCGGGCCTTCGGCGTTGGTACGCCCGGCATGGGCAGTTGCTTGAGGGTGAAAGTCCCTTGCGGGAGGAGATGGTGCCAACCGCGAGCCGGAGGCAACGGCGTCATCGCGAGGTGGGGTCGGAAGGAAGCCCGAGGCGAAACCCTGCACTGAGGAACACGAACCGTGTATGAGGCAGTCCGACCGGGGTGAGCCAGCCACGGATGGCGAAGCCCGTCACCGTCAAGACGGTCGGGGTGTAAACACGGCAGGCGTAGGGGGAAAGTGGCTGTTCTTATCCGGGGAGGTCTGTCTGGGTGTCGGTTTGCTGAGTTGTCGCTGCGCCGACGGGTCCGCTCGCAAGGGTGGGTCTGACCAGGCAGAAGTCAGCAGAGGCCATAGTACTGACCGGCAGGTCAGGAAGGGCTGAACGTCGAGTGGAGCAGAAGGAGGGGGCTTGCTCGGTTGGGTCGTAATGATCGCTGTAAGCCGGTCTGAGAGCCGGTCCACCGTGGGGCGGAGAGGGTGCATTCCCTCAGAGCTGCTTCATGCTGGTGCGTAGGCGGCCACGGCGCAGTTCCCAAGAGCTGGATCCATGGGTCCGGGCCTTGATGGCCGGGCCGGTCGTCGTCTGAGACGGCTTGACGAACCGCCAGGTGCGGGCCCGCATGCCTGGTGGTGTGGGAGGCGGGTCGGGTGACCCGACCCGCCTACCCGATTACGCCCGGCATGGGCAGTTGCTTGAGGGTGAAAGTCCCTTGCGGGAGGAGATGGTGCCAACCGCGAGCCGGAGGCAACGGCGTCATCGCGAGGTGGGGTCGGAAGGAAGCCCGAGGCGAAACCCTGCACTGAGGAACACGAACCGTGTATGAGGCAGTCCGACCGGGGTGAGCCAGCCACGGATGGCGAAGCCCGTCACCGTCAAGACGGTCGGGGTGTAAACACGGCAGGCGTAGGGGAAAGTGGCTGTTCTTATCCGGGGAGGTCTGTCTGGGTGTCGGTTTGCTGAGTTGTCGCTGCGCCGACGGGTCCGCTCGCAAGGGTGGGTCTGACCAGGCAGAAGTCAGCAGAGGCCATAGTACTGACCGGCAGGTCAGGAAGGGCTGAACGTCGAGTGGAGCAGAAGGAGGGGGCTTGCTCGGTTGGGTCGTAATGATCGCTGTAAGCCGGTCTGAGAGCCGGTCCACCGTGGGGCGGAGAGGGTGCATTCCCTCAGAGCTGCTTCATGCTGGTGCGTAGGCGGCCACGGCGCAGTTCCCAAGAGCTGGATCCATGGGTCCGGGCCTTGATGGCCGGGCCGGTCGTCGTCTGAGACGGCTTGACGAACCGCCAGGTGCGGGCCCGCATGCCTGGTGGTGTGGGAGGCGGGTCGGGTGACCCGACCCGCCTACCCGATGTCGGGGAAACGAGAGGGGCGGTTGTGAGCTACCGCTACGCCACCGAGCGTACGGACCACTCGGCGTTGGCCAGCGGACAGGTGTTGCGGTCCGCGCCCGGATACCCGGGGTTCCCCGTGAGACTGGCCAGCGAGCTCCTCCAGCGGGCGATGGTGCACGTGGAGGGCGGTCAGGTGCGCCTGTGGGATCCCTGCTGTGGCAGCGGGTACCTGGTGGCCGTCCTGGGCCTGCTCCACCGCGACCGGCTCACTCACGTACGTGCCACGGACGTGGACGAGGACGCCGTGGGCATCGCCGCACGCAACCTGGAGCTGCTGACGGCCGAAGGGCTGGCCGAGCGGGAGCGGGAGCTGCGCCGCTCGGCGCTGGACTTCGGCCGGGTGGCGTTCGTGGAACGGGCCGAGTCCGCCCGCGACCTGGCCGCGGGGTTGGCGGCCACGGGCGGTGACCTCCCGCACGAGTCCGCGGTGGCCGACGTCTTCGGGCTGACCGGACCGGTCGACGCCGACCTCGTGATCACCGACGTCCCCTACGGCGAGATGACCCACTGGGAGGGCGGGGTCCCGGAGGGCGACCCGATCCGGGGGCTGCTCGCCGCCATGGGCCGCGTCCTGCCCCCGCACGCGGTGGTCGTCGTGACGGCGCGGACCCGCCGGATCCCGTTGCCGGAGGGGGTCCGGGCGCTGGAGCGGGTGAAGATCGGCAACCGCTCGGCCGCCCTCGTCCGCGCCCGGGAGCTCGCCGCGGCGCTGTGACCGCCTCCCTGGACCCTGGGGCCGGGCTCTGTCCACAGGGTGTGGACAGCTTTTCCGGCACTTCCCTCTCCCGCCGCTAGCCGACGTCGCGGAAGGCGCGGGTGGTGTACAGGGCCACAACCAGTGCGACCAGGGCCAGGAGGACGAAGCCCAGGGCGTAGGCGCCCGTGGCCTGGTAGACCACGCCCATGAGCAGCGGCGGGAAGTAGCCGCCCAGGCCGCCCGCGGCGCCCACCAGGCCGGTGACCGTTCCCACGCGGGACGGGTCCACGAGCTTGGCGACCAGGGCGAACACCCCTCCGGTTCCCAGGCCCAGGAAGAGCGCGATCAGCACGAAGGCCACTCCGGCCGGGAACTCCGCGGGCGGTTGCAGGGCCAGGACCACGGCCAAGGCGCACGTGCCGAAGAACGAGATCAGGCAGACCCTCACCGGCCCGATCCGGTCCGACAGGATGCCGCCGATCGGCCGGGCGACCACCGCCGCGACCGCGAACCCGGCGGTGCGCATGCCGGCGTCGGTCTGGGCGAAGGCGTAGGCGGTGGTCAGCAGGGTCGGCAGGTAGGTGGAGAAGGCCACGAAACCACCGAAGACCAGTGCGTACAGCGCCGAGCACTGCCAGGTCGCCTTGAGCTTGAGTGCCTCGCGTATGCGCGGCAGGGCCGGTTCGGTCTGCGGCTTCCACGTGGGCGAGTTGCGGGCGAAGAACCACATGACGGCGCCCATCGCGGCCAGCGCCGCGCACATCAGCAGGTGGGTGGCGAACAGGCCCATGGCCTCGACCAGGCGCGGGGTCAGGAAGGCCGAGAGCGCGGTGCCGCCCATGCCCGCACCGAAGACGCCCGTGGCGAACCCGCGCCGGTCGGCCTGGTACCAGGCGTTGACGAAGGGGATGCCGATCGCGAACGAGGTGCCCGCGATCCCGAGGAAGAAGCCCCAGAGCAGCAGCATTCCGTACGAGGACGCGGAGACCCCGACCAGGAAGGTCGGGACGATGCTGAGGAAGCAGATGACCGTGAACATCACCCGGCCGCCGTAGCGGTCGGTGAGGGTGCCCACCGGGATGCGTCCGAGCGAGCCCACCAGCACGGGGAACGCCACCAGGATCGATGTCTGGGTCGGGGTCAGGCCCAGGCCCTCGCTGTAGCTCCGTGACAGCGGGCCGATCAGGTTCCAGGCCCAGAAGGTCAGCGCGAACGCCGCCGTCGCTAGGGCGAGGTTGCCGCCCGCGGTCCCCGAGCGGGTCGTCCGCTCGCCCACTTCCGCACGCATTTCGGCTCCTTCTCTGTCGGTCTGCCGCGATTGTCGCCCTATGCGGTGTGGGAAACGTGACATCCGTGCCGGGGCAGGCATATTTATTAACGGAATGTGGCCGGGGCCGGACGCGCTTTCCAGCGTCGCGGGCAAGGGGCGGGTAAACGGGGTGTTTTCCTGATGGTGGCGCGGAGTAAAAGCGGGGGAGCGGGCGAAAGCCTCCTCCGTTTGGGAAGTTACCTGACCCGTTCGGACCCCCTCGACGGGGGCCGTGCACAGGTCAGACACGGTGGTCGCGAGGGCGACGTGTTCTACCGGGACCGCTGGAGCCATGACCGGGTGGTCCGTTCCACGCACGGCGTAAACTGCACCGGATCCTGCTCCTGGGATGTTTATGTCAAAGACGGAATCATCACCTGGGAAACTCAGGCCACCGATTATCCATCGGTGGGTCCGGACCGCCCCGAGTACGAACCGCGCGGTTGTCCGCGCGGCGCCGCTTTCTCCTGGTACACCTATTCACCGACCCGGGTGAGATATCCGTACGCGCGCGGTGTCCTGGTCCAGATGTACCGGGAGGCGCGCGAACGGCTGGGCGATCCGGTCCTGGCGTGGGAGGAGATCACCACCGACCCCGCCAAGCGCCGCCGCTACCAGCGGGCGCGGGGCAAGGGCGGACTGGTCCGCACCACCTGGGAGGAGGCCCTGGAGATCGCGGCCGCCGCGCACGTGCTGACGATCAAGAGGTACGGGCCCGACCGGATCGCCGGGTTCTCACCGATCCCCGCGATGTCGATGGTCTCCCACGGCGTGGGCGCCCGGTTCGTGAACCTGCTCGGCGGCTCGATGCTGTCGTTCTACGACTGGTACGCGGACCTGCCGGTGGCCTCCCCGCAGGTGTTCGGCGACCAGACCGACGTCCCCGAGTCCGGTGACTGGTGGGACGCCGCCTACCTGGTGCTGTGGGGCTCCAACGTCCCGGTGACCCGTACCCCGGACGCCCACTGGATGGCCGAGGCCCGGTACCGGGGGCAGAAGGTCGTGGTGGTCGCCCCGGACTACAACGACGCCGCCAAGTTCGCCGACGAGTGGCTGGCCCCGCACCCGGGTACGGACGGTGCCCTGGCGATGGCCATGGGACACGTGATCCTCAGGGAACGCTTCGTCGACAGCCTCACCCCCCGCTTCGCCGAGTACGTGCGCTCCTACACCGACCTCCCCTTCCTGGTGGCCCTGGAGGAGCGTGACGGCCGCCTGGTGCCCGGCAAGTTCCTCATGGCCTCGGACCTGCCGGACAACACCGACAGTGCGAATCCTGGTGTTGAGAACGCGCAGTGGAAACCCGTGTTCTGGCCGGAGGGGGAGGACGCCCCCGTCGCCCCGAACGGCACCATCGGCCACCGCTGGGGTGAAGAGGGCGAGGGGAAGTGGAACCTCGACCTGGAGGGCCGCGTCCCCCAACTCACCTTCTACGCCGAGGGCGCGGAGGCCGCGGAGGTCGCGCTGCCCCGCTTCGACACCCCCAGCGGCGCCGCCGAGGTCGACAGCCGCGGCGTCCCGGTCCGCAGGGTCGGCGGGCGCCTGGTCACCACCGTGTTCGACCTCGTCCTGGCCCAGTACGGGGTGTCCCGCCCCGGCCTGCCCGGGGTGTGGCCCGCCGGTTACGACGACTCCGGCGCCGCCTACACCCCGGCCTGGCAGGAGACGCTGACCTCCGTCCCGGCCGACCGCGCGGTGCGCGTCGCCCGGGAGTTCGCCGACACCGCCGAGGCCAGCGGGGGCCGGGCGATGATCGTCCTGGGAGCGGGGACCAACCAGTGGTTCCACGGCGAGAACGCCTACCGCTCCTTCCTGGCCCTGCTGCTGCTCACCGGCTGCCAGGGCGTCAACGGCGGCGGCTGGGCGCACTACGTGGGCCAGGAGAAGTGCCGCACGGCCACCGGCTGGGCCGCCTACGCCTCGGGGATGGACTGGGCGCGCCCGCCGCGCTTCATGGCCGGGACCGCCTACTGGTACACGCACACCGACCAGTGGCGCTACGACACCTACCGGGCCGACGCCCTGATGTCACCGCTCGGCCCCGGGAAGGTACGGGGGCAGCACACCGCCGACCTCGTGGCGGCCTCGGCCCGGATGGGCTGGATGCCGTCCTTCCCGACCTTCAACCGCAACCCGGTCCAGCTCGGCAAGGAGGCCGCCGAACTCGGCCGGGACCCCGCAGAGTACGTCGCCGACCAGTTGCACGAGGGCACGCTCCGCTTCGCCGCCGAGGACCCGGACGACCCGGCCAACTGGCCCCGGACCCTCACCCTGTGGCGCTCCAACCTGTTCGGCTCCTCCGCCAAGGGCAACGAGTACTTCCTCAAGCACCTGCTGGGCACCCACTCCAACCTGCAGTCGGAGCCCGCCGGCCCGGACGACCGGCCCGAGGACGTGACCTGGCGGGAGGGGATTCCGGAGGGCAAGCTCGACCTGCTGCTCACCATGGACTTCCGGATGACCAGCTCCACCCTGCTGTCCGACATCGTGCTGCCCGCCGCCACCTGGTACGAGAAGCACGACCTGTCCACCACGGACATGCACCCGTTCGTGCACGCCTTCAACCCGGCCATCGACCCGCCGTGGGAGACCCGCACCGACTTCGACACCTTCCACGCTCTGGCGAAGGTGTTCAGCGAGCTGGCCGCCGACCACCTCGGCGAGGTCACCGACCTGGTCGCGGTACCGCACCAGCACGACACGGCCGGGGAGCTCGCCCAGCCGCACGGGGTGCCGCCGGACTGGAAGGCGGAGGGCGAGCGCCCGGTCCCGGCGAAGACCATGCCGGGCATCGTCGCTGTTCGCCGCAACTACTCGGCGGTGGCCCAGAAGCTGGCCGCGCTCGGCCCGCTCGCCGAGGACAGGGGGCTCCCGGTCAAGGGCGTGTCCTTCACGCCGGACGAGGAGATCGAGTGGCTGCGCCAGCGCAACGGCACCGTGCGCGGCGGGGTCGCGGACGGCCGGCCGTCCCTGGACACCGACGTCAAGGCCTGCGAGATGATCCTCGCGCTGTCGGGAACCAGCAACGGTCGCCTGGCCGCGCAGGGTTTCGAGCGCCTGGCCGCGCGGACCGGCACCGACATGGACGAGCTCATCAACCACTCGGCCGAGCGCCGGGTGGTCTTCGACGACGCCAAGCGCGGGCCGACCCCGGTGGGCACCAGCCCGGAGTGGTCCGGCAAGGAGGCCGCGGACCGCCGCTACTCGCCCTTCACCATCAACACCGAGCACGACAAGCCCTGGCACACGCTCACCGGCCGCCAGCACTTCTACGTGGACCACGACTGGATGCACGAGTTCGGTGAGGCCCTGCCGGTGTACCGGCCGCCGCTGGACATGAGCCGCCTGTTCGGTGAGCCTCGGATCGGCCCGACCGGGCAGCGCGAGGTGGTCGTGCGCTACCTGACCCCGCACTCCAAGTGGTCCATCCACTCCGAGTACCAGGACAACCTGCTCATGCAGACCCTGTCCCGGGGCGGCCCCACGATCTGGATGAGCGTGGCCGACGCCGAGGCGATCGGGGCGGCCGACAACGACTGGGTGGAGGCGGTCAACCGCAACGGCGTCGTGGCGGCCCGCCTGGTGGTCTCGCACCGGATGCCGACCGGGACGGTGTACATGCACCACGCCCAGGAACGCACCATCGACGTGCCCAAGACCGAGACCACCGGCCGCCGGGGCGGTATCCACAACTCCCTCACCCGCCTGATGGTCAAGCCGACGCACCTCATCGGCGGCTACGCGCAGTTCACGTACGCCTTCAACTACCTCGGCCCGACCGGCAACCAGCGCGACGAGGTCACGGTCGTGCGCAAGCGGACGACGGAGGTCCGGTACTGATGACGGAGCCGAACCAGCCCGGGAAGGGGAGGCGCTCAAAGGAGGGCACGGGCTCGGGGGGCCGGCCGGTCGGCCGGGTCATGGCGCAGGTCGCCATGGTGATGAACCTTGACAAGTGCATCGGCTGCCACACCTGCTCGGTCACTTGCAAGCAGGCGTGGACCAACCGCGGCGGAGTCGAGTACGCGTGGTTCAACAACGTCGAGACACGGCCCGGCCAGGGGTACCCGCGCACCTACCAGGACCAGGAGAAGTGGAAGGGCGGCTGGGTCCGCCAACCGAACGGCAAGCTGGTTCCGCGCGCGGGCGGCCGGATCAGACGGCTGGCGACGATCTTCGCGAACCCGGTGATGCCCTCCATCCAGGACTACTACGAACCCTGGACCTACGACTACGACACCCTGACCAACGCGCCCCTGGGCGACGACTTCCCCGTGGCCAGTCCGCGTTCGGTGCTCACGGGCAAGCCGATGCGGGTGAAGTGGAGCGCCAACTGGGACGACGACCTGGGCGGCGGCCCCGAGCTCGCCGCGCAGGACCCGATCGTGCGCAGACTCGGCGACAAGGTGAAGCTCTCCTTCGAGGAGACCTTCATGTTCTACCTGCCGCGCATCTGCGAGCACTGCCTCAACCCGACCTGTGTGGCGGCCTGCCCGAGCGGGGCGCTCTACAAGCGGGTCGAGGACGGCATCGTGCTCGTGGACCAGGACCGCTGCCGGGGCTGGCGCATGTGCGTCACGGGCTGCCCGTACAAGAAGATCTACTTCAACCACAAGACGGGCAAGGCTGAGAAGTGCACCTTCTGCTACCCGCGCGTGGAGGTGGGCATGCCCACCATCTGTTCCGAGACCTGTGTGGGGCGCCTGCGCTACCTCGGGGTCATTCTCTACGACGCCGACCGGGTCGGTGAGGCGGCGTCGGTCGAGGACGAGCAGGACCTCTACGGGGCCCAGCTGGACGTCTTCCTCGACCCCTCGGACCCCTCCGTGCGGGCTGCCGCCCGCCGCGACGGCATCCCCGACCGCTGGGTGGACTCGGCCGAGCGCTCACCCGTCTACGCCCTGGCCAAGCGCTTCCGGGTGGCCCTGCCGCTGCACCCGGAGTACCGCACGATGCCGATGGTCTGGTACGTCCCCCCGCTGTCGCCGGTGGTGGACACGCTCACCCGGACCGGCCACGACGGTGAGGAGGCGGGCAACCTCTTCGGCGCCATCGACGCCCTGCGCATCCCGATCGAGTACCTGGCCGAGCTGTTCACGGCCGGGGACACCGCACCGGTGGACCTGGTGCTGCGGCGGTTGGCCGCCATGCGCTCCTACATGCGCCGCATCAACCTCGGGCAGGACCGGGACGAGTCCATCGCCGAAGCGGTCGGGATGACCGGCACCGAGATCGAGGACATGTACCGGCTGTTGGCCCTGGCCAAGTACGACGAACGCTACGTCGTGCCCACCGCCTTCGGGGTGGACGAGGCCGACAAGGGGGTCATCGAGGAGGTCGGGTGCGGTCTCGACTTCGACGGTGGACCCGGCATGGGCGGGATGGGCGACGTCCCCTTCGGCGAGGCCTCCGGGCGCCCGGACGCGGCCTCCGTGGAGACCTTCCACGCCCTTCGCGACCGCCAGACAAGTGAGGGCGCGGGCGGTGACGGCGCGGCGCATGGAAAGACATTCACCCGGGGCCGCGTCAACCTTCTGAACTGGGACGGTAACGGACGTCCCAGAGGACTCTTCCCACCCCGACGGGGTGGCGGTACCGACAACGGCGGAGACCGGGGCGATGCCCCCGGACCGCGCTAGGGGGTCGAACATGAGCACCACCAACGGCATCGGAGACGGCCCGAACGAGGGCGCTCGCGAACCGGCCGCCGGGCACCCGGCGATCCCGAGCCAGGACGACCGCAACCCGGACGCCAGGAACCCGGACACCCGGAGCGGCGCCGGATGGCTCGGCGCGGGCCGGGCCGCGCGCCGGGCCCACACCAGGGCGGTGATCCACCAGGCGTCCTCGGTCCTGCTCGGCTACCCGGACGAGGTCTTCTTCGAGAGGCTGCCGCTGGCCGCGCGCGCCGCCGCGGAACTGCCCAGGAGCCAGGCCCGAACCGACCTGCTGGAGTTCTGCGAGCACGCCTCCACCACGCCCGAGCTGGCCCTGGCCGAGCACTACGTGGAGGTGTTCGACCTGCGCCGCCGCCGGGAGCTGCACATGACCTACTACACCGACGGCGACACCCGTCGCCGCGGCCACGCGCTGGCCGAGGTCAAACGGGTCTACGCCGAGGCCGGGTGGCGGGTGTCCGCCCGTGAGCTGCCCGACCACCTGGCGGTCATGCTGGAGTTCGCCGCCCGGGGCGACGCCGAGGCCGGGCAGGAGCTGCTGGTGAACTTCCGTCCGGGGCTGGACCTGCTGTCCCGCTCCCTGGGGGAACACGGTACGCCCTACGCGCGGGTCGTCGACGCGGTCCGGCACACCCTGCCGGCGCCCCGCCGCGCGGACGAGGAGCGGGTGCGCCGCCTGGCCCAGGAGGGGCCGCCCGCGGAGGACGTGGGCATGGAACCCTACGGCGCGCGGCCGCGGGTCCCGCTGCCGCTGACCGACATCACCGGGAGGCCGCGTTGACCGGGACGGGAGGCTACGGGCCCGTGGACCTTCTGCTGTGGGGCGTACTGCCCTACGTGGTCCTGGTGCTCGTGGTGGGCGGGCTGGTGTGGCGCTACCGCTACGACCGGTTCGGCTGGACCACCCGCTCCTCGGAGCTGTACGAGTCCCGGCTGCTGCGGATCGGCAGCCCGCTCTTCCACTTCGGTCTGCTGGTGGTGATCGTCGGTCACGTGGTGGGCCTGCTGATCCCCGACACCTGGACACGGGCGCTGGGGGTCTCCGACACGCTCTACCACGTGTCGGCGCTGTCGATGGGGATCGTTGCGGGGGCGTGCACGCTGACCGGGATCGCCCTGCTGATCTGGCGCAGGCGCACCACCGGTCCGGTGTTCAGCGCCACCACCCGCAACGACAAGCTGATGTACCTGGTCCTGGTGCTGGCGATCGTGACCGGTCTGGGAATGACCGTCTACTTCGCGGGTGTGGAGCTCGCGGGCGGGCACACCGGTGACTACCGGCAGACGGTGTCGCCGTGGTTCCGGTCCATCTGGATCCTGCAGCCCGACATCACCGCGATGGCCGCGGCGGAGGCTCCCTACAAACTGCACGCGCTCGTGGGCCTGGCGCTGTTCGCCCTACTGCCGTTCACCCGGCTCGTGCACGCCTTCAGCGCACCGATCGGCTACCTGTTCCGCCCCTACGTCGTCTACCGCACGCGTGACCCGCACCCGGCCGCCGCAGGGCAGTCGCAGCGGGCCGCGCGCCGGGGCTGGTGACCCTGCTGGTTCGGCCCCGACCGCCGCGAGAGCCCACAAGGAGAACCGTCGCCATGGAGTTGTTCCCAGCGTTTCCGCTCGACGAGTGGTACGACACCAAACAGACCGTCCACCGCTTCGAGCAGATCGTCGGCAAGGTCCGGCTGGCCCACAGCCCGCGCCGCAACCACTGGTGGAACGTGCCCTTCCACCTGACCGGCAGCGGGATCACCTCCCGTCCGATGGGGTTGGTGGACGGCAACCCGGTCTTCACGGTGGACTTCGACTTCGTCCGGCACCAGCTGGTCGCGTCCAACCTGGAGGGGCACACGGTGTGCTTCCCGCTCCAGGGGCACAACGTCTCCTCGTTCTACCTCCAGTTCCAGTCGGCGCTGGACAGTCTGGGGGTGGACGGCAGCATTCCTGTGGCCAACCCCTTCGACCTGCCGGACGCCGACCGCCCTTTCGCGGACGACCGGGAGCACGCCACCTACGTGCCCGAGCACGCCACCAGGTACTGGCAGGTGCTGAGTCAGGTGAACCTGGTGCTGGAGGAGTTCGCGGCCGGGTTCTCCGGCAAGACCAGCCCGGTGCACCACTTCTGGCACACGTTCGACCTCGCCCTCACCCGCTTCTCGTCGCACCCGGTCGACCAGCCGGAGGCGGCGGGCGGTCTGGTGCGCGAGGCCTACTCGCGCGAGGCGGTCAGCTTCGGGTTCTGGTTCGGTGACGACACCATCCCCGAACCCTGCTTCTACGCCTACGCCGCGCCGGAACCGGAGAGGCTCACGGAGCAGTCGCTCAGTCCGGCGGCCGCGGAGTGGGTGCCCAGCGGCCACGGACACCTGGCGCTGCTGCGGTACGCCGACGCGCGCGAGCAGCGGGATCCGCGGGCGGCGGTCCTGGCGTTCTTCGAGAGCGCCTACCGGGCCGGGGCGGGTGAGCTCGGCTGGGACATCGACGCCCTGGCCTGTCCGGGCGGGGTCACCGACCCCCACCAGTCGGGCCGCTGACGGGGGACGCTCCGCGTCGGCCCCACGCGTTCCGGGGCGGGTGGACCCGGGGCTGTGCGAAGCCGGGTGTGCACGGGGGGCCTGAGCGGGAACATGACATCCTGTGGGGCCCACCACGCGCACACCACGTGCGTGTGACACGCACGAAGCGGGGGAGTGGCAATGGAGTTGTCCGTCGTCGATGTTCCGGAGCGGTCGCGGTACGAGGTGAGTGCGGACGGGACGGTGGTCGGTTTCTCCGCCTACCACCTGATCGCCGAGGGGGTTCTGGCTCTTCCGCACGTGGAGGTGGAGTCCTCCTTCGAGGGCAGGGGCGTGGCCAGTGAGCTCATGCGCCAGTCCCTGGACCAGATCCGGGAGCGCGGGCTGAAGGTCGTGCCGATCTGTCCGTTCGCCCAGGCCTTCCTGGAGCGCAATCCAGACTACGCGGACCTGGTCCACGCGGGCTGAGCCCGGTGGCGGAGGCCTAACGGGAACATCACCATCCGGCCACTTTGTGCGACTGAAAAGTGTTTTGTCCCACTATGTGGGCATGGGTTGGCGGTTGTCTTTTTCATGGAGCAAAGGAGCCCCACACCGTGTTACTCGCTGACGCAGCCCCTACCCTCGATGTACGCGTCACCGAAGCCATCGGCTTCTTCAACGATGAGATCTTCTGGGCCTGGATCCTCATCCCCCTGCTGGTACTGGTCAGCCTGTACTTCACCATCGGCTCGGGCGGCGTCCAGTTCCGGATGATCCCCGAGATGTTCCGGGTGCTGGGGAGCAAGCCGGAGATCGCCCCCGACGGGAAGCGGGCGGTCTCCTCCATCCAGGCCTTCATGATCTCCGCGGCCGCACGCGTCGGTACGGGAAACATCATCGGTGTCGCCGTGGCGATCTCTCTCGGCGGACCCGGCGCGGTCTTCTGGATGTGGGCGATGGCTCTGGTCGTCGGCGCGGCCAGCTTCACAGAGTCGACCCTCGCCCAGCTCTACAAGGTGCGGGACAAGACGGGATACCGAGGCGGCCCGTCCTACTACATGGAACGGGGGCTGGGTGCCCGCTGGGCCGGTGTCCTGTTCTCGATCACCATCCTCGCGACCTTCGCGATGGTCTTCAACGCCGTGCAGAGCAACACCATCGTCGGTGCGCTCGGGAACTCGGTCGGACAGGTCGCCGCGACCCCGGACTGGGTGCTCCCGGTCGTGGTCGGCCTGGTCCTGGTCCTGGTCACGGCATTGGTGATCTTCGGCGGCGTCCGGCGGATCGCCAACACCGCCCAGGCCCTCATCCCGTCCTTCGCGCTGGTCTACGTCCTGCTGGGCCTGTTCGTCATGGTCGTGAACTACGACCAGATCCCGGGCATGTTCGCGCTGATCATCCAGCACGCGTTCGGCATCCGTGAGTTCGCCGCCGCCGGTCTGGCGATGGTGATCATCCAGGGTGTGCGCCGGGGCATGTTCTCGAACGAGGCGGGCCTGGGATCGGCCCCGGTCGCCGCGGCCAGCGCCTCGGTCAGCCACCCGGTCAAGCAGGGCCTCGTGCAGACCCTGGGCGTCTACTTCGACACCCTGGTCATCTGCTCGATCACCGCGTTCGTCATCCTGCTCGGCTACCAGGGCACGCTGGACGGCACCCGTGAGCCCGACCTGACGCAGCACGCGATGACCGCCGTCATGGGCCCGTGGGCGCTGCACCTGATGACTCTGATCATCGTCCTGGTCGCGTTCACGTCGGTGCTCGGCAACTACTACTACGGCGAGTCCAACCTGGAGTACCTGACCGGGAGCGCGAACGCCATGTTCGTGTACAAGATCCTGTTCCTGACGGCGACCTTCCTCGGCGCCCTGGGCTCGATCGACCTGGTCTGGACTCTCGCGGACACCACCATGGGGCTGATGGCCCTGGTCAACCTGGTGGCGATCACACCACTCGCGGTACTCGCCTTCCGCCTGCTCAAGGACTACAACGAGCAGCGGCGCCAGGGCATCGACCCGGTGTTCACCCGGGACCGGATGCCGGACCTGCGCGGGGTGGAGTGCTGGGAGCCCCGGGACGAGGCCGAGTCGAAGGAGAAGGGCCAGGTCTCCTCCTGACCGAGGTCCTCCGAGGAAGCAAGAAGATGAAGTAACAGGTGCAGGGTGTGGGGCGCGTCCGGTCCGGGCGCGCCCCGCGCTGCTGTCCGGGTGCCCGGACCGTCCCATCCGGGTGCCACGACGGCTCCGACGGCGTTTGGTTCACCCGAAAAAGCACACAAATCCCTAACAGTAGGAGTTTTCAGGCATCTGTGTTCTTTCGGTCACCGCGGATCATCGCTAGTGTGCTGCATCACAGTTGTGGCGGCCAGAGTTGTGCCTCGCGAGGGAGTCCGATGTCCATCGTCTCAATCGAGCCCGCCACCGCCGAGCGGTGGTATGACCTGGAGAACCTGTTCGGACCGACCGGAGCGTACGGGCACTGCTGGTGCACGTTCTTCCGCAGACGCGCCAAGGACCACACGGCGAGTATCTCGTGCGATCGTTCCACGCGCGGTCTGGACAACAAGGAGGAGCTGCGTCGACTGACCCTGGACGGGCGCGTGCCGGGACTGCTCGCCTATGACGAGGACGGCCCCTGCGGGTGGGTGTCCGTGGCACCGCGGGAGGACTTCATCCGCCTGTCCCGCTCGCGGACGCTGCGGCCGGCCGATCCCAACGAGCCCGGGGTGTGGTCCCTGGTGTGCTTCTGGCTGCCGCCGCGCAGGCGTAGGCGCGGGGTGGGCAGTCGCCTGTTGGACGGTGCGATCGAGTACGCGCGTGCGGGCGGGGCCCGGGTCCTGGAGGCCTACCCCGTGGACACGGCGGGCGGCCGTGCGCCCAGCGCCGAGGTCTACACCGGGACGGTGGAGATGTTCCGCAGGGCCGGGTTCACGCTGGAGGGGCACCACCTGAGTGAGCGGGTGGTGGCCCGGTTGGAGCTCAAGACCGAGTAACCCCCGTTGGTTTTCCGCCGCTCCCCGTCCCTCCGGTGGGAGCGGTCCCCAAACGGGGGGAGGGTATATCCCTCCGGTCTTTCCCCAGTTCCCGTGGTGTATCGCCGTGGTGGCGGGCCCGGGGTGTCCGATGATCCAAGGGGTCCCGCGTCGCGGCGCGTGGGCCCCTGTTGTCGTGTCCGGATCACTGTGGCGGGCGGTGCTGTCCTGTTCTGGCGGGGGTTTTGCTCCCCCTTGGTACCCCCCTGGGGTAGCGTGGCGAGCGCGTTCCGGGGCGGAGCGTCGCGGCGGTTTGACAGATAGATACCCCAGGGGGGTATATTGAGTCCCGTTGGAGACAAGTCCGCGAGTCAGCGCGGAAGTACGCACCAGGAGGCAGGAATGGCCAGCACCGCCGTCTACACCGTCGAGGGCATGAGCTGCGGGCACTGCGTCAACTCGGTCACCGAGGAGGTCAGCGGGGTCAACGGTGTCACCGACGTGAAGGTCGACCTGGAGAACAAGAAGGTCACCGTCACCGGTGAGGGCCAGATCGACGACTCGGCCGTGCGCGCGGCGATCGACGAGGCCGGGTACGAGGTGGCGAGCTGACATGGGGGTGACCACGAAACTCGCGCTCTACGCCGTGGGTCTCGTGGTCGTGTTCGTCGCGGCGTTCGGGGTCGGCAACCTGGTCGGCCCCGTTCTGCCGGAGAGGCCCGAGGGGCACACGGAGAGTGTTGAGCCTCCGGGACCGGACGAACAGGACCACGACGATGCCGATGACCACGACGGCGCCGACGGCGACCAGCACTAGCCACCCTGGAGCGGCATATGAGTAGCAGCAAGACGGCGTCCGCCGCGGTGGAGCCGGTGGAACTGGCCATCGGCGGGATGACCTGCGCGGCCTGTGCCAACCGGGTGGAGAAACGCCTCAACAAGATGGACGGGGTCACCGCCACCGTCAACTTCGCGACCGAGAAGGCCCGGGTCACCTTCGACGGCCCGGCGGCCCCGGTCGAGGACCTGGTCGCCCAGGTGGAGAAGGCGGGCTACACCGCCACGGTGCCCCGCGCCGAGCCGGAGGCCGACCCCGGGGCGGCCGACCCTGCCGACCCCACCCAGGCGCTGTGGAACCGCGCGCTGGTCTCCATGCTGCTGTCCGCGCCGGTCATCGCGATGGCGATGGTCCCGGCCCTGCAGTTCACCTACTGGCAGTGGGCCTCCCTCGCCCTGGCCGCGCCGGTCGTGGTCTGGGGCGCGCTGCCCTTCCACGTCGCCGCGTGGAAGAACCTCAAGCTCGGCACCGCCACCATGGACACCCTCGTCTCCCTGGGTGTCACCTCGGCCTTCCTGTGGTCCCTCTACGCCCTCTTCCTCGGCACCGCCGGGACCCCGGGCATGACCCACCCCTTCGAGTTCACCATCGCCCGCACCGACGGCTCGGCCAACATCTACCTGGAGGTCGCGGCGGGCGTCACCTCCTTCATCCTGCTCGGCAAGTTCTTCGAGGCGCGCTCCAAGCGCCGCGCCGGGGCCGCCCTGCGCGCGCTGCTGGAGATGGGCGCCAAGGAGGTCACCGTGCTGCGGGGCGAAGGGCCCGCCGCCCGTGAGGAGCTGGTCCCGGTGGACCTGCTGACGGTCGGCGACCGCTTCGTGGTCCGCCCGGGGGAGAAGATCGCCACCGACGGCACCGTCGAGGAGGGCACCTCCGCCGTCGACATGAGCATGCTCACCGGCGAGTCCGTGCCGGTCGAGGTCGCGACCGGATCCGCCGTGGTCGGTGCCACCGTCAACGCGGGCGGCCGTCTCGTCGTGCGCGCCTCCCGGGTGGGTTCGGACACCCAGCTCGCGCAGATGGCGCGCCTGGTCGAGGACGCGCAGAACGGCAAGGCCGCCGTGCAGCGGCTGGCCGACCGGGTCTCCGGGGTGTTCGTCCCGGTCGCCATCATGATCGCGGTCGGCGCCCTGGGCTTCTGGCTCGGCACCGGCGACCCGGTCGGGGCGGCCTTCACCGCCGCCGTGGCCGTGCTGATCATCGCCTGCCCCTGCGCCCTGGGCCTGGCCACCCCGATGGCCCTGATGGTGGGCACCGGGCGCGGTGCCCAGCTCGGCATCCTGATCAAGGGCCCCGAGGTGCTGGAGAGCACCCGGCGCGTGGACACCGTCGTGCTTGACAAGACCGGCACCGTCACCACCGGCAGGATGGCGCTGACCGGTGTCACCGCCGCCGAGGGCGAGGACACCGAACAGGTCCTGCGGCTGGCGGGTGCCCTGGAGAACGCCTCCGAGCACCCCATCGCCCGTGCCGTCGCCACGGGGGCCGCGGTACGGGTCGGTGACCTGCCGGTACCGGAGGACTTCGCCAACATCGAGGGCCGGGGCGTCCAGGGCGTCGTGGAGGGCCACGCCGTTCTGGTGGGCCGGGCCGCGCTGCTGGCGGAGTGGTCGCAGGAACTCCCCGAGGAACTGGTCCGGGCCATGGAGTCGGCCGCGTCCGAGGGTTCCACCGCCGTCGCGGTGGGCTGGGACGGCCGGGCCCGCGGGGTGCTCGTGGTGGCCGACACGGTCAAGCCGACCAGCGCCGAGGCGGTGCGCCAGTTCCGAGACCTGGGGCTGACCCCGATCCTGCTGACCGGTGACAACGAGGCGGTGGCCCGTGCGGTCGCCGCGGAGGTGGGCATCGAGGAGGTCATCGCCGAGGTCCTGCCCAAGGAGAAGGTCGACGTGGTCACCCGGCTGCAGTCCGAGGGCCGCACGGTGGCGATGGTCGGCGACGGGGTCAACGACGCCGCGGCGCTCGCCCAGGCCGACCTGGGGCTGTCCATGGGCACCGGCACCGACGTGGCCATCGAGGCCAGCGACCTGACCCTGGTCCGTGGCGACCTGCGGGCGGCCGCCGACGCGGTCCGGCTGTCCCGGCGCACGCTCGGCACCATCAAGGGCAACCTGTTCTGGGCCTTCGCCTACAACACCGCGGCCCTGCCGCTGGCCGCGATGGGCCTGCTCAACCCCATGCTGGCCGGTGCGGCGATGGCCCTGTCGAGCGTCTTCGTGGTGAGCAACAGCCAGCGGCTGCGCCGGTTCCGGCCGCTGACCGGAACCGGCCAGATCATCACATGACGCCACGCAGAGTGATCTAGGTCTCGCCTTTGGTGCGGACGGACCGCTAGGGTTTGCGCGGAACCCCACCCCCGTGGGGTTTCGTGTCGAATCATGCGGTCCGTCCGTGTTTCGTGCCCGTACCCGTACCCCACCGGTGCCCGCGCGCCGGGAACAGCCATGAGGACGACCCCGCAGCCCGTACCCCGAACCCCCGAGGCCCTCGTGACATCTGGATGCCCCCGCGCCAAGCTGCACCACGACGAACCCCAAGCGGATCCCTATGACGTGTACGCGCGGATGCGCGCCGAACACGGCCCGGTGATCCCGGTGGAGCTCGAGCCCGGGGTGAACGGCTGGCTGGTCACCGACTACACCACCCTCATCTCCTGGTCGCGGGACACCACCACGTTCGGGCACGACGCGCGCCTGTGGAAGGACTTCCGGGAGGGCCGTATCGACGCCGACGCCGCCGTCCTGCCCATGATGGCGCCCCGGGCCAACGCGCTCTTCGTCGACGGCGCCGAGCACCAGCGCTACCGCAGGGCGATCACCGACAGCCTCGGTGCGGTCGGCTCCGACCGGCTCACCGAGGTCACCGAGCGCTACGCGAACGGTCTCATTGACGAGTTCTGCGAGCGGGGCCAGGCCGACGTCCTCAACGAGTACGCCCGCATGCTCCCGCTGCTCGTCATCAACGAGCTGTTCGGCTTCGACCGCGACCAGGGGGTGCGCTTCGTCGAGGCCATGCGCAACCTGTGGCTCGGCGTCGACGCGGAGAAGTCCAACGCCGAGGCCGAGCGGGCCCTGTCCGAGGTGGTCACCGCCAAGCACCGCGAGCCCGGCGACGACGTCACCACCCGGCTGATCCAGCACCGCGCCGCGCTGTCGGACGAGGAGGTGATCATGCAGCTCCTGCTGGTGGTCGCCGCCGCCAACGAGCCGACCGCCAACCTCATCAACGCGGGCGTGCGGGAGGTACTGGCCGACCCGAACGTCGCGGAGGGCCGGGCACCCTCCCCGACGGCGCTCGCCGACATCGTCGACCGGGTCCTGTGGCAGGACCCGCCGATCACCAACTACCCCGTCCTCTACCCCCGCGTGGACGTGCCGCTGGGCGGCGGCCGCACCATCGAGGCGGGTTCGCCCATCCTGCTCGGCTTCGCCGCGTCCAACCGCTTCTTCCTGGAGGAGAACGCGGAGCAGCTGGCGGAGTCGCGCAACCGGGCCCACGTGGCCTGGGGTGCCGGTCCGCACCGGTGCCCGGCGCGCGAGGAGGCCACCACGATGACCATCGTCGCGCTGCGTACCCTCCTCGAACGCCTTCCCGGGCTCCGGGTGGCGGTGCCGCCACAGGACCTCCGCTGGCACCTGTCCGCCCTGTCCTGGATCCCCGTGACCCTTCCCGTGCAGTTCTCCCCACAGAGCCCTTTGACCCCCACCCCGGTGGAAGGAACCCCTTGGACCGCGTCCGACTCGCACCCGGAAACCTCCGCGCACAGAGCACCCACCTCAGGAAAGTCGCCCCTGTCGTCCCTGTCGAACTTCCTGGTGAGGTTGATGCGTGGGTCGTGACCACCCACGAGGCCGTCACCCAGGCCCTGGCCGACCCGCGCATCCAGAAGAACAAGAAGTACTGGACGGCCTTCAACAACGGTGAGATCCCGGCGGACTGGCCGCTGATCTCCTGGATCATCAACGAGAACATGCTCTCCAGGGACGGCGAGGACCACAGCAGGCTGCGCCGTCTGGTCTCCAAGGCGTTCACCCCGCGCCGCGTCGAGCTGCTGCGCGGGAGCGTCGTCGCCATCGTCGAGTCGCTCCTGGACGACCTGGAGCGGGCGGCCGAGGCCAGCGAGGACGGGGTCGTGGACCTGCGTGCCATCGTCTCCCAACCGCTGCCGCTCACCGTGATCAGCGACCTGTTCGGGGTGGACGAGCAGACCCGGCCCAAGCTGCACGGCCCGGTCGGCGTCTTCTTCGACCAGAGCATCACGCCCGAGCAGGCGATGGCGACCTTCTTCGAGCTGTGGGGCGTGCTCACCGAGCTGGTGGCGGCCAAGCGCGCCGAGCCCGGCGACGACCTCACCACCGCCCTCATCGCCGCCCGTGACGAGGAGGACAAGCTCACCGAGGACGAGCTCATCTGGAACCTGGTGCTGTTCATCAGCGCCGGTTACGAGACCACGATGAACCTCATCTCCAACGCCGTGCGCGCGCTCACCCACCACCGCGACCAGCTGGAGCTGGTCATGGAGGGCAAGGTGGAGTGGTCCAAGGCCATCGAGGAGGTGCTGCGCTGGGACCCGCCCGGCCAGTACGTGCCCATGCGCTACACGACCGAGGACATGGAGCTGGCGGGAGTTCCCATCCCCAAGGGTGAGCCGCTCCTGCTGGGCTACGGCTCCGCCAGCCGGGACGAGGCGCACTACGGTCCCACCGCCGAGGAGTTCGACATCACCCGCGAGGACAGCTCGCACCTGGCCTTCTCCCACGGGCGGCACTACTGCCTGGGGGCGAGCCTGGCCCGCATGGAGATGAACGAGGTCCTGCCGCGCCTGTTCGAGCGCTTCCCCAAGCTGGAGGTGGCGGTGGCCGACGAGGAGCTGGTCCCGGCACCGTCGATCATCTCCAACGGCGTCGAGGCCCTCCCGGTCCGCCTGCGCTGAGCACGCTTCGGGACACGCCCGGATCTGCGGATCCCGTCACGGGTCGCTTCGGTGGCCCGGGACGGGATCTTCGCTTTTCAGGAGGGTTTTGGGCGGGTCTGTCGACTCCTGGGAACACTGTTGGCACCTTCGGGGGAGCACCGAAGAGCGGGCCCGGGCTCTTAGACTCAGCAGGGTCCCCCACGACTCCTGCCCTTCGACCCTGCCCCCACCCCCACCCCCTGTACTGGCCCCTGTACCGTTCCCCCTCCACTGGCCTGCCCTCCTGCTACGGAAGGCCCCCTTCCCCGAAGAGGATTGCGCGCACACATGAACAGTTCGGAAGCCGACCCCGGCCGCATCCTGGTCAACCGGTACCGCCTGGACGAGATCATCGGCGCGGGCGGTATGGGCCGGGTCTGGCGGGGCACGGACACCCTGCTGGGCCGGACGGTCGCGGTCAAGGAACTCACCACGCCGCCGAACCTGCCGCCGCACGAGGTCGAGGTCCTGCGCACCCGCATGATCCGCGAGGCCCGCAGCGCCGCCCAGCTCAGCCACCCGGCCATCATCACGGTGTTCGACGTGGCCGAGGAGGACGGGCGCCCGTGGATCGTGATGGAGCTGGTGCGCGGACCCTCCCTCGGCGACGTCATCAAGGACGACGGTGTCCTGGACGTCCGCCGCGCGGCCAACATCGGTGAGCAGATGGCCGCCGGTCTGGCCGAGGCGCACGACCGGGGCATCGTGCACCGCGACATCAAGCCGGGCAACGTGCTCATCGCGGGGAACGACCGGGCGGTCCTCACCGACTTCGGTATCGCCCACCTGGACGGGTCCACCCACCTGACCAGCACCGGGCTGCTGATTGGCTCGCCGAGCTACCTGGCGCCGGAGATCGCGCACGGACACTCGGCCACGTCCGCCTCCGACATGTGGGCGCTCGGCATCACCCTCTACCAGGCGGTGGAGGGTGGACTGCCCTTCGACCGGCCCACCCCGATGGCCACGCTGACCGCCATCGTCACCCAGGAGCTGCCGGAGACCCCCAACGCGGGCGCGCTCCGCCCGGTCCTGGAAGCCCTCACCGAGAAGCGCCCCGAGGACCGCCCGAGCGTGCTCGAGGTGCGCACCCTGCTGCGGGAGATCCGGGACTCGGGCGGGGCGGCCACCACCACGGTCGCACCCGCCCTCGCCCCGACCGAACCCGCGCTGGAGCCCGCCGACCCGGCGGCCGAACCGGACTGGAACAAGGTCACCGACCAGGGCACGGTGGACCGCGCGGTGAGCGCCGCCGCGTCGGCCCCGGTCGCCGCCCGGTCCGCGGCCGGGGCCGCCCCGCCGCCCGCCGACGTCCCCCGGCACACCCGTGGGGAAGCGGCGGCCTCCCGCAAGCGCACGCTCATGGTCGTCGCGGCCGTGTTCGTCCTGCTGGTCGCCGCTGCCGCGACCACGCTGTTCGTCAGCATGAACCGTCCGGGCGACCCGGACGCCGGGCTGGCCGGGTCCAGCGAGGAGCAGCCCGCCGCCGGCGGTACCGAAGAGGAGGAACCGGCGGAGGGCGGTGAGGCCGAGGCCGGAGCCGGGGGCGGCGAGGACGGCTCCGAAGAGGAGGACCCGGAGGAGGAAGCGGAGGACGACGAGGACGACCGGTGGGACTTCCTCGTCCGCCACGAGGACTCCAGCGGTTTCGCCGTGGACGTGCCCGAGGGCTGGGAGATCGACCGCCAGAGGCACATGGTCTACTTCCGCAACCCGGATGGCGGCTACCTGCTGGTGGACCAGACCTCCAACCCGAACGACGACGCCGGTGACGACTGGCGCGACTTCGAGCCGACCGGCCGCCAGAACTTCTCCGGTTACTCGCTGATCGGCATCGAGGACGTGGACGCGGACTGGGCCGACGACTACGTCAGCGCCGCTGACTGGGAGTTCACTTTCAGTGGCCGGAGCGGCGAGATGCACGCCATCAACCGCGGCTTCCACACCGAGAACATCGGGTACGCGCTGTTCCTGGTCAGCGGTGAGGACCAGGACTACAACCACGACCTCCTCGACCGCATGGCGGAGTCCTTCGAACCCGCCGACTAGGTTCAGGGGTCACGTGCGGGTCCGGGCGGCGGGACGCCCCGGGCCTCCTGGCGTCCCTCAGAACACCGAGCAGCTGGTGATGTCGGTGAAGGCCTCCAGAGCCACCGCCGCCGACACCGAGTTGCCCTTGGGGCCCAGGCCCGGGCCCCACGCCGCCAGTGAGTAGTGGCCGGGCACGATCGCGAGCATCCCGCCGCCGACCCCGCTCTTGCACGGCAGGCCGATCCGGAACGCGAACTCGCCCGCCGAGTCGTAGGTGCCGCAGGTGAGCATCAGCGCCATGATGCGGCGGGCCTCACCGCGGCTGAGCAGGTCGGAGCCGTCGGCCCGCCGCCCGTGCCGGGCCAGCAGGAGCCCGGCCAGGGCCAGCTCCTCGCAGCTGACGGTGATCGAGCACTGCCGGAAGTAGTGGTCGAGGACCTCCGGCACCGGGTTGCGCATGTTGCCGAAGCTGGCCATCAGGTAGGCCAGGGACCGGTTGCGGTCCCCCGTGTCCCGCTCGGAGGCGGCGGTCACCGGGTCCGCGTCCAGCTCCGGGTTGCCGCTCTCCGTGCGCAGCAGGTCCCGCAGCGCGCCGAACGCGTCGCCGGTGTTGCTGAGCAGCTGGTCGGTGACCACGATCGCGCCCGGGTTGATGAACGGGTTGCGGGCGATGCCGTTCTCGAACTCCAGCTGGTACAGCGAGTTGAACGCGCTGCCCGAGGGCTCGCGGTGGACCCGTGTCCACACGTTGTGGTTCCTGCGGCTCATCACCAGCGCCAGGGTGAACACCTTGGTGATGCTCTGCATCGAGAACCGGGTGGTCGCGTCGCCCACCGAGTACACGCGGCCGTCGACGGCGGCCACCGCGAACCCGAACTGGTTCGGGTCCACCCCGCCCAGCTGCGGGATGTAGTCGGCGACGGTACCGGCCCCGATGTGCGGCCGGGTGTGCTCGGCGACCTGGGCCAGGACGTCCTGGTAGTAGTCGTCGCTCATCCCCGGCCGCCCCCGCCGAGGGAGGGTGCGGGCGCTGAGCGGGCGCCGTGGTTGAAGCCCCCGGCCTCGTCCTGGTCGAGCGAGGTCGCGGGCGGGTGCCTGCGCAGGTGCTCGATGCTGCGGACCAGGTCGTCCAGGAGCAGGTCGGCCATGTCGCGGCTGAACCCGTGCCGCACCAGCACACGCTGGACGACCTCGTCCTGGCGGTCGGCGGACAGGGGGTAGGCGGGCACGAGCCAGCCCCGGGTGCGCAGCCGGTCGGCGAGGTCGTAGGGAGTGAAGGGTTCGTCGCCGGTCATCCGCCAGGCCACGGCGCTGATGCCCCGGTCCGGGTCGCCGCCGTGGATGACCTCGAACGGCCCCATCGCGCTGATGCGTTCGGCCAGGTGCTGTGCGGTCTCGTACAGGGCCGAGTGCACGCGCCGGTAGCCCTCGCGGCCCAGCCGTACGAAGCCGTAGTACTGGGCGACGACCTGACCGCCGGGCCGGGAGAAGTTCAGGTTGAAGGTCGCCTCGTTCCCGCCCAGGTAGTCGACCCGGAAGACCAGGTCCTCGGGCAGGTCCTCCTCGGTGCGCCAGACCGCCCAGCCCGCGCCCAGCGGCGCGAGTCCGCTCTTGTGGCCGGAGGCGTTGATCGAGCGCACCCGCGGCAGCCGGAAGTCCCATACCAGGTCGGGGTTGACGAACGGGGCGACGAAGGCGCCGTTGGCCGCGTCCACGTGGATCCGGATGTCGTGGCCGGTGCGCTCCTGGAAGCGGTCGAGGGCATCCGAGATCCCCTTGACGTCCTCGAACAGCCCGGTGAAGGTCTGGCCGAAGTTGCAGACCACCATGACGGTGTTCTCGTCGCAGTGGCGCTCGATGTCGTCCGGGGTCAGGAAATACGTGTCACCGCTCAGCGGGACCTGCCGGATCTCGACGTCGAAGTAACGGGCGAACTTCTCCCAGCACACCTGGACGGGCCCGCAGACGAAGTTGGGCCGGTCAGCCGGCCTGCCCTCGGCGCGGCGCCGCTCGCGCCAGGCGAACTTGGCGGCCAGCCCGCCGAGCATGGCGGCCTCGCTGGACCCGGTGGTGGAGGTGCCCGCGGTCCCGGCCGGGTCGGGTGCGTGCCACAGGTCGGCGAGCATGCGCACGCAGCGCCGCTCCAGCTCCGCGGTCTGCGGGTACTCGTCCTTGTCGATCATGTTCTTGTCGAGTGACTCGTCCATCAGCTTGTGCACCTCGGGCTCGGCCCAGGTGGTGCAGAAGGTGGCGAGGTTCATCCGGGCGACGCCGTCGAGCATGAGCTCGTCGTGGACCAGCTGGTAGGCCAGGCGCGCCTCGGTGCCCCGGTCCGGGAAACCGGCCTTGGGGGCGCCGTGGCGCATCAGCTGTCCGGTGTAGACGTCGGCGTCGTTCCCGCTCTCGTGCCTGCCCATCGAAGCCCCCGCGCTCGTCGTCATGGTCCGGTCACGCCAAGTATGCGAGCTGTGGGCGGTCGGAACCGGGAAGGCCAGCGGGGGTCCGGCGTGTCCGGGACGACCGGCCGGGTCAGCCCTGAGCCTCGTCCAGGAGGTTCGCGTCGTGTACCAGCAGGGCGACCTGCACCCGGTTGTTGAGGTCCAGCTTGGTGAGGATGCTGGACACGTGGGTCTTGACGGTCGGCACGCTCAGGAACAGCCGCGCGGCGATGTCCGCGTTGGAGCGGCCCTGGCCGACCGCCACCGCCACCTCGGTCTCCCGGGCGTTCAGCACGGACAGCCGGTCGCGGGCCCGGCCCGCGCGCTCACTGTGGTCGGCGTGGGCGACCCGGTCCATCAGCCGCCGGGTCACGGCGGGGGACAGGACGGGGAAGCCCCGCGCCACCCGCCGGACCGACTCCACGATCTCCTCGGGCGGGGTGTCCTTGAGCAGGAACCCGGCCGCCCCCGCCCGCAGGGCGCGCAGCACGTGTTCGTCGGCGTCGAAGGTGGTGAGCACCAGCACCTCCGGCGGGTCGGGCAGGGCGCGCAGCCTCTCGGTGGCGGTCAGCCCGTCCACCGTGGGCATCCGGATGTCCATCAGGACGACGTCGGGCGAGTGCCGCTCGACCAGGTCCAGGACCGCGCCGCCGTCCTCGGCCTCGGCCAGCACGCGCACGTCCGGTGCGCCGCCCATCATCATCACCAGGCCGACCCGAACCAGGGCGTCGTCGTCGACGATCAGCACGCCGATCCGCCGCCCCGCGCCCTGCCCGGTGTCCCGCTCCGCTTCGCTCATGAGGGCCACGGTAGCCACGCCGACAGACTCCAGCCACCATCGGCGGTCCGGCCGTACTCCAGGCGGCCGGAGGCGAGGGAGACACGTTCGGTGAGCCCGACCAGGCCCTGGCCGTTCCCGGGTCCGCCGTTGGGGGACTCCGCGGCACGGGTGGCGGGCCCGTTGAGCACGTCCACGTTCAGCCCCCGGCCCGGGGAGCCGGAGACGCGCACCGACGTGCGGGCCCCGGGCGCGTGCTTGCGGGCGTTGGTCAGTGCCTCCTGGACGATCCGGTAGGCCGTGCGGCCGGTCCGCTCCGGGACGGTGCCCGTGTACTCCTGGACGAACTCCACCCCCGCGCCCGCGTCACCGGCCTCCTCGACCAGCTGCGCGAGGTCGGCCATGGTCGGCTGCGGAAGTTCGCCCACGGGGGCGCGCAGCACCCCGATCACCTCGCGCAGGTCCTGGAGCGCCTGGTGGGCGCTCTCCCGGATCACCTTCGCGGACCGGCCGACCTCCTCGGGTGAGGCGTCCGGGCGGTACTCCAGGGCGCCCGCGTGCACGCTGAGCAGGGACAGCCGGTGGCCGAGCACGTCGTGGATCTCGCGGGCGATGGACTCGCGCACCCGGTGCTGGGCGTGCTCGGCGCGCAGTTGGGCCTCGGCCTCGGCGTGCACGGCCCGCTCCCGCAGCGACGCGTACAGCTGGCGGCGGTGCTGGACGGAGATCCCCCACCCGGCGACCGCGCCCAGCAGGACCGTGCTCAGCAGGAACATCACCAGGAAGGGCGCGCCGTGCTCGGCGGGGTGGAGCAGAAGGTTGACGTAGGAGGCCAGGACACCCAGTGCCAGTACCGCGAGCCCCACCTTGGGCGGACGGTGCACGCACAGCGAGAACAGGGCGGCGAGCATAGCCCCGCCCACCAGCGGGAAGACCGCGGAGAGCAGCACCAGCACCACCGCGATCCGCACGGGCCAGCGGCGGCGCCACCACAGGGCCAGGCAGCCGCCCAGAGCGACCAGTTGGTCGGCCACGGTGAACAGCTCGGGTTTGGGCGGGGGCGGTGGTTCTCCGGGGACCGTCACCGCGCCGAGCAGCCCGAAACCCAGGGCGATCAGGAACATCAGCGAGTCCACGACCCAGTCGCGCGCACTGCGCCGGTAGGCCTGGCGGGACGGGGTCGTGTCGTTCATCGCTGAGAGTCTAAGAGCGCACACTCCGCGGGAGGAGTCTCCGGCCGGGGAGCGGTACCAAGGACGCGCGATTCCCTACTTTGGTCGAACCCGCAGGTGGTGGCGGTAGACCTGGGTCAGGAAAGGAGAGGCCGTCGGCCGATGCGGAAGGGGAGCGGCGCTGCCTGGGTTCGACGGGTCGCGTCAGTTCCTCCAGGGCCTGGGAGCCCTCCCGGCCCTCATGGGGGTCAGCGGTGCGATCGACCACCTCTGGACCCAGCCGATCCTCGGTATCGTGCTCAACGCCTTCAACCGCCTGGTGGTCCAGAACGTCGCCGTGCTCCAGGAGAGCGCCCTGTTGGTAAACCTGGGCCTGGGTGCCTGCGGGATCGTGCTCGTCATCGCGGTGGAATCGCTGGCTTCCTCCCGGTAGCGCTACTGAACCCCGGCCCCGAAGCGGCCCGGTACGCCGTTTCGCGCTCGTTCCGCGCACGGGAGTAGGTAGCGTCAGCAGGCGGAGCACCCGCGCGTGAACCTGGGGGATCACCCGATGAGCACACTGGTCACTGGCGCCACCGGACAGGTGGGCCGACGTGTCCTGACCGAACTGCGCAGACGTGGCCTGCCCGCCGCCGGTGCCTCCAGGGACGGTGAGGTGCGACTGGACTGGACCGACACCACCAGCTGGGAACCGGCGCTGAAGGACGTGGAGAGCCTGTTCGTGACGGTCCCCATGGCCAGCGGTCTCTCCGACCGGGTCGGGGCCTTCCTGGAACGGGCCGCCGAGGCGAAGGTGCGCACGGCGGTGCTGACCACCGCGATGGGCACCGAGAGCGGGCCGCCCGACTCCGAACAGCGCGTCCTGGAGCGCCGGGTCCGCGACCTGTTCGACCACTGGACGGTGGTCCGCCCCAACTGGCTGGACCAGGACTTCACCGAAGGCCTCTTCGCCCGACTGGCGCGCTCGCGCAACGGACGGCTGGAGCTTCCTCTGCCCAAGCGCGCCTCGGTCAGCTTCGTGGACGCCCGCGACGTCACCCACACCGTCGTGGCCGCGCTCACCGACGAGGCGCACCACGGCCGCGAGTACACGCTCACCGGCCCCGCGCCGGTCACCTTCCGCGAGGTGGTCCGGATGACCAAGGGCACGGAGAGCCCGGTGTGGCGGTTCAAGAAGGTCGACGAGGCCGGGTTCTACTTCCGGGCCACCGACATGGGCTGGTCGGACCGGTACGTGGACACCCTCAACGAACGGTTCCGGGCCATCGCCAACGGCCAGGCCGCGATCGTCACCGAGGACGTCCGCCGGGCCCTGGGCCGCGATCCCGTGCCCATGGCCAAGTTCGTCCGCGAAGCGGTGAAGTAGCCGGGCCGGAACAGGGACGGCACGCCGAACGCCCGCCTCCACCAGGGGAGACGGGCGTCCGGGTCGGGCTCTGTCAGCTCTTGGGGTCCGGCAGCGGCTTACTTGAGGAGCTGGCGGGCCATCACCATGCGCTGGATCTGGTTGGTGCCCTCGTAGATCTGGGTGATCTTGGCGTCGCGCATCATGCGCTCCAGCGGGAAGTCCTTCACGTAACCGGCGCCACCCAGCAGCTGCACGGCGTCGGTGGTGATCTCCATGGCGGCGTCGGAGGCGTAGCACTTGGCGGCGGCACCGTAGAAGGCCAGGTCGTCGTCGCCGCGCTCGGACTTGGCGGCGGCCACGTAGACCATCTGGCGTGCGGTCTCCAGCTTCATGGCCATGTCGGCCAGCATGAACTGGATGCCCTGGAAGTCGGCGACGGCCTTGCCGAACTGCTTGCGCTCCTTGACGTAGGCCACGGCGTGGTCCAGGGCGCCCTGGGCGATGCCGACGGCCTGCGCGCCGATGGTGACGCGGGTGTGGTCCAGGGTGCGCAGGGCGATCTTGAGGCCCTCGCCCGGGGCGCCGATGATGCGGTCACCGGGGATGTGGACGTCGTCGAAGAACAGCTCACGGGTGGGGGAGCCCTTGATGCCGAGCTTGCGCTCGGGCTCGCCCAGGGTGAAACCCGGGTCGTCGGCGTGCACGACGAAGGCCGAGATGTTGCGGCCGCGCTTGCCCTCGGGGTCGGTCACGGCCAGCACGGTGTAGTACTCGCTGACACCGGCGTTGGTGATCCAGGACTTCTGGCCGTTGAGGACCCAGTCGTCGCCCTTGGGGGTGGCCAGGCTGCGCATGGAGGCGGTGTCGGAACCGGCCTCGCGCTCGGACAGACCGTAGGAGAACATCGCCTCGCCGCGCGCGACGGGGGTCAGGTAGCGCTGCTTGACCTCCTCGGAGCCGCCCAGGATCACCGGCATGGTGCCGAGCTTGTTCACCGCGGGGATCAGGGAGGAGGAGGCACAGACACGGGCCACCTCCTCGATGATGATGCAGGTGGCGAGCGCGTCGGCGCCCACGCCCTCGTAGTCCTCGGCGATGTGCGCGGCGTGGAAGTCGGTGGCGACCAGGGCGTCGAGGGCGTCCTGCGGGAAGGCGGACTTCTCGTCCACCTCGGCGGCGTGCGGAGCGATCTTGTCCTCGGCCACCGAGCGGACCGCCGCCCGCAGCTCCTCGTGCTCCTCGTTGGTCTTGAACAGATCGAAGTCGCCCATCACGCTCTCCTCGCTTTGGCACCGCGTGCCTGGATATGGCATTCAGTGCCAGGGTAAGAGATGATCGGTGTGAAGTACACAGACCGGGTCGGATACCTTGGCGCCGGACGAGTCGCCGGAAAGGTGAGGAGGTGGGCATGGCGCCGACACGTGTGTCGACCCGCGAGGCCGTACTGGCGGCGGTGCGGCTGTTCACCGACGAGGGTTTCGACAGCACCACCATGGACGGCATCGCCGCCGCCACCGGGGTGAGCCGCCGGAGCCTCTTCCGCAGGTTCGGCTCCAAGGAGGACCTGCTCTTCGCCGAGCACGACGAGCTCTTCGAGACGGTCGTGCGGTACATGGAGGCCTCACCGGAGAGCCCCATGACCACGGTGGTCGCCGCCGCGCGCCTGGTCTTCCAGGGGTACGTCCGCGACCCCGAGATCACCGTGCCGCGGTACCGGCTGGTGCGCGCCCACCCCCGGCTGCGGGACCGGGAGGTGGCGATGACGGCGCGGTACCAGGCCGCTTTCAGCCGTTACCTGAGCCAGAGTGTCGGTGGTGACCGCCCGTCCCTGGAGGTCGAGGTGGTCGCGGCGGCCCTGATCGCCGCGCACAACCACGTGCTGCGCGGGTGGCTGCGCGAGCCCGACGGGGGCCGGGTGTGGGAACGCTTCGACGAGGCGACGGCCAGGGTCGCCGACCTGGCCGCCCCCCTGCTCGACGGTGGTGGGAGCGCCGGGGCGGGGGAGGCCGTGGGCGTCGGAGAGGCCGGGATGGTCCATGGAACGGGAGACGAACGCGTGCTGGTGGCGGTCTACCCGCGCGGGGCCTCCACCGCCGACCTGCTGCGCAGGGTCTCCGAAGCGGTCGAGGGCGACCGGTAGGCGTCGGTGGAGACCGGTCACGCCTGGTAGACGCCTCGGAATGCGGCCGCCCGCCCGCACGTTGTGCCCGCTGATCCCCCACACCGGCGCAGCCCGCCCACGGGTCCCGCACACGGGTCCCAGCCACACCCGCGCGCGCGTAGGCTGGACGGGGCCCGAAACAGGGTGGCAGGCGACCAGGGCAGTACACGAGGCGAGGCGGAAAGCGCAGATGAGCGTGGACACGGCGGGAGCGACCAAGCAGGAGTCAGAGGTCGCCCACGAGGCGGAGCGGCGGCGGACCTTCGCGGTCATCTCCCACCCCGACGCCGGTAAGTCGACGCTGACCGAGGCCTTGGCGCTGCACGCCGCCGCGATCTCCTCCGCCGGTGCGGTGCACGGCAAGGGCGACCGCAAGGGCGTGACCTCGGACTGGATGGACATGGAGCAGGACCGGGGCATCTCCATCACCTCGGCCGCCCTGCGGATCGACTACGACGACCGCGTCCTCAACCTGCTGGACACCCCCGGCCACGCCGACTTCTCCGAGGACACCTACCGGGTGCTCTCGGCGGTGGACTGCGCGATCATGCTGCTGGACTCGGCCAAGGGCCTGGAGCCGCAGACCCTCAAGCTCTTCGACGTGTGCCGGGCCCGCAAGATGCCGGTCATCACCTTCGTCAACAAGTGGGACCGGCCCGGCCGCGAGCCGCTGGAGCTGCTCGACGAGATCGAGCAGCGCATCGGCCTGCGCCCCACCCCGCTCAACTGGCCGGTCGGCATCGCGGGCGACTTCCGCGGCCTCATCGACCGCACGAGCGGCACCTACACCAAGATGACCCGCACCCCCGGCGGCGCCCAGAAGGCGATCGAGGAGGTCCTGGACGCCGACCGGGCCGCCGAGGTCGAGCTGGACGCGTGGGAGCAGGCGCAGGAGGAGATCGAGCTGTTGGAGGCGCTGGGCGCCGACTTCGACCACGAGTCCTTCATGGCGGGCGAGTCCTCCCCGGTGCTGTTCGGCGCCGCGCTGTCCAACTTCGGTGTGGGCCAGCTGTTGGACACGATCGTGGGCCGCGCCCCCGCGCCGTCGGCCAAGGCCGACGACAAGGACAAGCCGCGCGAGGTGGAGAAGCCGTTCTCCGGCCAGGTCTTCAAGATGCAGGCCAACATGGACAAGAACCACCGGGACCGGATGGCGTTCGTGCGGGTCAGCTCGGGCCGCTTCGACCGGGGCATGGTGCTCACCCACGCGCCCACCGGCCGCCCCTTCGCCACCAAGTACACCCAGGCGGTGTTCGGCTCGGACCGCTCCACCATCGACACCGCCTACCCGGGCGATGTGATCGCACTGGTCAACGCCCATTCGCTGGCCGTGGGCGACACACTCTACGACGGCCCCAAGGTCTCCTTCCCGCCGATCCCCAGCTTCGCCCCCGAGCACTTCGTGGTGGCTCGCGCGGTGGACGCGGGCAAGTACAAGCAGTTCCAGCGCGGCATCGCCCAGCTCGACGCCGAGGGCGTGGTGCAGGTGCTCACCTCCGACGTGCGCGGCGAACAGGCCCCGGTACTGGCGGCGGTCGGCCCGCTCCAGTTCGACGTGGTCAAGCACCGCATGGAGCAGGAGTTCCGCAGCCCCATCGAGGCCTCCCCGCTGGAGTACTCGGTGGCGCGGCGCACCGACGCCGAGTCGGCTCCGACCCTGCACGCGCTGTCGGGGGCCGAGGTCCTGCGCCGCCGCTCAGACGGTGAACTCCTGGTACTGGTGCACAACAAGTGGCGCCTGCGGGTGATCGAGCGGGACAACCCCTCCCTGTTCATGGAGGCGTTGCTGGCCGGCGGCGTCGACGAGGGCGAGTAACCCCCGAGAAGGTTCGTCACCTCCGCGCAACCTCTTCGGGGAGCGTTCCGTCACCGGTCCCGCCACGGATGCTGGATTCTTCGGTAAAGAGCACTCACATTGTTTACCCCGAGTGAATGCTGGTTACCCACTGTCGACTTTGGTCCTGTTCGGTGGGGAATTCTCGTGCCGCTTCGAGCCTGTCGGCAGGGGTCCCAGCGAGGGGGAGAAATGCCACGTCCGGCTCGTGTGTGAAATCTCGTGCCCGGGGCACATACTCAGGTCCCTGGAGCGGGGGGAGGGGCCGCTCCGAGGGGCTTCCCGGGCCGCCGGGCGGCGTGGCAGAGGCCAAGATCACCGAGTCGGGGCCACCCCGCGCCAGCCCTTGTGATCAGGGCGAAGGTACCCTGATAACAGGCCACTAGGGCGCTTGCGAACACCTGGCCGCACCGGGCTCTGTTCGGGTATGTCCGCATCTGTGAAGTGCGGGCCGACGCGACGGGTCCGGGCGGAGACCGCGTGTGTTCGGGGCGCCCAGGGGACCGGTTCAGGAGACGAGGGACGGACGGCGGGAGACCCCCGTCGCCGTCCGTGAAGTCTCAGGGCGATCACGGCGTTATCGACGTTCGGCAAAGTCTGTAAATCTTCACTCTGCGGTAATTCTGACCACGTCTGGGTATGTGTTGCATGTCACCTGTTCGTGAATCGGTGAAACTTATATGATTTTGCTTAACCGTCGTTTAACAAAACAGAACAATAACGAGTGAATCAAGAACGTGGAGGCGGATCGCCTCGCGTCTGACACACCTCACGTATCCCCCGCCTGGAAAGGTTGACCTCGGGCATGAGCGATGACAAAGAGCGCACGGTGGAGCTCCACTACGAGGGCGGCGTGCTGAAGCTGCCGGTTTTCACCGGTACCGAGGGTGAGAGCACCATCGAGCTGAAGACCCTGCTGGGGTCGACCGGTATGACGACCCTGGACCCGGGGTTCGGCAACACCGCGTCGTGTAGCTCGAAGATCACCTATATCGATGGGGCCGCGGGCATCCTGCGTTACCGCGGGTACCCGATCGAGGACCTCGCGGTGCACAGCACCTTCCTGGAGACCGCCTACCTGGTGATCTACGGCGAGCTGCCGGAGCCCGGCCAGCTCAAGGAGTTCTCCGACAAGCTGCGCGACAACTCCGACATCCCGGCCGAGATGGGCGCGTTCATCGACGCGATGCCCCGTAACGGCCACCCCATGACGCTGATCGCCAGCGCCGTGAACACTCTCGCCGCCTACTACGACGACAGTGTCGACCCGGGCGACGAGAACCAGGTCGAGCTCGCCACGATCCGGCTGATGGCCAAGCTGCCGACGATCGCGGCTCGCATCTACCGCAACTCGATCGGCGAGGCGCCGATCGCCCCGGACACCTCGCTCGACTACGTCGACAACTTCATCCGGATGACCTTCGGTGACAAGGCGCCCACGGGTGAGCTCGGCGAGCTGTTCAACAAGGCCGTCGGCATGCTGCTGGTGCTGCACGCCGACCACGAGCTGAACTGCTCCACCGCCACCGTGCGCGTGGTCGGTTCCTCGCTGGCCGACATCTACTCCAGCGTCTCCGCCGGTATCAACGCCCTGTCCGGCCCGTCCCACGGCGGCGCCAACCAGGCCGTCCTGGAGATGCTCGAGGAGATCCGCGACTCCGGTATCTCCATCGAGGACTTCCTGGAGAAGGTCAAGGCCCGCGAGATGCGCCTCATGGGCTTCGGGCACCGGGTCTACAAGAACTTCGACCCGCGCAGCAAGGAGATCAAGGTTCTGGCCAGCCAGATCCTCGACCGGCACGAGAACCCGGACGAGCTCTTCGCGCTCGCCCTCAAGCTCGAGGCCGCCGCGCTCCAGGACTCGTACTTCACCGAGCGCAAGCTCTACCCGAACGTCGACTTCTACACCGGCGTCATCTACCGCACCATGGGCTTCCCGACCAACATGTTCACCGTGTTGTTCGCGATCGGCCGTCTGCCCGGCTGGGTCGCCCACTTCCGCGAGCAGGCAGTCGACCCGGCCTTCCGGATCGCGCGCCCGCGCCAGCACTACATCGGCGCCGCCGAGCGCCGTTACCCCGGCCAGGGCTAGTACCTGCCGGAGTACCTCGACCGCCCGCCCACGTCACCGACGAGGGCGGGCGTTCGTGTGCCCGGGGTGGTGGCCCGGGCCGGTGCGCACAGAGCCACATCGGAGCAGAACCTCCCTTTCCCTGCATTTTGCGTACTTTCTGTCATCGGTATGCGACGTTGAGGGAAGTTCCAGAGGGTGGTCCCGCACACGAGCGGGACCGCGCAAGTGAGGGGGCTGGCTATGGTCCGGTACGCGTTGGCCGGCAACATGCTCGCAGAGCTGAGCCGTAACTGGTGGGTCCTGGTTGTACGCGGTGTCGCCGCGGTGATCTTCGGTGTGCTCGCTCTCGTCTGGCCGGCGGCCAGCCTGATCGCCCTGGCGATCATCTTCGGTGCGTTCGCGCTCGTGGACGGAGTCGTGCTCGCCTTCACCGCCTTCCGCGCGGGGTCGGGGAACAGGATGCCTCTGGGAGTCCAGGCCGGACTCAGTATTGCGCTGGGTCTGATGGCCCTGATCTGGCCGATGGCCGCGGTCATCGCGCTGGTCTTCCTCATCGGTGCCTGGGCCATCGTCACCGGTGTCGCGGAGATCGTCACCGCGGTGCGACTGCGCGCCCAGATCAGCTCCGAGTGGCTGCTGATCTTCGTCGGCGCGCTCTCGGTGATCTTCGGTCTCCTGGTGTGGTTCTGGCCGCTGGCCGGTGCCCAGGTGATCATGTGGGTCGTCGGTGCCTACGCGATCGTGTTCGGTGTGGTCATGGCGGCCGCGGGCTTCCGGCTGCGCGGTGCCGCCGACGGCTTCAGCACACGAGAAGAACAGGCAATGGCCGCCGACGCCGAGGACTTCGGCGGAGCGGGCGAGCCGGGCGACCGGGGCGAGCCCACGGCGGAGACCGGCACGGAGCCCGCGGACGAGGAGCGCCCGGTGAGCGCCTTCGACGAGGGTTACGCGGGCGGCTACAGCGACGGCTACCGCGGCGACCAGCGGGACACCGACCAGATCCCGGAGGTGGCCGAGGACGAGACCGCGGCGCCCAGAGCCGGTCGGCACCGGGCCCAGAAGGAGCGTCCCGACGACCCCGGCACCCTGTAACACCAACGGGTTCGCAGGACCGCGCAGGGTCTCAGCCCTCGCTGACGAGGAGGGGGCCGAGCCGGTTGACCTGGCTTCCGGGGACGACCAGTTCGGCCTTCTCCTCCTGCCATGCCAGGAAGTGCGGGGTGAGCCGGTGCGCGGCCAGCGCGTCCTCGTCCGCGAAGACCTCGTACACCCAGAAGGCGTCCGGGTCCCCGGGGTCGCCGACCACGTCGAAGCGTAGGCAGCCCGGCTCGTCCCGCAGCGCGCACGAGGCGTTGCGGGAGATCCCGGCGAGGAACGCCTCACGCTGCCCGGGCAGGGCCCGGATCGAGATCACCAGCGCGACGGGGGGCGCGGGAGACACGGGCATGACCTGGCTCTTCTCTGTCACGGGTGCGCCCGGAAAAGCGTTGGACGCCGGGCGCGGGGCTGTCCTAGCCTAGGGCGTGTTCCGCGGACACATACCCTGCTGCGCGGTGTCCCAGCGGCACCGTCGCTGCGCATCTCTCAGTCGACAGCCAAACCCGGGCGGGCCCCGCTGTGCGACGCTGCGGAGCTCGCGTAGCAGGGCACAGTAGGGGAACTCCTTCTTCGGCCTTGCGCCAGCACCACTGGCCACCCGTCGCCCGCCACCACCCTCAACGGACGCCTTCGGCGCCGCCTTCTTCCCGCTCGCTACGGGCAGCATCCACGGAGCACACCCTAGGCCTCCAGGGACATACCCCGGGCGTTCAGCAGGTCGCTCAGGATGTCCGTACCCGTGGGGCCCATCCCCTGAAGCTCCAGCAGGTCGCTCTCGCTCACCCCGTCCAACTGCTCCAGTCTCGTGTATCCGGCGTGTGCCAGGGCCCGCTGGGCGGGGGCACCGATGCCGGGGAACTCTTCTTCCGCTCTGTCCTCTGTTCTGGCCATGTGGGTGTCCTACCCAGCGCATGGGATGCCGCAGATGACGTGTGTGTTGCGGTTGTGGCCGCTCGTGGCCGGAAAACGCGTAGTCCCTTGTGGATCGGGGTGGGCCCGGCCACACTCTTGTCCTAGGTGAAGAGAGAGTACGGAGCGGCTCGGGCAGCCGGGGGTGATACGTCAGGTGGCGAGGGCTTCAGGGTCGGGTGTGCCGCCGATGAGCTGGGAGGGCGTCGACCACGCGCTCAACCGGATCCGCGGCGAGGCCGACCGCATCGCGCTCAACCTCGCCGATCTGGACCGGCACGTGGGATACCAGCTGCTCAGGGAGGCCGACCTGGTCGGCGGGACCAGGAGCCGCTGGGATCAGGCCTCGGTGCACGTCCACAGGCTGTGGACGGTACACGGCGCCTTCGCGGCGGTGATCGACCGGGCGGTCCGGGTGCGTGCGAACGGTGGCGAGGACCCGCTGGGCGAGCTCACGTTCCTGCTCCTGGGCGAGTCCGTCACGCTCCCCCTCGCCGAGCAGCCCCTGCACGAGCGCGGACTGCTCGACCCCGACACCGAACACATCACCCTCGCCGAGGCCGTCGCGCGTATGTCCGCCGACTACGAGGAGGCCACGGAGGTCATCTCGGCGGCGGAGACCGCCTGGGACGCCCTGCACCCCAGGCTCGGTGAGCTGGAGTCCATGTGGCAGGAGGTCTGCACCCTCTCCGACCAGGTCGAACTGGGCGACGATCAGCACGAGAACCTCCGCGAACAGCTGTTCCGGGTGGGTGAGACCGTCCGCCGCGACCCCCTCTCCCTGGTCGTCGACGCCCGCGTCGACACCTCCTCCCTGGACCGCCTCAGGGGCCTGCTCGACCGCACCCGCGGCGAACTCCGCGACGCCCTGCGCATGCGCGACTCCTACACCGAGAGCATCGAGCGCCTCGTGTCGGCCATCGACGACGTGGAACAGGTCGTCCGGCGCGCCGGTGAACTGCGCGCCCGGGTCATCGCGAAGATCTCCTCACCCCGGGCCATCGACGTCCCCGACCCCGTGCCGGGGCTGCGCGCCGCCGTGGTGGAGATGGACATCCTGCGCTCCCAGAGCGACTGGTGGGGGCTGGGCGCCCGGCTGGGACAGCTGCAGCGCTCCGTCCACCAGGCCGGTGACGACGCGAAGGAACGGGAGGAGAACCTCACCGGGCTCCTCCAGCGCCGGGCCGAGCTCCGCGGCCGACTCGACGCCTTCCGTGCCCGCTCGGTCCGCCTCGGTCTGGCCGAACACGAACGGCTCACCGAACTCCATGGCCGCGCCCACTGGGAACTGTGGAACGCCCCCTGTGACCTGCGAGCGGCCACCGTGGCGCTGTCCGCCTACCAGCGGAGGCTCCAGGAACTTTCGGGAATCGAACCCCCGGGAAGCAGAACCACACCGGGAAACGGGGCGTCAGATGGCGAGACTGATGGTGGTGTGAGCAGATGACCAAGTGCACTTCTCCCGGCTGCCAGGGCCAGATCGAGGACGGCTTCTGTGTCGTGTGCGGTCTCGCCCCGGTGGAACCGCGGCCCCCTGTGCCCCAGCCGGGTGCCGGGGCGCCGACCGGCGGCCCGGCACCCGGACCCCCCGGCTACCAGGGCCCCTCGGGGCCCCAACGCCCGCCCGGGTACCAGCACCCTTCCGGCCCCCAGGCTGCCCAGCACCCCTCTTGGCCCCAGCCGGCCCAGGCGCCCCCGGGAAAGCAGGGACCACCCGCCCCGCGGTCTGCGGCCTCCGGACCCCAGCCCGCCTTCGGAGTGCCCCAGCAGGCGAGCCATCCGGGTTCGGGTCCGCAACCCTCCCCGGCCTCCGGTCCCTCCTCGGCCGGGAGCGGTGCCACCGACCAGTGGTTCTCCTCCAGCCCCTCCCTCCGGGACCCCGCGGGCAACGACATGTCCGTGCACTCCCACCCGATGAGCTCGGGCAACATCCGCCTGTCCGGCCGCTCCGGTCCGGGCAGCATCGCCGGGACCGTCGGCAGCTCGCGCACCGGGAGCAGCTCCAGCCGCGGTTCCAAGCGCGGCATGCTGGGCCTGGGCATGGTCCAGGTCCCGCTGGTCCCGGCCCGCGACCCCTCCGAAGCGATCATGACCAACCCGGTCGTGTCGGAGAAGAACCGCTTCTGCGGCAACTGCGGTGAGAAGGTCGGCCGGGCCCGCGGGGGCCAGGACGGCCGCACCGAGGGTTTCTGCCGCCAGTGCGGTACCCAGTTCTCGTTCACCCCCAAGCTGGCCAAGGGCGACATGGTCGGCGGTCAGTACGAGGTCCTGGGCTGCCTGGCCCACGGCGGGCTCGGCTGGATCTACCTGGCCAGGGACCGCAACGTCAACGACCGCTGGGTGGTCCTCAAGGGCCTGCTCAACGCCGGTGACGCCGAGGCGCACAAGGCCGCCGCGGCGGAGCGGGCCTTCCTCTCCGAGGTCGAGCACCCCAACATCGTCAAGATCATCAACTTCTCCCAGCACCCCGACCCGCGCACCGGAATCCCCGGCGGCCACATCGTCATGGAGTACGTGGGCGGCAAGTCGCTGCGGGAGCTGCTCGTCGAACGCCGGGAGGACGGCTCCGGGGAGGAGGTCCTCCCCGTCGAGCAGGTGATCGCCTACGGCCTGGAGTGCCTGCGCGCCCTCGGCTACCTGCACTCCAAGGGTCTGCTCTACTGCGACTTCAAGCCGGACAACGTCATCCAGAGCGAGGAGCTGATCAAGCTCATCGACCTCGGCGGCGTCCGGCGCATGGACGACACGCTCAGCCCCGTCTACACGACCCCCGGCTACCGGGTGCCCGAGGACGAGCTCCGGGGGCCGGGTCCCACGATCAGCGCCGACCTCTACTCCGTCGGCCGCGCCCTGGCGGTGCTCAGCTTCCACTTCAGCTTCATGCGCCAGCACCCGCACAGCATCCCGCCCCGGAACGAGGTGCCGCTGCTCCAGCGGTACGAGTCCTACGACCGCTTCCTGCGCCGGGCCACCAACATCGAACCCGAGTCGCGTTTCCACGACGCCGGGGACATGGCCGACCAGCTCACCGGGGTGCTCCGCGAGGTCCTCTCCGAGATCGAGGGCACCCCGCACCCGGCGGCCTCCGCGCTCTTCGGCGGGGAGACCTTCACCAGCGGCTCCGACGTGGGCGCGCACAACGCCGACCGCATGCTCAGCCCGCCCTCGCCCACCGAGGCCGCCGGGCTGCTGCCCGCCCCGCTCATCGACCCGGTCGACCCGGCCGCCCAACTCCTGCGCAGCTTCGCGGGCATGCCCCCGGCCGAGCTCATCCCGACCCTGCGCGCGGCCCAGGCGCCCACCCCCGAGACCCTGCTGATGCTCGCCCGGGCGCTGATCACGGTCGGCCAGCACAACGAGGCCCTGGACGCCCTCCAACAGTTCAGCTCGGCCGTCCCCGGCGACTGGCGGACCATGTGGTACCTCGCCGTGGCCGAACTCAGCACGGGCAGCTTCCAGGAGGCCCGGAACCACTTCGACGAGCTCTACAACCACCTCCCCGGGGAGGTGGCGCCCAAGCTCGGCCTGGCCCTGGCCTGCGAACGCACCGGAGACCTGGAGACGGCCGCCCGCCAGTACGCCACGGTGTGGTCCACCGACCACTCCTACGTGAGCGCGGCCTTCGGACTGGCCCGGATCAGAGTGGCCCAGGGTGACCGGGCCTCCGCCATCCAGGTCCTGGACACCGTCCCCGAGCTGTCGAGCCTGTACATCCACGCCCAGACCGCACTGATCGCCGCGCTCGCCACCGGCGCCACCGACAGCGCCGACTACGTGCGCGCCGGTGAACGGCTCGGCCGGATCGGCCTGGACAGCGAGTCCGCCGACCGGTTGGCCGCCCGGGTCCTCGAGTCCGCCCTGACCTGGCTCCGGTCGGGCGGCAGCGCCCCGGCCGGTCAGCGACTCCTGGACGGTGACCTCACCGAGGAGGGCGTCCGCGCCAACCTGGAGCGCCGCTACCGGTCCCTGGCACACCGGGCCAGCCGGACCTCGGAGCGCTACGAGCTCATCGACAAGGCGAACTCCCTACGCCCGGTGACACTCCTGTGAGGATCGAAGGAACGGCGATGACAAAGGTGCGGACCTGCCCTACCTGCGCCGACACGGTGTCAGCGGAGGACGCCTTCTGTGAGGGGTGCGGTCAGACCCTCCCGAAGGCCCCGTCGGCGCGGACGGAGGAGAGCGGTCAACCCGACCGCGTGCCCACCACCCCCCAGCCGAGCATGTCCGAGGCCTCGGCCTCCGAGGCGGAGACGATGGTGGTGGAGCGCCCCGGCCTGATCCCCGCCGACGGCGCCCCGACCGCGCCCCAGGTCAGCCTGAACGGAGCCGTACGCGACGAGCGGATCGAGGGCGGTGGCCAGGGCGACGAGGACGCTGACGGTGCCGGGGACCCCGACGAGGAGCTCTCGGACTGGGAGGCGGTCGACCTCCAGATCACCCAACCCATCTACCGGAACCCGGCGCCCCCCGCACCCGGGCCCGAACCGGCCGGAGCGCCCCCGGCGGCGGAGGTCGTCCCCGAGTGGCCGCCGCCCGCCGTGGGAAGCAACCCGGTCGCCGTGGACAACCCCGAACTGTGCGTGTGGTGCCCGGGACGGGTCGTGGACGGGTACTGCGAGAAGTGCGGTTTCCTCCAACCCACTGGACGCGACCACGTCGAGGTCCGCGCCGGACGGGCCTTCGGGGTCAGCGACCGGGGCCTGCGGCACAAGCGCAACGAGGACGCGATGGCCATCCGGGTCATCGAGGACGACGCGCTCCGGGCCGCGGGGACCGTCGTGGCGGTCGTCTGCGACGGGGTTTCCAGCTCGCCCCGCTCCGACGAGGCCTCCCGGGTCACCGCCGAGACCGGGGCGACCGTGCTCGCCGAACAGATGCGCCAGGGGGCCGACCCCCGCGAGGCCACCGGGGCTGCGATGACCCGCGCCGCCCAGGCGGTCGCCGCCATCGCCGACTCACCCAGCTCCGCCCCGGCCTGCACCTTCGTGTCCGCGGTGGTGGACCCCGCCACCGGCGCGGTCACCGTCGGCTGGGTCGGGGACAGCCGCGCCTATTGGATCTCCGGCGGCCCCGCCTCCAGCGCCTCGACCCTGCTCACCAGGGACGACTCCTGGAGCGAGGCGATGGTGCAGATGGGTGCGCTCTCCCGCGAGGAGGCGATGCGCTCGGCCAACGCCCACGCGCTCATCGCCTGGATGGGCGCGGACTCGGGAGAGATCGACGCGCACGTCTCGACGGTCACCCCCACCGGTCCCGGTGCCATCCTGCTGTGCAGCGACGGCCTCTGGAACTACTACCCGCAGGCCCAGGACCTGACCGATGCGGTACCGGGGGCCACCGCCGCCCCGCTGGAGGGGGCCCGCACCTACGTCAGCCTCGCCCTGAGAGCGGGCGGCAAGGACAACATCACCGTCGTCGTCATTCCCGTACCCACCGAACAAGGGGGTTCCCGTGCCGCACAGCTCTGACCGCTCCGGCGAGCCCGAGTTCCGCGTCGAGATCGACCAGAACCCCTTCCTGCCCATCGGTGGTACCGAGGTGCACGCCGTGGTGAGCGTGACCTCGAACAGCCCGGTGCTGGTGGGTTCGGCGGTGCGCGCCGCGGAGGTGATCATCGTCGACACCTCCGGCTCCATGTACGGCGAGAAGATCAACGCGGCCAAGCAGGCGGCGCGCGCGGCCATCGAGACCCTGCGCGACGGCGTCCGCTTCGCGGTGGTCGCCGGGCACCGCGAGGCGGAGATGATCTTCCCCGAGACCGCCCGCCTGGTGGAGGTCGACGCCTCGACCCGGGCGGCCGCGCTGGACGCGGTGGGCAAGCTGCGCGCCGACGGCGGCACCCGTATGGGCAGCTGGCTGCTCAAGGCCGCGGCGCTGTTCGACACCGTCGACGACGGCATCAAGCACGCCATCCTGCTCACCGACGGCCAGAACAACGAGATGTCCGACGTCTTCGAGGGGGTGCTCCAGCGGCTCGCCGGACGGTTCGTCTGCGACTGCCGCGGGGTGGGTACCGACTGGAAGGTGGCGGAGCTGCGCCGGATCGACGCCGCCCTGCTCGGCGGCGGGCCGGGTATCATCGCCGACCCCGCCGACCTGGAGGCGGACTTCCGGGCGATGGCCCAGGCCTCCATGGGCAAGGCGGTGGCCGATGTGGCACTGCGCCTGTGGACGCCCCAACACGCGGTGGTGCGCTACGTGAAACAGGTGGCGCCCACCGTCCAGGACCTCAGCGGACGCGCGGTCGAACGGGTCGCCCAGGCCGGGGACTACCCCACCGGTTCCTGGGGTACGGAGAGCCGCGACTACCACGTGTGCGTGGAGGTACCGCCGGGCGATCCCGGCCGCCAGTTGCGCGCGGGCTGGGTCAGAGTGGTGGTGCCCGGCGAGGGCGGGGCCCCGGACCAGGTCCTCGCCTCCGGAAACATCCTCGCCGAGTGGACGTCGGACGAGGTCAGGGCCACCGAGATCAACCCCCGGGTGGCCCACTACACGGGTCAGGTCGAACTGGCCCAGGCGATTCAGGACGGGCTCGCCGCCCGTCGCGAGGGAGACGAAGCGACCGCCACCACCAGGCTGGGTCGGGCCGTCGCGCTCGCCAACGAGTCGGGGAACGAGGAGACCGCGAGACTCCTCGACCGCGTCGTCGACGTCGTCGACGCGGTCACCGGAACGGTCCGGCTCAAGCCCAGCGTCGACAAGGTCGACGAGATGACCCTCGACACCAACTCGACCCGGACCGTACGGACCCGTCCCCGCCAGAGCGGACCGGGAACCGGCGGTGCCCCCGGACCCGGGTAGGAGGGACCCATGCCGAGTTGCCCTTCAGGGCACCACTCCACGGCCACCGACTTCTGCGACATCTGCGGGCTGCGCCTCCAGGCGCTGTCCGTGCCGCCTCCTGGCCACCGACCCGCGCAGCAGCACCCGCATCATCAGCAACACCAGCAGCATCCGCAACACCAGCAGTCGCAGCACCATCAATACCCGCAGCATCCGCAGCACCAACAGCAACCGTCGGCGCGGCCACCGGCACAGCGCCCCGCCCCCGACCAGACACCGCCCAGACCCAGACCGGCGACCCGGGGAGGGCCGTGCCCGGAGTGCGGCACGTCCAGAGCGGGCCGCTTCTGCGAGGAGTGCGGATACGACTTCGCCTCCCAGTCGGGCAGCCACCAGCGGCGCGTCTCCGCGCCCGGCAGCGCGCCGATCGGGGTGCGCTGGCGTGCGGTCGTGGCGGCCGACCCCGCCTACTACCAGTACATGGTCGACCAGGGGATGCTCGACCCGACGCAGATCAGCTTCCCCGCAGGAGGCCAGCAGCGCCGGGTGACCCTCCAGGGCGAGCGGGTGCACATCGGACGACGAAGCAGGTCCAAGGGGTTCACCCCGGAGATCGACCTGGGCGGCCCCGGGGGAGATCCCGCGATCTCCCACATCCACGCGGTCCTGCTCTCCCGCCCGGGCGACACGTGGTCGTTGGTCGACCCCGGGTCGACCAACGGGACCACGATCAACGGGACGGCCAACCCCATCGCCCACCACGTGGAGGTTCCCCTGAATGACAGCGACAGGATCTACGTCGGTGCATGGACCGTCATCATCCTCCAGAAGGGGTGAACCCCGTTGATGCCCCCCAACCCCGACCAGGTGGCCAGGCGGCCCGAACCGGGCGCCCCCTCTCTGCCACTGCCGCCCACCGGACCTCACGGTTCCGGCCCGGCACGGCCGGAGGGCGGCGCCACGAGTAACCCCGCCGGCGGCTCCACCGGCGGGCGGTACCTCCGTTCCTGGTGGCCGCGGGCACGCGCCTCGATGCGGACCACGCCCACCCGGGTGTGGGCGCTGACGCTCCTGTGCGTGCTGACCATCGCGGCTCTGTTCGGCTCCGCGACGGTCACGCTGAACCAGGCCCGTGACGGACTCACCGTCCTGGGTCGCGACGCCGGGCCGCAGGCCATGGCCACCACCGAGCTGTACCTGGCCCTGGCCGACATGGACGCCGGCGTCGCGGACGTGCTGCTCATGGGTACCGACCACGATCTCGGGTCGGGACGCGAGGCGGCCCTGGAGCGGTACGACACCAGCCGGGCCCAGGCCAACGCGGCCCTGCTCCAGGCGGCCTCCCTCACCGAGGGCGACACCGTCGAGGAGCTCAACGTCCAGGCTGTCCTGGACGGTATGGGCGTCTACGACCAGAAGGTCAGCGAGGCGCGTCTGCTCAACGACGAGGCCCAGGCCGCTCCGGGGGAGGTGGACCCCGACGCCCTCGAGGCGTACCGGGAGGCCACCCAGCTGATGCACACCGAGCTGCTACCCAAGGCGTTCAACCTGGGACTGGACTCCTCGGCGATCGTGCGGGCCAACCACGAGGAGGGGCAGTCCACGGTGGCGCTCGGGCTCGTGTGGGTCGGTGTGGTGGGTGTGGCGACCGTGGCCGCGCTCATCGGCCTCCAGCTGTACCTGCGGGTGCGGTTCCGCCGCCGGTTCAACGCCCCGCTCCTGGCCGCCACGGCCGGGACCGTGGTCCTCACCCTCGGCGTCATCATGGCCCTCAACAGCAGCGGGGCCCACCAGAGCGACGCCAAGGACGAAGGGCTGGATGCCGCCATGGCGCTGGCCCGGGCCGGTGCGATCGCCACCGACATGCAGGCCGACCAGAGCCGCTACCTCGCGGACGGCGACTTCGCCGACAACTACCAGCAGGTGTACCTGGAGCGGGCGCAGCAGGTGTTGTTCCGCCCGGCCAGCACCCTGACGGACTACTACGAGGCGATCGGTGAGATCCCGGGTGCCTACCCGAACCTGCCCGGTTCGGACGGCGCGGACCCCGACGATCCGGGCACGCTCGGCTACCTGGGGCAGAGCGCCCAGGACTCGCTGCTGCCCGGTCAGGAGGACGCCCTCGCCGAGGTGCTCACCGCCTACGCCGCCCTCCAGGAGGAGGACCAGCTGATGCGCGAGGCCGCCGAGGAGGAGGACCTCGCAGCGGCGATCGACATTCGGATGGGGGTGGCGCACGCCGAGGACGGGCTCTTCCCCGCCTACACCGAAGCGCTGGGCGGGCTGATCGAGCTGCACCAGGAGGAGTTCACCGCCGGGATCGAACGCGGTGACGCCGCGCTGTCCCCCTGGACCTGGGGGCTGCCGGTCGGCGCCCTCGCCCTGCTCGCGCTGGTGGTGGTCGGGGTCCGGCCCCGCCTCGCCGAGTACCGCTGACCCCGACGGACTCTGACCCCCGAGAGACAAGGAACAGGCCGATGTGGTTTCGACACCGTCGTGGCGCGGCCGCGGCAGCCCTGGGCGCCGTGGCGGTGATTCTGCTGCCCGCCTGCTCGGCGGAGCGGGAGGAGTCCCTGGTCGACGCGGACTCGCTGACGATCGGGGTCAAGGACGACCAGCCCGGACTGGGCCTGGACGTGAACGGCGAGCTGGTCGGGTTCGACGTGGACGTGGCCCATTACATCGCCGCCCACCTCGGGATCGAGGAGGTGGAGCTGGTGGGCATCACCTCGGCCGAGCGCGAGGAGAAGCTGGTCAGCGGGGAGGTGGACATGGTGGTGGCGACCTACTCCATCACCCCCGGCCGTAAGACCGAGGTGACCTTCGGCGGCCCGTACTACGTGGCCAAGCAGGACATCCTGGTGCGCGCGGAGGAGGACGCGGTGGACGGGGTGCGCGACCTGGAGGGGCGCAGCGTCTGTCAGGGCGCGGGCTCCAACTCGGCCTTCCGGATCACCGACGGCCTGGGCATCGACGTGCTCGAGCTCCAGGAGGCGGAGACCTACAGCGTCTGCATCGAAAGGCTGAGCGAGGGGTCGGTGGACGCGGTGTCCACGGACAACCTGATCCTCGCCGGGTTCCTGGCCGAGGACCCGGACTCGTTCCGCTTCGTGAACAACCCGTTCACCGACGAGAAGTACGGCGTGGGTCTGCCGCACGGCGACGTGGCGGCCTGCGAGGCGGTGAACAAGGCGGTCAGCGAGATGTACCAGGACGGGACCGCGGTGGACCTGCTGGAGGAGTGGTTCGGCGAGACCGACCTGGAGGTGGTCCGGACCGTCCCGCAGTTCGAGGGCTGCGACTAGGGCGGCTGCGCCAGTGGGAGAACACAGACGGGGCACCGCCGGAACACTGCAGGGGTCGCGTGTACCCGGTGTGACGGCTGTGAACGCGGTGCCGCATTCGCCCGGATCAGCGAGGGCTTCCGGGTGGCCCAAGCGGGGCAAATGGCAGATACTGAACCTTATGTAGGGCATTGGGGGGACAGAAGAGGAGTCGTCCGTTGACCATCGTCGAGTTCCTGAACGCGCGTTTGGATGAGGACGAACGTGCGTCCAAGGCCGTCCCCGTGGGCTCACGCGGCCGGGAGCGCGCACTGGCCGAGGTGACGGCCAAACGCAAGATCGTCCGCGGCTACACCGAGGCGCACACCGCCAGCATGAGCATCATCGAGACCTCCGCCCAGGCGGTGAAGGTCAAGGGCGACCCCTGGTCCGAACTGCTGGCCTGGCGACTCGCGGTGAAGTACCTGGCCGCCGTCTACCGGGGCCACCCCGAATACGACCGCACCTGGGAAGACTAGGGCTCGGGCAAAGCGAGGAGCCGGTCCACGGTCTCGGCCAGGTCCCGGCCCTCGACATCGGGGCCGGTGAAGACCGACGGGAAGCGTCCCTCCACGTGCGCCGACCACCCCGTGACCAGTCCGGCCGCGCGGCCGCCCGCCGCGTCCCAGCCGTGCGCGGTGATCAGACCCAACCGCTCCGGGGCCACATCCAGGGCGCGCGCCGCCGCCAGATAGGGCTCGCGGGCCGGTTTCCACGCCCCGGGCCGGTCACCCCCGGTGAGGATTTCCAGCGGGAGCGCGGAGCGCTCCAACAGCAGGCGTACCTGTTCCCCGTCCCCCTGACCGAGTACCGCCGTCCGCAAACCCCGCTCATGCGCGGCCGCCAGGGCCCGAGCGGCTTCGCGGCGTGGTTCGAGGCGGGTGAGCCCGTCGAGGATGGTGTCCTCCGCCGCCGGGGCGATCTGGTTCCCGGTGATGTCCCGCAGGGAACCCCGGGCGACGTCCTCGAAGGTACGGGCCCGGTTCAGCAGGGACAGCGCGAACGCGTCCCGCAGCAGGTGGTCGCGCCACCGGGTCATCAGCACCCGCGGGATCCCGGCCTCCCGGAAGCGCCACTCCAGCGGGCCGAGCGGGAAGAGGGTGTCCAGGGCGTCGAAGACCAGGGCCGCGGGACGGACGGGGACGTGCGTGCGAGGGGGCATGGGGTGCGCTCCAACTCCTGAGGGGTGCCGCGGTCTACCTACCCCGCAGCCGCGCTCAGAAGACCACGTAGTCGGAGATCTCGTCCTCCAGGTGCGCCGGGAGGCCAGTGCGGATCAGCGCGTCGGGCAGCGAGATGAACGGCGCGGACGAACGGGCCGTGATCAGGGCCTGCGCGTCCTCGGAAGTCAGGCCGGGGAGCCCGGCGATCACCTGGGCGGGGGCCCGGTTGAGGTCCACCAGGCCGCCGTCGTCGTAGCCGGTGTGCAGGTCGGGTCGGCCCACACCCAGTTCACGTGCGAGCGCGGGGTCCTCCTCGGCCAGTTTCCGGGACTCCTTCCTGCGCTGGGCGCGGTCGGCCGCCATCGCCCTGAGCTCAGCGTTGCTGCTGACCTTGCGGGCACCCTCCCCTGAGGAGGGAGCCGGGCCGCCGGGCGCGGCCGTGACCGGTTCGCCGCGCAGCCCCTTGTTGCGGTCGGAGTTCACCCCGTAGATGTCGTGGTAGAGGTAGGCCGTGGCGAGGACGACGAAGACGACGTAGATGCCGCCGGCAACCGTGCCGAGAGTGCTGTCTTCCCCGCTCGCGACGATGACGACGACGAACGGCACGGTGATCAGGGCGCAGATGCCCGCCGCACGGGACCAGTGGCGCAGTGCCGTGTAGCCGTAGACGAAGGGGGCGAGGGCACCGCAGCTGAGCAGGATCAGGAGCAGGAACGCGCGGCCGCCGGGATTGGTCTCGCTCTGCGCGGGTGCCGGGCCCTGTGGGTGGTGCGGGGCCTGGTGGCCGTGCGGGTCATACGAGTGGTGCGGATTCCGACGGTCATACGGGCCCTGACGGTCGTACGGATCATCCGGACCGTAGGGGGAACGACTGTCGGGCCCGGCGTGGTACGAGCCTCCCTGGCCGTACGGCGCGCCCGGGTAGCCGGGCTGCCGGGGATAGGGAGGAAGCGGTCGCTCCGCGTGACCGTAGTGCGGCTGCTGGGGGTCGGGCTCACCGTAGTGCCAACCATGGCCGGGGGGTGTGTTGGACATAGCACGACTCTATGGTGCGCAAGTGATTCGTGGTGGCCTTCGGGGTTTTCCGACAAACCGGAAGGGCGGCCCCGACCGGGTCAGCGCGCGTCGTTGAGCTGCGGAATCTGTTCTGCGGCCCAGGGGCTGATCACCCAGGGTGTCCGTTCGGCGAGCATGACCACGTCCGGCCAGGGCGCCCAGGTGAACTCAGCGACCTCGTTCGCGTCGGGGGAGGGGGTGTCCTCGGTCCGGGCCCAGAACACCGGGCAGAACTCGTTCTCCACGATCCCCTCGGCCGACACCGCCCGGTAGCGGAAGTCCGGGAGCGCTTCGGTGACCTCGGTCAGTTCGATGCCCAGCTCCTGGCGGACCCGGCGGCGCACCGCCTCGGTCATGGTCTCCTCCGGGGCGGGGTGGCCGCAGCAGCTGTTGGTCCACACCCCGGGCCAGGTGGTCTTGCCCAGGGCGCGGCGGGTGAGCAGGACCCGGCCGTCCGGGCCCACGACATAACAGGAGAAGGCCAGGTGCAGCGGGGTGCCCTCGGTGTGCACGGTGGCCTTGTCGGCCACCCCCACCCGCTGGTGCTCCTCGTCCAACAGGACCACGAACTCAGGCATCGACTCTCTCCACCGGCTCTCTCTACTGTTCCCCGCGACTGTCCACTCCCATGGTGGCCCGTCCCGCGCACCGCTTCGCACCGGGCAGTGTGGGGGAGATCCCGACCGTCCGGTGCCGGTTTGCGCATAAGGTTCCTGATGGCCCGGCAAGGCGGCCATCGGAACAGCGGCGGGGTGCAGTGGTGACGGAAACGGTGACGCGGACGACGGTCGACAGTATCGACCCGGACAGGCTTCGGGTGTGCCTGGAGGTGCTGGCCGAGGCGGAGGAGCTGCCCGGCGACCACGACGACTCCATGACCCTCCAGCGGGCCACCGCCCGGCTGTTCAAGGCCCTGAAGGAGCGGCGGCGCAAGGAGCGCCACGCCGCCCGCAAGAACCACGACGAGGCCGTGTTCGCGGCCACCGCCACGGCCGCGCCGGGCCGGATCGACGACGAGACCAACGGCCGCGCCCTGACCAGCCGGGCCCTGGGCGAGGGCGCGGACGAGACCCCGGACGCGGAGACCGGAGAGCCGGAAGCCGGACAGCCCGAAACCAGGAAGATCGCCGGGGTCCTGCGCAAGGCCCGCCCCTGCTACGTCTGCAAGCAGAAGTACCAGGAGGTCGACGCCTTCTACCACCAGCTCTGCCCGGAGTGCGCGGTCTTCAACCGGCAGCGCCGCGAGGCCCGCACCGACCTGAGCGGGCGCCGGGCCCTGCTCACCGGCGGCCGCGCCAAGATCGGCATGTACATCGCGCTGCGGCTGTTGCGCGACGGTGCCCACACCACGATCACGACGCGCTTCCCCAACGACGCCGTGCGCCGCTTCGCCGCGATGCCCGACAGCGACCAGTGGATCCACCGCCTGAGCGTGGTCGGCATCGACCTGCGCGACCCCGGCCAGGTGGTGCGCCTGGCCGACTCGGTCGCCGAGCAGGGGCCGCTGGACATCCTCATCAACAACGCCGCACAGACCGTCCGCCGCTCACCGGGCTCCTACGCCCCGCTGATCGCGGCCGAGGCCCAGCCGCTGACAGGGGAGGGCCTGCCTGAACCGCTGGTGCTCGGCGGGGTCCGCCCCCGCGAGCTGGAGGGCGCCCCCGAGGCCGAGGTCGCCAAGGCCGCGCCGCACACGCTGACCCCCGAGATGCTCACCTCGCTGGCGCTGACCACCGGCGCGGCGCACCCGGACCGGATCCGCGACGGCGGGGCGATCGACGCGGGCGGCCTGCTGCCGGACCTGGCGCCGGTCAACAGCTGGACCCAGCGGATCGGCGCGATCGATCCGGTCGAGATGCTGGAAGTGCAGCTGTGCAACGTGAGCGCGCCCTTCCTGCTGGTGGACCGGCTGCGACCGTCGATGGCCGCCTCGCCCGCGCGGCGCACCTACATCGTCAACGTGTCCGCCATGGAAGGGGTGTTCGGCCGCGGGTACAAGGGCCCCGGCCACCCGCACACCAACATGGCCAAGGCCTCGCTGAACATGCTCACCCGGACCAGCGCCGAGGAGATGCTGGAGAGCGACGGCATCCTCATGACCGCCGTGGACACCGGCTGGATCACCGACGAGCGGCCGCACCCGGACAAGGAACGGATCGCCGCGGCCGGGTTCCACGCCCCGCTGGACCTGGAGGACGGGGCCGCCCGCGTGTACGACCCCATCGTCCGCGGAGAGCTCGGCGATGACCTGCACGGCATCTTCCTCAAGGACTACAAGCCCTCGAACTGGTAGAGAGTCCGAGTTCCGGGTGGGTCTACGGATCACGTGAGCGCGTGGCGCAGATCCTTCATCAGCAGTACGAGATGCATCGGATCGCTCGGGCTCCGCTCGAACTGGGTGAGGCCGAGGTAGAACTGTCGTGCTGATTCGCTCTCGCAGTGGATGAGGAGAGCCCGGACACCGATCGTTTCGGAAGCCACCGCGACCCGGCGCAGCGCATCGACGACGAGTGCTTTGCCGAGTCCGATCCCCTGGACGCGGGTGTCGACTCCCAGCCGGGTCAGGATGACAACGGGTTGGCGGTACCTGCCGGCACCGCGCAGGAGCCGACTGGGAGCCGCAGAGGGAACGATGCTCCCAGCGGCCAGAGCGTAGTAGCCGACTACCGGGCGATCCGAATCCGGGTCTTCGTCACACACGACGTACACGCGCGATCCACCCGAGCGGTGCGCCTGAAGCGCATGGTCGGCCAACCAGTCGGATTGGGCGTGTGATCCGCAGTCGAAGTCGGCCGTCTTGTGATGCGCGGTGAGCGGCTCGACCGGCCCGAACCTCGGCTTCACGTGTCGTCCTCATGATGCTGAGAGCTGTTCTCATCGAGCACCGTGGGTTCGGTCAGGAGCTTTCGCAATCCGGGGATGTCGCGTGCGGGGCGTTCCAGGGCCGAGTCGAAGGCCGCCCACCCCTGTTCGTCCAACATGAAGACCCGTCGATCCGCCAGCGCGTTTGCCGCCGCTTCGGTGGCCGCACCGAGGACGAAGGCCGAGACCGTGTCCCCCGAGGCGGCGCTCGCGGCCTCGAGCAGGGCCTTCTGCTGGTCGTTGACTCTCAGGTGGATTCTCTCTGACTTCATGCTGGTAGCCATACCCCGGATTGTACGCACAATGTGCACACGCAAGGGTGGGTTTTTGGCGAACAACAATCTCAGGAACTACAAGCCCTCGAACTGGTAGCAGTCCGAGGGCTGTGCGGTTTGGGTCAGGGCGGTCAGGGCTGGAGGACCAGGCGGACCGGTGAGCCGATCCGCTGCTCCAGCTGCTCCACGGCCTTGGGCGCCTCCTCCAGGGAGAACGTGCCGCTGATCGAGCGGCTGAACTCCAGCCGGCCCGCCCGCACCAGATCCACCAGCTGGACCACGTGCTCGGCCTCCGAACCGTAGTGGCCGAGGATCTGCTGGCGCAGGTAGCTGAACCGGGTGCCGTCCCTGACCTCCAGCGGCTTGTCGGTCAGGCCGACCAGCACCAGGCGGCCGTGCTCGCCGAGTACCTGGACCGCCTGCTCGCGCACGACGGGGACCCCGGCGAAGTCGAAGGCCGCGTCGAGGCCGCGGCCGTGGGTCAGCTGACCGATCCGGGTGAGGAAGTCCGCCGCGGTGGAGTCCAGGGCGACGTCCGCACCGAACTCCAGAGCGCGTGCCCGGGCGTGCTCGTCGGGGTCGGCGGCGATGATCGGGGCGGCGCCCGCCAGTCGCAGCAGCTGGACGGCGTGCGCGCCCAGACCGCCCACGCCCCACACCGCGACGGCCTCGGCCGGGCGTACGTCACCGGTGGCGGTCACGGCGGCCCAGGGCGTGGAGACGGCGTCGGGGATGATCGCGGCCTGCTCGAAGGACAGCTCGTCCGGGATCGGGACGAGCGTGTCCTCACCGGCCAGCGCGTACTCGGCCCAGCCGCCGTCGTAGTCCACGCCCCGGGTGAGGACGCGCCCGTGCCGGTCGTGCTCACCGGCCTGGAGAGCCACCCGGTCGCCGGCCCTGACGTCCAGCACCTCCGGGCCCAACTCCTCGACCACCCCGGACACCTCGTGCCCCAGGGTGACGGTGTCGCCCTCGAGGTGGAGCGGGCTCAGGGCGCCGTCGATGAGGTGGACGTCGGACAGGCACACCCCGGCGGCCCGGACCCGGACCAGGACCTGCCCCCGGCCCGGCACGGGCCTGGGCACGTCGGTGACCTCGAGGGTCCGGTCGGTGATGTTCAGCCGAGCCGCGCGCATGGTGGCCATAGGTCATCCCTCGCAGTCATGTCGTCTGCACCCATTTCCCCACCGATCATCACGCTCGGGACATGGGTGTGTACTCAGGCGACACGGGCGATAAGGGTCAGAACCCGCTCACTTTTTCGTCAAGCGGGAGGCCCCGGGGAGCTGAGCGGCGGCGAGGCGTCCGGCGACTCACTCCATGAGTCCGCTCCGGTAGGCCCAGGCTGCGACCTCCACCCGGTTGCGGGCGCCCAGTTTCTCCTGGACCCGGGCCAGGTGCGTCTTGACCGTGCTGATCGTGACATACAACTCCGAGGCCACCTCCGTGTTGGTGAGCCCGCGCGCGACCGTCCGCACGATGTCCAGTTCACGCGCGGTCAGTCCGCTCTGGCCGTGGTCCCGCCGGGGTGCCTGGGAAGCCGCGAAGTGCTTGAGCAGACGCACCGTGATCTGCGGCGAGACCATCGCGTCACCCCGGGCGGCGGCCCGCACCGCCTCGATCAGCAGTGCCGGTCCCGCGTCCTTGAGCAGGAACCCGACCGCGCCGCCGGTCAGCGCCGCGTGCACGTACTCGTCCAGGTCGAAGGTGGTCACCACCACCACCCTGAGCGGGTCCGCCACCCCCGGTCCGGCCAGCCTCCGGGTCGCCTCCAGACCGTCGATGCCGGGCATCCGGATGTCCATGAGGACCACGTCCGGGCGCAGTTCCCCAGCGAGCCGGACCGCCTCGATCCCATCACCGGCCTCCCCGACCACCGAGATCCCCTCCTCGGCGTCGAGCATGTAGCGAAAACCCGTGCGGACCATCTGCTGGTCGTCGGCGAGCATTACCCGAATCGTCACTTCTGTCCGTTCCCCTGGTCGCGCGGTGCGGGGATCGTCGCCCGCACGGTCCAACCCTGCCCGATTCCGTTCGGTCCGGCGGACAGGTCACCGCCGAGGATCCGAGCCCGCTCGGCCATGCCGACCAGGCCGTGGCCGCCGCCGACCGTTCCCCCCGCGCCGCGTCCGGCGCCGCCCCACCCGTCGTCACGCACCCGCAGCCGCACCCCCTCGCTGTCGGCGCACACGACCACGCTCACCCGGCTGGCGCCCCGGGCGTATCGCAGCGCATTGGTGACAGACTCCTGAGCGATCCGCAGTACCGCCGTGCCCACCTCCGCGGGCAGTTCCCGTACCGGCCCGCTCACGTGCACCGATACCTCCGGGCGTCCGTGTGAGGCCGGGGCGGCCAGGGCCGTCAGCACCTCCGACGGCTCCGCGGTCAGCGGGGCCTCCCCGGGTTCGCGCAGCCGGGAGACCATGCCGCGCATGGACTCCAGAGCCCGTGCCCCGGCCGCCTCGATTTCCGGCAGTACCGCCCGGACGGCCTCCGGGTCCCGTTCGGCCACGTGCCGCAGGGCCTGGGCCTGCACCACGATCCCGGTCACCTCGTGGGCCACCACGTCGTGCAGGTCGCGGGCGATGGCCAGCCGCTCCTCGGCGCGGACCCGCTCCACGTGTGCTCGGCGCTCCGCCTGACGCCAGCGCAGGTACAACCCGGGAGCGAGCCCCACCGCGACCATCAGCAGGGCGGAGGTGGGGTCGGGGCCGAACGGGTCGCGGAGGTAGTCCGAGTAGGCGGCCAGGGCGCACAGCACCGACACCAGGGCGACCTGCCAGGGCCTGCAGCGCAGGGCGGTGAGGGCGAGCAGCACCAGCATGCCGAAGACCTCGGCCACGCCGAGCGGGTAGCCGAACATCCCCTTGGGCGCGGGCCACAGCAGTGCCGAGACCGCCAACACCGACAAGGGGGCCGACGAACCGGCGGCCAGGGTCGCCCAGGGGCCGACGCGGGGCCACACCGCCAGCCCCGCGGCCAGGGCGCAGACCGCTCCGGAGAGCGTGTACGCGAAGTCCACGCGGGAGTGCGGCGGCCCGACCCAGTCGTCGACCTCCCGCGCGGACAGCACGGTGACCAGGTCGAGAGTCCACAGCAGCGGCATCACCAGGGTGACGGCGAGCGCGGTGAGGTAGGCCCACACGGGAAAGCCGTTGACGTCGGGGACGAAAAGCCTGTTCAGGCGGGTGGGAACCCAGCTCGGTGACATAGAGCCAAGGCTAGGGCCCGGCCCTCGTGCGGACATCGGTCAAAGGGAGGACCCGTGCGCGGCACCGGCCGACGCGTACACGGTGACGGGCCGAAAGTCGGTGCCCGCGGCCTCGGCGTCGGCCGAAAGTCGTACCCCGGGGCGCGGGCGTCTCGGCTGTTCGGGCGATGTGCGGGAAGGGGGCCGCGGACGATCCTGGGGAGGTTGCCAAGGAGGCCCCATGCAAGAGACGACCCCGCATCCGCCCGTGCCGGGCGCAGACCAGTCCGCCGAACCGCCCGAGAGCGCGGCCGTGCCCGTACGTCGGGTCGCCTTCCTCGACGTGGCCCGCGCCCTGGCGATGATCGGCGTGGTCATGATGAACGCGCCGATCGTCGTCTTCGCCGCCGAGCGCGCAGGGGAGAGGACGGAGTCCACCCTGACGGCGGTGGTCGACGCCGCCCTGAACCTGTTGATGTCCGGCAACGCCCGATCCATGCTCATGGTGCTCCTGGGCGTGGGAGTGGTCCTGGCCTGGCGGGCGGCGGAAAAGCGCGGGGGCCGCCCGATGGTCCTCATGCTCTGGAGGTACGCGGTCCTCGGCGTGGTCTTCGGAGTGCCGCACCTGCTGGTCTTCTCCGGGGACATCCTCACCCTGTACTCGGTGTCCGCTCTGCTGTTGGCCCCGGCGCTGCCGCTGCTGCTCGGCGGATCGCGGGCCCGCCCGTTCTGGTCGGCGGTGGCGCTGTTCGCCGCCGCCCCCGCCCTGGAGTACTTCGTCGGCCAGGGGAACGAACTGCTGTTCCTGGTCGCGATGGTGCCCCAGACCCTGGCCTTCTTCTGCCTGGGTGTGTGGCTGGCCCGCCGCCCCGAGCTCTCCCCGGACTTCGAGGGGCCGACCAGCCTCCCGGTGCGGATGATCTGGGCGGGCCTGCTCATCAAGCCCCTCGGGTTCGTCCTCATGTTCGGTTCCGACTGGCTCTTCCCGATGGAGTTCGACGCCGAGGGGATCCCGGTGCTGGGCGCGGACGGCCTGCCGGTGGTCGATCCGGGATCGCACGCCCTGGTGTCACTGGGCGCCTCACTGGCCGGTCTGGGCGGTGCCCTGCTCTACCTGGGGCTCGTGTGGTGGCTGGTCCGCCGCGGCCGTGCCGCCTCCCGCGTGCTGGGCACCCTGGCGCCCCTGGGCCGGATGACGCTTACCGTGTACCTGCTCAGCACCGCCGTGTTCCTGTGCACGAAGCCGCTGGAGGGCGAGATCACCCTGCTGGCGCAGTACGGGCTCGCCGCCGCCTACTTCGCGGTGATGATCCTGGTCGCCCGCTGGTGGATGGGCGCGTTCCGTCTGGGCCCGTTGGAGTGGGTGTGGCGCAGTATCGTCCGGCGCCGCCCGCTGCCCCTGCGCCGTCGGACCGGTGCTGGCCAGGAGACCGAGAAGGCGCACACCGGCATCGGCTAGCCGACCGTGTCCGGACGCCCCGCGGCTGGTGCCGTGGGGCGTCCGCCGGTCAGCCCCCGGCCACAGAGGGCAGCAGACGGACGTCCGCGCCCTCGTGGACCGCGGCGTCCAGGCCGCCCACGGCTCTGCACTCGTCCTGGTCCACGAACACGTTCACGTACCGGCGCAGCTGACCCCGCTCGTCCCGGATCCTGCGGTCCAGCCCCGGGTGGCGGGCGGCCAGCTCGTCCAGCACCCCGCGTAGCGCGGTGCCGTCGTCGACCTCCACCGGGACGTGGGTGGCCCCGTCGGCGTCGGCCCGCAGCACGCTGGTCAGGTGTACGGTCACCCGCATCTCACACCTCCGCGGCCCGGACGCACAGCACGTCGGGCAGGTGCGCGGCCACCGGCTCCCAGCGTCCGCTGTCGTCGGTGGCCGCGTAGACGTCCCCGGAGCGGGTGCCGAAGTAGAAGCCGGGGACGTCCGCGCCGTCGGTACAGGCGGCGTCGCGCAGCACGATCCCGAAGTACGGGTCCTCGGGCAGGCCCTCGTTGACCGCCCGCCAGGACCCGCCGCCGTCGTCGGTGCGGTACGCGCTCAGCCGGTACCCCGGCGGGAAGTGCACCTCCTGGCTGACCACGGGGAAGTTCAGCGCGGACTCGGGGCGGTGCGGGTGGGCGACCACCGCGAAGCCGAAGTCCGTGGGCAGGCCCTCCTCGATCCGGCTCCACCCGTCGGTGGCCGGATCGGCGCTGCGGTAGACCCCGTGGTGGTTCTGGGCGTAGAACGAGCCGTCCGAGGCGGCGGCGACCTTGTGTACGCACTGGCCGTACTCGGGCTCCTCGTCGGGGAGGAACCCCGCCGCGATGCCGCGGTTGGCTGGCGCCCAGCTGGCCCCGCCGTCCTCGGTCTGGTAGACACCTCCGGTGGACATGGCCACGGTGATCGCCTCGGGGGAACGTCGACCCGAGCCGAGCGTGCCGGGCAGGACGGTGTGGATCGCCGCGCCCCCGGCCCCGGGGAACCAGTCGGTGCGGTGCGGGTGGTCCCACAGTGCGCGGACCAGTTCGAAGCTGGTCCCGCCGTCGCCCGAGCGGAACAGGGCGTGCGGCTCCACCCCGGCGTACACGGTGTCCGGGTCCGCGCCGAAGGCGAACTGCCAGGCGCGGGTGAGCGAGGCGCCGGTGTCCTCGGGGAAGGCGATCGGCGGGGCCCCGGGCTCGGTCCAGGTGGCGCCGAGGTCGTCGCTGTGCCAGACGCTCGGACCGAAGTGCCAGCTCTCCGTCCCGGCGAGGAGTCGCTGGGTGTGCGGGTTGATCCCGACGGTGTAGACGGGACTCATCCCGGCGTCGTTGGCCTCGTCGAGCCGGTGCGGACCGGTCACCTCCCACCCGCGCCGATCCTCGCTGCGGGCCGTGAACAGGCCCTTGCGTGTGCCGATGACCAGGAGATATGCCATGAGAAACCCCAGGGTGTGAGTTAGGTCTCCACTGTGGCACAGGGGTGCGACATGAGGAGGGCGGTCACCCGGTCGGCTGTGTCCGGAGAGTGGGAGAGGGGTGGGAGCGGCTTCGGGGGCGGGGTTCCGGACATCTCGGTAAGTGAATAGTTAGGAACCCGAACGATTTGCCGTGGGTGGTTAATTCACGCCGTTCGGAAATGCTGGGACCCTGGGAGGGATAACTTCCGTGTGGAGGGAACCCTTTCCGAGCAAGGGTGTCAGCGGTGAGTGGAAGGCGGTTGTCAGTACCAGATCTCTTTGCAATAAACTCCCGGGCCAACCGGTGTTCGCGCCGAGACTCCTCCAGGTTTCGGTATACCGGCCACAACCCGTCCTCCAGCCCGGAAGACTTCCCGCTAGCTCGGTCTCTCGGTCCGTTTCGGGACCACCGTCCCAATGGACGGTCCCGCGTACCAACAAGAACCGAGTTCCCACTCGATAGGGTCGCCCATGCACCACCCCCCGGACACGCTCCACGCTCGCAAACGCCGTAAGGCGAGGGCCACGATCGTGTCGGCAGCCTTCCAGCTCTTCGCAGAACACGGATTCGACAACGTCACGGTCGCCGCCATCGCGGAACGCGCCGAGGTCGGCCGCACCACCTTCTTCCGGTACTTCGGTGACAAACAACAGGTGCTGTTCGCCGACGACAGCGCCGAGGTCGACCGCATGTGCGCCTACGTGCTGGACAAGGCGGACCGGCCCCTGGGCAGCGACCTCGGGGCGGCACTCACCCTGCTCCGCGAGGCGGCGACCGTCACCCGGCCCTACGCCGCCCTGTCTCCGGCGCACTCGGCGGTCCTGGTACGGCTCCTTCGGGAGAGCATCGACCTCAGATCCCGTTACCTGCTCACCCGCCAACAACGGGCGCTCCGCCTGGCCGGAGCGCTCATCGAGGCGGGGGCGGTGGAGAGCGTCGCCGTCCTGGCCTCCCACGCCGCGATGGCCTGCGAACTCACCGCCATGCGCCTGGCCGAGAGCCCCGAGTCGTTCCCCGCCCGCATGGACGAGGCCCACGGGATGCTGCGCACCCTGGGGAACTGACCGGACCGGGGCGCGACCCTCCTGCCCCGGCCCGCGGTTCTCCGCCGCACCGCTTCCGGCCGCGCTGTTCCCTGCCGCACCACCGCTGCCTCCCCCGTCCCGCGAGCCCCGGCCCGCTCCGGTGCCGGGGGAGGACACCGGTGAGGGCTCAGACGTCGTGCTCCCGCACCAGACCGACGAGCCCGCGACCGAAGAACACCACGACGGCCAGACCGACCGCGCTCACCAGTGCGTAGGGGACGCGGAGCGCGTCGGTCTGGCCCAGAACGGGAGCCAGCGAGGCCACCAGGACACCGCCGGCCGCCATGCCCACGGCGCTCATGCCCCAGCTGACCGTGCGCATGGCGGCGTTCACCCTGCCGAGCAGGTGGTCCGGGGTGATGCGCTGGCGGATCGAGGTCATCGCGACCCCGTAACCCAGCACCAGACCGCCCGAGAGGAAGTACACTCCCGCCACCACCGGAGTGAGCGGGAACACCGCCACCACCAGGTACAGCAGGCTGCTCCCGGCCAGGCAGAAGACGGGGAGGGTGCCGTGCGGCAGGAGTGCGCGCAGCCGGGAGACCAGCTGGCCGCCGAGGATCCCGCCGACCGCGGCGAAGGCCATGAGCAGACCGAACCCGGCCGATCCCAGGCCCAGGGTGTCGCGGACGAACAGCACCTGGGTGGAGAGCATGGTCGCGTAGGTGGTGTTGACGAAAATCGCGATGACCGCCACCGCGCGCAGCAGCGGCTGGCTCCACAGCGCCTTCACGCCCTCGACCACGTCCTCCCGCACCCCGCGCAGCCCGCGGGGTGTCTTCGGCGGAGCCTCGGGAGCGAGTTCGGGGGAACTGCCCCGGGCGGGAGCGGTCGATCGGACCCTGAGCAGGGCCACCACCGAGACCAGCAGAGCGGCGATGTTGAACAGGAACGGCACGAACAGCCCCAGCGCCAGCACGAAACCGCCCAGCGGCCGCCCGGCGAACTCCTGTGCCACGATCGCCCCGGAGCGGATGTGCCCGTTGGCGCGTTCCAGGTTCTCCCTGGGGACCAGTGCGGGCACCGTGGTCTCGGCGGCTGTGTCGTAACAGACCTCCAGGGCGCCGAAGCAGAACGCGAAGGCCGCCAGCAGCGGGACCGACGCCCACCCGCTGAAGACCACCGCGGCCAGCAGCGCCCACAGCAGCACCCGCAGGGAGTTCGCGGAGACCATGAGGGTGAACCGGGGCAGCCGGTCTACCAGGACCCCCGCGGGCAGGGCCAGGAGGAGCCAGGGCAGCCGCCCGGCGGTGGCCACCGCCGCCACCAGCGCCGCGTTGTCGGGGGCCAGCGAGGAGGCCAGCCAGGGCACGGCGATCATCGCCACGCCGTCGCTCAGGTTCGAGGCCAGCGACGCGGACCAGAAGGCCCAGAAGCGCCCGCCGAGCGGCGCCGTCGTCGCACGGGTCGTGGAGTCGGACACGGGGGTGACCACCGGCCTTTCGCAGCCCGGCGTGTCGGGGTGGTCCCGATCGGGGCACCGGGGGTGACAGGTTAAGGGGTGCGCCGAGACGGACCGTGACCGGTGTCGGTCAGGCCCTCCCGACCTGTGGGGCTGGTGGGAATCGCCGTTCTCGGCCAGGATGGGGCGCTGTGAGTGGCACACGCAACACCTCCCAGGGCGACAACCACGGCACGCAGATCCAGATCGGTTCGGTGGGCGGTGCGGTCAGCATCCACCAGCCCGAGGTCAGAACCGTGCGGATCCTCCCGCAGCGGGAGACCAGCGTCTTCCAGAACCGCACCGAGGAACTGGCCCTGCTCGACACCCTCCTCGAACGCGCGGAGTCCGGCGAGGGCGGCTGGCTGTGGAGCGTCGTCGGCGGACCGGCGGTCGGCAAGACCACCCTCGTCCTCACCTGGATCATCCAGAACCGGCACCGCTTCGGCCACGCCCAGCTGGCCGTCGCCTGCGGCGGCGACCCCGGACCGGGGCGGGGCAGGGGCGTGGAGCAGGTGTGCGACGAGTACTTCCACGCGGTCGGCGTGGACACCGACGCACCGGGGTTCGACACCCTGGAGGGCAAGCTCAGCCGCTTCCGTCAGCACACCGAGGGAAGGCCGGTGGTGATCCTGCTGGACGACGTCCGCACCGCCGCCCAGGTAGAACCCTTCCTGGCGGACCTGCCCGGCACCGTCGTGATCACCACCAGCCGCGAACCCGTACGGGGCCTGGGCATGCGCCGACCGGCCGCCGTTCAGGTCGGACCGTTGGCCGACGAGGCGATCACCGCCCTGTTCGACGACGTCCTCGGGCCCGAGCGGCGCACCGCCGAACCGGAGGCCTTCACGCGCCTGGTCGACCTCTGCGGCGGGATCCCGCTGTTCGCCGGGTACGCCGCCGGGCTGCTGTACGACTCGGCGGACCTGTCCGTCGCGGAACTGGTCGAGCGGATGTCGAAGGGAGGCCGCATCGACTTCCTGGAGGAACTCTCGGAGGCGGCCACCCGCCCCGCCGCGGTCTTCGACGCTCCCTACCAGGCCCTCGACCCCGACGCCGCCCGGCTCTACCGGGCACTGGGCACCCACCCCACCCGGGACTTCGACACCTGGCTCGCCCGCGCGTACTTCCCCGACGAGCCCGAGCGCGGTTCCAAGGCACTGCAGAAGCTCCTGAACCTGACCCTGGTCAAGACCGACTGGGCGGGCCGCTACGTCATGGAGCACCTCACCTACGAGCACGCGGGATGGGTCGCCCGCACGCGGGGCTCTGCCCGGGAGCGCCGGCTCAACCAGCAGCGGACCCGCGGCTACTACCTGTTCGGGGCGGTCGCCGCCGACACCGCCAAACGCTGGAAGCTCGGACCGCTGTACGGGCAGGCCTCGCCCTACCCCCTGCCGGACTTCACCGGGGCCGAGCCGCCGAGCGCCGCCGCACCGTCCGAGAACGTCGAGCAACAGCTGGACCAGTGGCTGGAGCGCCGCCGCCGCGTCCGCGAGCGCAGCGCCCGGCTCAGGCCCCGCAGGGACGAGTGGGACCCCAGTCCCGCGGTGTGGTTCGAGGCCAACCTGGAGGCGATCCTGGCCTGCGTGGAGAGCACGGGCCGGGTGTGGGACGGCAGCCGCCCCGAGCCCGGCTACGCCTGGCAGACGGCCGAGGCCACCAACGCCTACTTCACCGGGCACGGCCGGATCGACGAACGCCTCACCCTGCTGGCCCTGGCCGCGCGGGACGCCGAGGCCTGCGGGGGCGCCGACGCCACGGCACGGATCCGGGCGCAGTGGGGCGAGGCGCTGCTGGGCCGGGGCCGTCTGACCGAGGCCCGTCAACAGCTGGAACTCTCCCTGGCGGCGGCCCGGACCGAGGGTACCGACCCCCGTGGCCTGGGCGCCGCCCTGGAGTGGCTGGGCATCCTGGAACGCCGCGAGGGCGATCGGGAGGCCTCCGAGCGCCTCCTGAAGGAGTCACTGCCCTTCCTCGACCACACCCGCGTACGCCCCCTGGCCCTGCACCACATGCACCTGGGCGACACGGCCCTGCGGGACCACGACCACGAGGCCGCGGCCGAACGCTACGAGGAGTCGCTCCGGCTGTTCGGCGAACACGCGCTCCGGGAGGGCCCGGACCACGCCAACGAGGGCAAGGTCCTGGAACGCTTGGCCCGCCTGGCCGAGAAGGACGACCCCGCCAGGTCCGTCACCCTGCTGAACACGGCGTTGGACCACTTCCTCGCGGCCGACCGCGCCTACCAGGTCGGCAAGGCTTTGGAACGCCTGGGCGACCTGGGCGAGGCCCCCGAACAGCGGTGGACCACCGCCGCGGAGGTCTTCGACCTCGTCGGCGCCGCCGGGGCGGCCGAACGCGTCCGCGGAAAACTGGGCTAGGAAACGACTACGGGGCCGGGTGCCAAGCACCCGGCCCCGCCAGTTCGTGAAAGGTCAGTCGAAGAGCTCGTCGGTACTCTCGGCCGAGATGGCCCGGGTGAACCAGGTGTCGAGTTGCTCAAGGTCAGAGCATTCCTCGATGCGGCTCCGTGCGGAGGCTTCGACGGCGACCTCGTGGGCCTCCAGAAGACGGAGGATGTCCTCGCGGCGGGCCTTGGCGAGACCCTCCTCCAGTCCTTCTTCGCGGCCTTCTTCGCGGCCTTCCGCGAGGCCCAGAGCACGGCCTTCCTCGCGCCCCTGGCCGACGTACTTGCGGGCGAAGTCGCTCTGCCACTCGTAGGTGCCGGTTGCCATGAGTTCCTCCCACATCAGTCGAGCCGCGACGCTGAGCTTGGACTCAATGAAGTCATAGTAAATGAGCCGGGTGTGTTCGGGCAGGTCGTCCAGCGCCGATTCGGCGGCCTTGAGCACCGCGGGGTTGTCCCCGTGCGCGGCGGCCGAGAGGACGGCCAGTTCCGGGAGACGTTTCGCGCGGTCGATGTCGTCGACGATCGGTGTGTTACTCGGTCCCAGGACCGCGGGCCTGAGCACAGCACCCCCGGTCTCGAGTTCGATCGGGCGGCGTGCCCACCGCTCCGTCGCGGCGTCCGGGCAGACCACCATCAGCCGAACCGGGCAGCGCAGCTGCTCCCGAACAGTGGCCAGGTAGAGGGGCCAGGTGTAGGGCTTGTCATCGTCCTTCTTCTGCTGAACCTCCGAGAGGATCGCGAGCAGCTTGCGGCCGTCGCTGTCGTAGAGAACGACGACGTTGTCCGATGTGAAGGGCGTCGGTTGGAGCTTGGTGTGGTCACCACAGCCGAGCTCCGCGCGGGCGAAGTCGGGAACGGGGAAGCCGAGCGTGTCACGCAGCATGAGAGGGACCAGAGACGGCCTGTTCTGGAGCAGGCGAACCTGGAGCTCGTGGTCGAATCCTGGCATGGCATGAAACTACTGAGCGTAGCCCCATGATGTCGGTGGAAACCGGAAATCAGGCGGTGCTGACCTGGAAGGGGACGGTGAGGGTTCGGTCCGGTGAGATCCGGATCCGCAGCGGGCTGAGCGCTGCCAGGGAGGTCGCCGTCGGCGGTTCCTCGGCGGTGAGGAGGAGGTCGGCCAGCACGCTCACCACCAGGTGTGCGTCGTCGTCGGGGAGTGGCCTGGCGAAGCGCACGCTGTGGGCGCCGCCGTGGCGGGTGCGCAGGCGGGCTCCTCCGGGGGAGTGCACGGCGGTGAGGCGGGCGCCGGGCCGGTGTGAGAACACGGTGTCGGACCACAGGGCCTCGTCCGCGGGCAGCTCGCACTCGGCGACGGTGAGGACGTCGGCGGCAGCGGCGAGCCGGTGGTCGAGTTCGGCGTCGGAGGAGACCAGGGTGCCGGGCCCGTTCGGGTTCACCGCGGCGGGCGTCCGGTGGACCACGAACTCGGGGCCGTCGGGGGAACCGGTCTCGGCCGGGGTGACGCTGACCCACAGCGAGGTGGGGGCGCTGCTCTGCGGCCGGGGCGGCGGCACGGCCAGGAGCGCGGGGGCGTGCGGTGGCGGTGCGGCACCCATGAGTCGGTAGGCCTCGGCCCGGATGAGGTCCAGGGCCTGCCCGGGCGCGGAACTGACCCAGGTGCGGGCCGTCTTGCGGGTCTGCTCACGCCGTTTCTCCGCCTGGTGCAGCTGGGGAGGCAGGGGCGCGCGGGGGTCGAGGTGGTGCGCCACCTCGTAGAGGCGGCCCAGCCCGGAGCCGGGGTCGATGGCGGCACGGCCGTCTGTGGCGAGCAGGACGGGGCAGCCGATGGCGGCGGCGTAGACGCTGACGGATCCGTGGTCGGAGATGACCAGGTCCGCGGCGGTCACGGTGGCCCGCCAACCCTCGTGGGGAGGGATGAGCACCAGCCCGGACCGGAGCGCCTCGGCCAGCCACGCCTCGATCTGGCGGCTGCTGTGCGAGGACCAGACATTGGGGTGCAGAACGAGGGCGATACGGAATTCGTCGTAGGGGAGTTCGGCGAGAAGCCGGTTCACCATTTCCGGATCGGCCCCGAAGAGGGAATCGGTTTTCCAGGTGGAGTTGACCGTGATGAGTTTATGGCCCGTATGCAGCCCGAGGTCTTTTCGGTAGTTGAGCCTGCGGGGCGCACTGGCGAGGAGGCGGTCGTAGCAGGGGTCACCGGCGAGAAAGGCGAGCGGGAGGGCGTCTGGGCAGCCTTCGCGCAGCCGGTCGTACTGCTCGTGGTGGGACAGTGCGATGGCGCTGGGGACCAGGCGCCCCTCGTGTTTGAGGGTGCCGTCGGAAAGCCCGAAGACCTCCTGTGTTCCTGGTTCCTGGTTCCTGGTTCCTGGTTCCTGGTTCCTGGTTCCTGGTTCCTGGTTCCACCGCTTATTGTATCCGTTGCCGTGGGGAATCCTCAGGATTTTGGATTTTATCTCGTGCAGGTCATCACCGAGGCTGGCGGTGACCACCAGGTCGAATTCCGTTTCCCGGGCTCGGTTCCAGGGGATGTGGCGGATTCCGCTTTCCCGGATGTACTCGTCGATCCCGTTGGCGAAGACGGCTCCGCTGGTCTGGGTGCAGTAGAGCTGGACTCGGGGGTCGTGCAGGGCGGGGAGGACGTCGGCGATTCGGGTGGCCGCGGTGACGCTGTGGATCACGAGGAGCACGTGCAGGCTGGTGTCCGCCGTCCGCCATCGAGGGGTCAGCGCCAGGGGTCTGGCGGGGCGGCTGTTCTCCTCGGCGGTCACAAGTCGCAGAGCCTACTAAGCGGGCCCGGCTCCTACAAAGTGCCGTTGCTGTCCACACGCGCTCAGAGTCGCGGGGCGCAGTTGGCTGGGTGCGGTTGGCGGGGCCGGAGGGGCAGTGTCGACCAGCTCGTCTTCCAGCTCCATACCTGACCTGCGGATACGCAAGATCCTGTGGCCGGGGCACCTGAAGGCTGGATTTAGTAGGACGTCCAACTATATGGTGAGGGCGCCGAGGAGCGGGGAAGCTGGTGCGAATCCAGCACGGTCCCGCCACTGTGACCGGACAGAACGTCCGGAAGTCAGACCACCGCTCGCGGCCCGAGAGTCGTGTGATCCACGAGGATGGAGCGAACACGTATGGTCAGCGATCTGACGCATTTCGTGCATGGCAAGAACGTCCCCGGCCGGACCGGCCGCTTCGGTGACGTGTACGACCCCAACACCGGGCAGGTGCAGGCGCGCGTCCCCCTGGCGGACCGGGCGGAGACCGAGGCGGTCATCGCCGACGCCGCACAGGCCCAGGTCGAGTGGGGCTCCTGGAGCCCCCAGCGCAGGGCCCGGGTCCTGCTGAAGTTCCTCCAGCTGGTCGAACCCGAGCGCGAGGCCATCGCCCGCGCGCTGTCCGCCGAGCACGGCAAGACCGTCGCCGACGCGCACGGCGACCTCCAGCGCGGACTCGAGGTGGTGGAGTTCGCCGCCGGTATCCCGCACCTGATCAAGGGCGAGTTCACCGACAACGCCGGATCCGGGATCGACGTCCACTCCCTGCGCCAGCCCCTGGGCGTGGTCGCGGGCATCACCCCGTTCAACTTCCCCGCGATGATCCCGCTCTGGAAGGCCGCGCCCGCGCTGGCCTGCGGAAACGCGTTCATCCTCAAGCCATCCGAGCGCGACCCCTCAGTGCCGTTGCGGCTGGCCGAGCTGTTCCTCGAGGCCGGGCTGCCCCCGGGCGTGCTCAACGTGGTCAACGGCGGCAAGGAGACGGTGGACACCCTGCTCACCGACCCCCGCGTGGCCGCCGTGGGCTTCGTGGGCTCCACTCCGATCGCCGAGTACGTCTACTCCACGGCCACCGCGCACGGCAAGCGCGCCCAGTGCTTCGGCGGGGCCAAGAACCACATGATCGTCATGCCCGACGCCGACCTCGACCAGGTCGCCGACGCCCTCATCGGCGCCGGTTACGGTTCCGCGGGCGAGCGCTGCATGGCCATCTCCGTCGCGGTCCCGGTGGGCGAGGAGACCGCCGACGCCCTCGTCGCCAAGCTCACCGAACGCATCGCCGGACTGACCGTCGGCGCCTCGGACGACCCCGAAGCCGACTTCGGCCCCCTGGTGTCCAAGGACGCCCTGGAGCGGGTCGACGCCTACGTCGGGCTGGGGATCGAGGAAGGAGCCGAGCTGGTCGTGGACGGCCGCGGCCACAAGGTCAGGGGTTACGAGGACGGCTTCTTCACCGGTGCCTCGCTGTTCGACCGCGTCACCCCCGACATGCGCATCTACCAGGAGGAGATCTTCGGCCCGGTGCTGTCCGTGGTGCGCGCCGACGACTACGAGCAGGCCCTGCGCCTGCCCAGTGAGCACGAGTACGGCAACGGCGTCTCCATCTTCACCCGCGACGGCGACACCGCCCGCGACTTCTCGCAGCGGGTCAACACCGGCATGGTCGGCGTGAACGTGCCCATCCCGGTGCCGGTCGCCTACCACACCTTCGGCGGCTGGAAGCGGTCCGGCTTCGGCGACCTCAACCAGCACGGTCCGGACTCCATCCGCTTCTACACCCGCACCAAGACCGTCACCTCGCGCTGGCCCTCCGGGGTCAAGGAGGGCGCGGAGTTCACGATCCCGGTCGTCAGGTGAGCGCCGCGATCTCCGACGAACAGCGCGCGCTGGCCGAAACCGCGCGCGGGTTCGCCGACGAACACCTCGCCCCGTTCGCCGTGGACTGGGACCAGACCAAGCACTTCCCGGTCGACGTGCTCCGCAAGGCCGCCGAACTCGGCATGGGCGGCCTCTACGTCCGCGAGGAGTCCGGCGGAACCGGCCTGAGCAGGCTCGACGGTGTCCTCGCCTTCGAGGCCCTGGCCACCGGCTGCCCGTCCGTCGCCGGATACCTGTCCATCCACAACATGGTCGCCTGGATGGTCGACCGCTACGGCGACCACGAGCAGCGGGCCCGCTGGCTGCCGGGCCTGTGCTCCATGCAGACCCTGGGCAGCTACTGCCTCACCGAACCCGGGGCCGGGTCCGACGCCGCCGCGCTCAGCACCCGCGCGGTCCGAGACGGGGACGACTACGTCCTCACCGGCTCCAAACAGTTCATCTCCGGGGCGGGCGCCTCCGAGGTGTACGTGGTGATGGCCCGCACCGGCGGCGACGGCGCCGCGGGGATCTCCGCGTTCGTCGTGCACCGCGACGACCCCGGGGTGTCCTTCGGCGCCAACGAGGCCAAGATGGGCTGGAACGCCCAGCCCACCCGCCAGGTCCTCATGGACGGGGTCCGCCTGCCCGCCGACCGGCGCCTCGGAGCGGAGGGCGACGGCTTCCGCATCGCGATGAACGGGCTCAACGGCGGCCGCCTGGGCATCGCCGCCTGCTCGCTCGGCGGGGCCCTGGCCGCGCTGGAGGGCAGCACCGTCTACCTGGGCAGCCGCGAGGCCTTCGGCGCTGCGCTGATCAACGCCCAGGCGCTCCAGTTCCGGCTCGCGGAGATGGCCACCGACCTGGAGGCCGCCCGCTCCCTGCTGTGGCGGGCCGCCTCCGCCCTGGACGAGGGCGCCCCCGAGGCCGCGCACCTGTGCGCCATGGCCAAGCGCTTCGCCACCGAAGCCGGGTTCACCGTGGCCGACCAGGCCCTCCAACTCCACGGGGGGTACGGCTACCTCACGGAGTACGGCATTGAGAAGATCGTGCGCGACCTGCGGGTGCACCGAATCCTGGAAGGAACCAACGAGATCATGAGCCTCATCATCGCTCGCCGACTCACCGGGGCCGCCTGATGACCAGCGACGCCACCCCCACCGGGCAGACCCCGGACGACGCCACGGTGCTGCTGCGTGTCAACGGCGCGCTCGCCCACGCCACGCTCAACCGGCCGCGCGCGATCAACGCCCTGGACCACGGGATGGTCCTCGCGTTCGCGGACGCCCTCACCACCTGGGAGAAGGACGAACGGGTGTCCGTGGTGCTGCTCGACGGCGCCGGGGAGCGGGGCCTGTGCGCGGGCGGCGACATTCGCGCCATCCGGTCCAGCGCCGTGGACGGGGACCGCCAGGCCGCTGACTTCTGGCGGGACGAGTACCACCTCAACGCGCAGATCGCCCGCTATCCCAAGCCCTACGTCGCCCTCATGGACGGCGTGGTCATGGGCGGCGGCGTGGGCGTGTCCGCGCACGGCGGCGTCCGCGTGGTCACCGAGCGCTCCAAGGTGGGCATGCCGGAGACCACCATCGGATTCGTGCCCGACGTCGGCGGCACCTACCTGCTGTCGCGGGCGCCCGGCGAGACCGGCACCCACCTGGCGCTCACCGGCACCCCGGTCGGTGCGGCGGACGCGGTGTACACCGGGATGGCCGACCACTACGTGCCCTCCGAGCGTCTGCCCGACCTGATCTCCGCGCTCTCGGAGGCGAGCACGGAGACCGGCGTCGCCGACGTGATCGGCCGATTCGCCGAGATCGTCCCGGCCGGGGCCCTGGAGTCCCAGCGGCCGTGGATCGACGCCTGCTACACCGCGGACACCGCCGAGGAGATCGTGGCGCGGCTGCGCGGGCACGGCGACCCGGAGGCGGCCAAGGCGGCCGACACCATCGAAGCCAAGTCGCCGACCTCGGTCAAGACGACTCTTGCGGCGCTGCGCCGGGCGCGGGAGCTGGCCACGCTGGAGGAGGTCCTGGAACAGGAGTACCGGGTCTCCACGGCCACGCTGGCCTGGCCCGACCTGGTGGAGGGCATCCGGGCGCAGGTGATCGACAAGGACCGGAACCCGAAGTGGTCCCCGGCCACGCTGGAGGAGGTCGGCGATGCCGACGTGGCACGCGCCTTCGAACCGGCTCCGGACGGTTCGCTCGGCCTCGCTGAAGCCGGCGCCGAAGCCGGTGCGGCGAGCAGTGACAGCGACTCCGGAGGTGCGCGGTGACCGCGATCGCCTTTGTCGGGCTCGGCAACATGGGCGGTCCGATGGCCGCCAACCTCGTCGCCGCCGGGCACGACGTCAGCGGGTTCGACCTGGTCCCCGAAGCACAGGAGAAGGCAGCCGGAGCCGGGGTCCGGGTCGCGGGCTCCGCGGCCGAGGCGGTGGCCGAAGCGGACGTGGTCATCACCATGCTGCCGAGCGGCCGCCACCTGATCACCGCCTACCAGGGCGCCCCGGACTCGGCGGGCGGCGGTCTGCTGGCCGCGGCCCGTCCCGGCACGCTGTTCCTGGACTGCTCCACGGTGGACGTGGCCGACGCCCGCACGGCCAACACCGCCGCGGTCGAGGCCGGGCACCGGGCCATGGACGCCCCGGTCTCCGGGGGAGTGGCGGGGGCCCAGGGCGGCACGCTCACCTTCATGGTGGGCGCGGAGGGGGCCGACCTCGCCACGGCGGAGCCGCTGCTGAACGTCATGGGCGGCAAGGTCGTGCACTGCGGCGGCGCGGGCGGCGGCCAGGCGGCGAAGATCTGCAACAACATGGTGCTGGGCGCGTCGATGCTCGCGGTGAGCGAGGCCTTCGTGCTGGGTGAGCGGCTGGGCCTGACCCACCAGGCGCTGTACGACGTGATGTCCACGGCGTCGGGGCAGTGCTGGTCGCTGACCTCCTACTGCCCGGTTCCGGGGCCGGTCCCCACCAGCCCGGCCAACAACGACTACAAGCCGGGGTTCGCGGCCGCGCTGATGGCCAAGGACCTGGGCCTGGCCGCCAACGCGCTCGACCAGACCGGGGTGGACGCGCTGATCGGCAGCCACGCGGCCGAGATCTACCGGGCCTTCGCGGACAGCCTGGACGGTGAACCGCGCGACTTCTCGGCGATCGTGGAGTCGGTGCGCGAGCGCTCGCAGCAGCCGGAGACGGCACCGGAGCCCGCTCCGGAGTGAGTTCGGGGTGAGCTCAGTCGGACGGGTGAGGGCCCGGGCAACCTGTGGGGACGGGGAGCCCGGGCCCTTTCACGTCCGATGCTGGCCCTTCCCCTGGAGGAACGGGTGTCGGAGCCCGTCTGTATGCTCCGATTTCGGCACAGGCAGGCCTGGTCTTCGGGCCTGCTGCCCGGCGGTCCCGCCGCCCGATGACGAGGAAGTCCCCCATGAGTACGAGCCCCATGCCCCGTGCGCTCAGAGTCGTTCGCGCGCTGCTGTACATCAAGGTCACCCTGACGCTTATCAGTGCTCCCCTGATGCTGATCGGGATCGCGGTGATGACCGAAGACGAGGTCTTCCAGGAGATGGGGACGGTGAAGGCGGCCGCGGCCGCCTTCACCGTCGCCTACTTCGCTCTGGCGCTCTTCGAGCTCTACGTCGTGGTGACCCTGCGTCGCGGCGGAAGGACTCGCCAGCGGTACATGCGAGTGCTGGTGGGGCTCCACCTGCTCTTCGCCCTCGCCCATCTGCTCACGGGAGGAATCTCTCTCGTGGACATCGCCATCGGCGCTCTGCTGCTGACCCTCAACGAGAGTCGCTCCGCCCGGAACTGGTACCGGTCCGGGACCCCGGCCGTTCCGACCGGCACCGCTCGTCATGTGGCGGTGTCCCACGGCGAGTAGCGTTCCGGGGTTGAAGTGCCCCGAACGACGCACCACGAGGAGTTCCCCCCATGAGCCCAAACCCGGCACGCTGACCGCGGTCCAGGTGATCCTTTCCATCCAGGCTGTTCTGGTCATCCTTCTCCAGCTGGTGGCGATGTTCGGGCTGGGCATCTTCGGCCTGGGGATCCTCCTGGACCTGGCGTTGTCCGCCTTCAAGATCTACGTGGTCGTCGCCATCAACCAGGGCGGCCACCGGCCCCAGAACCTGGTGCGGGTGGTGGTGGGAATCAGCTTCGCCTTCGCACTGCTCAGCCTGCTGCTCGGTCTGACGATCCCCCTCGCCTTCGTGGTCGCCCTCCTGGTCACCGGTGCCATCCTCGCCCTCAACGAGAGCACGTCGGCCAAGGAGTGGTACGAGGAGACCCAGAACCCGCAGCCTTACCAGAGCCACTGAGTGGGCTCTTAGCCACTGAAGTTTGAGCGCGCCCCGGGTACCCCCGCTCCCATCAGGCTTGGGGTGTCCGGGGCGCGCGTCTGCGTGCCGCCCTTGTGCGCGGTCCTCAGAAGGGCGTCAGGGTGATCTCCAGCCCCGAGGGGCCGTGGTCCTGAACGTAGGACGCGAAGTCCTCGACGTCGTCGAAGGCGAACCCGTACGCCTTGCCGTCCTCGGTGTGGTCGTGGAAGACCCCGGCGTAGCGGTTGGCGATGTCGGCCTGGTAGAACTCGGCCGGATCGTCGGTGGGCTGCTGGGCGGTGTCCAGCAGGGTGGAGCGGTTGAGCGCCGCGCCGACGATCGCCGCGACCGGGCCGGTGATGCCGTCGTTGGGCGCGTCCAGGGCGCCGTCGCAGAAGAACACGTCACGGGTGCTGGGCCGGGGGATGGGGGACACCCCGCCGTCGAACAGCAGCTGGTCGCCCTCCACCCGGCCGGTGAAGGTGCCGGCGTTGGTGGTGACGCTCAGGTCGGTACCCGTGTAGTGCGACCACACCCGGTCCACGTACGGGTCGTAGTAGTCGGTGGGGAAGATCCCGGCGTCGAGCGCGTGTCCCGGTGCGATGATCCGGTGGTCGTCGAAGACCAGCGCGGAGAAGTCCGGGTCGGCGGCGAGCGTCTCGAAGATCGCGTCGCGGCCGCCGGGCAGGAGGAAGCCGGTGCTCTGGTCGGCGTCCCCGGTGAGCCGGATGCCGATCGGCACGCTGAACTGGTCCACCATCGAGGTGTTGCAGAACATGCCGTCCTCGTTGTGGGTGAACTCCACCGAGTCGTGCAGGACGTCGAAGCCGTGGTCGGCCTCGACCCAGCCCGCCGGGAGCTGGAGGGCGGGGTTGCCGTTCCCGTCCTCGACGACGCGGATGCCGAGCTTGCCGCCGAGGGCGAAGTAGATCCGGCCGGACATGTACGGCAGCGTCATGTCGGCGGGCAGAGCGCCCAGGGGGATCGCGTAGTCGGTGTACCCGTCGTCGGTGTTGTCGTCCACGCTGACCGGGTGGGGCGTGCCGTTGGAGTCGACCCAGCAGTGGACGTCGTTCACGAGATCGGTGCCGACGACGTACACGAGGACCTCGTCGTCCCCGTAGCGGCCGCTGTTGTTGGTCACGCTTACCGGGAGCGCTCCCACATTGGCCGTGCCGGAAGTCGGGGTGATGCTCTGGGGTCTGGTGGCGCAACCGGCTGCGCCCAGCAGCGGAACCCCGGCGGCGAGCGTGACGCCGCCCAGGAAGAGCCTGCGGTTGATCATGCTGACAACTCCTCAGTAGCGGGTGTGAAGAGGTGCGCCCCATGGAGCCAGTCAGGAGGTGTTCGCGTCAACAGGGGGAGCCGGGTGGATTCGGGTGTTGTCCGTGTTGCCCGTGGTGACGGAAGTGTAGTGTGGCACAAGTCACATCGGATGGCCGACGGTGAACTCCAGGAGCCTGATCCCGTGTGATTCGTGGTCTCCGGCGATACTGAGTCCCGCTTCCGCCGCCAGGGCCGCCAACTCCTCGCCGTCGCGCTCCCGGCCGTTGAAGTACGCGAGCATCCGCACGTCGAGCTCGGACATCTCGGCGCCACCGCCGTACTCGGCGACCAGGACGGTCCCGGTCGGCCCGGCCGCCTCGGCGCAGCGGCGCAGGATCGTGCGGGCCGAGGCGTCGTCCCAGTCGTGCAGGACCCAGCACAGCAGGTAGGCGTCACCGCCCTCGGGCAGCGGGTCGAAGAAACTGCCCTCCACCGCTCCGGCGCGGTCGGCCAGCGAGGCCCGGCGGAAGGTCTCGCGGGCGGCCGCCACAGGGCCGGGCAGATCGACCACGGTCCCGCGCGGCCGGGAGAAGCGCTCCAGCAGAGTGCGCAGCAGCGTGCCGTCCCCGCCGCCCACGTCCACCACGTGCTCCAGCGCCTGCCACTCGTACATCCCGGCCAGGATGCGCGCCTGCGCCGCCATGCGGGCGCCCATGATGTCGTCGAAGGAGGCGGACAGGTCCGGGTCCGCGGACAGGTCGTCCCAGAACGTGGACCCGCCGAAGTGCAGCCCGTAGGCGGGCTCCCCGGTGCGCAGCGCCTCGGTCAGCTCGGCCAGGCAGAGGTCGGCGCGCCCGTGCGCGCTGTCGGCCGCGAACCAGCCGACCCGCGAATAGGGGTGGTCCGAACGCAGCGCGGCACCGGTCCCGGTGAGCGAGAAGCGGTCGCCCTCCAGGGTGAACAGGCCCTCGCCCACCAGGTGCCTCAGCACCCGGGCCAGGGCTTCGGGGCGCGCGCCCACCGCCTCGCCCAGCTCCTGAGCGGTGCGCGGCCCCTCCGCCAGGTGGTCGGCGACCCGCAGCGTGGCCACCGCCCGGATCGCCATCGGGGTGACCAGGCTGGCCTTGGCCCACACCCGTGCCGCGGCTTCCCGCGCCTCCTCACCGTCCCGGTGTTCCCCGCGTTCCTCAGCCACTGCGCCCATCGAGCACACTCCAGTCCTCGGGTCGGCCTGCCCTCTCGGAAGGGAGGCTACCCAGGTGTGCCGGTTGGGGCTCCCACCGCCGGGATATTCCGCCGATTCCCTTCCCAACGGGGACAGGGTGTCTAGAGTCAGTGGAAACACTGGCCCGGGGCGGACGATCGGGAGACAGCCATGCCGGAGATCGACCTCAGCGACCTGACACAGGGAAGTGACGGTTCGCCCAACCTGCGCGCCTACCTGGCCCGGCCCGAAGGTGAGGGGCCCTGGCCCGGGGTGGTGGTGGCGCACGAGGCCTTCGGGGTCGACGAACAGATGCGCCTGCACGCCGACAGGATGGCCCGAGCCGGATACCTCACCGTGGTCCCCGACCTCTACAGCGACGGCGGCATGCTGCGCTGTGTCCGCGGGGTCATGCGCGCCCTCAGCGAGGGGCACGGGCGGGCCTTCACCGACCTGCTCGCCGGACGCGAGTGGTTGCGGGCCCAGCCCGACTGCACCGGGAAGGTCGGGGTGATCGGCTTCTGCCTCGGCGGCGGCTTCGCGATCGCCGCCGCGCCCGACTTCGACGTCTCGGCGCCCAACTACGGGTTCCTGCCCCACGACATCCAGGCGGTCGCCGCCCGCTCCTGCCCGGTGGTCGCCAGTTACGGGGCCAGGGACCGCCAGCTGAACGGGGCCGCCAACAAGCTCCGGGCCGCCCTCTACGACGCGCGGGTGCCCAACGACGTCAAGGAGTACCCGCACGCCGGGCACTCCTTCCTCAACGAGGCACCCAACGGCCCCAAACCGCTGCGCGTGGTGCTGCGCGCGATGGGCACCGGACCGCACCCGGAGTCCGCCGCCGACGCCTGGGAGCGGATCGAGGCCTTCTTCGCCGAACACCTGGGCGAGGACAAGGGCCCGCAGGACAGCGGCGGTGGGTTCGGTGGACGACACCACGGGGACGGCGGGGGAGCCACGGGTGAGGTTCGCCGCCCCCGCGTGAACGGTGCCACTGCGGACGGTCAGTCAGCGAACGGGCGGGCTGCTGACGGTCAGGGTGCCAAGGACGAGGACCGGCCCGGCCTCTGAGCCCGGACTCCTCGGACTGCCATCGGGGCTCACCGGGGCGGGCGGCTACTCGCGTCGCCCCCAGCGCGCGTCGGTACGCGTACCAGCAGGCGGCCTCGGCGGAAGCGTTCCCCTTCGACGGGCTCACGCAGCATCCGGCCGACCTCCACGAAGCCCGTTTCGGCGGCCAGCGCCGCGAGGTGGTCGATCGGCCAGCGGTAGGCCGTCACCACCTTGTGGTCGAACTCGGTGACCGGGGCGCCCTGCGAATCGAAGAAGGCCAGCAGCAGGTGGCCGCCGGGCGCGAGCACCCGGCGGAACTCGGCGAGGTAGGCGGGCAGATCCTCCGGCGGGGCGTGGATGACCGAGTACCAGGACACGGCCCCGGCCAGCCCACCGTCGGCCAGGTCCAGGGCGTCCATGGAGCCGACCTCGAAGCGCAGGTCGGGGTAGGTCCGCCGGGCGATGTCGATCATCACCGGCGAAAGGTCGACCCCGAAGACCGCCAGGCCCAGGTCCCGTAGGAGCGCGGTGATCCGACCGGAGCCGCAGCCCAGCTCAGCGACGGGCCCGGGTTCGGGACCGCTGCCCCGTACGTACTCGGCGAAGGCGGCGAGCAACCCGCGGTCCAGCGGGTGGGCGTCCAGCTCGTTCCGGGTGAGCTCGGTATACAGCGCGGCCACGGAGTCGTAGGCGTTCGCTGTTGCGGTGAGCCGCGCGGAAGCTGGTCGGGGAGAGGAGGGTTCGTTCACACCCGAAGAGGCTAGGGCGGGCCGGGCAGGCCGGCAACAGCCCCGCCGAACCGACCTCCGAAGGAGGCGACCGGCTCCCGGCCGCCTCGGATCCCGGCACCTCGGGCCCTGTCGCCCTGGGGTTCTCCGCAGGGTTGCGTGGGGGTGGCCGCAGGTCGGTCCGGAGGGCAGCCGCATTCCGGCTGAGGGCCCTTCTTCCTAGCGTCGAAGGATGAACTCCCCGGCTGTGAACTCCGACCCCGGTCGCGGCAAGGCGCCCCTCCGGGAGATCTCGATCTTCGTGCTGCTCGCCTTCGGGCTGGCCTGGCTCGTCTTCACCCCGCTCATCCTGAACGGCACCCCGCCGACCGACCCCGCCTTCGGGACCGCCACGCACGTCTACGTGTTCACCCCGGCGGTCGCGGCGCTCCTGGTCACGCTCTTCGTGTGGCGGCCGGGGAACGTGGCTCGTGCCCTGGCCCTGACCCCGTTACGGCCCCTGCGCAGGGTCGCGGGGTACTCGCTGCTGGGCTTCGCGGTGTTCGTGCTCCTGCCCGGACTGGTCCTCCTGGCCGCCGTCGCGCTCGGCGTCGCCCCGCTCGACCCGGAGGACTTCTCCGGCCTGCGCGAAGTGCTCGCGGACAGGGCCCCGGACGCGGTACTGCCGGAGACCGGATTTCCCACCGGGGTCTACCTGGCGGTCCTGGGCGGGCTCCTGCTCTCCTTCCCGGTGACGTTCCTGCTGTACTTCGGCGAGGAGCTCGGCTGGCGGGGCTACCTGCTGCCCCGTCTGCTGCCGCTGGGCGTGTGGCCCGCACTCCTGATCAGCGGCGTTATCCACGGGTTGTGGCACAGCCCGCAGCTGTACATCCACACGACACTCGGGGGTATGACCCTCCTCGACCACCTCTCGTTCCTGCTGGGCGTGGTGCTGTACGGGATCATTCTCGGCTGGCTGCGGCTGGCCTCCCGTTCGGTGTGGCCGGCGGTGTTCGGGCACGCCGCCACCATCGCGTTCCTGCCGGTCTTCGGAGCCACCCTGATGCACGCCGACGGTCCGACCCACCCCGGCCTCTACCCCGGTGGCAACGGCGGCCTGATCGGTCTGGCCGTCGTGGGCCTGGTCGCCCTCGGCATCACCCTGCTGTTGCGGAACCGCGTTGCCGGAGGCGGTGTCCCGACCGGTGACGAAGACGCGGTCGTCTCGGGCGGGGAACCACGGGGGGCCGCTTCGGGAGGGTGACCGGGGACGGGTGGTCGGCGTCCGCCAGCACTTCGACGTCGGCCCCCGCACAGCCCGCCGACCCGACCCGGCCGCACCTGCTGCGGACCCTGGCCAACGTGGGCGGGGCCGACGTCAGTCGGCTCACCGGGTCCGCGGGGGCCTCGCGCACCGCCCTCTTTCAGCACCTGGCCAAACGGCGCCTGTCCGGACTGGTCGCGTACCGCCGGGACTCGCGCCACTCCATCTACCGGATGGCCGACGGCCACCTGCGCCGCCTGGTGCTGGAGCCGCTCAACCACGCCGAGCACGTCGTCACCGGGGAACCCCCGCACGACTAGGCCGGGTACGCGACGGGGCGGCGGATGGTTCTTGGGCCGGGGCCCGCCGCTGTTCGCTCGGCGCGGCCGGACGCAGAGCGCCCCGGACGGCAGGGGCCGAACGGGGCGCTGCGTATCGCTGCTCCGGGAGCAGATCAGACGATCAGTGCCGTGTACCGTCAGGGGCGTTGCCACTGGCCGGAGGCCCCTGTGGCGCTCCCGCACGAGGCCCGGGCCGGGCTCCCGGGATCGGCGGCTGCGGTACAACGGAGGCCTGCAACCGCTCCCGGATCAGTCGGGAGCGGTGCGAGGACCGCCGGACCCCGGTGACGATGAGGATGACCGCGCCCGCGATGAGACTCACCGGGGCGAGGATGACCAGGACCAGCGTCGCGGTGATCAGCTTGGCCTCGGCGGAGGCGGTCTGCTCGAGGGTGCCGATCCCGTAGGTGCCCGGGTGCAGGTCATCGCAGCGCAGGACGTACTCACCGGGTTCTGGGGTGGAGAGTTCGGCGGTGAGCCTCCAGCTGTCGTAGGCCGTGCCGCTGTAGGAGTGCGGGGCCGTCTCCAGGTTGTCGTTTCCGTACCCCGGGCCGGAAGGTGTGTCGAGTTCACAGGCGAAGCGGTTGGCCCCGCCTTCGACGTACAGGCCCCAGTAGCCTTCCTGCCCCTCCTCGACCTGGAAGACGGCACTGTCACCGCCCTCGAACTCGGCGATGAACTCGGGCTCGGCGGTCGCGGAGAGGAGCAGGCCGACGAAGACGAGTACGGCGACCAGGCCTCCGACCGGGATGGTCAGGCCACCGATCCAGTACCAGCGGGAGCGGGGGCGCAGTTCCTTCCCGTCGATCACGGGCATGGGGCGGGGCGGGACCTGCTGATAGTGGACCGGGGCCTGGGGGTACGGGGCCTGGGGGTACGGGGCTTGTGGGTACGCGTGTTGCTGTTGCTGCTGCGCGGGGTTCTCAGGGGAAGGGTGCGACATGGTCCGTCTTTTGTCAGTTGTCGTTAGCTGTGTGGTCGGCTGCCCGTGACAGGGGTGTCCGGCTCCGTGTGTCCAGGGCCCGGGGGTCAGGTCGGGTGGTGCTGGGGAGCGTTCTGGCCCCGCGCCTGGGCTCGGGCCCAGTCTTGGTACATCCGGGCCTGGTGCTCACGGATCAGCCGTGCGCGGTAGTTGCCGCGCTTGACCCCCACCGTGATCATGACGGTCAGTGACACGATGAATCCCACCAAGCAGGAGAGCATCATCAACCCGACCGAGGCCAGCATCGCCTCGTCGTAGGCGACGGCGACGTCGGTGTCCGCGATCGCGAACTCCAGGTGGTCCGGGCCCTCACAGTCCAGCGTGTGGGTGCCGGGGGAGGTGACCACCGCGGACTCGACCAGCCGCCAATCGCCGTGGCTGTAACCGACCGGCTTCTCGGTGAACCCTGTGTAGCCGGCTCCGGACAGGTCGCAGGTGAAGCTGCTCTCGTCGTCGGGTCGGCCGGTCGAGTACAGGCCCAACGAGCCCACCTGGTCCTCCTCCACCTGGAAGGTGACACTCCCGGTGCCCTCGACAACCCCGGAGGCGAATTCGGGGGAGGCCTCGGCCGCGCTGCTTCCGAACGTCCAGAAACCGGTCGTGCCCAGGGCGAACGCGAGCGGGAGGATGAGTGCGCCGACCACCATCCACCGGCGCCGGGGACGGACGTCCTTCACCGGGATCCTGACCGGCGGCATGTGCGCGACGGGCGGCCGCTGCGGGGCGTAGCCCGGCTGGAGGGAGGGGGCCTGCTGCCCGGGATAGGGCATCGGGGTGCCGTTCGGGGACACGGGTACGCCGCCAGGGGCCACGTGCGCACGCCGGGTCTGCTCCGCGCGGCGGCGGGAGATCCTGGAGGATCGGATGACCAGTACGACCACGCAGCCGATCAGGGAGACGAAGAAGGTCAGGATCGGGGTTACGATGCCGCTGACGATCAGCGCGGGGGAGGCTCCGGGGTTGTCGCTGAGCAACAGGATGCTGATCAGCAGGTTGACCGGGAAGATCGCGCCGAACACCCAGTACCAGAGCCGGGCGGGCTTCACCCCGGGGAGGGAGGCCTCGGCGCTCGGTGCGGCGGGGACGGTGTTCGCAGCGGCGGCCGGGTGCCGCTGCGGAGCGTCCTGCGGTGCCTCGGCCGGTCGGAACTTCGGGGCGGGATAAGGCGGAGACGGTGGAAGAGCGGGAGGGGGCTGCTGCCCGGTCTCGCCGGACGGTGGGTTTTCCTCGGGGGTGGTCATTCGGGGTCCTGGTGCTTTCAGATCAGTGCGGGCGGGGGCGGTGCCGGGGAGACGTCGTCTGCGGACCGGGAGGCTGAGCGGCTGGGGCCGGTTCGCGGTCGGAGCTTCGACGGACGGCCGTGATCACCCCGACAGCTGCCCCCGCGGCCATGAACAACGGAGTACCGATGAGGACAACCGGCAGAGCAGCCGCTTCCTGAGCCTGGACCGCGTTCAGCTGTCCGGTGGTGCCCGGGCGAACCCGACACCGCTTCCCGCTGGCTCGTCACTGCTGACTCCGCGGCGGGCGAAGTGGTTTCCGGGTTCGGGTGTGTCCAGTGTCCCAATGAGCTCCCAGTCGCCGTAGGGGCCCTTCTCGTTCCCTCCCGGAGCGGAGGGGAACCGGCCTTCCACGGTGTCCACCAGCCCTGACCGGCAGTCACGGAAGTCGTGGAAGCCATGGTCGGCGTTGATGTAGACGGCCCCATGTTCCTCCTTACCACCGGCTACCCCGAATTCGATCGCCTCACCCGATCCCATTTCGTCGGCGATCTCGGGGCTCGGCCTGATCGGGAGGTGGACCAGTAGCGGGGCCAGGCCGAAGACCAGCGCGGAGGCGAGGATGAGTGCGCCTGACCACCAGTAGCCGCGTCTTCCTGTCGGCTCGCCAGGGGAACGGGGCGCGCACCTGGATGCCCAGGGGCATGGGTCATGTACGCAGTGTCGCAGAATCGTGTGACAGGTGAGGAAACGGGCGCTTGTGGGCTTGGTGACCGTTCGGGTCAGCCCCCGTGGGCCTGTTTCCACTCCTTGAGGAGGTGCTCGTGGACGATCCGTTTGCGGTGCGCGGCACGCCGGACCAGTACCACGACGACCAGGGCGGGCGGGATGACGAAGAAGAGCAGGATGCCGAGCAGGGCACCCAGCCAGTCCCCCACCACGTTGAAGGCGATACCCGAGATCAGGGGGGAGAGCACCGGGGAGAGTACCGCGACGGCGTACCAGAAGCGTCTGGGCCGCAGATTCCGCGGATCCAGGGGCGGTGAGGTGCGGGGCTGGAACCACACCGGATAGGTCGGGGCACCGGGGTGGGGCGCGATGTGCATCAGGGTGGGCGGTGGCGGGAGAAGACCCCTGCGGCGGCGCTCGGAGCCGTCCCGCATCAGGTAGATCACCACCGGCCAGACCACCGTGGGCAGGAGCGAGATGAAGGGCGCCAGCAGCCATGGGCTGGAGAGCGGCGCACCGCCGATCTGGACGCCCAGCGTGGTGATCAGCACGCCCGCCGGGAGGAACAGGGCGGTGCCCCAGTACCAGTTCCGGTGCGGGCGGACCGGCGGCAGCGCGGGCGGGGGTGCCGCTGGCGGCGGGGCAGCGGGATGGGCCGCCGCGATGTGCGGGGGAACGGGAGGAGCGAACCCCGGTGCCCGGTGCCCGGGGTCGTACTGGCCGGGGCCGTACTGCTCGGGGTACTGCTGTCCGGAACCCTGAGGCGGGTCCTGCGGGACAGGGTGTGGCTGGGGCGTGGGCGTAGGGGGTGTGGACATAGGGGGTACTGACGCCTTCCGGGTGGGGGCGGAGGGGAAGTGTCCGTACACGAAGTGTCGCAGAATCCCGGGAAGCGCCGGGAACCGGTCTCCAGTGGAACCCGGTTCCGTCGACCCCACCCGATCCCACCAGCACTGACCGCCGCACCGGACCGCCAGGTCCGTTCCCGGGCGACGCGTTGGGGTACATACGTGATGTGGCTGGGCAACTTGTCAGTAGTTCTGGCCGAACCCCTTGTCAAGACCCTCCCGCGCGGATTGACTCGGTGGCCCGAGGTGGACCTCCACCCGGGGCCTCACCCGTCGCGACGAAGGGACGCACCGATGTCCAGGGCATGGAACGCGTGGTCATGGGACACCGACCCCGACGCCCTACGCCGGGACGTGGCTGTCGCGCACGAACGCTTCACCGACTCCGGGCGGCTCAGCGCACGGGTCCGGTCGGTGGTGGGTGAGTCCTGGCGCCGCAGCGCCATGCACGGGGTGGACCCCGACCGCACCCTGGCCCGGCTCGAACTCACCGGCCCGGACCTGGACACCCAGCGCAGCGCGCACCCGCTCGCCGTGGCCATGCCCCTGCTGCGCCGCCTCCTCCTGGACAGCGCGCCCGGGCCGCAGATCATGGCGGTCGGCGACGTCTCCGGCCGTCTGCTGTGGGTGGAGGGTGACCACAAGCTGCTCAGCAACGCCGAGTCCATGCACTTCGTCGAGGGCGCCAACTGGCACGAGCGTTCGGCCGGGACCAACGCCCCCGGGGTGGCGCTGGCCGTCGACCACGCGGTGCAGGTCTTCGCCAGCGAGCACTTCAGCCGGGGCGTCCAGCGCTGGAGCTGTTCGGCGGTCCCGCTGCACGACCCCGACACCGGAGCGCTGATCGGCGTCCTCGACCTCACCGGCGAGGACCTCCTGGCCTCCCCGCAGGCCCTGGCCCTGGTTCGGGCGGCCGCCACCGCGGCTGAGATGGAGATCCGGGCCCAGCGCATCAGCGGTCTGCTGCCCGCGCCCCGGGCCGGAACGGGACTCGCGGGCCCCGGGGGTTGCGCTGATCCCGCCACCCTCACCGACTTCGCCGAACCCGTTCCGGGACCGTCCTGCCTGCGTGTCCTCGGCCGCGACCAGGGGCTGCTCGAAGCGGACGGGCGCTCGGTGGAGCTCAGCGGCCGTCACTCCGAAATCCTCCTGCTCCTGGCCCGCCACCCGCGCGGCCTCACCGGGGAGGCCCTCGGCGCCCTGCTGCACGAGCACGACGCCTCCCCGGTCACCATCCGCGCCGAGATGTCCCGGCTGCGCCGCCTGGTGGGCTCGGAACTGCTCGCCTCCCGCCCCTACCGGCTGTGCCGCCCGCTCGTCACCGACATCGACGAGGTCCGCCGCCACCTGGTCGAGGGCTCCTACCGACAGGCGGTCAACGTCTACGAGGGACCGGTGCTGCCCCGCTCCGAGGCGCCCGGGGTGATCGAGGCCAGGGACGAACTCCAGGCTGAGGTGTGCGAGGTGCTCGCCGCCAAGGCCGACCCCCGGGTGCTCCTGGCCTGGTCGGAGCATCCCGAATGGCGGGAGGACCCCCGGGTCCTGACCGCGGCCCTGCGCGCGCTCGACTCCAGCTCGCCCCGCCACGCCGCCCTGCGCGGCCGGCTCCGCTGGCTGGGCGGCTGAGTTCTCGAGCGCCCCGAGCTCCTCCGTGCTCCCGAGCCTGCGAGCCCTGGCCCCCTCCTCACGGCGCTTCCTCGCAACGCCCGCAACGTGGTCGCAACCTGGGTGTAACTAGCGTCACACCCCACTGTTCTTCGTGGCGCCGGGCAGGCGTCCCGGCGAACCTGCGCAGCAACACAAGGAGGCAGACCACCATGGCGATCTACGCTCCCCCCGGTGAGTCCGGGAGTGTCGTCCAGTACGCGTCGCGCTACGAGAACTGGATCGGCGGCGAGTGGGTCAAGCCGGTCAAGGGACGTTACTTCGAGAACCCCACCCCCGTCACCGGGCGCACCTTCACCGAGGTCGCCCGGAGCGGCTCCGAGGACATCGAGCTCGCCCTCGACGCCGCGCACGGTGCCGCCCCCGCCTGGGGCCGCACCTCAGCCGCCGAGCGGGCCGTCATCCTGAACAAGATCGCGGACCGGATGGAGGAGAACCTCGAGAAGCTCGCCGTCGCCGAGTCCTGGGAGAACGGCAAACCGGTCCGCGAGTGTCTGGCCGCGGACATTCCGCTGGCCATCGACCACTTCCGTTACTTCGCCGGAGCCATTCGGGCCCAGGAGGGCCACAGCTCCCAGATCGACGGCGACACCGTCGCCTACCACTTCCAGGAGCCGCTGGGCGTGGTCGGCCAGATCATCCCGTGGAACTTCCCGATCCTCATGGCGGTCTGGAAGCTGGCTCCGGCCCTGGCCGCGGGCAACGCCGTCGTCCTCAAGCCCGCCGAGCAGACGCCGACGTCGATCCTGGTCCTCATCGACCTGATCGGCGACCTGCTCCCGCCCGGTGTGGTCAACATCGTCAACGGGTTCGGGGTCGAGGCGGGCAAGCCGCTGGCCTCCAGCGCGCGGGTGCGCAAGGTCGCCTTCACCGGCGAGACCACCACCGGCCGCCTGATCATGCAGTACGCCTCCGAGAACCTCATCCCGGTCACCCTGGAGCTGGGCGGCAAGAGCCCGAACATCTTCTTCGCCGACGTCGCCGCCGAGCAGGACGCCTTCTACGACAAGTCGTTGGAGGGCTTCACGATGTTCGCGCTCAACCAGGGCGAGGTGTGCACCTGCCCCTCGCGCGCCCTGGTGCAGAACTCGATCTACGACGGCTTCATGAGCGACGCCCTGGAGCGGGTCGGGCAGATCGCACAGGGCAACCCGCTGGACACCGAGACCATGATCGGTGCCCAGGCCAGCAACGACCAGCTGGAGAAGATCCTCTCCTACATCGACATCGGCCGTAAGGAGGGCGCCAAGGTGCTCACCGGCGGCGGCCGGGCCGAGATGGAGGGCGACCTCGCGGGCGGCTACTACGTCGCCCCGACGGTCTTCGAGGGCCAGAACACCATGCGGATCTTCCAGGAGGAGATCTTCGGCCCCGTGGTGTCGGTGGCGCGCTTCGACGACTACGCGGACGCCATCAAGACCGCCAACGACACCCTGTACGGGCTCGGAGCGGGCGTGTGGTCGCGCGACGGCAACACCGCCTACCGGGCGGGACGCGACATCCAGGCCGGGCGCGTGTGGGTGAACAACTACCACTCCTACCCCGCGCACGCGGCTTTCGGCGGGTACAAGCAGTCCGGGATCGGGCGCGAGAACCACAAGATGATGCTCGACCACTACCAGCAGACCAAGAACCTGTTGGTCAGCTACTCGGATCAGGCGCTGGGGTTCTTCTGATGGACGGCCGCGGTTCGGACGGCTCGCACGGCGGCGAGGCGACGGTGGAGCGGGTCGCGCTCACGGAGAAGGCGGCGGCCCTGCTCAGGGAGCTCACCGCCGACCACGGCCCGCTGATGTTCCACCAGTCCGGCGGCTGCTGCGACGGCAGCTCACCGATGTGCTACCCGCTGGGCGAGTTCCGGACCGGTGCCGCCGACGTGCACCTGGGCGACCTGGACGCGGGACTCCCCGAACCGGTGCCGGTGTGGATGTCGCGGTCGCAGTTCGAGCTGTGGAGTCACACCCACCTGACCATCGACGTCGTCCCGGGACGGGGGTCGGGCTTCTCCGTGGAGGCCCCGACCGGCAACCGCTTCCTGATCAGGTCACGGCTGATGACCGACGAGGAGGCGGAGCGCTTGGAGTGACCGACCCGCTGGAGGAGGGGAAGACCGGGGCCGGGAGGCGGCACACCTCCCGGCCCCGGCTACGTGTTCCTGACGGCTAGGAGCCGCCCTCGCCGCTCCTCCTGGCCGCTTCGGCGCGGCGGGTGGCCTCCAGGCGCTCCTCCAGTTCGTCGGTGACCACCAGGTCGTGGCGGATCCGGCCGGTCCGGTACCCCACCCGGGCCGCGATGTGGCCGGCCACGGGGACGGTGATGACCTGGAAGAGCCCGACCAGGATCAGCGTGCCGAAGTCGAACACCCCGGTCTCCTCCACCGGCATGATGCGCAGACCGATACCGAGCAGTACCAGCAGCATGCCCAGTACCTGCGGCTTGGCCGCCGTGTGCATGCGGGAGAGCAGGTCGGGGAAACGGATCAGGCCCACCGCGGCGACGAACGACAACATCGCACCGGCCAGGATGCACAGGATCGCGACCCAGTCCAGCACGATGACGAGCTGCTCATGCATGGTCTTCTCCCTGTTCCCTGGTGGCCGGGTGAATGGTCTCCTCGGGCCTGACGTGCTCCTCGGGGCGTCGGGCGACGAACTTCGAGATGCTGATCGACCCCACGAATCCCAGCAGTGACAGGACCAGGAGCGTGGGCAGGATGGTGGGGTCGCGGTTGAAGGCCGCGTAGGCGCCCAGCCCGGTCAGTGCCGAGGCCAGTAGGACGTCGACGGACAGGGCCCGGTCCAGGATGCTCGGCCCCAGCAGGAGGCGGGCGGTACCGAGTAGCGAGGCCACACCCAGCAGGACGGCGATGACGGTCCACAGCGCGCTCACGCGTTCTCCTTTCCGGCCGGCGTCGCGGCCTCCAGGGCGGCGATGTTCTCGCGGGTGCCCACGGCCCGGACGATCCGCTCCTCCAGGGTGAGGATGATCTGCTTGGCCTTGCGCACCTCGGCCTCGCTCTCAGCGCCCAGGACGTGCACGTACAGGGTGTGCTCGGGCTGTGCCACCTCGACGATCACACTGCCGGGGATCACCGATGTGGTGATCGCGGTGCACACCAGCATCAGATCCGAGTCCGTGCGCAGCTGGACGGCCACCACCGAGCTGCGTACCGGCGGACCGGGGCGGAACACCTGGAGTGTGACCTGGGAGCTGGCGACCACCATCTTCCACAGGACGTGGAAGAAGAGGCGGACGCACTGCACCGGCCAGAAACGGAACCCCGGGGAGATCGGGGGCATCGGGAACACCATCATGATCACCGCGGACACCAGGAAGCCCAGAACCGCGATCCCCAGGGACTCCGGTCGGGGCTCGAAGCCCTTGAAGAGCAGCATCCACACCACGGTCATCCCCAGGGCGACCGGGATCTGTACTTTGCCGAGGCGGCGCCGGGCCGCGTTGAGCCCCCGCACCTTCCTGGCCCTCAGGTCGTTCATCGGGAGCCTCCCAGGACCGCTTCGATGTAGGGCCACTGCGCTTGGAGTTCCACGGCCGCCTCGGAGGAGTAACCGATGAGGGGGCCGGCGAACACGGTCATGGCGAGCCCGAACCCGACGAGCGCGATCGTGGCACCGACCATGCTCTTGGGCAGCACCACGGATGTCACGACGGGGGCGATCACCGTCGTGGTGTCGCTCAGCCTGGAGGACGGACCCACGGCCTCCTCCGAGGGGCCCAGTGCCGCGGTCGAGGAGTCGTCCGCCTCGGAGTCGTCCAGCACGGTTCCGGGTTCGGCCACCATGCCCTCGGCCGGGGTGCGCCAGAACGCGTAGCTCCATACCCGCGCGATGACGTAGAGCGTCAGCAGGCTCGTCATGACCGACGCGCCGACCAGCGTGTAGGCGAGCGGAGTGCCCACCTCGACACCGGCCTGCAGCAGACCGATCTTGCCGAGGAAACCGGACAGCGGTGGAATGCCGCCCAGGTTCATCGCGGGGATGAAGAAGAGGATCGCGAGCAGGGGAGCGATCTTGGCCAGTCCGCCCAGCCGGTCCAGGGAGGTGGACCCGCCCCGGCGTTCGATCAGACCGGTGACGAGGAACAGTGTGGTCTGAACCGTGATGTGGTGGGCGATGTAGAACACCGCTCCCGCCATGCCCTGCTCGGTGCCCAACGCCACGCCGAACACCATGTAACCGATGTGGCTGACCAGTGTGAACGACAGCAGACGTTTGATGTCTGTCTGCGCCACGGCACCCAGGATGCCCATCACCATGGTCGCCAGGGCCACCCACATCAGCACGTTGTTGAGCTGGGTTCCCGGAAAGAGGAGGGTCTGGGTGCGGATGATCGCGTACACGCCGACCTTGGTCAGCAACCCGGCGAACACCGCGGTGACCGGTGCGGGCGCGGTGGGGTAGGAGTCCGGTAGCCAGGCGGCCAACGGGAACACGGCGGCCTTGATACCGAACGCGAGGAGCAGGATCACCTGCAGGACCAGGGCCAGGTCCGGCGAGATCCCGGGCAGGCGCTCGCCGAGCTGCGCCATGTTGATCGTGCCCGTGGCACCGAAGACCAGGGCGATGGCGATCAGGAACAGCACCGAGGAGACCAGCGAGACCACCACGTAGATGGCGCCCGCCCGCATCCGCGACTGGGTGCCGCCGAGGGTCAGCAGTACGTAGCTCGCGGTCAGCAGGATCTCGAAGCCCACGTACAGGTTGAAGAGGTCACCGGCCAGAAAGGCGTTCGAGACACCGGCCACCAGGATCAGATAGGTGGGCTGGTAGACCGACAGCGGTGCGACCTCGGCCTTGCCCGCCATCCCCTGGCCGATCGAGTAGACCAGAACGGCGAGCGTGATCGCGGCCGAGACCGTCACCATCAGCGCGGACAGCCGGTCGGCCACCAGGTTGACACCTACCGGTGCCTGCCAGCCGCCCACGTGCACGACCTGGGGTCCGAACATGTCGGCGCCCACCATCAGCGCGGCACCGATCACCAGCACCAGCGCCAGGGAGATCACGCTCAGCCACTGCTGGACCCGCGGCCAGCGGATGCCCATGGCGAGTTTGACCCCGGCCGCGAAGAGCGGCAGCACCACCGGCAGGGGGATGAGGTAGTGGAGGATGCCGTTGAAGTAGTCCCATCCCATGGTCAGTCGTTCCCTTGCAGTTCGCTGTCCTCTGCGCGTGCCAGGCGCTCCCGCTCCGCCCGCATGGTCTGGCGGGCCTGTCGCCGCTGGGAGCGGATGCGGCGGCGGAGTTCACGCCACAGCTCGCGTTCGGCGGCGCGGTCGGCCCTGCGGTGCTCGCGCAGTCGTTTACGGCCCAGCCGGATGCGCCCTCTCAGCTCTGTGACTTGGTTGACCATGCTCTGCTGGCGGTCGGTCAGCTGGCGCACGGTCTCCTCGGACTGTTCGTCGGACCGGCCGTCCTCGGCAGCGACCTCGAATCTGGCCAGTTCGGCCTGGGCCGCCGCGATCTCGGCCTTGATACGGGCCTGTTCGGCCAGTTCCTGGGCGTCTGCGGCGGCGATGGTGGCCTGGAGCTCGGCCCGCTGACGGCGGATGTCCGCCCTCAGCCTGCGGCGTTCCTTGAGGAAGCGCTGTCGCACCGCGCGGCGGCCCTCGCCCTGGGCGATGCGCAGGTCCTCGGCGTCGTCCTGGACCTCGTCGTTGCCCTCCAGCTGCCAGCTCCGGTAGGCGAGCGCCAGAAGGAACGCCGTGATGCCCAGGGTGATGACGATCGCGGTCAGGACCATGAACTGCGGCAGGGGATCGGACATCTCGTCCGCGTCGTTGAACCACAGGATCGGGGGCCCGCCGGGCTGCCCGGCCATGGCCATGATCATCAGGTTGACGCCGTTGCTCATCACGATGAACCCCAGCAGCACGCGGGTCAGGCTGCGCTCCAGCAGCAGCACCACACCGACGGCGACCAGCACTCCGATGACGATGACGAGGGTCAGACTTGGTGAATCGTTCACGAGGTGACCTCCTCGGCGTGTGCTCGAGCCTCGACCCTGGATGTCTCGTCCGCATGTGCCGCGTCCCGCTCGATCTGTTCGTCGATACGGGCGCCCAGGCTGCGCAGGATGTCCAGGATCAGTCCGATCACCAGCAGGTACACGCCGATGTCGAAGATCAGGGCGACTGTCAGGTGCGCCTCGCCGAGGAAACCGAAGTTGACGTAGGTGTCTCCGCCGGCGAGGACGTCGCCGCCGAAGACCGCCCCTCCCAGCGCTGTGCCGGTGGCCAGGGCCAGGCCGGCGCCGATCAGGGCGCCCGGCTGGACCCACGCGGTGGCGTACAGCTCGAACCTTCCGCCCGCGAGGTAGCGGACGATGAAGGCCAGGCCAGCCACGATGCCGCCCGCGAAACCGCCGCCGACGTCGGTGTGCCCGGTCAGCAGCAGGTACACCGAGAGGATCATGATCACCGGGAAGAGGAAGCGTGAGACGACCTCGAAGATGATCGACCGGCGCTCGGTCGGGAGGCTGTCGGCGCCTGGCAGCCATGTGCGGTTCCACAGCGGTTTGACGTGCATGTTCCGCGGCGCGATCCGCAGGTCGCCCAGATCCACCGCGCCATGCCCCTTGACGGGCTCCGGTGGCTTGGTGACCGACAGGGCCATGACACCGCCGGGGGCCTTGCGGGGCTGGGCCCGGCGGCGGACGAACATCAGGCTGGCCACACCGGCGGCAGCGGCGGCCAGGACCGAGATCTCCCCCATGGTGTCCCAGGCACGGACGTCGACCAACAGCACGGAGATGATGTTGTAGCCGCCCACCTCTCTGGTGACCGCCTCGTACCCTTCCGAGATCGACGGTTCCTGGCGGCCAGCCAGGGCGAACCAGGTCAACATGGCCATCACCACACCGGTGCCCGCTCCGATGGCCATGTTCCAGATTCGGCGGCCCTTGAGCGCGGGGGCCGAGAAGTTCGCCGGGAAGCGGCGCAGTACCAGAACGAAGACCACCAGGCTCACGGTCTCGACGAGGAACTGGGTGAGCGCCAGGTCCGGTGCACCCAGCAAATAGAACAGGGCGGCCACGCCGTACCCCCCGATACCGACGAGGATGACCGCGAACAGTCGGCGTCGTACGAACAGGATCAGCAGGCAGGTGATCACGATGATCAGGGCCGGGATGATCTGCACCGGGGTGTCCCAGAGGCGGAGATCGGGCTTGGGCCCGGCCCAGATCCGACCGGTGACCATCGGGATGCCGGTGGCCACGACCAGGACGACCAGGATGGTTCCGAGGTAGACGGGCAGCGAACCGCGCTGGGTGCTACCGGTGACCTGCAGCGCCAGGTTCTCCAGCCCGGCGAGCATCCGCCGGTAGTTGCGCTCGGGGTTGACGAAGGCCAACCGGGTGCCCAGCCAGGCCACACCGTTGCGGAAGTAGAAGAGCACCAGGCCGCCGACCACGCAGATCGCGGACAGCAGGAGCGGTAGCTCCCAGCCGTGCCACAGCGCGAGGTGGGTCGTGTACTGCTCATAGGGTCCCGGCGGGACCGTGTCGGCGTAGACCGCCAGGAACGGGTCCGCCGTGCTGGAGGCCGCACCGCCGACCAGGCTCAACCCCGCCAGGACGGCCGCGGGCGCCAGGAACAGCGCCCCGGGGGCGTGCACCGGGGTGGGCCGCACACCCTCCTTCTCGAGGAAGGCACCCCAGAGGAAGCGGAGGCTGTAGGCGACCGTGAGGGTCGAGCCCGCCACCAGTCCGACCAGGGCCAGGGTGTCGAGAGCGCCGCCGTGGGTGTAGGCGCCGAGGGCGAGTTCCTTGGCGGCGAAGCCCGCGGTGGGGGGAAGGCCGGCCATGGAGGCCAGTGCCACGACCGTGATCCAGAAGGTGGCGGGCATGGAGGTGCGCAGGCCGGACAGCTCGCGCAGGTCCCGGGTGCCGGTGCTGTGGTCGATGACGCCGACCACGAGGAACAGTGTGGCCTTGAACAGCGAGTGCGCGACCAGCATGGCGATACCGGCGAGGGCGGCGGCCCGGGTTCCGGTGCCCAGCAGCGCGATCAGGAAACCGAGCTGGCTGATGGTGCCGTAGGCCAGGACGAGCTTGAGGTCGTACTGGCGCAGTGCCTTCCAGCCGCCGAAGATCATGGTGATCACACCGAAGAACAGAGCCATGCTCTGCCAGACGACGACGTCACCGAAGGCGGGGGTGAGGCGGGCGACCAGGTAGACACCGGCCTTGACCATCGCCGCGGCGTGCAGGTAACCGGAGACCGGCGTGGGAGCCTGCATGGCCGCGGGCAGCCAGAGGCTGAAGGGGAACAGCGCCGACTTGGACATCGCGCCGATCATGATCAGCACCAGTGCGGCGGTGACCACGGGACCGGACGCGGGCGGGTCGGCGACGATCTCGGAGATCACGTACGTCCCGGCGGTCTCGCCGAGCATGATCATGCCGACCAGCATCGCCAGGCCGCCGAAGGTGGTGACGGTCAGGGCCGTCATCGCTGCCCGGCGGCTCTCCTTCTTCTCGGCCTTGTGGCCGACGAGGAGGTAGGAGAAGACCGTGGTCAGCTCCCAGTAGATGAAGAGCTGGATGAGGTCGTCGGCCAGCACGAGGCCGAGCATGGCCCCGGCGAAGGCGACGAACACACCGGCGAAAAGCCCGAGACCGGGCTCTGAGTCGTCGAAGTAACGCGCGCAGTAGATCAGGATCAGCGTGCCCACGCCGGCGGCGATGAGCGTCATGGTCAGGCCGAGACCGTCCATGTGCAGGCCGAGCCGGAGTGAGAACTGGGGTGCCCACTCGACGGATTCGGTCAGCGTGCCGCCGTTGAGGACGGCGGGCAGCTGGAAGAGGGCCCACACGGTGGCCAGACCCGGGACGATCGCGAGCGCGTAGAAACCGTTACGGCCCCAGAGGCGCACCAGTAACGGCGCGACCGCAGCTGTGATGAAATGCGCGACCAGCACTGTTGTCAATGCGCCCCTCCCGGACCGGTCCGGGCCCGCCCGGGTGTTCGGACGGACGTCCACCGCCCCCGCAGCAGACAAGGCCGCTCACAACCAGATCAGTGGGCGGGGGTGTCGCTACCGTTGTGAGGGGGCATGGATCTCTTTGAATTTGCGTGCGCAAGCTATTTAATAGCTAGACTACACAAACGTCAAACCACCGCGCGGGTCAAGGACCCGCGTCACAGTCCATCCTGCGAGGACCGTTTCGTGCCCGACGAGACCCCTGAGCCCTGCCCTGAACAGCCGGAGTCATCTTCTGATCAACAGGGATCAACCGAGCCCTACGCGGAGGAACTCGAAGAGTTCCAGCGCGTGTGGACCGAACTCATCAATGCGGCGCTGCACGCCCGCTCCCGGGGAGGGCACGGGCATCGCGGCGCCGAGGAACTCACCCTGACACAGTCGCTGCTGATGGAAGCGGTGCGCGGCATGGACAATCCGAGTGTCGGTGCGGTTGCTCACATCGTCGGTGTGTCATCGCCCTCGGCAACCCGGATGATCCAACAGCTCGAACGCAAGGGGATGATGGCCCGGCGCCGCTCCGAACGTGACGAACGCAGCACCGTCGTCACCATCACGGAGGAGGGCGAGCGGGTCCTGGCGGAACGCCGCAAGTACATGGAGCGAAAGCAGCGCCAGGTCTTCGACGCGATACGTCCGTCCCTGCGTCCGGTCGTTCTCGACGTACTGCGTGACTTGCGGGAAGCGATAAACGAGACCTGAGTGACCTGATCGGCCCGCTGAACCGGGCCTCGTTCGGCCGGGCCGGTCTGCCCGCGGCAGATCTGCCCCGGGCCGAAAAGGTGGAGGCCGCGGCGCTTCCCGGCGCAGTCTGGGAGCACCGGCGGGAGCGGACGAGGGGTCCGTTCCGGAAGACGCCGGGCCGAGGAGTGCTCATGCCGATCCACCGACAACCGATCCACCACCAGCTCGTCGCGGAGCACGCGCCGAGCGGAACCTTCGACGACCAGCTCGCCGCGCGGCTCCTGCGCAGCCGCATCGTGCTGCTGGGGACCCAGGTCGACGAGGACAGCGCCAACCGGGTGTGCGCCCAGATCCTGTTGCTGGCCGATGAGGACCCGCACAAGGACATCACGCTGGCGATCAACAGCCCCGGCGGTGTGGTCTCCGCCGGACTCGCCATCTACGACACGATGAACTTCGTCCCCAACGACGTGTCCACCCTGGTCATGGGGTTCGCCGCGAGCATGGGCCAGTTCCTGGCCTGCACCGGGACCGCCGGAAAGCGGTACAGCCTGCCGCACGCGCGGATCATGATGCACCAGCCGTCGGGCGGACTGGGCGGGACCGCCGCCGACATCGCCATCCAGGCCGAGAACCTGGCCCACACGAAGCGGACGATGATCCGGCTGATCGCCCGGCACAGCGGCCAGAGCGAGGGGACCATCGCCAAGGACCAGCACCGGGACGCCTGGTTCACCGCGCAGGAGGCGCGGGACTACGGGTTCATCGACCACGTGGTCGCGTCGGTCGGGCAGATGGCGGGCGGCGTTCGGCTGGGCGGGAACTCGCCCGGGTTCGTCCGGCAGGGGAAGTCGGGAGGTGCCCGATGAGCGGGCGTTACACGGTTCCGATGGTGGTCGAGCGGACCCCGAACGGAGAGCGTTCGTTCGACGTGTTCAGCCGGCTGCTGTCCGAGCGGATCATCTTCCTGGGCACCCCGATCGACGACGACGTCGCCAACGTGGTCATGGCGCAGATGCTGCACCTGGACTACGAGAGCCCGGACATGGACATCCAGCTCTACATCAACTCGCCGGGCGGCTCGAACACCGCGCTGACCGCCATCTACGACACGATGCGCTTCGTGCGCGCGGACGTGGCCACGGTCTGCATGGGGCAGGCGGCCTCGGCGGCGGCGGTGCTGCTCGCGGCGGGAACAACGGGCAAGAGGGCGGCGCTGGAGCACGCCCGGGTGCTGCTGCACCAGCCCTCGACGGAGGGGCGGGGCGAGGCCGCCGACCTGGAGATCCAGGCGGCGGAGATCCTGCGGATCCGGTCCCAGGTGGAGGAGATCCTGTCCCGGCACACCGGGCAGACCCAGGAGCGGCTGCGCGCCGACACCGACCGGGACAAGATCTTCACGGCGCCGCAGGCGAAGGAGTACGGCCTGGTGGACGGGATCATCACGACCCGGGAGGTCGGCCGGGCGGTCGCCTGAGAAGTGTCGGGGTGAAGGGGGCGGCCCCGGGCGGTGGAGCCCGGGGCCGCTGGCATGCGCGGCTGGGATGGGCCGGACGCGATGCCGTCCAGGTGTGGGGGATGCGGGGTGGCGGAGCGGCTTCGGTTCAGGCCGCCAGGGACACGACCCGGGGCTGGTGGGCCTGAGGGCTCCGGGCGGGTAGGGGCGCGCGGGTGTGGGGGAGGTGGGCCCGGCGTTGGCCGACCACCTCGAAGCGGGCCAGGTGGGTGCGCTGGTACAGCTCGCCGAGGACGTCGACGATGCTCAGGCCCAGGGACCGGTAGATCGCGGCGAGGACCTCGGAGGAGGCCTCCTTGAGGCCGCGCTCGACCTCGGAGAGGTAGGGGAGGGAGACCTGGGCGTCCTCGGCCACCTCGCGCAGGGTCCGGCCCTGCTCGGTACGGGTGCGGCGCAGCAGGTCACCGATGAGGTCGCGCATCAGGGGCTCGTCAGGGCGCTCCTGGGAGCGGTCGCCTCTGCGGGCCTCGTCCAGCGCGTGTAGGACGCTTTCGGGCATCGCTGCCTCCCCTGTTGGCCGTGTCCCGACCTTTCGAGCCTATGCCGCGGGAATGCCGTAAGGGGAGGGATATCGGTGGCCTTATGCGGACGGCAGAACCCGCTGGGGGAGAACCCGGAACGGTTGGGTAAGGTGTGCCTTGCCTAACTTGAGGAGGTCCTGCTCATGGTCGACGTACTGACCGCCCCCGCTGTCCCGTCCATCGTCAACCGGATGACCCGTCGCCAGTTCGGTCTGGCGGGTGCCGCCGTTCTGGCTCTGAGTGCTTGCGGCACTGACGGGCGGAGCGATGGCGGCACGGGTGACGAGGGTGCCGGCGGCCGTGAGGTCGAGCACGCGATGGGTAAGGTCACCGTTCCCGAGCAGGCCGAGCGTGTGGTCGCCCTGGACAGCCTGGTGCTCGACACCGTCGTCGCCCTCGGGGCCCCGTTGGTCGGCGCGGCGCGGGCCGGATCGGCCAACAGCCTTCCCGAGTACCTCGGAGACGGGGTCGAGGGGGTGGAGGCGGTGGGCGAGATCATCGCGCCCAACGTGGAGGCGATCGCCACTCTCGGCCCTGACCTGATTCTCGGCACCAAGCTGCGTCACGAGGAGTTCCACGAACAGCTCTCGGCGGTCGCGCCCACGTTCTTCATCGCGGAGCCCGCCATCGGCTGGCAGGACAACGTGCTGCTCATCGGTGAGGCGCTGGGCCGGGCCGAGCGCGCGGAGGAGGTGCTGGGCCAGATGCTCGCCGAGGCGGTGGACGCCGGTCTGGCGGTCGGGGCCGACGGGAAGACCGTGCACGTTCTGCGCCGCGTGGACAACGGGGTGCGGCTGCACGGGCCGGGTACGTTCTCCGGCTCGCTCCTCGGGGAGATGGGCTTCACCGTCCCGGAGAAGGACTGGGACTCCAACGACATGGTCGAGCTGTCCTTCGAGAACCTCGACCAGATCGAGGCGGACGTGGTGTTCGTGACCGACGACGTCGACCTCGACGACGCCCTTCTCGCCGGGGTTCCGGCTGTTGCGGCCGGTAACGCGTACAGCGTCAACGACCGCGTCTGGATCGCGGGCATCGGCGTCCTCGGCGCGGAGCGGATCATCGCCGACGTACGCGAGTTCCTGAGCTAGCCGGGGCACCTGGTTCCTGGGCTGGCCGGGGGCGGGCAGCGGCCGGTCGCGCACCCCGACGGACAAGCGGCAGCGAGGGCCCCGGTCTCCACAGCCCGGTGGGTAACGGGGCGCGTTTCGCGGCCGGTCACCCGTGCCAGCGAACAACAACCGCGACTCACCAGCCCCCCGAGCCCGGTTTCGGCCCCTCCCCGAAGATGATCTTGCTACCAGAAGCGAAATCAGCGCCGAACTTGCTCCTGGTAGCAAGATCACGGGGGATACAGGGGTTTTGGAAGCAACGGACAACTCCCAGAGCGGGTTCCGGACACCACGGCTTCCCCAGGGCCAGCACTACAGCGCTGAACCCAGTCCTCGCCGCCGCTTGTCCGATGGCACGCATGACCGGCCGCGACACGCGACCCGGTCCGCGCCGGGCTGGGGAAGGCACCGGCCGAAGGCCGAGGCAGTTGCCGTTGCTGTTGGGCCCCTTGGGGCCCGTTGGCCACCCCGGACCACTCCTCCCCCGTTTCCCGACAGCCGCCAACCGCCGTCGCAGCGAAGCGGGTCAAGGTGGAGCGCCCTCCGGGCGAAGCCCTCGACGCGACGACCTTGAGGCGCGCAGCGGAGACGGCAACCATGGGGCGGCGGGAAACGGGGGAACGAACGTAGGGAGCCCGGCGGTTGCTTCCGGGTCGGCTTCCGGGGCGGCTTCCGGCAGGGGCGCGCGGGTGATGCTTTTGTGCGGGCGGGTGCACGTGCGGGGGAATATGCGCGGGAATGTGCAGGGGAATGTGCAGGGGAATGTGCTTAATTCGCGTGCAGTTATCGGTGCATGTTAGCGGATGTCTCCTTGGATGTGTGTGCTGAGGGAAGATGGGGGTGTTTTTTTGTTCTGGATGTGAGTCTTGCCTGTTCATAGCGTGTGTGGCTGGGGATTGTTGTGGGTGTCCGAATCTTTGATCTTGGCAATCCTTAATTCGGGATGTCATTATGGTTCGGTGTTGGGTGGTGACAGGTTGGACATTCAGATCCTGGCCCCGATTCCGCGGATACTGGTGGTAAACCGGCCGGTTGATGTGGGCTCTCCCAAGGCCCGCCTGATCCTTGCGGTCCTCGCTGAGTCCGTTGGTCGCGTCGTCCCCGTGACGACCCTCGTTGAGCATGTCTGGGGCCAGGACCCTCCCGGGTCGGTTCAGGCGAGTGTTCAGGTCTATGTCAGCCGCATCCGTCGTGCTTTGAAGGAGGCGGGTGCGTCGACCGGGATCGTTCGGCGGGGCCAGGGATACGCCTTGGAGGCCGAGGCCGGGTGTGTGGACTGGCACCGGGCTCGGAAGTTGGCCGAGCGGGCGAGGAAACTGGTGCGCCAGGGCGAGAACGACCGGGGGTCTGTGCTTCTGGAAGAAGCGCTGGATCTGTGGCAGGGGGAGCCCTGTACGGAGTTCGGCGGGCTGTGGGCGGATTCCCTGCGGCGGAGTACGGCCCGGACTCATGAACGGATCCTCGGTGACTGGGCCGATGCGAGGATCGCGCTGGGACAGCACGATGAGGTCCTGGACCGGTTGGACGAACACCCCCCGAACGAGACACTCGCCTTCCACCACATGCGTGCGCTGGTCGGGGCAGGGCGGCACACCGAGGCGATCGAGTGCTACACGGAGCTGCGGGAGCACACGCTCGAGGAGCTGGGATCCGAGCCGAACCCCCGGGTGCGGAACCTCTTTCAGCGTGTTCTCGCTGAGGAGGGGCAGGAGGTGCCCCAGGCCGGGCTCAGCTTGGTGCGCGAGGGGGAACGTTCCCCCGGGGTGATCGACACCCTCCAGGCTGACGTGTCTGATTTTTTGGGCAGGGAGGAGGAACTGGAGCGGCTGCTCTCCTTGGTTCGGGAGACCGAGGGCCCGACGGTGGTGCAGACGGTCACGGGGATGGGCGGCGCGGGGAAGACGACCCTAGCCGTGCATGCGGCGCATCTTCTGCGGGACGGCTTCGACGTTCGATTGCAGACGGATCTGAGCGGGGTGGGCGCAGACCAGGTCCTGTTCCGGCTGTTGCAGATGATGGGTGTTCCCGGCGGCAGTATCCCCGCTGAGCAGGAAACCCGTGTGGCGATGTGGCGCAGTCAGACCGCAGGGCGGCGGGTCCTTCTTCTGCTGGACAACGCGAGCGATCAGGGACAGGTGGCCCCGGTCGTTCCGGGGACCCCGGGGAGCGTGGTCCTGGTGACGAGCAGGCGGAGCCTGGCCGGGCTGCACGGGGCGCGCCAGGTGAGCCTGGGGGTACTGGATCGGGAGGACGCCGCCCAGATGTTCGCGGCCTTCTCCGGGAGGGGTGTCGAGAACACGGGGATGGACAGGGTGGTGAGCCTGACCGGCAGGCTCCCGATCGCCCTGCGCGTGGCCTCCTCCCAGCTGCGACTGCGCCCGACGTGGAGTTTGGGCGGTCTCGCGGACCGTCTGGAATGCCAGGGCCGGGCCGCTGTGAAGGGCGAGTACTGGGAGGCGTTGGCGGTGTTCGCCGATTCCTTCGAGGAGTTGAGCCCTCAGGCCAAGCGGACCTTTCTGTGCATGGGCTTGCACCCGACCCCGGTGATCCTCGACCACGCCGCGGCGGCCTCTGTCGGGAGCTGGGATGCGACGGAGAGGTCCCTCCACGAACTGCTGGACATACACCTGATCGAGGAGGTCAGCCCGGGCCGCTACCGTATGCACGACCTGGTTCGGAAGTTCGCCCTCCAACGCGTCGCCCATGTGATGTCGGAACAGGAACGCCGGGCAGTGGAGGAAAGGGTTCTCGAGTACTACCTGGCTACGGTCAACAACGCCGATCGTGCTGCCAGTCCGGGGCGGCGCCGTACCGAGCGACCGATGGTCCGCAGCACGATTGCCCAGACCTTCGACACCCCGCGTGAGGCCCGGGACTGGTTCGCTGACTGCTTCCCGGCGGTGGAGCTCGTCATTGACTACGCCAGAGCCCGGGGCTTCACGGAGTACGCAGCCAGAATTCCGCTGGCGATGGCCGGTCTGCTGGTCAACAACGGCCCCTGGGATCGCGCGGAACAGTTGTTCATGGATGCGGTGGAGGCATGGCACCGGCTTGATGATCGCCTGGGGGTGGCGGATGCACTCTACGAGCTGGCTCTCATACGACTGAACCAGGGCGGTCAAGATGAAAGCGCCGAGGGCCTTCTCTCTACCGCTGCCAACCTGTGGGGAGCTCATGGAGGGCAACAGAGTGTCCCTTATGCCCGTGAGCAGATCGCCCGGTTGCATGCCGGGCAAGGCAACCATCGGAGAGCGATGGCTGGTTACCAGGTTGCGCTCAAGGAGTTCCGTGCTTTGGGGGACCAACAGGGTGTGGCCAAGGTCTTCAGCCGCATGGCGACGAGCCACGCCAAAACGAGGAGGCATGAGCTCGCCGCCAGCTTCTACCTGGTGTCGAAGCAGCTCTACCGGGCGCTGGATGACAAACAGATGGAAGCTGCGGCTGCCATGAACCTCTTCCAGTTCCAATGGGGACGAGGACACCACCGTGAGGCGCGCACGATAGGTGAGCGCTGCCTCCGGATCTTCAAAGAGCATGGTGACGTGCTGAACGCAGCAAGGATTCAGCAGAACGTCGGGATGCTGGAGAGCTATCTGGGCAGGCACCGGCAAGCTCTCGAATACTTCAACGTCGCATGCCAGGGTTACTGGACTGCAGGAGACGTTTCGAGCCTCACCAGAAGCCGGGCTGGGGCGGGAGTCTCGCAACTCGGTCTGGGGCGAGTCCTCGAAGCAGAGAAGACGTTGCAGGATGCTCTCGCCCAGGCGAGATCGCGAGGCCTCCCTGGCCCGGAGTCACCTCTGCTGAGAGCACTGGGGGATGTGCGTCTGGCGCAACAGCGCCACACCGATGCCAGGGAACTGTACGAAGCAGCCCTCGTTGCAGGCCTGCAGTCGGCCGAGGCCGCGAACGCGGGCATGTCCTGTTCACAGTTGGGCGACCTCAACAGTGTCGAAGGTGACCAGGAACAGGCACTTGCCTGCTGGAGGAGGGCAGCCCGGTTCCTGGAACGGATTCCTACCCCCTACCTGGCCGATGTGCGCTCGAAGATCCAATGGGCCGAGTATGTTCAGGGGCAAATCGCCAGCTAAAGACAATGTTCACGAGTTACTCCAAATGCCCACGAGCTCGGGCATGAAAGCTCTATGTTTCTCAGGGGCAGCATGAGACTGGGCTGCCTCCTCGTTGAGTGAGCATAGAAAGTCAAGTTTTGTCTAGTTTGAGTAGATTTACAGTCTCTCTCGCTTCTCTCTCTGTCTCGGCGCCAACGAACGGCGATGAAACAACGATCGTGGGGGGTGACTGACCAGACCCCGGCCGGCCCTACCAAGCTTGGTGCAAGGGCGGGGCCGGCCACTTGCAAGGGTCGTCAAGGTGCGTGCAAGGAGATTTTCTGAAGGGAACCAGGCCCCTGGCTCAGTGTGGTTTCCGACCAGACGGCGAGGTCGGAGGGAACAGCCTGATGATCAGAAGATCCTGGATGCGGGGGGACCTGTTCGGTCCCGTTTTCCCATTGACGGTGAGCACGACGAAGCGGGTGCTGGCGGTGGTGCACAGTCAGCAGTCCGGTGACCGGATCAGTGAGTTCATAGGCCCCCTGCTGGAGGCCGATCGGCGGGTGCAGGTGGTCTGGACGCTCGCGCCCGGGTCGTTGTTCGAGCGGGGCGGGCACGCGTTCATGCGCGGGCTCGATGCGGCGGTGCTGCCCTGGGAGGAGGCTGTCGCCTTCGGGTACGACTTGGCGGTGGCCGCCAACCACGGCATGTTGGACCAGGTCAGGGCGCCCGTATTGGTCTTGCCGCACGGGACCGGGTTCTCCCGGCGTACCGGACTCGGGCCGGGTTTCGGGCCTGTGGTGGAGCGGTCGGTGGGCGGGGCTGTCCTGGGGGCTCTCGTCCGTTACGGCCGGGTCGTACCGGCTGCCATCGGTGTCGCGCACGAGGAGCAGCGGGCGGCTTTGACGTCGGTGGTCGCGGAGACGGAAGAGATCATCCACGTGGTCGGCGACCCCTGTTACGACCGGGCGCTCGCGGCCCTGGGCGAGCGGGAGCGGTTTCGGCGGGCGGTGGGCGTGGGGGAGGGCCAGCGGTTGGTGGTTCTCTCGAGTTCCTGGGGGCCGAGCGGGGTGTGGGGGAGCCGCCACGATCTGATCGACCGGCTGATGGCGGAGCTTCCTGGAGACCACGCCGCCGTGCTGGTTCTGCACCCCGGGATCTGGTGGTCGCACGGACCGCGGCAGGTGCTCGGGTGGGTCGGTGCGGCCCGGCGGCGGGGGCTGCGGGTGCTCACGCCGGAATCTCCCTGGCTCGGTGTGTTGGTGGCGGCCGATGCGGTGATCGGAGACCCGGGGTCGGTGACGGCTTACGCGGCCGGGTTGGGAGCGGCACCGCTTCTGGCCGGTGGGACCGACGACATCGTCCCCGATTCGGCCCCCGCGCTCCTGCACCGGTTCGCCCCGGGCTACCGGGACGGGGTACCGCTCGGGCGGCAGCTGGCGGAGGCGTCGGCGGGCTGGAACCCGGAGCTCGCATCGGCGGTCCACGCGCGGCTGACCTCGGTGCCCGGGGGGTCGGCGGGGAGGTTACGGGAGGTCATGTACCGGCTCATGGACCTGTCCGAACCCGAGGGGCCCGCTTGTCTGGAGCCGTTGCGGGACCCGGAGTTCGTGCCCGACCGCCGGTGGCGGAGCGAAGGGCGGGCCGCGTGAGGGCCGGGTGGGCCCGGGTGGTCCGGTGCCGGGTGGGACTGCTGCGGGAGGACGGTCAACGGCTGTCGGGTGAGCACGTGGGGGTGCTCATGGGTGCGAACGCCGATCGGCGCTGGCTGCACTCGGCTGATGTCGTGGGAGTCGCGGGAGGAGATCTCCACAGGGTCTCCGAGGTCCTCGACCTGTTGCCCGGCTGTCGGGTGGTGGTCGGCCTGGGGGCGGAGCCGGTGGTGCGGGTCCGGGGTGTGACCGGGACGGTCGGCCTGCCTGATGCGGAGAGCGCGGGGCTGGTCGCGGCGCTGGCCTGTTCCTGGCCGGTGGAGTGGGGAGGTGGCGCTGCGGTGGCCGAAGCGGTTCGGGGCGCCGAACTCAGCGCTCTGACGTGTACGGCGGCCGGTCCAACCGCGACCGTGTCCGTTCGGCTTCGGGGGCGGACAGCCGTGTGTAGATGGGAAACGCTGTACTGAGCAGTTCGCGCGCCTCGTCGATCCGGCCTTCGGACTCGGCGAGGTCGGCGAGCAGGACCAGTGCTCCGGCTTGTTCGGCCTGGGCGCCGATCCGGTCGCTGAGGCGGAGGATTTCGGCCAGGACCGGGCGGGCGCGGTCGGGTTCGGCCGCCGCCAGGTGGGTGGCGGCCAGCCCCGCGAGGGTGCGGACGCGCATGTAGGGTTCGTCGGCTTCGGTGAAGAACTCCAGGGCCCGGCCGAAGTAGTCGACGGCGCCGGCGTGGTCGTCCAGGTCCCGGCCGGCCTCGCCGAGGCGGCGCAGCATCAGCGCGATGCCGCGGTTGCGGCCGAGCCGGGTGTGGATGGCGAGCGCCTGCTCGAAGAGGGCGCGGGCGCGGGCGGGCTGTTCACGGGCCAGCTCGCACACCCCCGCGCCTTCCAGGGACGAGGCTTGTCCCAGGACGTGCCCGGCCCGGGTCCACGCGGCCAGGGCGCGGTGGTGGAGCTGGCTGGCGACGGCGGGTTCGCCGAGGCTCAACCGCAGCCCGGCCAGGGCGTTGAGCATGTTGGCTTCGGCGGCGGGGTCGGCGAGGGCCTCGGCCGAGGCCAGTCCGGCGGTGTAGGTCTCCTCCCAGGCGTCGAAGTGCTTGCGGATCATGAACACGTTCCGCAGCGCCTCGCACAGCTGCCAGCACGGAGAGTACCGCCCGGTGGCCTCGCAGAACCGCACGGTGGCGCGCAGGACCTCCAGTTCGGACTCCAGCCAGTCCAGTGCCTCCCGCCTCGAACCGAACTCCGTGCCGGGCGCGCGTTCGAAGACCGGGGCGAGGTGCCAGCGGCCGGGGTTCAGGGTGTGGTCGGCCGCGGCGGCGGTGTGCAGGTAGTAGTCGATGAGCCGGTCCACCGCGGCCGTCACGGTTTCCCCGGTCTCCCTGGTTTCTCCGGTCTCCCCGCCCTCCTCGGACTGCTCTGTCTCGGATTGCTCGGACCCGCTGAGGGAGCGCGCGTGCAGGCGGATCAGGTCGTGCTGGCGGAACCTCTCCCCGAAGGTCTCCTCCAGGAGGTTGGCCGCGACCAGATCGGCGAGGAGGTCCTCGGTTTCGTTCGTTCCGCGGTCCAGCAGCGCCGCCGCGGCCTCCGCGGTCAGGTCCCGGCCGGGGATGGTTCCGAGCAGCCGGTAGAGGCGGCGCGCGGGTTCGGGCAGGAGGCGGTATGAGGCGGTGAAGACCGTGTCCACGGACAGCTCCCGGCTGTGGCTGAGTTCGGCCAGGCGGTTCCCTTCGCGGGCCAGTCTGGACACCAGCCGGTTCAGGGGTTGGTGGGGGCGCAGCGCCAGCCCGCTGACGGCGGCGCGCAGGGCGAGGGGGAGCCGACCGCACAGCTCCACCAGCCGACGGGTGGCGGCGGGGTCGGACCGGGTACGGTCGTCGCCGAGCAGGTCGGCCACGAGTTCGATGGCCTCGATCTCGCCCAGCGGCCGGATGTCCATGACCTCCGCGCCGTCGAGGCGCAGCCCGGTGAGGTGTAATCGCGTGGTGGCCAGGAGCAGGTGGCCGCCCTGCCCCGGAGTGAGGGCGCGGACCTGTGCGGCCGAGACCGCGTTGTCCAGCAGGACCGCGATCCGGCGCCCGTGGGTTCGGCTGCGGAAGGACGCCGCCCGGGCGGAGAAGTCGTGCGGGATCGAGGCGGGGTCCGCGCCCAGGGCCCGCAGGAAGGTGTCCAGGACGTCGGCGGGATCGGCCGGGCCCGCCTCGGTGAAGCCCAGCAGGTCCGCGTACAGGGCGCCGTCCGGGAACGCCGGGCCAACCGACTCCAGGAAACGGGTGGCCAGGGCGGTCTTGCCGACACCCCCGGTGCCGGTCAGCACGACGGTCCGTCCGCTTCCCTCGCGGGCCACGTCCCGGCGCAGCGCCTCCAGCTGGCGGAACTCGGCTTCGCGGTTGGTGAACAGGCGTGGCGGTACCGGTAACTGTCGGGGGACGGGCACACCCGCGGGAGTGTTCGGATCGCCGTGCAGGTGAACGGAGCCGTGGACGGTCCCGACCTGGACGACGGTGCCGCTCACGTCGCTGGCGCAGGCGTGGTGTGCCGCGCCTGGGTGTTCACCTTCCGGAGGGGGCATGAGGGGGCTTCTCCCGATGTGGACAGAGACGGAGTCCTGCCCCGTGCCGCACGGGTTAATCCAGACAAAAAGGGATGCACGGGTAGTAGCGAGTGCTCATGCACATGAAGATTCCACTCGGGGGCAAAAGTTTCTCCGTGGGCGGTGTCCGTGACCTGCGGAGCGGGAACAGGGGGAAAGCGTCTACCTGGGGGAGGCTCTGTGGAGATCACTGGAATCATCAGCGCGATCATCGTCGGTCTGATCATCGGTGCGCTCGGTCGTCTTGTCGTACCCGGAAAGCAGCATCTGCCGATCTGGCTGACCCTGCTCCTGGGCATCGTGGCCGCTTTGCTGGGCGGCTGGATCGCGAGCTTCTTCACTGGGTTCTGGCTGTTCGTACTGATCGTCCAAGTCCTGGTAGCCGCCGCCATCGTTTACCTGGCCGACGGCATGTACTCCAAGAACGCCAGTACCGCCTGACCGGACGCCTGGCGGTCTGGCCGCCAGACGTCACCTGCTCAACCCGAGGCCACCGGATCCGAACCGGTGGCCTCGGCCACGCGTACCGTCCGGCCGGAGCGCACGGAGGCCTCCGCCGCCGTCAGGACGGCCACGACCTCGCGGCCGAACCGCACGTCACAGGGGTCGCCGTGGCCCGTGCGGACCTGCTCCAACAGGCGGTCGACAGCCGACCCGAAGGCCTCCACCGCGCTGCGGTCACCGCCCGGTACCGACCGCCAGCCGTGCTCGCCGTACAGGTCCACGGAGAAGGCCTCCGCCTCCGGGGCCGCGTCCAGGGTCACCGAGAGCGAACCCACGGCCCCGTCCCGGTGCCGGGTGAGCACGTGCACGCTGTCCCGGGGACCGGCCACCGCGGTGACCTCCTCGACCGGACCCAGGACGGGCAGCACCACCGAGAGCACGTGCGGTCCCACGTCCCACAACCCGCCCTTCTCGCGGCGCCAGGGGGAGGCCCCGTACGGGTTGCCCGGCTGGAAGATGGAGGCGAACAGGGTCGCCCGCACCCCGTGCCAGCCGCCGTCGGCGACCGCCTGGCGCAGGAAGTCGTTCACCCCGTCGGAGAAACGGCTGGTGAAGAAGACCACGGAGGCCAGTCCGCGCGCCTGGGTTTCGGTGACGAGGGCGTCGGCCGCCTCGGTGTCCAGGGCGATCGGTTTGTCCAACAGCAGGTGCTTCCCGGCTCTGGCCGCGCGCAGGGCCAGTTCGCCCTGGACCTGCGGGGGCAGCGCGATCGCGACGGCGTCGACGTCGGCCAGGAGAGCGTCCACGTCCTCGTAGGGGCGTGTGTCCAGTTTGTCCGCCAGCTCCGTAGCCTTGGCCGGGTCGCGCCCCCACACCCCGACCAGCGTCGCCTCCGGGTGCGCGGCCAGTGCGGCCCCCTGGGTCTCGGTCGCCCAGAAACCCGTGCCCAACAGCCCGAACCGCAGTTCCATGGATGGACCCTCCCGTGTCAGTGGTGCTTCTCGTGGGTGTTTTTCTCCCCAGGTAACCCTGGCCTATGGGAACGCTCCCATCAAGGGTTTCCGTGCATCGGCCCCGGAGCTCAGATCGCCTTATCCGGCCCGATAAACCCCGGACACGTCACCCCGGGCTCGGCCCGGCTGCCGCGGACACCGTGCAGGAGGCCCTGCGGCAGCGCCGAACCGGGTACCTGAGCGCACCCGAACCGGTCTGCGGAAGCAGACCGGAACTCGACCGGTCATACCCGGGAACAGAGACGACCGCCGCCCATCGGGCGTGGCCAGGTCCGGACGCGCGACCCAGCCCCGGATTCGATGATTTCGCTGGTGGGGCGGTCTTTTTCCCGTGGGGCAATGAGTTCGTGGCTTCGGGCGCGTCGAAAAACTCCTGGTCATTTATTCCGAGCTCACGCATGATGGGCCACCTGAGGGACTGCTCGGGGTGTTGGAGCGCACGGAGTTCTCCGCTCGGCTCGGGCCAGTTGCCGACCCCCTCAGCGAGGGGCGCCGACGCGGGTGTTCTGCCGTGCCATGCACATGCGCGCTTCCCGTGGGAGGGGACGAGACGGTGAGACCTGACCCGACTGACCTGGACCCGATGGACGGCGAGACAGCCTCCGAGTATCTGTGTCGGCAGCTGCCCTCGGAGTGGTTCGAGACCGACGCCGCCCACAAGACCGCCCGCTTGGCCACCCTCTGCCCGGCAGGTGCCGAACGCGCTGTTCCGGCCGTACAGGAGCTCTCCGATGAGGAGCGCGAGGCGGTTCTGTTCCGTTTCGTCCACTACGTGTCCGAGGGTGCGATCCGTGCCGCCGCTTTCATCGCGTCCGACTGGACTCTCGCCCGACCGGACGGGGACACGGACCTGAGCCTGCCCGCCTTCGGTTCGGTCGACGAGGCCAGGGACTGGATGCGGGCCAACTCCGGGTTCCTGGCCAGCTGTGTGGCCTGGGCGCGGAGCCGCGGTAGGCACGAGACGGTCTGCCGCACGGTGGAGTCCGCCGAGGCCTACATGCGGGAGACCGGTGAGTTCGATGCCCTCGTCGGACTGTTGAGGGCGGGGCTGGACTCGTCCCGGGCCCTGGGCGACACGGTGTGGCAGGCCCGGATGCGCAACCTGGTGGGCCTGGCACTCCTCACGGACGTGAGAACGAGGGGTGCGAGAACGCTCGACGAGGCTGACGGGGAATTCGCCGCGTCCTACGCGTTGGCTGCTGCCGACGGCGACCACCGGGGCCGTGCGTCCGCCCTGGAGGGCAGGGGCCTGATCGCTTTGGCTGACGGCCGCCACGCCGACGCCCTGTCCCTGTTCACGAGGGTCCGACCGCTCAAGGAGGCCGTGGGGTGCCCGCGCGGCCTGGCGGTCCTGGACCTGTTGGTCGGTCGCACCCTGATCAACATGGGACGCTTCGACCACGCTCTCGAATACCTGGACGCGGCTCTGGAGTTCTTCGTGGCTCCGGGCGACGGCAGCCCGGTGGACGAGGTCAACATAGCCAGGGTGCGGCGGGAGCGGGGGCGTGTGCTGGTCGCCAAGCGCAGGTGGTCCGAGGCCCAGAGGGAACTGGACCTGGCCCTGATGGGGTTCGCGGCCAGAGGGCTCGTCCACCAGTCGGCCCGGGTGCGCGAGATGTTGGCCGGACACGCCCAGCTGACCGGTGTGCGGGACTGGAAGACCCACCTCGTGGAGGCGGAGCGGCTGTACCGGGAGAACGGCAACGAGACCGAGGCCAGGAGGCTCCGCACCTACCTGGAGTAGCTCCGGTGTTCGTTGGTCACGGTCAGCGTGTACTCGTCCCCGGCCCGCACGCGCAGACCGGGCTCGGCTGAGCGGAGCCGCGGGTCGGGCGTGGTGAAAGCCAGCCAGGGGCGGGCAAGGGCGGGCAGCTGGACGGTCGCTTCGACAGGCGGCCCGGGCTGGTTGGTGCCCGGGCCATCCGACGGGACCGACCGCCCGGGGCCTCAGCTCAGGCGGCGGGCCCCGGTGGAGGGCAGGGCGGTGAACACCACCGGTTCGTCGAAACCCTGCTCGGCGAAGGCCGCGCGCACCACCTCGCCGCAGTCCGCGGCGTTTTCGGTGTCCACCAGGGCGATCACGCAGCCGCCGAAGCCGCCGCCGGTGATCCGTGCGCCCAGGGCCCCCGCCGACAGTACGGCCGTCACCGCCGTGTCCACCTCGGGCACGCTCACCTCGTAGTCGTCGCGCAGGGAAGCGTGCGAGGCGGTGAACAGCGGCCCCGACTCGCGGGGCCGACCGGCCCTGAACAGGGCCACGGCTTCGAGCACACGCGCGTTCTCAGTGACCACGTGCCGCACCCGGCGGCGGGAGATGTCGTCCGGGAGCGCGGCCAGGGCTTCGGGCAGCTCCCCGGCCGAGACGTCCCGCAGCGACCGTACCCCCAGGATCCGGGCGGCCTCCTCGCAGGCGCGTCGGCGCTCGGCGTAGGCGCCCTCCACCAGGCGGCGCGGGGCCCGGGTGTCCACCACCAGCAGCGACATCCCGTGCGCGGCCGGGTCGAACGGCACCTGCTCGGTCTCCAGGGAACGGCAGTCCAGGAAGAGCGCACGCCCCTCGTCGGCCAACATCACCGCGGACTGGTCCATGATTCCGCAGGGCATCCCCACGAAGTCGTTCTCCGCGCGCTGGGCCAGTCGTGCCACCTCGGCCGGAGCGGGTTCGCCAGGGGATCCGGACGAGGACTCCGCGCCGTACAGGCCGGTGGCGGCGAGCACCGTCGCACAGGACACCGCCGCCGAGGTGGACAGCCCGCTTCCGGTGGGGATGTGGCTCTCCACCAGCAGGTCCAGCCCGCCGATGTCGTACCCCTCGTCGAGCAGTGTCCACAGCGCCCCGGCCTGGTAGGCGGCCCAGCCGGTTACACCGCCCGGGGACAGGTCTACCAGGCGAACCTCGAAGGCGCCGTCGAACTGGCGCGAGCGCAGCCGGGCGATGCCGTCCGGGCGGCGCGCGGCGGCCACGGTCAGCGAGTGGGGCAGGGCGATCGGCAGGGCGAAACCGTCGTTGTAGTCGGTGTGCTCACCGATGAGGTTGATCCGCCCCGGAGCGGTCCACACCCCCTCGGGGGCCGTACCGAACAGCTCTCGGAAGTCCTCCGCGATGTCATTCGCGCGCTGCTCGCTTATGCGGTGGTCGCTCACTTGGTGGTCTCCCCCTTGCGGGTGAAGGCCCAGGCGTCCGCCACGATCTCGTCCAGTTCGCGCACGGGCTCCCAGCCCAGTTCCGTGCGGGCCCGTTCGGTGGAGGCCACCAGTACCGCCGGGTCGCCCGCGCGCCGGGGGCCCTCGACCACCGGGACGGGGTGCCCGGTGACCCGCCGCACCGCGGCCAGGATCTCGCGCACCGAGTACCCGCCGCCACCACCCAGGTTGTACACCCGGTGGGCGCCCGGCTCGACGTGTTCCAACGCCCGTAGGTGGGCGTCGGCGAGGTCGGCCACGTGCAGGTAGTCGCGGATCGCGGTGCCGTCCGCGGTGGGGTAGTCGGTACCGAAGAGCGAGGCGTGCGGGACCTGCCCGGAGGCCACCCGCAGGAGGTTCGGGATCAGGTGGGTCTCGGGGTCGTGCCGCTCACCGAACGTCCGGTAGGCGCCGGCCACGTTGAAGTACCGCAGGCTCACCGCGCCCAGCCCGTGCGCCCGGGTCCATCCGGCCAGCATGTGGTCGACGGCGAGTTTGCTCGCGCCGTAGGGGTTGGTGGGTACGGCCGGGTCGCTCTCGCGCAGCGGTGCGTCCGAGGGCGGGTTCCCGTAGGTGGCGGCGGTGGAGGAGAACACGAGGCGCCGCACCCGGTGGGTACGGGCCGCCTCCAGCAGGGCGAGTGTGCCGCCCACGTTGTTGGCCCAGTACGGCCCCGGGTCCTGGACCGACTCGCCGACCAGCGACTTGGCGGCGAAGTGCAGGACGGCGTCGAAGGTCGGGTCGAGCACGTCGGCGGCGGCGTGCAGGTCCCCCTCGACCAGGGTCGCGCCCGAGGGGACGGCGTCGCGGTGTCCGGCGGAGAGCACGTCGAGCACGGTGACCTCGTGCCCGGCCTCCAGCAGGAACGCGGTGACGACACTGCCGACGTAACCGGCGCCGCCGGTGACGAGGAGCTTCACGGATCAGGCCTCTCGGAGTCGCTGGGCGGTGGTCTCGGGGGCCACGTCGTTGCTGAACACACCCGCGCCGGACTCGGTTCCGGCCAGGTACTTGAGTTTGCCGGGGGCGCGGCGCACGGAGAACAGTTCCAGGCGCAACCGGGCGAGCCCGCGGAGCCCGGGGTCGTTGACGGGGGCCTGGTGCCAGGCGGAGATGTAGGGCAGCGGGGTGTCGTACAGCCGGTCCGCGCGGCCGAGGAGGTCGCCGTAGAGCTCGGCGAGGGCGGTGCGCTCGGCGTCGTTCAGGGCGGGTAGGTCGGGCACGGCCCGATGCGGGTAGACGTGGACCTCGACCGGCCAGCGGGCCGCCTCGGGGACGAAGGCCGTCCAGTGCTCGTTGCGCAGGACCACGCGGGGACCGGCGCTCTCGGATTCCAGGATGTCGGCGAACAGGTCGCGTCCGGTCCCGTCCCGGTGCAGGCGGGCGGATTCCAGGTCGCGTTCGGTCCTGGGGGTGACGAACGGGAGCGCGTAGATCTGCCCGTGCGGGTGGTGCAGGGTCACCCCGATCTCCGGGCCCCGGTTCTCGAAGACGTACACCTGGTGTACCTCGGGCCGGGCGGACAGCTCGTCGGTGCGGTCGGCCCAGGCGTCCACGACGGTGCGCAGCCGTTCGGGGCCGAGTTCGGCGAGGGAGGTGGCGTGGTCGGAGGAGAAGCAGACCACCTCGCAGCGGCCCTGGGATCCGCTGAGGGCGGGGAAGCGGTTCTCGAAGGCCACCACGTCGTAGGAGGACGAGGGCACCTCGGTCAGCCGGTCGCCCAGGGAGGGGCACAGCGGGCACTCGTCGCTGGGCGGCAGGTGGGTGCGGCCCTGGCGGTGGGCGGCCAGGATGACGTGTTCGCGGCGGAGCGGGTCCCAGCGCAGCTCCGAGCCGGAGGCGGCCGGCGGCAGGTCCCGCAGGTCAGGGAGCTCCCGGCGGACGCCGTGCCCCTCGTCGTAGTAGATGATCTCCCGGCCGTCGGCCAGGCGCGTGGCGGTCTTCCTCATGGGGTCTCCCGGATGACGTCGGCGACCACGAGGCGGCCCACGCGGTCCTGGAGGGTCTCGCGTGCGTCGGGGGTGAGGCGCTCGTCGGTGACGAGCACGTCGCAGCGGTCCAGCGGGGCGATGGTGCTGATGCCGACCGTCCCCCACTTGGTGTGGTCGGCGGCGACCACCAGGGTCTGGGCCGACTCCACCAGGGCACGGTTGGTCTCGGACTCCGTCAGGTTGGGCGTGCTGAACCCGGCCCGCTCGTGCATGCCGTGCACACCCAGGACCAGGGTGTCCAGGTTGATCCCGCGGACGGAGGCCAGGGCGAGGGGGCCGACGAGGGCGTCCGAAGGGGTGCGGAAACCACCGGTCAGCGCCACGGTCTGGTCGGTGCGCTCGGACCGGTAGAAGACCTCGGCCACGTGGATCGAGTTGGTGATGACGGTGAGCCCGGGTGTCTCGCGCAGGTACTCGGCGACCAGGGCGGTGGTGGTCCCGGCGGACAGACCCACCGCGCTGTGGGGCTCGACCAGCTCGGTGACGGCGCGGGCGATCGCGTGCTTCTCCGCGGACTGGCGGGTGGACTTCGCCTCGAACCCGGGCTCCTCGGTGCGGGCCCCCTCGGGGGCGACGGCGCCGCCGTGGACCTTGCGCAGTTCGCCCCGGTGCTCCAGGGCGTCGAGGTCGCGCCGGATGGTCATGTCCGACACGGCGAAGGCCTCGACGAGGTCGGTGACGCGGACGCCTCCGTCCCGCCGGACCTGTTCGAGGATCAACTCCTGCCGTTGTGCGGCCAGCATCCGCCCTCCAGAACGATAGATGTTGGATTCTGTTTGATTAAGGTGCCCTGTTGGGCTGTCTGCTGTCAACGGCCCAGGTGATGCTGCGATATTTTGTTGATATCTGTCTGGGAGTGTTGACAGGGGCGGGCTTGTCTCCCGAAGCTGGTGACCCCCGCGGGGAAACTCCGCCGCCGGGCCGACCCCTGGGAGCGAGTAAGGGATGACCCACCACCGGACCATCGAACTCCGCGCCGCCGGGACCGCGCTGGTGCTGGGGGTTCCCGACTCCGGGCTGCCGCACGTCCTGCACTGGGGCGCCGACCTGCCCGACCTCGAGGGACTGGCCGCGGCGGCCTCGCCCGCGGCGGCCAACAACGGGGTGGACACACCCGCCTGGATCTCACTGCTGCCGACCCAGGGGGAGGGCTGGCGCGGCCACCCCGGACTGTCCGGACACCACGAGGGCCGGGTGACCTATCCCCGCTGGCACCGGGTCGAGGTGGTCGTCGACCCCATGGAGGGCGCAGACACCGGTGCGGACGGCGCCGTAGGCGCGGGCGACAGGGCCGGAGCGGGCGGCCAGGCCACCGTGACCGCTGAGGGCGGCGGTCTGCGGATCCGGTGCGAGCTGCGGCTGGAGGCCTCCGGGCTGGTCCGGGCGCGCAACACCGTCACCAACCTCGACCCCGACCCGTGGACCCTGGACGCCCTGCACGTGACCCTGCCGCTGCCCCGGGAAGCCGAGGAGGTCCTGGACCTGACCGGGCGGTGGGTCCGTGAACGCTCCCCACAACGGCAGCCGCTCAGCATGGGCACCCGGATGCGGGCCTCCCGGCGCGGCCGCTCCGGACACGACGCCCCGCTGCTGCTCACCGCGGGCAGCACCGGCTTCGGGTTCCGGCACGGCGAGGTCTGGGGCGTGCACACCGCCTGGAGCGGCGACCACGTCCACCTGGCCGAACGCCTCCCCGAGGGCGCCGGGCAGGCCGACGCGGTGATCGCGGGCGGCGAACTCCTGCACCCCGGTGAGGTCCGGCTGGTCCGGGGACAGTCCTACAGCACCCCCTGGGTGTTCCTGTCCTGGTCGGACAGGGGACTGGACGGCATGTCCGCCCGCGTCCACCGGTGGCTGCGAGCCCGCCCCGAGCACTCTCGCGCGCCCCGCCCGGTGGTCCTCAACACCTGGGAGGCGGTCTACTTCGACCACGACCTCACCCGGTTGACCGAGCTCGCCGACACCGCCGCGCGGATCGGGGTGGAGCGCTTCGTCCTCGACGACGGCTGGTTCCGGGGGCGGCGCGACGACACCGCCGGGCTCGGCGACTGGACCGTGGACCCCGACGTGTGGCCGGACGGACTGCACCCGCTCTTCGACCACGTCCGCGCCCTGGGTATGGAAGTGGGGCTGTGGGTCGAACCGGAGATGGTCAACCCCGACTCCGACCTCGCCCGCGCACACCCGGACTGGCTGCTCGCCCCCGAGGACCATCTGCCCCCGCCCAGCCGCAACCAGCAGGTCCTGGACCTGGGACGGCCCGAAGTGCTGGAGCACGTGTTCGGGCGGTTGGACTCGCTGGTCACCGAGTACCGGCCGGACTACCTCAAGTGGGACCACAACCGCGACCTCATGGAGGCGGTGCACCGACCGACCGGAAGTGCCGGGGTGCACGGCCAGACCCACGCGGTCTACGCGCTCCTGGACCGGCTGCGTGAACACCACCCCGGGCTCGAGATCGAGTCCTGCTCCTCCGGCGGCGGCCGCGTGGACCTGGGTATCCTCGCCCGCACCGACCGCGTGTGGGCCTCGGACAACAACGACCCCCTGGAGCGGCTGGCCATCCAGCGGTGGACCGGCTTGCTGCTGCCGCCCGAGCTGGTCGGCAGCCACGTGGGCGGACCCGAGTCGCACACCACGGGACGGGTCACCGCACTGTCCGCCCGGCTGCTCACCAGCCTGATGTCGCACGCCGGGATCGAGTGGGACGTCACCGGCTGCTCCGAGGACGAGCTCGCCGCGCTCACCTCGTGGATCGGGCTGTACAAGGAGCTGCGGCCGCTGCTGCACTCCGGCGACCCGGTGCACGCGGATCCCGCGGACCCCGCCGAACAGCTCGACGGGGTGGTCGCACCAGATCGCGGCGAGGCGGTGTTCCGGTACGCCCGACTGGCGTCGTCCGCGCGCGCCCTGCCCGGGCGGGTCCGCCTCCCCGGACTGGGGGAGGACCGCCGGTACCGGGTCACCTGGCGGCGGGAGGCGGGGTGCCCGTCGACCATGCAACAGGTGATGCCCGAATGGTTCGTCAAAGGCGAGGCGGTGGTCTCGGGCGCCGTACTGGTCCGGTCCGGTCTGCAGATGCCGGGGCTCAACCCGGCCCAGGCGCTGCTGCTGCACCTCAGGGAGGTCTGAGGGCCCCTCCCGCCTTCGGCCTCCCTAGAGGCGGCTCAGCTGCTGAGGCCTGCCGGGCCGCTCTTCCTCCTGGGATGTGGAGGACGCGCTGCCGGGGGCGGTCTCCTCCTCGCCTGGCGGGCGGTGTGAGGTGAGTTGGACCAGCAGTACCGCGCCGACGGCCGCGAGGGCTCCGATGCCCTGAACCGGGGTGAGGGTCTCGTTGAGCACCAGGAAGCCGAGCAGGGTCGCGGTGAGCGGGCTGGCGAAGGACAGGAAGGACACCGCCAGGGCCGGGAGCCGCTCCAGGCCGCGGAACCAGAGCACGTAGGCGAGCAGGGCGCCGATCAGGCCCAGGTAGGCGAACCCGGCCAGGTTGGTCGGGGTGAGGCTGCCGGGCAGGCCCTCGAAGAGCAGGGTCGGGGGCAGCAGGACCAGGCCGCCCGCGGTGAGCTGCCAACCGGTGACGCCGAGCAGGCTCACATCCTCGGGGCGGCCCCAGCGTTTGGCGAGCACGATGCCGCTGCCCATGGAGATCGCGGCGGCGAGCCCGGCCAGGACGCCGACCGGGTTCAGGGCGGCCTCCGGGCCCACGACCAGCAGTCCGACCCCGAAGGCGCCGAGCGCGCAGGCCAGGAGGTGGACCAGCCGGAGCCGGTCGCCGAGCAGGAGGGCGGCCAGGAGCATGACGATCACCGGTTGGACCGACATCACCAGGGCGGCGATCCCGCCGGGCAGCAGGTAGGCGGCGACGTAGAGCAGGTAGAGGAAGGCGCCGATGTTGAGGGTGCCCAGGACCAGGGAGCGCCACCACCACACGCCAGCGGGCAGGGCCCGGGCGAACAGCACCAGGAGCAGTCCGGCGGGCAGTGCACGCAGGAGGGCGGCCAGGAAGGGGCGGTCCGGCGGCAGGAACTCGGTGGTGACCAGGTAGGTGCTGCCCCAGACCATCGGGGCCAGGGCGGTGAGCAGGGAGTCGGCGGCGATCCGTCCGCGGCCGGTCACAGCGGTTCCCCGTAGCGGTCACCGAAGGCGACGCGGTGCAGTGGCAGGCGGCCGGGGTGGCGGCGCTGCTCGGCCGGGTAGCCGACGGAGAGCAGCAGGGCGACGGCGAGGTCGTCGCGGTCGTCGGCACCGATCGCCTTGAGGACCTGGGCCTCGTCCCAGCCGTTCATGGGTGAGCTGGCCAGCCCGGCCGCGGAGGCGGCGAGCATCGTGTGGGTGGCGGCGATGACGGCGTCCTTGACCGCGTACTCGCGGCCGAGCCCGCGGGCGTCGAGTGCCCGCTGGAAGTCGATCCCGGAGGTCGCGGTGGCGTGTACGAAGCCCTCGTCCCAGGCCCGGTTGTCCCGGGCGGCGCGATAGATGCCGCTCAGGTCCTCGTGCCAACGGCCGGTCTCGGCGAGGAAGACCAGGGTCAGCGGCGCCTCGCGAGGCTGGCGCTGACCGTAGGCGGCTCGGGAGAGCGCCTCCCGGGCGACGGGGTCGCGCACGGCCACCACGGAGCGGGACTGGAAGTTCCAGCTGGAGGGCGCCTCCATGGTGAGTTCGAGCAGCTCGTTCAGGAGGGCTGCGGGGACCGGGTCCGGGCGGAAGCGGCGGACGCTGCGCCGGTGGCGGATGGCCTCGGCGACGGTGGGGGGCGTCATGCAAAAACCTTTCGATGTCGAAATGTTCGATGTCGAAAGATTATGCGAGGGTTTCCGGGGGAGTCAAGGACGCGGCGCTATGCTCTCCGGATGAACGACGCCGTCGACCTCTACCTCGCCCAATGGGCCCGTGAGCGGCCCGACCTCGACACCTCCTCGATGGGGATCATCGGCCGGATGAACCGCCTCCAGCAGATCCTGGGCCGGGGGGTCGGTGACCTCCTGGCCGAGTACGACCTGGAGCGCTGGGAGTTCGACGTGCTGGCCACCCTGCGCCGGTCCGGCCCGCCCTACCGGCTGAACAACAAGGACCTGGTGCGGATGATGATGGTGGGATCGGCCGCCATGACCAACCGGGTCGACCGCCTTGTGTGCAAGGAGCTGGTCCACCGGGCGGTCGACCCCGCCAATCGGCGCCGCGTGCTGGTCAGCCTCACCGACAAGGGCCTGGACCTGGTGAACGGGGCGGTGGAGGGGCACGTGGCCAACGGGGCCCGGCTGCTCGACGGGCTCAGCGATCAGGAGCAGGCCCGGCTCGCCGACCTGCTGCGCACGCTGCTGCTCTCCCTGGGCGACACCGCCCCCGAGGAGCCCTGATCCCACGGGGGCGGCGGGCCCGGGCACGACGAAGGGGAGGCCCCGTGTTCGGGGCCTCCCCTCGGAATCCTGTTCGGACCGCCGGGGCTCAGCGCCGACGGTCGTTCCGGACTACTACCCCTTGGGCTTGTCGTCCGGGGTCAGGGCGTCCTTGACCTTCTCGCCCGCCTGTTTGAGCTTGGACTTGGTCTGTTCGGCCTTGCCCTCGGCCTGCCACTGCTCGTTGTCGGTGGCCTTGCCGAGGCCCTCCTTGGCCTTGCCCTTGAACTCGTCGAACTTGTTCTCGGCCTTGTCCTTCTCGGACACGGGAGCCTCCTTCGATCGATTCCACCCACAGCCCTGTCCGATTTGCGCGGAGCTAATCATCCCCGGGGAGGCGAATGTGGCCGAAGTGAAGCAGGTCACCCGGTAAGGCTCAGTTGTGAGCGGGGGCGATCGGGACGACGGAGGCGAAGGGGGCGCGGGTGGTCAGGCGCTCGGCGATGCCCTCGCGGACCATGGCCTTGGCGGTGCGCACGGCCTCGCCCACCTCGGCGCCCTTGGCCAGTTCGGCGGTGATCGCGGCGGCGAAGGTGCAGCCCGCGCCGCTCACGCGCTCCTCGCCGATCTTCGGGGCGCTCAGGACGGTGACCTCCTCGCCGTCGAAGTAGACGTCGACGGCGTCCGGGCCGGGCAGTTCGGTGCCGCCCTTGACGATCACGTGCCGGGGGCCGAGCTCGCGGATGCGGCGGGCGGCCTCGACGAGGTCGTCGACGGTGTCCAGCGACTCCATCCCGGCGAGGGTGCGGGCCTCGAAGTGGTTCGGGGTGATGACGGTGGCCAGCGGCAGGATCTGCGCGGTCAGGGCCTTGTCGGTGTCCAGTGCGGCGCCGGGCTCCTGGCCCTTGCAGATGAGGACCGGGTCGAGGACCACGTGCCGCCACGGCTGGCGCCGGAGGGCCTCGGCGACCACGTCGATGGTGTCCGGGGTGCCGAGCATGCCGATCTTGACGACGTCGAGGTCGTGGCAGGTGGTGGCCGCCTCGATCTGGTCGGCGATGACGCCCGGGTCGACCGGGACGAAGCGGTGGCCCCAGTCGTTCTTCGGATCGAAGGAGACGATGCAGGTGATCGTCCCGGCCCCGTAGACGCCCAGTTCCTGGAAGGCCTTGAGGTCGGCCTGGATCCCGGCGCCGCCGGTGGCCTCCGAACCTGCGATCACGTACGCGCGGTTGGTCATCGCCAACCTCCCTCTAGCTTGTTGTGCTGTTGCGCGGTGTCGGAGCCCTCTCGGGTCACGAACCCTGGGATAGTGCATCACAGCTGAACATTTCCGGCATATAGGGCAGGTTTGGGGTGTTCGGTGGACTCCTGAAGCGGACCCCTGAAGACCGCGCCCACGGCCCTCGCAAGTCTAGGCGGAGGCTGTCAGGGGAGCCGGTCGCGCCGCCCGGGGGATCACAGGTGGGAGAGGAGGACGTCCGTGGTGTCGTAACCGTTGGCGTAGGCGCCGTCCACAGTGTTCTCGCCGGTGGTCGGCTCGCCCGCGAAATACACGACCCCCTCCAGCGGCACCGCCAGCGAGTCCGGTGCGTCGTGCGCGCCCGGCGGGACGAACAGGTAGGCGCCCCGGCTGAACTCGTCGGCCGCCCAGTCGTGGGTGGTCCGGGCGAGCGGCTCGGGAGCCTCCTCGCCGAGCGCCTCGGACAGCGCCGCCAGCCCGGTCGTGAACCGCTCCCCGGTCGGCATGCCCTGGAGCTCGCGGGCCTTCTCGCCCGCGGCCCAGGCGACGACCACCTCGGGGTCCTCCCGGGACACGCACCAGAACACGAACCCCGAGTCCTCGTCCCAGCCCAGGGCGTCCTCGTCGGCGGGGAAGACCGCGCGGTCGAACTCGTACACGAGCTTGAGGGCGTCGGTGCGGTCCAGGGCGTCGACGGCGTCGCGGTGCCCGGCGGGGAGCTCCGGTTCGAAGGTCACGTCACCGGCCTTGAGGACGCCGATCGGTAGGGTGAGCACGCAGCGGTCCGCGCGCACCTGCGTTCCGCCCCCGGGGCCGGACACGTCCAGCCGCACGCCCCGGCCGGACCAGCGCACGCGGTCAACGGTGTGTTGCAGGCGGATGTCCAGGTCGTGGGAGAGCGGTGGAAGGAGGCTGTCGTAGCCGCCGACCACCCGGAAGTTCTCCCGCGGGACGGTCCACCAGTCGAAGAGCCCGTACTCGCGCATCCACACCGCGCTCCACCGCTCCAGCGACTCGTTGTCGACGGACACCGGCGGCCACCGCTCCTCGGGGACGCCCATCCGGCGCAGGTAGGCGGCGGCGTCCTCGTCGGCTCGGGGCGGATCGGGGGTCGTCAGGGGTTCGGGCGTCCCGTTCCCGGCGCGGACCGGGACGGTCTCCGCTCCGGCCTCCGTCACCAGCTCCCAGGTGTAGGCCTCCCGGCCGTGGATCAGCCCGGCGCCCAGTTCGACCGGGACCGAGCTGAAGGTGTGGTCGGTGTACAGCTGGCCGCCGATCCGGTCGCGCGCCTCCAGGACGATCACGGACAGCCCGTGGTCGGCCAGGTTCCGCGCGGCCGAGAGACCGGTCACCCCGGCACCGATCACGGCCACGTCCCAGCGTTCCCGGGACAGGTGGGCCGAGGCGCCCAGGGCCACCGCTCCACCCAGGAGCACACCCCCGCCGACCAGCAGGGACCTCCGGCTCACCGCCGTCGGCGGGTTGCCGTCCGAACCCCGTCTGCCCGAGCCCACGCCGCCTCCTGAGTCCCCTGCGCGGCCCCCGGTCCGAGGGACGCCACACCCGCATTATCCGGGCACCGCAGACCGGGCCGGGCCCGGGGAGCCCCTGAGCAGGGGGCGGGCCGGACGGCGCGGCCGGAAGCGGCCAGGAGTTGCGCAAATAAAAATATGTTTCTAATATTTTTATATGCCACGCACCGCGGACCACGACGAGAGAAGGCGCCAGGTCGCCGAAGCCCTGCTGCGCGCCATCGCCCGCAAGGGCCTGGCCAAGACCACCTTCGCCGACGTCGCCGACGAGCTCGGCGCCTCCGTCGGCCTGGTCCAGCGCTACTTCCGCAGCAAGGACGACCTGCTGCGCTTCGGGGTCGAGCACCTCTACAAGCGCGGTGAGGAGCGGATCGCCGAGGTCGAGCGCACCCTGCCCGTCCGCGACCTGCTGTTCCGGGTCGCCCGCACCCTGCTGCCCCTGGACGAGGAACGGCAGCGGGAACTCACCGTGTGGCTGGAGTTCCTGCCCGCCACCGTCCACGACCCCGAGATGGCCGAACTCCACCGCTCCGCCGCCCATGAGCTGATCGAGGGGCTGGCCGAGGGGCTCGCCGCCGCCCAGCGCCACGGTGAGCTCTCCGCTGGCCTCGACCCGAGGGCCGAGGCCCTCGCCCTGGCCGCCTTCGTCGACGGGCTCACCATCCACCGACTGGCCACCGCGGACCTGTTCGACGACGCCACGGCCGAACGCTCGCTCCGCCAGTACTTCACCCGGCTCTTCTCCGACCCCGAGGGGCTCGACCCGACCCAGCCCCCGACAGAGGAGAACTGACGTGATCGGCACCGGAACCCCTGCTGGTCAGGGGGCCGAACAGGCGGAACAGGTACCCGCGAGAGGGCGTCTGCCCCTGCTCGACGTCCTGCGGGGCGTCGCCATCCTGGGCACACTCGCCACCAACGTGTGGCTGTTCACCGGTCCCGGCGGAGAATCGGCACTCCTGTACGGCAACGACGGGCTGAGCCCGTTCGCGCCGTTCCTCGCCGACCCCTCCGCCGCGAACCTCGTCGAGGGCGTCTTCCGGACCGCCGCCAACGGCAAGTTCCTCGCCCTGCTCACACTGCTGTTCGGCGTGGGCCTGGCCATCCAGTTCCAGTCGGCGGCCAAACGGGGCACGCGCTGGCCGGGCCCCTACCGGTGGCGGGCACTGTTCCTGTTCGTCGAGGGGACGGTGCACTTCACGCTGGTCTTCGCCGCCGACGTGCTCATGGGGTACGCGGTGGTCGCCCTGCTGGTCGCCTGGCTGCTCACCCGCTCCGACCGGGTCCGGGGCGTCGTCATGTGGGTGTCGCTGGCCCTGCACCTGGCCCTGATGACCCTGCTCACGGCCGTGCTGGCGACCGAACCCGTCGCGCACCCCGCCATGCCGCCCGAAGCCGTCGACCTCTACGCCCACGGCTCCTACCTGGACCAGGTCGCCTTCCGCCTGGACAACGCCCTGGCCCTGCGGGCCGAACCGATCGTCACCTTCGGCCTGATGGTGTTCATGTTCCTGCTGGGCGTGCGCCTCTTCCGGGCCGGTGCCTTCGCCGACGACGCCGCCGGCCGCCGGATCCGCGCCCGGCTGCTCGGGTGGGGGCTCGGCCTGGGTGTTCCGCTCACCGTCGCCGCGTCCCTGGCCGGTCCCGACTGGTTCCTCCTGGACCGCTACGCCGCGGCCCCGCTGGTCGCCCTGGGCCTGATCGGCCTGGTCGGCTGGGTGCTGGACCGGGTGAAGGGCACCGGGCCCGTGGTCACCGGGGTCTCCGCGCTCGGCCGGATGGCGATGACCGGCTACGTCGCGCAGAACGTCATCCTCGTGTTCGTCTGCTACGGCTCCGGACTCGGCCTGGCCGACCGGATGGCGGGCGCGGACTCGTGGTGGGCGATGGGCCTGTGGGCGACCGTCTCGCTCTTCCTGGTCGCGGCGTCGGTGCTGTGGCTGCGGGTCTTCCGGCAGGGACCGCTGGAGGCCCTCCAGAAGAAGGTCCTGTCCCGGGCCCGTTAGAGACCCGCCGCACGGGAGCCGGGAGCCGGAACGGATGGATCAATATGACAGGGCAGTCATGATCACTCTCGGGTACGTCCGGTGTCCCGGCGGGGGAACTGGCCCGGCTGGCGGCCCTCACCGGGGCCGCCCGCGTAGGTCTGGCCGACGTCGAGCCATTCCCGGGCGGCCGCTCCCTCGGCGGTCAGGGACGTGTCGGCCACGTGGCGGCGGCGGGTGAGGACCAGACAGAACTCCTCGGCGTCGCCGCGCACCACGTCCGCGGCGTCATCGGCCCCCATTCGCCACAGCCCGCCGTCGGGGGCGGTCAGCTCCACCCGGACCGCCGCCTCCGGCGTGGGAAGCCCGCGGGCGAAGTAGCTGTAGGGCCGGGCCCGCAGGGCGATGTGGACGATGTGCCGCAGCCGCCCGGTGGGGGTTCGGGTGAGTCCGAGGGCGTCCACCACGTCCTGACCGTGCGCCCAGGTCTCCATCAGCCGCGCGGTCGCCTTGGAGGGCACGCTCATCGGCGGACCGAACCAGGGCACCCGGGTCCCCGGAGGGGCCCCGGCCAGGGCCTCGCGCAGCGCCGCCGAGCCCCGGCGCCACTCCGCGAGCAGGTCGGCGGGGGCGAGGGCTGCCAGCGGGGCCGCCGCGGTGTCCACGTACCCCTCGGGGTCGGCCAGGGCCGCCTCGATCATCTTCGCGAACCCGTCCGCGTCGGTCAGGGCGGTCAGCGCCGACCGGTCGAAGAAGGCCAGGTGGGCGACCTGGTCGGCGATGTTCCAGCCGGGCGAGGGGGTCGCCCTGGCCCAGTCCGCGGGGTCGAGGCCGTCGAGCAGCGCGGCGATCTCCTCCTGCTCCGCGCGCAGGTCCGCCAGCAGGGCGTGTGTGTCGACCACGAATCCTCCTCGGGGGTCGTCCGCCGGTCTTCCAACGGATGTCGGCCAACAGTTCCGACAGATGTTGACTGACTTGTCATGTTCGGCGCACCATAGCAAAGTGTGACCTGGCTCTCCCAGGCCCCCTGGCTGTCCCCGAGACGGATGCGAGTGTGCGTACATGACCGCGACCGACACCCCCCGGACCGATCGTTGGAACACCCCCGAGCGCGCCGCGCTCCGGGAGACGGTGCGGACCTTCGCGGCCAAGGAGATCCTTCCGCACGTGGAACGGTGGGAGGACGAGGGCGAACTGCCCCGCGACCTGCACCGGGAGGCGGGCCGCCTCGGACTGCTCGGCCTCGGCCTGCCGGAGTCCGCGGGCGGCGACGGCGAGATGCTCGACCAGCTCATCGTCTCCGAGGAGGCCGTCCTGGCCGGGGTGCCCACGGGGGTCCTGGCCTCGCTGTTCACCCACACCATCGCGCTGCCAGCCCTGATCGCGGACGGCCGCGAACACCTGCTGCGCGACTACGTCCGCCCCGCCCTGACCGGTGAGCTGGTCTGCTCACTGGGCATCACCGAACCCGACGCGGGCTCGGACGTGGCCCACCTGCGCACCAGCGCGGTCCGCGACGGCGACGAGTGGGTGCTGAACGGGTCCAAGACCTTCATCACCTCCGGCTACCGGGCCGACTTCGTGACGGTGGCCGCCCGCACCTCCGACACTGGGCACGAGGGCATCTCGCTGTTCGTGGTGGAACGCGGCACCCCCGGGTTCACCGCCGCCCGCAAACTGGACAAGATGGGCTGGCGCTCCTCGGACACCGCCGAGCTGTCCCTGGTGGACGTGCGCGTGCCCGCCGACCGGCTCCTCGGCGAGGTCGATCAGGGCTTCTTCCAGATCATGCGCCAGTTCGCCAGCGAGCGGATCGGGCTGTCGGTCCAGGCCTGCGCGATGGCGCGCCGCTGCGTGGACCTGTCACTGGAGTGGGTCCGCGAACGCGAGGCCTTCGGCGGCCCGCTCTCGCGCCGCCAGGTGCTGCGGCACCGGCTGGTGGAGATGCACCGCCGCACCGAGGTGGCCACGGCCTACGTGCGGGGCATCGCCGAGCGGCTCCAGGACGGCGAACCCCTCATCGCGGAGGTGGCGATGGCCAAGAACACCGCTACCGAGGCCATGGACTACGTGGTGGACAACGCCGTCCAGCTGCACGGCGGCATGGGGTTCATGCGCGGCACGGAGGTGGAGCGCCACTACCGCGACGCCAGGGTGTTCAGCATCGGCGGCGGGACCTACGAGATCATGAACGAGGTCATCGCGAAGTTCCTCCCGCTGCGGTGACCGCGAGGCGCGACGTCGGGAGGGGAGCCGAGGTGTAGCAGTGGGAAAACAGACGCTGACCGGGCGGCCGCCCACGGAGCGCGGACGGCGTAAGCGGGGAGTGCTCGTCCAGGCCGCCCGCGAGGTGTTCGAGGAGTCCGGGTTCGAGGAGACCAGGATCGCCCAGATCACCGGCCGGGCCGGGATCGCCTACGGGAGCTTCTACACCTACTTCGACTCCAAGGACGCGATCTTCCACGAGGTCGCCAAGGGCGTGGCCGGGGAGATGTTCGACGCGGCCCGATCCGCCGCGCCCCCGGGCACCGCCCCGGTGGACCGGATCCGGCACGCCACCGGGCGCTTCCTGTCCGCCTACCGGGACAACGCGCGGATCATGCAGGTCATCGAGCAGATCTCACCGCGGCATCCGGTGTTCCGGACCCTGTTCCTGGAGATCCGCGGGCTCTTCGTCGACCGGATCATCTCGGGCACCCGGCGTCTTCAGGAGGAGGGCCTGGCCTCGGCGGACATCGACGTGGAGGCCACCGCGAGCATGCTCGGCGGAATGGTGGAGCACACCGCCCGGATGCTGTTCCTGTACGGGGAAAGCCATGACCCGGAGGTGGTCGTGGAGACCGCCACCCGCCTGTGGGCGCGGGGGATCGGCCTGGAGTACGAGCCGCCGGGGGCGTCCGGGGCCCAGCCTCTGGGCGATCCCTGACCTGCTAATCGTCTTGATCTGAATTTTCTAGTAGCTCCCGCTCCCTCCTCTTGCATTCGTCGAACTTCCCAAAGAGCCACTTGGGGATATTTTCCGGGCTGCGAGGGTAATTCAAGTAGTCATTGCCGTATCTTTCGGGGTCCAGTGTGTAGGGAAAAGGTGGTTCGCTGTCGTAGTCGTACTCAACTTTGAACATCCCGGGCCTTTCAAGGTAGTACTGAGCCGAGAACCAAGTCCCGTGTTCAGCGGTGTCCATGCCCTCGCGGAGCTCTCGGAACGCCATGCTCACCGGAAAGGGAATGCTGATGGATTCATGCCCACCGCCCTCCTTGAACACTTCAACGGAGAAGGTAGAAACCTCTGTCATCATGGACGCGTATGCTTCGATTCGAATCCAGTCTTCTGGAGTCTCTGATGCCAGCCCTCTTCCAATTTCAATGAGCTTTTCGTGTTCCGAGAATTTCAAGGCGAAGTCCTTGGCGTTCGATGTTTGAGTGGATTGTGGGGGTGTTGAATACTCTAGTGGAAAAAAGTTCTTCTGGGCTTCAGTGGCGTCTCCGGTATTCGGTTCCCTTCTTTGCGTTCCGAGGGCGGCAGGTTAGGAACGTACAAGACCCGGGGCGGGGCCCGCGGCGAGGATGCGGTGCATGGACAACACAGACGCACCCGTTCGCTTCGCCACCAAGATCGCTGTCCTACTCCGTGACGACCTGGCCGTCTGGCAGCGGCTCAACGTGACGGCCTTCCTGGTCAGCGGGCTCGGCAGCCGGGTTCCGGAACTGGTCGGCGAACCCTACGAGGACGCGGACGGCACCGCCTACCTGCCGATGTTCCGCCAGCCGATCATGGTCTTCGAGGCCGACAAGGAGACGCTGACCGAGGCGCACACCCGGGCCGTTTCCCGGGACTCCGACCTCGCCGTCTTCACCTCGGACCTGTTCGCCACCGGCAACGACCGGGACAACCGGGCCGCCGTTCGGGCGGTGGGCCGGGACTCACTGGATCTGGTGGGTCTGGCGGTGCACGGGCCGAAGAACGGCGTGGACAAGATCGTCAAGGGCGCACGGATGCACCGCTGAGCTCGGTGCCGTTGCGCAGAGCCCGTGCGTAGCGGCCGGGCGGGAGGCCGAGCACCCGTTTGAAGTGGCGGTTCAGGTGGGCCTGGTCGTGGAAGCCCGAATCCGCCGCCGCGTGCGCGGGGGCCCGGCCTTGGAGGATCAACCGCCGGGCCAGGTCCACCCGACGTCCCACCAGGTACTGGTGCGGGGGCATCCCGAACCGGCGGGTGAACGCCCGGGCCAGGTGGACCGGGTGGGCGTGCAGGAGCTCGGCGGCCCCGGCCAACGAAACCCCCTCGACGGTCCGCGCGTCCAGCAGGTCCCGCAGGCGATCGGCCAGCCCCGGATCGTCGGTGACCCGCGGCGAGTCCAGGTCGTCGCGCAGGTGCTGGCGCAGCCGCTCGCAGACCAGTGCCAGGCGGCTCTCCGACTCCAGTCGCTCCCCCGGCTGGAACAGGGTGCCGTGCAGCTGGTGGATGCGGTGGCGCAGCAGGGGGTCGTCGAACATCGGGTGGTCCACCGCGTGACCCACCAGGTCCGGATCGATCTGCTCCGGCTCCAGGTACAGCACCCGTTTGCGCAGTCCCTGCTCGGTGGCGGGGGTGCCGTTGTGCGGCACGTGCGGCGGTAGCAGCGTCACCGTCCGGTCGAGGGCGCCGTGCTCGTGGCGGCCCAGGTCGTAGCGGACGGTCCCGGAGTCGATGATGAGCAGGGTCCAGGACCGGTGCGTGTGCATCGGGTAGGCGTGCTGGCGCATGTGGGTGTGGAACACCTCGGCGATGCCGTCGATGCCCGGTTCGAGGACCACGGTGTCCGTGTGGCCGTCCCGCTCCGGCCCCCTGCCCACACCCATGTCCGAACTCTACGCCGCGCCGCCGCGGGGCGCCCGGCGCGTGCGCGCACGGATACGTCCGGGGCTTCGGGGTTCACGGCGGAACCGGGATCGACCGCAAACGGTCAGTGAGTATTCGCAGGTGAACAAAGGTGGGTGTGACGTGCGTCCTACTCTGTGAACCCACCGGACACAGCGATTTGGGGGACAGTCCACATGGGTAACCCGACCACTGCCGCGAAGCTCTCCGGAGCCGCACTGCTCGCGACGGGGTTTATCGGGGCAGGCACGCTGACCGCTTCTGCGGCCTTCGCGAACGAGAACGACATGCAGCCGATCGCTCCGGCCGACGCGCCCGGGATCATGGAGCGGCCCTGGCCCGAGTACCCGGCCGACGGCGAGACCCACACGAACATCCTGGTGGCCACGTCCTACCTGCACCACCAGACCGACGCGGACGGTGACCCGTACTGGGACCAGCCGCCGACGAACACCTACAACGAGGAGTTGAAGGAGGTCCTGGAGGTCTACCAGGACGACCACGGTGAGCTGAAGGAGGAGATGTGGGCGCACTTCTCCGACATCCAGTTCGACCTCAACACCCCGAGGGCCCTCTGGGGTCCCCCCTCTGGCCTGAACTACTACGGCTCCGGCCACGAGGGTCCTGGTGTCGAGGCGTTGCAGTCCTTGCTGATCCACCAGGGCTACCTGGAGCCCGACGAGCTCGACGGCCACTACGGGCCGATCACCGAGGACGCCGTGATCCGGTACCAGACCGACATGGTCTGCGATGAGGCCGCTATCGCCGTCAGCGCCGCCGACTGCGTCGACGGCCTGGCCGGTGAGGTGACCTTCCGGGCCCTGGTCGCCTTCGAACCGGGTGAGACCCCGTAGCTGTGAACCCAGCAAATCCGAATCCAGTAGCTCCGGACCCGGTAGGCACACTCAACGGCCGGACACCTGACCATTTCCGATGGCCGCCCTCGGAGTCGTGCCGCTCAGGGGGCGGAGCAGGCCGGGCCAGGCCTGGTTGGGGGACGCGGCCCGGCCCGCCCTCCGGGGCGTGTACGCGGAACACGCCCCGGACCCCCTCCCCGAAACCGAAGCCCAGCGCTGAACCCTCGCGCTGGGCTTCGGTGCTGTCCGGACGAGCCCGGTGGTCGGTGTGCCGTGAATCCGCGCGCTCGGTTAGGGCAGGAATCCCGCGTTCTGCGCTAATCCTTCGGCCAGGGCCTCGGTGACCGTCAGCCCGAACAGCAGCGCGGAGCCCAGAGCGGCGGCGGGCCAGGCCCACCACCGGCGGGGCGCCCGATGGCGGCCGCGCGGCGGCGCGGGGGCCGCCTGCGCAGCCAGGTAGGCCTCCGCTTCCGCCACCGCCGCCTCCAGGGCTCGGGCTTCTCGCTCTTTCCTCTCCTGCCGCTGGCGGGCCACGTGAAACCAGTGGGGGGTCGGTCCGTGCCGGAGCATGTGGGCCACCCGGGGGTTGCCTTCCATCTGGCGCAGCAACCGCTCCCGGCGTTCGGAGTGGGTCTCTGGCGGAACGGCCGGTGGGCGGTTGCTGCCGGGGCGGGAGAAGCGGTGGCCCCGGGGCGCGGACAGGCGCTGGCGTACCTCGGAGCTCACCTGATGCGGGCCGCTCATCGGGTGGCCTCGCCCGTGGTGGCCTTGGGGAGGGTGAACTCGGCCCAGGTCACGGTGCCCAACCCCTGGCAGAAGGGGAAGTCCAGCACCGAGCGGGTGCCCCACCGGGTGGCGAGATATCCGATCAGCAGCAGACCCCGGCCGCGTTCGGCCTGCTCCCACTCCTCGACGGTGTGCTGCAGGGATTGCGGTGTCTGGAACTCGGCGGTATCGGTGCGCTGGCCGTCGTCAACGGTCGCGACCTGAAGGGTGGCGGCGGTGGGCATGTGCAGGGTGCGCACCACCTGGCCCTCCACATCCTCACCGGAGCGGGAGTGGTCAACCGCGTTGGCGAACATCTCGCTGGCGCAGAGCACCAGGTTCTCAGCAGTCTCGTCCGGGAGTCCGGCCAGGCGGTGCAGGTCGGCGGCCAGGTCCGCGCGCACCCAGCGGGTCTGGGCCAACTCGTCCGGGTAGAGGCGGGAGGGCCAGCGGTGTCCGGTGAACGGGGGCGTGGGGGTGTGGATGTTTGGCACAATGGCCATGTCGGCAACTCGCTTTCTTTGAATCTGACGGTGGTTGTCGGCCTGCTCTGGGGGTGTTGTCGCACCCGCCAGAGCTTTCTTATGAGCGCTGAAGGCCCGGAGGGTTCAGCGTGTGGCGCGGTGATCGTGTGCCCGCACTAGCGGCAGGTGGCGGTGGCCGTGCTGCCGCGTTTCACGGGTGGCTGGTCCGGGATGTAGTCGTGGCCGTTCGGGTCTGAACAGTGCGTTTGGTTGTCCAGCGCCCCTGGGCTTGGGGCGCGCCCGCCGGGCCTTGGGGGCCGGTGCCGCAGCGGGCTCGCGGGGGTCGAGGGCGAGCGAGGCTCAGTTGGTAGGCGCCTGGGTGACGTCGTCCGGGTTGCCGTTGACCAGATGGCGGCGGAAGAGCCGGTGTAGGAGCTGATGGCGGCTGGAGGCGGTGATCCGCTCTGAGGGATCTCCCTCACCGACCCACCCGAAGGGCCGAAAGGCCATGAAGGTCTCCTCGGGAGGCGTGCCCACGATGGTCATGCACCAGTGCTTGTAGAGCAGCGTGCACAACACGTGCTCGGGGATGGGCAACTCTTCCTCAGCGGGCGGGTTCGCCTGTGACGGCACCGGCAGGCTCGCCCCGTCGCCTCCGATCCTCCTGGCCGCGCGGGGCGGGTCGGGGTGGTGGGCGATGGCCTGATCGACCAGGCCGGTAGCCAGCTCGCCGTCCCCTTCCTCGCGGGCCAGCCGCAACGCTTCCCGGATCAGAGGGAGCCGGTTACGCAGGGTGTGAGAGTGCCAGGCGGCCAGCTCGGAGGCGCTCAGATGCGCGGGCGGTCGAAGGGCTTCTTCGAGGACGGTGAGCAGGTCATCGGTGTAGATGTCGAACATCAGGCCGCCACCCCCAGCCGATGCAGCCCCGCCAGGAGCAGCTGAAGGATCTGCAGGGGCGCGGTCTCCAACGGCCGCCGGGGCATCGGGACCCGTGGCGGGCGGGGCGAGCACGAGGGCTGCTCCAGGGTCAGGTTTCGGGGAACCGGGGCGTAGCTGCGTACCCGGCTGGCCCGGCGGGGGCGACGGCGACGCATCGCTTCGGAAGCCAACCAGCGCACATGCGCCAGCTCAGACAGGTTCAGGTATCGCGCCATAGCGGACTCCTGGTGCTCGGATGCCGCTGGATAACAGCGGCTCAGACGAATACCTTCCTATGATGAACTTAGGAATCTAATATTTGCAAGCCAAGAACAAGAATCCGACCTCAGGATTCCGAAAGATGCCTGATTGTGAAGATCTGCCATACGATCGGCCCGTACACCCCCAGGGAGAGGCCCCATGAGCAGGAGAATCAGCCCTACTGTCCGCAGGCGCCGCTTGTCCGCCGTGCTCCGCCAGCTTCGGCACGAGAAGGGGAAGACGCTGGACACCGTCACCGCTGACCTGGAGTGGTCACGCGGACGGCTGGCCCACATGGAGGGCAACAAGTGGGTACGCCCTGACCTGGGTAATGTTCGTCAGCTGCTGGACTACTACGGGGTGGAGGATCCAGCCACCCGGAAAGCCACCATCGACCTGGCGCGCCAGTCTCGCGAGAAGGGTTGGTGGACGAAGAAGTACCGTGACATCTTCGGCGCCGATTCACTGGTGGGGTTCGAGTCCGAGGCCTCCGTAGTCTCAACCTGGCAGCCCGTTGTCATCCCTGGGCTGCTCCAAACCGAGGGGTACGCAGCCGCGTCGGTACGCGCGAGCCTGACCCGTCCCGCCGAGGAAGTCGCTCGCCGGGTCGAGGCTCGCATGGAACGCCAAGAGGTCCTCTCCGGAGACCAGCCACCAACCGTTTGGGCAGTGATCGACGAGTCCGCGCTACGCCGTGTGCCCACGGAAGACGGGGTTGCTGAGGAGCAGCTCCGGCACCTCATCGACGTCGCAGAGAACCCTGACAACGGGGTGACCATCCAGATTTTGCCCTTCACCGCAGGTCTCCACCCAGGGGTCTCTGGCCCGTTCGTCGTGCTCGACTTCCCCGAAGAGATGGACTCGCCGATCGTCTACCTCGAATCACGCACGGAAGGGCTGTTCCTGGAGGAGGAGCACGAGGTCGCCAGTTACCGGCTGGTATTCGACCATCTACAGGTCACCGCTCTTTCCCAAGCGGAATCGATCCGCTCCATGAAGAAGATCTACGACGCCGTGTAGAAAGTTCGACCCATGTATTCACCCACTGACCTGAACTTCCGTAAGTCCTCTTACAGCAGCACGGACCGTGATTGCGTGGAGGTCGCCGATTTCCAGGGAGGCTCAGCGGTCCGCGACACCCAGAACCGTGAGGCTGGACATCTGACTTTCCCCGGCCAGGAGTGGGCCGCAGTGCTTTTCTCTGCCCGGGCCAACCAGGCCTGAACCAGCCGAACCAACGGCGCCCCGACCATCCAGATTGGCCGGGGCGTCAGTTTTCGCGAAGCAACCAATCGCGAATCTGTTCGCATGAAGCGATATTGCATCACCGATCCCAGTAACTGAATGTTTGCATCAAACATCAGTAGCAGAGGCTCACTTATCCTTAAGTCGAAGAATTCCTTCCTGTAGCCAGTTCGGCATTTTTCCGTCGGAGCGTGGATAATGCCTCTGCTCATTCAAGAGTTCCAGATCGATCGGCTGGGGATCCGAGAATTCTGGCTTGTTGTCGTAGTCGTATTCAACTCGATAGTCGCCATTGTTTGAAATGCGGAAAGTTGCAGAGAACCAAGTTCCAACACCGTCCTTGTGCATGCCCTCCCTCAAAGACATGAACGCGAGGGCGGCTTCTGAGGGGGCAGATCCCGGACGAAAGTCTTCACCTTCGATACGAGTCCGAAAGAAGCATTCTCCCGCGACCCCGAGGCCAACGAATTTGCATTCGGACTCGACCCACCCTTGAGGCACTGCCTGGTAGATAGCCTTGCCGATGGCAATGATTTTTTCTTGCTGCTCTTCAATTCCCATGCCAGCCTTCTGAACTAACAGTCTGATGAACCGGGCATTTTGGGGCCTGGAGAAGTTAAAGAAGATGCTGCAATCTCATCCGAGTTCGATCCAGCGGCGATCAGTCTTGCTATGCGAGCTTTGTTCGATCGGTCGGGTTGGAAACATGCCCCATTCTGTCAAGCCCCAACTGAAGATCAGCAATAACCTGAAAGGCCTGAATGGCAATCCGAAGGTAAATCCGGACAACTAAACTAGCAGATCTAAAAAGTACTACTCCTCCTGCTCGGCCAGGCGGAGCTCTTCCCTCAGCCAAGCGGGAATATTCTCCGGCGAGCGAGGGAATTTTTTAATGTCCTCTGCAAATTCCTCCGGGGGTGGGTCAAACAAATAAGAAGGCTTTTCGTCGTAGTTGAAATCGACTTTGAATCTAGCGGGGGGTAGGATGTGAATACGCATCGAGAACCAAGTTCCTGTGCCGTACCGATACATTCCCCGGCGAAGCTTGATCACTTCTTGATTTACGCTGTGTGGAAAATCTTCCCGGTCGGCCTCACTGCCTTCCCTGGTGACCCAGTTACTAATTCCGGTGAGCGCTGAAAGGGACTTTACTTCGAAATTAATCTCTCTCCAGCTGGAGGAGCGTGAGTTGATCAATGTGCGAACTATTTCATGGATTGTCTCTTGCTGTTGAATTGGATCTAGAATCTGTTCCGGGTCAGTATGGTTGCCGCTCAAGTGTCCTACCTTCGCTCTCTTTCTGGGTGGTTTTCATGCAACAGTCGCTCTTGTGTGGACCCGTTCAAGCTCCAGTCTACAGCAATCAGGTTGGGTGGCTCTCCGATAATGTCGTCGTCTTTGGGTCTATTTCTATTGTACCTCTCTCTGTCGGGATTCTTCTTAATCTTGTCTTGCCATTCCGAAAATTCTTTCCTTCCGTATTCGGGAAGCGAGTCCGAGTAGCCAATTTTCATGCTGAAGGTGATGGAGGGAGGGGTGTCGCCACTCCCTGCTCTGCTTAGCCACTCCCGTGCCATGTCTTCTCGCATATCGGGACTGCCATCCCGAGGCCTTCTGAAGGCCTTTTTGATCTCTGAGATATCCCGCTGCAAGAGGCCATTCCACAGATTTTCCATCCTCCCCCAGTTTGTCCTATAGTCGGGGCTTTTCCCTACATGGTTGATGCTTTTCAGCATGGGGATGACATTAATTCTTTCCCCTGGTCCGCCAAAGTAATTTGCCGCGACAAAGTGCCCCCCATCCCAGTTGACATCTTCGTACGTATAGACTCCTTGCTCGTCGCTGTTGTACTTTTTAAAGTAGTGCTTTCCCTCGTGTCCAATCGGGGTCTGCTCTCCCCCCCTGGGTGTTTTTCCAGTCTTCAGTTCCCCCTCGATTGAAATCGTTCGTGATTTTTGGTCCGTCTCGTATACGAACTGGGCTCCCGATGTGGGGTGCTTTACGAAGTACTTGGCATTGGGTCGAGGGTAGTTTAGCTCCGGATTTCCTGCGCTAGATTGGCCTGGTTTCGTTTCTACATGAATGATTTTTCCGGAAGAGTCGGTGATGAACGTACCCCGACCGTCTACCTCGTACAAGGTGTTTGGAGCTAGCTTGACGTCATTTCCGTCTTTGTCGGTTCCGAAGCGTCGATTCTTTCCGAGGTAATTCTCATTGTCTGGATCGATAGTTTTTTTGGGAGGATTGTATGGCGGGCGATTGGATTCACCGTCGTATCGACCGCCGCTCGGGGCTCCCGAGGTGCCGCCGCTGTTGTTGGATGACCCGCCCCCGTTCCCGCTTCCGGAAGAGCTCTCCCCGAGTCCGGGAAGGGAGCTGTAGCCCTCCCCGCTTGAACTCTCTCGCCCGGGGCCAGCGGAGGATCTATCCCCGGTGTACGCGCCTTCGTCATTGCGGATTCGTTCGCTGCTCGTGTTGTCCGACGTGCGCGAGGTTCCGTCGTTGACGGTAGAAGCCTGGTTGGTCGTGGTGGGGCCGTGGTCGCGTGCTTGGGGGCCGTCACCGCTGCGGTCGGTGGGGGTATTGGCGCTGGGGTCGCGTTCTCCTGAGCGGTTGGCGTCGGAGCTTTGACCCTCGATGTCGTTCTGGCGCAGGTGCTGGTCGTTGGATGGGCCAGAGCTCTGGGCGTTGGGGCCGTTGCTCCCGGTGCTGTTGTTGCCGCTGGCCTCGTTGCCCAGGCGGTTGTTTGGGCCAGGAGCGTCGACATCGCTGACGTTGATGCTGCGCGAAGGCGTCGATGGGCTGCTGGCAGCCTGGTCAAAGGTGCCGTTGTTGCTGCCCCCCGCACTTGTGCTGACCAACTCTGGTCCACCGGGTTCAAGGGGCTTCTTGCCGTTGGCGGGGTCAGCTCCCCAGCGATGGTCCAGCTCAGCATCGGTGCCCTTGAGCTCCGGGTTGGTCTGGAACTCCCGATCGACCTTCCGCGTCTCGTTGAACTCTGCGACGACCTTGCGTCCATCAGCTTTGATATCGGCCATGTCCCCAGGAGAGACGGCCCTGGAAAGCATCTCGTCAGAGACCTTGGCCTGCCCGGTGGTAGGCAGTTGGGCAAGCTCCTCTTGGGAGAGCGAAGTGGACTCTGCGGTCTCATCCTGGCGCTGCTGAGAAGCGGTGTTGTCGGCCACGTCATCAGTGTCAGAGCGGGCCGTGATGGTCGGGCTTTCGAGGGCATCATCACTGCGGGATGACTCAGACTCGGCTCCCTCGTGCCGAGCGGTCGGCTTCTTGGCTTTGTTCGGATCAGTCTCAGGCGAGGCTGATGCAGTCTGGTTGGAGCGCCCGCTGTTGCCGGTGGTGGATTCGTTGGTGTGAGAACCGCCAGCGCCGCCGCTGCTGTTGCCGGTGGTGGCAGTGTTCAACTGTTCCAAGGACGCTGTCAGCTCGGCTGCTTGGGCCGGGGTGAACTGGCTGGTGTCGATATTGACCACCGGCGCGCCCGCCCCACCGAAGGTCGGCATGTCCGGGAGGTTGGACAGATCCACATCCATGCCCGAACCGCCGCGGCCGGAGCTGCCCATGCCGTCCAGGATGGCCGCGCCCCGCCAGGCCATCAGCGGAACACCCACCACCGCGCCCACACCGGTCGCGGTCAGGACCGCGCCGCCCACCATCGCGCCGATGTTGAGCACCGCCGTGCCGATCACATACCCGGGCCGGTCCCCCCACTCCTCCCAGGGCACCACCGAGTGCGCCAAGTCCTTCCACGCCTCCTTGACACCCTCACCACCGGTCCAACCCAAAGAGTCGCTCTCGGCGTCATACATGCCCACCAACGCGGCCGCCGAAGTGATGTTGTCCCAGTGGTACTCCTTGATGGAATCCCCCCAGGACTGGGCGAACCACCCCTCCGAGGAATGCATACCGAGCATCGCGCCGGTACCCTCCACCGCGCCCACACCGAAGTCCCAGATCGCATCACCCACATCACGGGCCCAGCCGTAGTCGGTGCTGGCCGCGGCCTCGCCCCAGGCGGTGGGGATCTCGCTCAACTCGACACCCACACCGTGCACGAACTGGTTGGCGTCGGGCATCGCACCATCCAGGTCGTCCGCGCCCAGGAAGTCGGTGCGCCCGTCCAGGCCCAGGTTGATCCGGTTGGCGCAGGCCACCTCGGCCTGGTTGAACTCCTCCACCAGGTTGGCCGCGCGCAGCAGCAGCCCTGTGTTCTTCTCGGCGTTGGCGCTGTCGCCCCACCCGAAAAGGCCGTCACCCTTGTTCCAGTCCTCGCCCTCGTCTTCGATTTCGGCGCGAAAGGCGTTGGCGTCAGCGGTCAGATCACGCCACTTGGCCTTGATCTCGCCGACCGCTTCGGCGAAGTCGTCCAGGGCGTTGGCGACACGGTTGGTGGCGCTGCCCACCACGCGTCCGTTGCTGGCGACCGGTTTGAGTGCGGTGTAGAGGGTGGGGGCTTCGGGAGCGGTGTAGCACTCCTCCAGCCCTGACCAGGCCTGGACGATGTCCTCGCCGGCCTGTTCCATGCCCTGGCCGCCGTTGCGCAACCGTTCGGCGCGCATGACCAGCACGTGCTGCATGGTTTTGGGTACCGGGAACTGGCTGGGGTCGATCTTGCCTTCCCCATCGATGGGTTTGGCTTCGTCGGTGGACACCGGGCACAACTCCAGAAACTCAGGGGTGGGGATGAGGGAGTGAGAGATGGGGCGGGGGCGGGGTGGGGTGTGTGGTCAGCTCAGTGCCACGGCCAGGCACGAGGGGGCAGTGCTGTCCGATGGCCGGGCCGGAGCGGCTTAGACCGGACGGCCCGCGCCGGGGCCGTCGGTGGGGCCCGACAGTGGCGGATGGGCGTTGGGGTCCTCGATCGCCCCGGCGGTGCTCTGGGCTTCGGCGGCCATCTCCAGATCACCGTTGACGTAGGCGGTGGTGGCGTTGGAGGCACCCTCGATCCCCGAGGCGGTCTTGGCGACCATCTCGCCCATCACCCCGAAGTAGTGCCCGCAGAACTCACTCAGCGCGATACTCACCGGGACGCTGTGCGCGGCCGACTCACACCCGGTAACCGCCTCCTGGATGGTGTTCATACAGCCGAGTAGTCCTTCGCTGCCGCCTTCTTCGCCGATGTAGTCAGCAGTGGTGGTCAGGACCCCGCTGACCTGTTGGGGGTTCACATCCCAGCTACCCACGGCCACCTCCGAAAGCCTCGGGGCGGAAGATGTCCACACCCGGCTCCGGGGCACAAGCGGCAAAGGTCAGGTCGGGCTGGACAGCCGAGGTCTCGACGGTGTGCAGCATCTGGTTCAGCGAGGAGCGCACACGGTGGAAGTCGGTGCGGGCCCGGGTGTGCATCCGCTCGGCCGCTGTGGCGATCAGCGCCGCCGGTGACGGGGGCTGGATCTCCGTCTGCTCTGCCGGGTCCCCCTGTTTCTCAGCGTGCTGGGGATCGGGGGTGGGAGGGGTGTCCCCCTCCTGGTCCAGGATGAACTCGAACTTCACGGGCCTGCCTCTCCACCTCTGCTGCCGTGGCATCACATGGCTGTGTGTTGTATGAGTCGCGCTCTGAGTCACCGCGGTTCTCATTCTGTCGGGGGTTTGTGCCGACTTGCCGGGCCTGACTCTGCCGCACAGGGCCGACTTTTCCGGAGAAAAGGGAGATTCAGGAGGTCAGAGGCTTGAGAGTGCTGTGGTGCGGTTAGGGATCACAGCTCCCGACACTCCTTGTATGACGCAAATCACTCGGCGAGGGGCGGTGCTCGGCCCGGGAGGTGAAGGAAGCGAAGGATCCGTCCCCCGCTGACCTGGCAGGACGAGGTGGGGTACGTGCCCGACCAGACAGCACACCTGGAGCAGGGCCCGCACCCGGACTTCCAGGCCGCCCAGGAGCACGTGAGCGGCACCCACCTGCACGTGGGTGTGCAGGTGGACCACCCGGTCAGCGACTCCCTGGAACTGGGTGAGGTGGTGGAACTGCTGGCCAAACGGCTGGGCGGGGCCCTCCCGTCGGTGTGGGGTGTGGCCGAACCGCTGGGCCGGGAGTGGTCCACCGCCGATGTCATCGCCCTGGCCCGCAACCGGGTACCGGGCCAGACCCGGATGCTGTTCAGCGCCCAGCCCGCTGCCCCGGTCGAGGAGGGGGTGCGGCCCTTCGCCGGGGAGCTGCGGGTTGCGCGGACCGAGTCGGGGGTGAGCCGTTCGGACCGCTGACGGCCCCGGTGCTGTGGTAGCGGGTCGGCGACGGGGTGGAACCCGACGGCTGGGAGAAGTTCCAGGCGCTGATGCGGCACCTACGACCCAAGGACAAGACCCGGCACCACTGACCACACCACCGGTCCCGCCCCTGAGCGCGGCCGCCATCGTCGACTCGACCACGAACATCCCCGCCCCTGGCCCGCTCGCGCGGCCGCTTGGGCTTCCCGGATGCCCCCGGGAGAGGCGGAGCGCGGACGGCCCCTGGGGTGTGATCCATACCGCCCCGACGCGCCCGCCCGCACCGAACCTCTGGCTGAGCAGGCGGCGTTAGCAGTCCTGCGACAGCGCGGGCAGCGGTCACGAGACCGTGCCGTACCCCCGCTGGCCGCAGGAGAGCTCAGCCAGAGAGGACCATCCCTTGAGCCTTGTAGCCGATCGCCAGCCAGGTACGGACGACACCGTCCGGCGGCGCCGCTCGCCCATCACCGCATGGCGCGACTTCGGTCGGCCGCCGCGTCTGATGGGGGTCGACGTCGCACGCGGGATCGCCGTCTTCGGGATGATCGCCGCCCACGCCGGTATCGCGGCCTCTCTCGAACTGCTCGACCCCCGCACCTGGATCGCCCTGGCCGAGGGACGCTCGTCGATCCTGTTCGCGGTCGTCGCCGGAATCTCGATCGCCTTCGCCGCTGGAGCCGGGAAACGGCCGACGGGCGAAGCACTGCGCTCGGCGCGGCTGCGCATGGCGGGGCGTGCGATCGCGGTTCTGGCGATCGGCCTCCTCCTCGAACTGCTCGGCAGCAGCATCGTGGTCATCCTCTCGGTCTACGGCGTGCTGTTCCTCCTCGTGATTCCGTTCCTCGGACTACGGCGCCGCACCCTCGTCCTCACGTCCGTCGCGCTCGCCCTGACCGGGCCGACCCTCGTCGCGGTCGTGCAGACGCTCACGCTCGGGTCATGGGGCGAAGGCGTGGATTTCCTGATCAACGGGGTGTACCCGGTCACGGTGTGGCTGCCGCTGATGCTCACCGGAATCGCCATCGGCCGTTGCACGCTCGGCGAGACGAGAACCGCCCTCGCCGTCCTGGGCGTCGGGGGGATCCTCGCCGCTGGCGGGTACGCCCTCGGCGGGCTCGTCGGTGGTCTGGACGGCGAGTCGGGCTCGTACGGGAGTTCGTCGGTCGAGATGTACGGGTCGGTCGAGGAGCACGAGGAGCCGGAGGAGGTGCCGGGCGAGGACGTGGACCTGAGCGGCAAGGTCTGCGTCGAGGACTTCGACGGGTGGGTCACCTGCTTCAGCCAGGAGTGGAGTGACGAGGACTGGAGCGACGGCGAAGGTAGCGGCGAAGGCGTCGAGGAGGGTGACGGTTACTTCGAGTCGATCGGCGAGTCCGACCTGGGTGCGGCGGTGCGAGCGGCCTGGAGCAGCGGCCCGCACTCGGGCGGCACCCTCGAAATCATCGCGTCGGGCGGCTTCGCGCTCGCCGTGGTCGGAGCGTGCCTGCTGCTCGCCGCCCCCCTGCGCTGGATTCTCATTCCGATCGCGGCGGTCGGCACCATGCCGCTGACCGCCTACGCGGCGCACGTCGTCTCGTTCGCCGTGCTGAGCGATCCCGTCAACCTCGCACCGCAGGTTCTGGAGTGGGGCCCCGGCGGGACTGGAACGGGCTTGTGGCTCGTGTCCGTCGGCGTGCTCCTGCTCGGGTGCACACTGTGGGCGCTGACCGTGGGGCGTGGCCCCCTCGAACGGATCACCGCCCGAGCCGCGCTGGCGATGGACCGTCCCGCCGGGTCCGAGGGGGACCAGCGCTGACAGGGTGAAGGTCGAACGAGGGCGGGCAGCGGCTGGAGCATCCCGAGACGCCCTCGTTCGACCTTGACGGGCCAGGACCGTCAGATGCGGTAAACGGTCCTGGTGCGGTGGCGGCTCAGCGGCCTTCGCGGTCCACTCGCTTCCACGGCCAGTCGGTCGCCACCCACGCGGCGACGGCGTCGGCGAGGGGGCCGTCGAGGTCCGCCCGGTCGGCGCGTACCCAGGACTGGACGGTCACGTCGTAGTCCGGGGAGCGGGTCGGATACAGGTACACGCAGCCGATGACGTCGTCGTCGCCGGGATCAAGCACGGTGAAGGTGAAGCCCTTGCGCGCCGCGAAGTCGTCCGCGTGCCGCCTGAGATCAGCCAGGTTGGCCTCCGGGGACATCCCCTCGAACGGCGGCCAGTTCCCGTCCGGGTAGCCCGGGGTCGCACGGATGTGTTCGATGCTCGAAGTCCAGGCGGCGAAGTCCGCCTCGTTGTGCTGGGGGCCGAGTGGTTCGAGGCGGAACCGCTCGGTGGTCAGGGAGGTCGGCGGTGCGAAGTCTTCCGGTACGAACGCGTCAGTGGCCATGGCGTGATCCTAGGCCGCGTCCGTCGGGGCGTAGCGGGGGAGCTCCACGGCGGCCGAGGAGCCCCTCCGGCTCCGACGAGGAGAGCGGCCCCTGCCGGTGCCGTTAGAGGAGGCGGAGCCGATGTCCTCGGCCCCGGACGGAATGCCCGGATTCCAGCAGTGGCCCGCGGCAGCGGTCATGACCAACAGCGGTGACTGGCAGGAGTTGTCCACAGTCTTGGGGCCGCTCGATGCGACGGGCGCGCCGGGTAGGCACAATGACGCCATGACGACCAACCCCAGCGGTGCACCGGACCGGACGACAACCCAGGCATGGCAGGCGATCGGAGGGTCCGCCGACCTCGTGGAGCGGGTCTCCTACCGGGGTGCGGGCCAGGTGCTCCCCGCCGTGCTGCCGGTACGCGAACTGGCGCGGGCCACCGTGGGGGCGTGTTCCCTGGCAGCCGCCGAACTGCTGGCCGCGCGGGGCGGCGGAGCGGTCCCCGAGGTGGTGGTCGACGAGGGCGCGGTGGCCACCGCCTTCATCAGCGAACGCCACCTGCTGGTGGACGGCCGCAAACCGACCCCGTTCGCACCGCTGTCGGGATTCTGGCAGGCCGCAGACGGCTGGGTGCGCACCCACGCGAACTACCCGCACCACCGGACCCGGCTGCTGGCCGCGCTCGGACTCGACGCCGAGGCGGGCCCGGAGGAGCTCAGCCGGGAACTGGCCTCCCGGTCCGCCCGCGAGGTTCAGGAGACGGTCTACGCCGGGGGCGGCCTGGCGGTCGCCGTGGCGCCCGCACCGGGGGAGGGCGGGGACCCCGGCACGGCTGGTGATTTCAAGGCGGCGGGGTTGCCGCTGGCCGAGTCCGAGGCCGTGGGTACGGCGGGTGAGCGTCGGCTGGCCGGGGGCGAACTGCCCGCCAGCGGGGTCCGGGTCCTGGACCTGACCCGGGTCATCGCCGGGCCGGTCGCCACCCGGACCCTGTCCCTGCTGGGCGCCGACGTACTGCGAGTGGACTCCCCCGGGTTGGAGGAGGACCCCGACAGCCACACCGACACCGGCCTGGGCAAGCGCTCCACCCTGCTGGACCTTGACACCGCCGAGGGGCGGAGTGTCTTCGAGGAACTGTTGGCCGCAGCGGACGTGGTGGTGACCGGCTACCGTCCGGGCGGCCTGGACCGCCACGGGCTGGCGGCCGAGGAGCTGATCGCCCGCCGCCCGGGTCTGATCGTCGCGCAGCTGTGCGCCTGGGGCTGGACCGGGCCGTGGGCCGGGCGGCGGGGCTTCGACAGCCTGGTGCAGGCCGCGAGCGGGATCGCCTCGGTCGAAGCGGGTTCCGGAGATCGGCCGGGGGTGCTGCCCGCCCAGGCCCTGGACCACGGCACCGGCTACCTGCTGGCTGCCGGGGTGCTGCGCGCACTCACCGGACGCCAGACGGACGGCAGGGGTCGGCACCTGCGGTTCTCCCTGGCCGGAACGGCTGGCTGGCTGATGAACGACATCGCCCCGGAACCGATCGAGGGCGAGGGGTACGATCCCGCCGACTGGCTCACCGAGGGCTCGTCCGACTACGGGAAGCTGCGCTACGCGCTCCCGCCGGTGGCCTATGAGGGCGGCCCGAGGAATTGGGCCAGCGCTTCCACGCTGTGGGGAGGCGACCAGGCCGCCTGGCTCTGAGGCCTTCCGCGCGGAATCGGGTCCCGTCGGTCGGGGGCCGGGGTCAGGTCAGCGGTCGGGCTCCTCCGGCGGCGGCCAGGGGTCGCCCCAGACGGTCTTGCGGGCCGCGCGGTAGGTCTCGCCCTGGCGCTTGGACACCACCCGGTCCTCGATCCCGTCGGTGGTGCACAGGCGCAGCGAGACCAGGCCCTTGCGCTTCTGCGGATGGCGCAGCACCCTGCAGGCAGGGCGCTCGACCGGCTCCGAGGTGGCCGCCACGAAGGCGTACTTCTCGTCCTCGAACCCGAGCGTGCCGAACTTGAGCCTGCGCTGGATACCGGAGCGGTTGAGCCGCTCGGCGAAGTGGCACCAGTCCTCACCTGGGGTGATGGGGCAGGTGCCGTCGTGCGGGCAGGGCGCGGCCACGCTCATCCCCTCGGCGAGGAGGTGCCCGCGGGCGGTGATGATCCGCTCGTAGCCCTCCGGGGTGCCGGGTTCGAGCAGGACGACCGTGCGAGCCCGCTCGGCCAGGGAGCGCACGACCTCCTCCTGTACCTGCGGAGTGAGCTCGTTGAGCACGTAGGACATGGTGGCCAGATCCACGCGCTGGCCGTCCGGGACGGCGCCGGTGAGCCGGAAGCGTTCCCACTCCGAACCCCGAACCGCGGCGCCGGTGGACCGGCGGGCGAGCCGTTTGCCCAGCTTGATGGCGGGTGCCGACTGTTCCAGCACCGTGGTCGAACGCAGGGACGGCCAGGCTGCGGAGGCGGCCCACACGGCCGCGCCCATGCCCCCGCCCACGTCCAGGTGGGTGGACGGGGCGAACCCGGGCATCGCGGCGGCGGCCGTCTCGAAGGCCGACCGGGCGGCGGCGAAGGTGGCGGGAAGCCGGTAGGCGGCGTAGGCGATGACGTCGGTGTCCGAGGCCAGGACGATGTCCCGGGGGTCGACCTTTCCCCGGTACTTCTTCATGAGTTCCTGGACCGACACGGCCAGATCGTGCTCGTTGGCCCCGTCGGCGACGCTGTCGATCGCCGCGAAGAGCTCGCTGTTCAGATTCCCCATGCACGCTTCTTCTCGTCCGGCGGTACCGGGGAATTCTATCCGCCGTCCTGCCTGGTCCCGGGGTGTTCGCCCACGGTGGCCGACCGGGTCGGTGCGGGTCCGGCCGTGGGTGTTCAGCGGCGGGTGTTCAGGAGGCCTCGCGGGACTCGGCCCTGCGGATGGCGGCGCGGCAGGTGCGGGCCAGGGCCCGGTGGTTGGTGAAGCGTTCGAGCAGGGTGTAGGGCGACAGCGGGCCGGACGGGGTCTCACCCGTGGGGCCGCCTTCGACCTCGTTGACCAGGAGGGAATCGCCGGTGAGGTGCCCGGAGCGGGACCAGCGCTCCCATCGTTCGAAGTCGGGGCTGTACTGATGCGAGAACACGAACACCGGCTCCCGGGCGCCTTCGAGCAGGCCGCCGCCTCGGGACCACAGGGTGATGCTCTCGGCGGTCTCGTCCGACCAGTCCTGGGCCGTGACCACGTCCACCTCCGGGCGGCCCGCGCGGTCGCGCACCAGCAGGGCGTCGCCGGAGCGGGTGCGCGGGTGGAGTTCGCGCTGTTCCTCGACCACGGGGAGGGAGACGAGCACGCGCGGGACCCACCACCAGTTCTCCCTGCGTCCCATGAGGCTGTCCGTGCGCAGCCGGGTGGGCGGGTGCTTGAGCGCTTCCTGTTCCGCCATGTGCTCCAGGAACTCGTTGCCCTCCAGGTCCTCGACCACCTCGACCGGGCCGCTGCCGACCACCGCGGTGCGGCCGCCCGCGTCCGCGTCGCTCACGCTGAACGCGACACGGAGACCGCGCAGCGACAGGGCGGTCTCGGCCATGGAGTAGGGGAGCGCCGCGCAGGGGCTGTCACGCCACATGAGCGGAACCACGGGGATACCCGAAGGTCCGGCGGAGGCGGTCCAGCTGAGTTCGGCGACGGTCGATCGCTGCCAAACCGTGATCAGGTCAGTCAAGGTCAGGCCTTATACGTGAGGAAAGTTACATGCTAATTTCTGGTGACTTTAACCCATCCGCCGAATCGCACGCGATCCCCGGTGACGCAGGCCCGGGTGGCGGAGGCCCGAGTGGCCACTCGGGCCCGGAGCGTGAAAGGTGGACCACGGCTGCCCGCACCCCTGGCCCCACCCGGGCCGGTGGCGGGCGCCGTTACCACCGTCGGTCCAGACCCCTCCCCGGGCCGCGGAAGACGGTGCCGAGGCAGGGCGCCAGCGCCGAGAGCACCGGCCCCGAGGGGCCGTCGAGGCCTCCGACAGCACCGGCCCGAAGGAGAGGTGACACCGTGGACCCGCTGGGGGCGCTCTCGCGCGCGCGTGATGTCTGGAAGCGGGTGGAGGCCTGCCACGACGCGGTCTTCGCCTCGCGCTGGCGCCAGGAGCTGCGCCGGGAGACACGCACCCAGGAGGACACCCTGCGGGCCCTGCTGCTCCTGGAGACCCTGGGAGTGGAGGGGCCCGTCTCCTATGAGACCCTCGACCTCATCCCGTACATGGTGGCCGACCTGCACGAATGGCACCAGCGCATGGGGCGAGACGATTTCGGGGGGCCGGGGGTGTGCTGTTGAGGTTCGGCAAACGGCGCGGTGACGCCACCGGACGGACGCCGGAGGACGCTTCGGTCTCTCCCATCATCTTCTTCGGCGGCAAGGGCGGGGTCGGCAAGACCACCATGGCCGCCGCACACGCGCTGCGCCTGGCCGACGAGGGTCTGCGCACGCTGCTGATCTCCACGGACCCGGCGCACTCGCTCGGCGACGCGCTCGGTGTTCCCCTGGGTGATACGCCGGTCAAGGTCAGCGAGAACCTGTGGGCGCGCGAGCCCGACGCGGACGCCGCACTCAGGCGCAGGGTCCGCCAGATCAGCGACGACGCCGGCGCGGCCCTGCCCCGGGAGATCCTGCCCGCCGTCACCCGCCACCTGGACCACGCCACCGCCGGTCCCGGGATGGCCGAGTCCGCCCTGGCCGACCTTCTGATGGACGCCATGGAGGAGGTCCCCGGAACGTGGGACCGCCTGGTGGTGGACAGCGCCCCCACCGGCCACCTGTTGCGCCTGCTCGACCTGCCCGAACTACTGACCCCGTGGGTCCAGGGCCTCGTGCGCCAGCGCGAACGCGTGGTGGACGCGGACCGCTTCGCCGCGGGGGTGGTCGGTGGCGGTTCCGACGGGACGCCGGACGACCCCCTGCTGGAGAGACTGCACGCCCGCCGCCGCAAACTGGACCGGGCCGCCACGCGTCTTCGCGAGGATGCCGAGGTCAGGCTGGTACTGGTGCCGCGCCGGATGGTGTTGGCCGAGACCGACCGCGCCGCGGCCCAACTGGTCCGCACCGGGTTCCGGCTGGGCACGGTGATCGTGAACCAGGTCCCTGCCGATGTCGACCCCGAGGTCCTCAAGGCCGTCCGCGAGCGCTTCGCCCCGCACGGGACGGTCGAACTCCCCCTGACCGGAACCGAGCCCCTGGGCTTCCAGGCGCTACGAACCCTCGCCGCGGAGACGGGTGGATTCGGGTAGGCCCTCCAACACGTGTTTCTGGCTGCTCTCGTAGATGATCTGGCTGCGGAAGCTCACCACCTCACGGCGCTGGCTGAGCCGGTCGATGAGGAAGTTGTGCAGGTGGTCGAGGTCCCGGGCCGACACGTGGATGAGGAAGTCGTCGTCCCCGGCCACCACGAACACCGCCGACACCTCGGGGAGGTCGATCAGCGCCTTCTTGAACCCGTCGATGACGGGCCTGCTCAGCGGGCGCAGCCGGGCGGAGACGAAGGCCTCGACGCGACGGTTGAGCGCGGCCGGGGCGATCTCGGCGTGGTACCCGCGGACCACCCCGCGCTCGACCAGTGAACGCACCCGTTCCAGGCAGGTGGAGGGCGCGATTCCGACCAGCCGGGCCAGCTCCCGGTTGGTCTGCCGTGCGTTCAGTTGGAGTTGGCGGATGATCGCCGAATCAAGTTCGTCCATTCGGTCAACCTAGCGAGCACACCGAACCCGTGCAGCTGATCTCCGGCAGCCGGTCCGAGGAGAAGTCAGCGCAGGTCCCGGCGCATCAGGACGCGGGGGAAACCCGACAGGACCGAGGTCGTGTCGGCGGCGTGGGTGAAACCGGCGCGCTCGAAGTTCCGCCGCAGGCCCGGGTAGGCCATCGTCGTGTCCACCCTGTCGTCGCCGTTGTCCAGGGGGTAGGCCTCGATCGCGGGTGCGCCGTGTGAGCGGGCGAACTCGACGGCCCCGGTGATCAGGGCGTGGGAGATTCCCTTCTTGCGGTGGCCGGGCCGGACCCGGATGCACCACAGCGACCACACGGGCAGGTCGTCGATGTGCGGGATCTTCCGGCTCCGGGCGAAGGAGGTGGCCGAGCGCGGTGCCACGGCTGCCCAACCGACCGGCTCCTCGCCGTCGTAGGCGAGCACCCCGGGGGCGGGCTCCCCGCGGCACAGGTCGGCGACGTACTCACCGCGGGCCGGGCCGCGGAGTTCGTTGTTGAGCTTGGACGGGACCCGGTAGCTCAGGCACCAGCACACGTTGGCGGTGGGCGACTTCGGGCCCACCAGGGTCCGGACGTCCTCGAAGACCGAGGCCGGGCGTACGTCGATGGTCATGGCCCCAGGGTGCCACGCGGCAGTGACGATCCCGGGTTGGAGGGCCCGGGCCCGAGGAGGCGCTGGATGCTCCCATGGATGTCAGTTCTCGGGGGCGTAGAGCCTCAGGTCGTTTCGCCGGTGGGCTCCGCAAGCGCACTCCTCCAGCGGTGTCACGGGCCCCAGCGTGAGCGAGTGACGTCGACTTCGGGCAAGAGGTGCTTGACATGACGTCACTTATGGAGTCATTATGACGTCATGGATTTGACGCCGTATGCCGACGAACTCCGCCGACAGCTCCTGGCGGCCGCCGAGGCCGGGGATGAAGAGACCCGGGCTACTGCCGAGCGCCTCAGTGTCTCGTTGGAGCCCGCTGCCCGACTGGCCCTGCTCGATGTGCTCTCCGCTGCCGCGGACGAGATCACCAGGGACATGGCCCCTGGCTCGGTGGAGGTGCGCCTGCGCGGACGGCAGGCTGACTTCATAGTGACGTCACCCGAGTTCGACGAGGTCGGCGAGGGTGGCATCGCGACATCACCGGGCCACCAGGGTGAAGCCGCGGGCTCCGGCCGCACACCCGCGGAACAGGCCCTGATCGAGGGCGAGGACGGAGGAACCTCACGGATCACCCTCCGGCTGCCCGACCAGCTCAAGCAGCTCGTCGAGGAGGCCGCCCGCGGTGAAGGGCTGTCGGTCAACGCCTGGCTGGTGCGCGCGGTCGCCGCGTCGCTCGACGGCGGCGGCCCTCGGCCCGACAACCGGCGGACACGCCAGATCGGCCGCGGCCACACCGGCTGGGTCCGCTGACCCGGACCGACCACCCGAGCACCGCGTCTCCCGGAAGCGGAGACGACCACCGACGCCACACCAGGGAGACGAACGTGCCGACCTTCAACACCCCCGAACCGATCACCGCCGACATCACCGTGGTCTCCGGAAACCTCCAGATCATCGCCGGAGACCGCACCGAGACCACCGTCGAGGTCCGTCCGCGCATCGGCGACAAGGACAACGACGTACGCGCCGCGGAGCTGGTCGAGGTCGACTACGCCAGCGGCCGCCTCGAAGTACGCGACCCCCAGCCCTCGGTGCTGGGGCGCGTGATCGGGCGCAAGGGCATGGTCGACATCACCGTCGAACTCCCCGCGGGTTCGCGCGTGCACGCCGCGGGCGGGTTCGGCAACATCCGCTGCGAGGGGAGCCTGGGCCCGTCCGAGCTCTCCGTCTCCACCGGCAACATCACGGTGGACCGGGTCAGGGGCAACGCCAAGCTCACCGTGGGCCACGGGTCGATCCGGGCGGAGGAGATCGACGGATCCGCTGTGGCCAAGTCCACCAGCGGCGCCATCACCCTCGGCCAGGTGACCGGGGAACTGCGAGCCAACTCCGCGCACAGCGACATCACCGTCGACCGCGCCCTGGGCCCGGTCACCGCGCGCACCACCCACGGCAGCGTCCGGATCGGCCGGGTTCCGGAGGGCAGCGTCGACGTGGAGTCCTCCTACGGCGAGCTGGAGGTCGGTGTGCCGGAGGGCACCGCGGCCTGGCTGGACGTGCTCTCCACCAAGGGCGTCGTGCGCAGCTCCCTGGAGGCCGCCGAGGGCCCCGCCACCACCGAACGGACCGTCGAGGTCCGGGCCCGCAGCGTCTGGGGCGACATCCTGATCCACCGTTCCTGACACCGGAGCACACAGAGGCGAGGCAGACATGGCACAGCACACTCCCCCCGCGGCCATCACCGCCACGGGGTTACACAAGACCTACGGAGAACACGTCGTCCTGGACGGTGTGGACCTGCAGGTCCAGGCGGGAACCGTGTTCTCGCTGCTCGGCCCGAACGGGGCCGGCAAGACCACCATCGTGAAGATCCTGTCCACGCTGATCAGCGCCGACAGCGGCAGGGCCGGTGTCCTCGGGCACGACGTGGCGACCGAGCCCGAGGCGGTGCGCGCCGCGATCGGGGTCACCGGGCAGTACTCGGCGGTCGACGGCCTGCTCACCGGGCGCGAGAACCTGATGCTGATGGCGAGGCTCCACCGCCTGGGGCGGGCCCGGGGACAGCGCCGTACCAACGAGCTGCTGGAGCACTTCGACCTGGTCGACGCGGCGGGCAAACCCGCCTCCACCTACTCCGGGGGTATGCGCCGACGGCTCGACCTGGCGATGACCCTGATGGGCGGGCCCCGGCTCATCTTCCTCGACGAGCCGACCACGGGGCTGGACCCGCGCAGCCGCCGGGACATGTGGCAGATCATCCGCGACCTGGTGGCCGACGGTGTCACCGTCTTCCTCACCACGCAGTACCTGGAGGAGGCGGACCAGCTCGCCGACCGGATCGCGGTGCTCGACCACGGCAGGATCGTGGCCCAGGGCACCGCCGCCGAGCTCAAACGCCGCGTCCCCGGCGGCCACGTCCGGCTGCGCTTCACCGGGACCGAAGCCCTGGAGTCGGCGGCCCGGGCGCTGGGCGGCGAGACCGACACCGAAGCCCTGGCGCTCAGGGTTCCCGGAAACGGTGGGATCGCCTCCTTGCGTGACCTGCTGGAACGCCTGGACGACGCGTCCATCCACCCGGAGGAGCTGTCGGTGCGGACCCCGGCCCTGGACGACGTGTTCCTCGCGCTCACCGGCCGCCGCAGCGCGGACGACGACACACGGAAGGCGAGCCGATGACCACCCTCGCCCACGCCCTCGGCGACTCGGCCACGATGGTGGCCCGCCAGCTGCTGCACATGCGGCGCTATCCGTCCATGACGCTGACCCTCATGGGCATGCCCATCGTCTTCCTGCTGCTGTTCGTGTACGTCTTCGGCGGTGCGATGGGCGCTGAGGGAGCCGTCGGCAACCGTGCCGACTACGCCAACTACATCGCGCCCGGAATCCTGCTGATCACGGTGGCCAGCGCGGCCCAGGGCACGGCCATCTCGGTGGCCATGGACATGACCGAGGGGATCGTCGCGCGGTTCCGCACCATGGCGATCGCCCGGGTCTCGGTGCTGACCGGTCACGTCGTCGGCAGCCTGGTCCAGGCGATGCTGACGGTGGCCGCGGTCACCGCCGTGGCGCTGCTCGTCGGATTCCGTCCCAGCGCGGGCCCGGTCGAGTGGCTGGCGGCCCTCGGCCTCCTGGCCGCGGTCTCGTTCGCGCTGACGTGGCTCTCGGTGGCGCTGGGGCTGGTCGCCAAGACCGTCGAGTCGGCCAGCAACCTGCCGTTGCCCCTGGTCTTCCTGCCCTTCCTCGGCAGCGGGTTCGTGCCCACCGAGACCCTGCCTGCGGGAATCCGTTGGTTCGCCGAGTACCAGCCCTTCACGCCGATCATCGAGACCCTGCGCGGGCTGCTGACCGGTACCGAGATCGGAAGCAGCGGGATCGCGGCCCTCGCCTGGTGCGCGGCCATCGCCCTGGCCTCCTACCTGTGGGCGCGCAAGCTCTACGACCGCGACCCCTCCGCCTCCTGACCGGGAACCGCAGACGTACGGAACGAACACCCAGTACCGACAGAAGAGGAACGGCTGTGAACAAGACCCCCCACCACCTCACCGCGATGCCCGCGCGACGCCGCCCGGGCTGCCCCTTCGACCCCCCGCCGGAGCTGGTCGAAGCCCGTGAGCACGGGCCGATCAGCCGGCTCTCCTTTCCGGACGGGCACCAGGGCTGGCTGGTCACCGGGTACGAACTGGTCAGGTCAGCCCTGGCCGACCCGCGGTTCAGCTCACGCAAGGAGCTCATGAGCCACCATCCGCTGATCGACTACAGCGGCATCGAAGTCCCTCCGGCGCTGCCCGGCGAGTTCCTCCTCATGGACGAACCGCAGCACAGCCGTTACCGCAAGCCGCTGGTGCGCAAGTTCACCGCCCGGCGGATGCGCATGCTCACCGAGCGGGTCGAGCAGATCACCGCCGAGCACCTGGACGCCATGGAAAGGACCGGGCCGCCCGCGGACCTGGTGACCGCGTTCGCCAAGCCCGTACCCGCCATGATGATCTGCGAGCTGCTGGGGGTGCCCTACGAGGACCGGGACTCCTTCCAGGAACAGGTCGAGTCGTTCATGGACGGTGAGACCAGCGACGAGGACCTGATCGCGGCCTACACCGCCACCCAGGGGTACCTCGCGGAGCTGGTGGCGGCCAAACGCGCGAACCCCACCGACGACGTGCTCAGCGACCTCACCCACAGCGACCTGACCGACGAGGAACTGCGGGGGATGGCCCTGCTCCTGCTGGCCGCCGGGTTCGACACCACCGCGAACACGCTGGCGCTGGGCACCCTCGCGCTGTTGCGCGACCCGGAGCAGCTGGCCGCGCTGCGCGGTGACCGCGGACTGGCCCCCGGGGCGGTGGAGGAGTTGCTGCGGTACCTGAGCGTCGCCAAGACGTTCATGAGGACGGCGTTGGAGGACGTCGAGCTGGGCGGGCAGACCATCGAGGCCGGTACGGCGGTCGTCCTGTCGCTCAACACCGCCAACCGCGACCCCGAGCGCTTCACCGACCCCCACGTGCTCGACATCCGCAGGCAGGAGGGCGGTCACCTGGCCTTCGGCCACGGAGCCCACCTGTGCCTGGGGCAGCAGTTGGCCCGCGTCGAGATGGGGGTCGCGCTCCCCGCGCTGTTCGACCGCTTCCCGACGCTGCGCCTGGCCGTTCCGGCCGACGAGGTCCGGTTGCGCCCGGAGACCGCGGACATCTACGGGGTGAAGAGCCTCCCGGTCACCTGGGACGCGTGAGGGCGATCCGCTGACCCGCTGACCCGGTCCACCACCGGAGCCGGTCGCCGTCTCCGCTGCTGCCCGGCAACGAAAGAAGGCTCTGCTCAGCAGGGCCTTCGGCTCTGTCCTCCTCTCTACGCTCGCGGGGACCACGGGCCAGAGTCTGGCCACCGGCGGCAGGGCACGGATCGCGTCGAAGGGCGAGGCGATCCAGCCCAGGAGGTCCTGGGCGGCTCCGGCTCCGGCCAGGCGGAACAGCACCCGGCGCCGGTAGGGGCCGGGGACCTGGTCCACCGCCGTGGTGAGCGCGGCGGTGTTGTCGCCGGGGTGGTGGGGGCGGTTGCCCCTGGCGCAGGGTGGCGACCAGGATCTCGTGGGTGTTGGCGCGGGCCAGGTCGTCGACGTCTGGCGGGACCTTCTCGGGTCCCCGCCGCGCGGCGCCTCGTCGGACTTCTTCGCCTCGGGCGGTGACTCGCTCCTCGCGTTCCGGTTCGTTTCCGCGTTGCGCGAGAGGCACGGGATCGCACTCGACCTGAAGGGGTTCATGGAGGACAGCCGGTTCGGGTCCCTGGTCGAAAGGTGCGCACCCCATGGATGACACACCCTGGCTGGTTACCCGACACCCACGCCCGGCCCCAGATCTGCGGTTGATCTGCTTCCCGTTCGCCGGTGGCAACGCGGGCCTCTTCGATACGTGGGGGCCGCAGTTCCCCGAGTCGGTTGAGGTGTGCGCGGCCCGTTTGTGGCGAGAGAGTGCGGTGCGATGTAGCGCTGGAACGTGTCGATGCCTTCTAGCTGTTGAGGGGTGAGTGTTGCCCTCGGGCCGGACTCGGGGGTGGAGACCTGGTCAGTCTGCGCGCGGAGGCCGGGCGGCAGTGCCGCCCGGCCTCGTTGTTGTGTGACGGCCTCCTCGTCCACAGCCCTGCTCCTCGGTGTGTCGGTGCTCTGGCTCCCGTGTTCGCCGGGCGGGGCGGGGTTCCTGCCAGCGTGCTGGCTGCCCGGGTGAGCTCGTGGTTGGGTGCGGGCCGATTGGGTGCGAGGGCCGTGAGGGTGTGCGGCATCGCGGTGGTCGGGTCCAGTCCCAGCAGGCCGGAGTACCGGGCTGCGACGCTGGGGGTAGGACTGTGCCCTGAGGCGCAGTGTGAGGAGCACGTGTTCGCCTTCCTCGCGCAGTCCTCGGACTGCTCGGGCGGCGTTGTCGAGGGTGTGGTGCACGGTGGCGTTGGCTCCGGGACGGTCGATGAGCCAGATCTGTAGGTGGTCGCGCCCGGGAGCGTGGGCGAAGTCGTGTGTGCCTACTCGGCAGAGGGAGACGACGGCGTCTACGTGCAGTTGTTCTGGGGGAAGGTCGGCGAGGGCGAGGTTGCCGAGGATGACGCCAGAGTCGTGGGGGTGGGCGACCGGGCGTTCTCCCCAAGGCCGGGTAGTTAGCGTTCTTGCTCTTGACGCAAGTAACACGCTCAAGGAGTCCTGACCGCGAACGAAGACCACGGAGCCCTGTAGGACGGGAAGTCGACCAAGGCAACCCCGCCCCTCAGGAACTCCGTCGCCCTACCATTGTCCACCACCCGCTGCCCTGGCCACCATTCACCACACCATCACCGTGGCCCCAGGAGCGTTCGCACCCGGCCAACTCGGAGCGCTGACCACCGTCATGGGCTTCGAGCTCGTCGACGCGATACTCGAACAGACCCGCAGCGTCCAGCAACGGCTACGCGCCCTGCCCACCCGGGTCGGCGTCTACTTCCTCCTAGCCATGTCTCTGTTCCCCGAAGTCGGATACGCGCTGCTCTGGAACAAGATGACTACGGCCCTGGACGGCGTACCCGTTGTCTCGCCCACAGCCAGGGCACTACGTGACCGGCGCCGCTACCCGGCTCCCGCCCTGGTTGGATGAGGGCCTGGTGTTCGCCAAGGGGGCCTACCGCCTGAGGGAGGGCACTTTCGCGGGTGGCCCCATACACCCGGACAGGGTGTCGAGAGTGTTCGATGCCCGTATCCACAAGCACGGGCTCAAGGACATCCGGCTTCACGACCTGAGGCACACGTGGGCGGCTGGCTCTCAAGACCGGGGCCAGTGAAGGTGGTTCAGGAGAGGTTGGGTCACGCCAACCCGTCCATCACGATGAACATCTACGCTCACGCGCTGCCGGGTATGCAGGCCGAGGCCGCTGAGCAGGTGGCAGCCCTCTTCGACTGACACGATCCCGTCGCACCCCCCGTTGCGACCCGGGCATGAAAAAAGCCCTGTGACCAGGGCTTTCCATTGTGTCCGAGGGGGGACTTGAACCCCCACAGCCTTAACGGCCACTAGCACCTCAAGCTAGCGCGTCTACCTATTCCGCCACCCGGACCGGGCTGTTCGGCGTGTGTCGCTCCGAACAGGTTTAACCATAGCAAAGGTCTGAGGGCTTCCGAACCAGTTTTCCGGCGGGGGGTGGTCGTGACAGGCTCTAGGGCAAAAGGTGCGGCCGGAGACGGGAGAGCCAGATGGTGGATCCAGGTAAGGAACTGAGCGCGGGCGAGGTCGAGGTCGTCGACCTGTGCCGGGAGCTCATCGAGTTCGACACCTCCAACTACGGCGACCATTCCGGGCCGGGGGAGCGCAAGGCGGCGGAGTACGTCGCGACCAGGCTCGACGAGGTCGGGGTGGAGTCGCGGATCTACGAGAAGCACCCCGGGCGCAGCAACGTGGTGGCGCGGATCACTGGTGAGGACTCCTCGCGGCCGCCGCTGCTCATCCACGGGCACCTCGACGTGGTTCCGGCCGCGCCCGAGGACTGGACCCACCACCCCTTCGCCGGTGAGGTCGCCGACGGCTGCGTGTGGGGCCGGGGCGCGGTCGACATGAAGAACATGAACGCGATGGTCCTGGCGATGCTGCGGCAGCGGCTGCGCGAGGGGCGCAAACCGCCGCGGGACATCGTGCTGGCCTTCCTCGCCGACGAGGAGGCGGGCGGTACCTGGGGCGCCCAGTACCTGGTGGACGAGCACCCCGAGCTGTTCGCCGACTGCGACTCCGCGATCAGCGAGGTCGGCGGTTTCTCCTTCACGGTCAACGAGAACCGGCGCCTGTACCTGGTGGAGACCGCGGAGAAGGGCATCGCGTGGATGAAGCTCACCGCGCGCGGCACCGCCGGGCACGGTTCGATGACCAACCGGGACAACGCCGTCACCGAGCTGGCGGCGGCGGTCGCGCGGCTGGGGCAGCACGAGTTCCCGGTGCAGCTCACCCCGACGGTGCGGACCTTCCTGGAGGAGATCTGCGAGGAGTTCGGGATCCCCTTCGATGAGAAGGACGTGGACGCCACGGTGGCCCGGCTGGGCCCGATCGCCAAGATGATCGGCGCCACGCTGCGCAACACCCTCAACCCGACGGTGCTCGGCGGCGGCTACAAGGCCAACGTCATCCCGGGTGAGGCCACCGCTCAGGTGGACGGGCGCTTCCTGCCCGGCACCGAGGACGAGTACTTCGCGAAGATCGACGCGCTGCTCGGCCCGAAGGTCAGCCGCGACTTCATCCACCACCTGCCCGCCGTGGAGACCTCCTTCGACGGCGGCCTGGTGAACGCGATGTCGGAGTCCCTGCTGGCCGAGGATCCGGGGGCCAAGGCCGTCCCCTACTGCCTTTCGGGTGGGACGGACGCCAAGAGCTTCTCCCGGCTGGGCGTGCGCAACTACGGTTTCGCGCCGCTGAAGCTGCCGCCGGAGCTGGACTTCGCCGGCATGTTCCACGGGGTCGACGAGCGCGTCCCCGTGGACGGCCTCCAGTTCGGGGTACGGGTGCTGGACCGTTTCGTCGGCATGAGCTGACCAGCTGTGTTGACCTAAATTCCGATGAGGGCTGGCCGAATCTTTCGGGTCCGGTCGCCGCAAAGTCGGACGAACCGCGCCGGGAACTTCTCGGCGCGGTTGGTTTTTTCGCGCACTGTCACTCAGGGTGATGCTACGGTTTCTTTCAGTTCGACGTTGCCCTGTGTTCTGGGGCTTCGTGGAGCGACCGTTCGCGGCGCCGCCGCACGGGACCGTTCAGTGACAGCGAAACGAAGGGGCATCCATGGTGCTCGCGAGCCGAGGGTGGCTGGTCTCAGCCAGTCGCGCTGCTCGCAACCCCCGTGGTGCCTACGCCCGCTTGCTGATCCTGTCCGGAATCGTCGCCGTGGCCTGGCTGGCCGGGGGAGTGGGTGTCGCGCACAGCGAGACCTCCACCGAATCCGGCGGGCTCGGCAACCTCGGCGGCAGTGTCCTGGGCGTCGGTGAGATCACCGACCGCACGGGGCAGGCCGCCGGAGAGCTCCGGGAGACCCGCCTCTCCGACACGGCCACCCGAGCCGCTTCCTCCACCGGAGCCCTCACCGAGACCGTCGTGCCGCAGGCGTCCGCGCTTCCCGCGAACGCGCTTCGGGAGACCGGTGTCAGTGCGGCCCTGGAGGAGAGCGCGGTCGGCTCCGTCGCCAACGAGATCGTGCACGACACCGGCCAGGCCGTCGACGACGCCGCACGCGGGGCCACCGGCCTCGTCACCGGGGTCGCCCGCACCGGCCAGGAGGTCGTCGAGTCCACGGACGGGTCCCTGCGCGAGAACGCGCTGGTGGACACCGTCACCTCGGGTCTGGCCGACACGGTCGGCCAGGGCGGGATCGACGCCGTGACCGAGAACGGGCGGCCCTTGGGACTGCCGGTCCTGGGCTCGGCAGAGGACTCCGCCTTCGCCACCCTGCCCGCCGACCAGCGTCCCGACGCCGGTGCGGACGAGCGCGAGCGCCAAGAGCGTGAGCGTGAAGAGCGCGATGCCCGGGTGGCGCGCGCGGCCGACGAGATCGCCGCGCACGTGGTGGAGAACTCGTGGCGTGTGGCCGACGAGGCCGCACGCAAAGCCGAGGACGCGACCGCCGACGGGGAGTCCGCGGAGCGGATCCGTCTGATCGGCGGCGGTTCCTACCACCAGGTCGGGCCGGACACCACCGGTGCCTCCGCCCCGTCCTTCCAGGCCCCCGGCGCCGCCGGGTTCCTGATGGCCCGCTCCGAGCACATGGTGCTCCGGGCCCAGCGGGTCGCCCTGCCCGGCGACCCCAACCTGGTGGTCCGCGACGCCGCGGACGACCCCTCCTTCTCCCCCGACTAGCCGCGTTCCAGACCGCGGCCGGTCCGTGCGCCCTGCGCACAGCCGCCCCACCGAATCCGGTCGGGCGTGCTCTCTTCCCCAGGCTCCCACGCCGGGAAATCCGTCCGCGGTCCTTGAGGCACCAACAGACCTCTCCTCGTCGACCAAAGGACAGCCGATGACCCAGACAACCCACCTCCGACTCGCCGCGGTCCTGGCAGCCGGATTCATCGTCACCTCCCACGGCGTCGCCCTCGCCGACACCACGACCAGCGGTAACGGGTCGATCGGCGGCGGCAACCAGGTGGTGCTCGACGTCGACGCTCCGGTCAACGCCTGCGGGAACGCCATCGCGGTCCTGGGCGTGGCCGGAGCCAACTGCGCCGGCGGCGACGCCAAGGTGACCGAGACCAAGACTCCGAAGGACCCCTACCCCGGCTACGAGGGCTACGACCCGGAGGAGCCCGAGGAGGAGCCCGAGGAAGAGGAGCCGGTCGAGGAGGAGCCGGAGGAGGAGCCGCGCGAGGAGGAGCCCGAGGAAGAGGAGCCGGTCGAGGAGGGGCCGGAGGAGGAAGAGGAGCGCGAGGAGCAGACCGAGGAGGAGAAGCCCTCCCCCGAGCCCTCCGCGTCCGCGTCTCCTTCCGCTCCGCCCGCCGACGAGAGCCGCCTCGCGGTCACCGGTACCGACCAGAGCGCCCTCGCCGGGCTGCTGGCCGCCGCGGTCCTGGCGGTCGCCGCCGGCGCCGGGCTCCTGCTCTTCGGCAAGCGCCGCAGGGCCCGCGCCTGATCAGCTTCCCGGGCCGCACGGCCCGGGGGTTGACGCGAGTCCCGCAGCACCGGCCAAGGCCATGTGCTCGGGGTTCACGTCAGCCGCCGCCCAACCAGGGCGGAGCTGATCGACGGGGTGCGAACGTCCGCACGCAGCCAGCGCAGACGGACGCGGCCGCACCCGACAGCCCGGCAGACCCGCACCGACCAGGTGCGGAGCCGACCGGATGATCCCCGGCCTTGGCCGAAGGCCCGCGCCCCACCCAGGGGCGTGGAACGGCCTGTGGCCCACAGCACGACACCTTCTCATCTACTCGTTCACTCGAAAGGACTTCCCACATGCGTAAGTGGGCTAGCACCTCCGCGAAGTCCGTGCTCCTGGCGGCCGGCTTCGTGGCCCTGGGCAGCGGCGTCGCCTTCGCCGACAGCAACGTGGTCACCAGCGGCAACGGTTCGATCGGCGGCGGCAACCAGATCGTCGCCGACGCCGACGTGCCGATCAACGTCTGCGGCAACGCGGTCGGCGCCCTCGTCGGTGTGGCCGGGGCCTCGTGCACCGACTCCAACGCCATCACCCGCGGCCACCGTGACGTGCGCACCTCCGGAAATGGTTCGGTCCTGGGCGGTAACCAGGCCGTGGCCCACGCGGACGTTCCGATCAACGTCACCGGCAACGCGATCGGCGCCCTCGGCGGTGTGGCCGGGGCCCAGTCGACGGACAGCAACGCGATCGTGGACCACAGCCGCGGCGCCGGAGAGTCCGAGCACCCGGACATCGCCACGTCCGGAAACGGTTCGCTCCTGGGCGGTAACCAGATCGTCGCAGACCTGGACGTCCCCGTGAACGTCTCCGGTAACGCCATCGGTGCGGTCGGCGGTGTCGCGGGTGCGGCTGCCACCGACGCTGACGCGATCGTCCGTAACAGCGGTCACGGCGACAACGGCACCGGCAACGGCGACAACGGCAACGGCGACGGCGACAACGGCAACGGTTACCACCACGAGGTCGAGCACCAGTCCGCTCCGGTGACCACGCAGGACCTGGTCGCCGAAGCCCTCGACAACGTCCAGCTCCTGCCGGACACCTCCGGTGTGGACGCGGGCGTCCTGCGCCAGTCCGCCCCGGTCGAGCACCAGTCCGCTCCGGTTCGCGAGCACCAGTCCATCGCCACCTCCGGCAACGGCTCCGTGCTCGGCGGCAACCAGGCCGTCCTGGACCTGGACGTGCCCGTGAACGTGGCCGGCAACGCGGTCGGCGCGGTGGGCGGGGTCGCGGGTGCGGCCGCCACCGACAGCGACGCCATCGTCCGCGATTCCCACCGCGACATCGCGACCTCCGGCAACGGCTCCCTGGTCGGCGGCAACCAGCTGGTCGGCGACGCCGACGTGCCGGTGAACGTCGCGGGCAACGCCGTCGGCGCCGTCGCGGGCGTGGCCGGTGCCAGCGCGACCGGCTCCGACGCCAAGGTCGTGCACCAGAGCGCCGAGACCGAGCCCCAGTCCTCCGCCCTGGACAGCATCCCGCTGGTCAGCGAGCTGCCCGAGGTCCCCGTCTCCGAGATGCTGCCGGTCGGCTACGACCTGAGCGAGACCGCCGCCCAGTCGGTCGAGGAGCACGCCCCGGAGCGGGCGCAGGAGCTGCCCGAGGCCACCGAGATCCCGTCCGTCGACCCGGTCGGTGACCTGCTGGGCGCCGTGGGCGTGGGCCTGTAGGGACCAGAACGGCTCCGCGAGGGGCCGAGCGGGGGGTGTGCCCGGACACGGCCACCCGTCGAACCAGGGGAGTGCGGCCTCCCGTTCCGTTATGGAACGCGGTGGACTGCGGGAAGCCGGACCCCCGGGCACGGCGGTGGCGGTGGAAAGGGCCAGTGTCCCCGCTACCGGCACCCAGGTGCCGTAGACGTCCGAAGCACTGTGTTTCGAAGCGCAGGGTGTTCGAAACGCGGGTGGTGAGTCGCCTCCGCCCTCCCGTTCCGTTATGGAACGCGGTGGACTGCGGGAGCGCGGAGGTGGCGACCACCGGCTGAGGGACGTGAGCCGAGTCCTCCCGGGAATATCCGGGAGGACTCGCCGCATTCTGGAGGCAGGGACACCCTGAACCCCTCAAGTGTGATGCAAGTCACTGAGAAAGGGTGTTCCAGGTGCTCGCCAGAGCCGGAAACGGGGCGAAGGAGAGCGCCGCCACGGCCGGTAGCGCACGTTAGGGGCCGGTACCGGTCCGGGTAGCGCTTATTCTGCGGGTGCCGGTGGGTAAGGGCCGAGAGTCCGCGCGGGGTGAGCCCCGAATGAGGGATCAGGCCCGCTCACCGACGGGGGAGTGCCTGTAGTTCGGTTACTGTCGGTTCCCACGGGATCCGAAGGACCGCGGCCGACAGAACACGTAAGGCTAGACGTAGGGGAAACAGCGTGCCACCCACGAAGGGCAGCGCCGGCAAGAACGGCTCGAAGGACAAGGCAGGTCAAGGAGCGGGTACCGCTCTCGTCATCGTCGAGTCACCAGCCAAGGCGAAGACCATCGCCGGTTACCTGGGGCGCGGCTACGTCGTGGAGTCCAGCATCGGCCACATCCGCGACCTGCCTACCAAGGCCGCGGAGATCCCCGCCAAGTACAAGGGGCAGCCCTGGGCCCGGCTCGGCGTGGACGTGGACGGCGACTTCGAACCGCTCTATGTCGTCAACACCGACAAGAAGGCGCACGTCAAGAAGCTCAAGGAGCTCATGGCGGACGCCGACGAACTCCTACTCGCCACAGATGAGGACCGCGAGGGCGAGGCCATCGCCTGGCACCTGCGCGAAGAACTCAACCCGCGCATCCCCGTCCGCCGGATGGTCTTCAACGAGATCACCAAGGACGCCATCCAACACGCCGCGAACAACACGCGCGACCTGAACACCCGTCTGGTCAGCGCCCAGGAGACGCGGCGCATCCTGGACCGCCTCTACGGCTACGAGGTCTCCCCCGTGCTGTGGAAGAAGGTCATGCCGAAGCTCTCGGCGGGCCGCGTGCAGTCCGTGGCCACCCGGCTGGTGGTCGAGCGCGAGCGCGAGCGCATGGCGTTCACCTCCGCCGATTACTGGGACCTCAAGGCGGTCTTCGACGCGACCGACGCCGGTGCCGCCGAGGGGCCCTCCGCCTTCCCCGCCACGCTGGTCTCCGTCGACGGCAAGCGCATCGCCGCCGGACGCGACTTCGGTCCCCAGGGCACGATCCGCGCCGACCGCGACGTGCGCCACCTGGACGAGGCGACCGCCCGGGGCCTGGCCGAGCGCCTGGCCGGGGCCGGGTTCGCGGTCAAGTCGGTGGAGCGCAAGCCCTACCGCCGCTCGCCGTACGCGCCGTTCCGCACCACCACCCTCCAGCAGGAGGCGTCCCGCAAGCTCAACCTGTCCGCGAAGCAGACCATGCAGGTCGCCCAGCGGCTGTACGAGAACGGGCACATCACCTACATGCGTACCGACAGCACCACGCTGTCGGACAGCGCGGTCAACGCCGCCCGCAACCAGGTGCGGCGCCTGTACGGCGGCGACTACCTGCCGGACAAGCCGCGCGTGTACGCCAAGAAGGTGAAGAACGCGCAGGAGGCGCACGAGGCGATCCGCCCCGCCGGCGACACCTTCCGCACCCCGAACGAGAGTGGCCTGAGCGGCCCCGAGTTCCGCCTCTACGAGCTCATCTGGAAGCGCACCGTCGCCTCCCAGATGAAGGACGCGGTCGGTGAGTCCGTCACCGTGCGGATCGAGGGGACCTCCACCGACGGCGAGGTCGCCGAGTTCAGCGCCAGCGGCAAGATCATCACCTTCCACGGGTTCCTCAAGGCCTACGTGGAGGGCTCCGACGACCCGGCCGCCGACCTGGACGACCGCGAGCGCCGCCTGCCCGCCATGGCCGAGAACGACCCGGTCAAGGCGCAGAGCCTGGAGGCCGAGGGACACAGCACCCGGCCACCCGCGCGCTACACCGAGGCCAGCCTGGTCAAGGAGCTGGAAGAGCGGGAGATCGGCCGCCCCTCCACCTACGCCTCGATCATCGGCACCATCCTGGACCGCGGCTACGTGTTCAAGAAGGGCACGGCACTCGTGCCGTCCTTCCTGGCCTTCGCCGTGGTACAGCTGCTGGAGCGGCACTTCGGCAACCTGGTGGACTACGAGTTCACCGCGCGCCTGGAGGACAGCCTCGACGACATCGCCAAGGGCGAGGCCGAGAGTCTGCCCTGGCTGCGCCGGTTCTACTTCGGCGGCCAGGACGCCCAGGGCAACGAGGAGACCGGGCTCAAGGCGCTGGTGGGCGACCACATCACGGAGATCGACCCCAAGGAGGTCAGCTCCATCCCGCTGCCCGGCACCGACATCGTGCTGCGGGTGGGGCGCTACGGCCCCTACCTGGACCGCGAGGGCGTCCGGGTGAACGTGCCGGAGGACCTGGCGCCGGACGAGCTCACCGAGGCCAAGGCCGAGGAGCTGTTCGCCCAGCCCAGCGGGGACCGGGAACTCGGCGAGGACCCGGAGAGCGGCCACATGATCGTGGCCAAGTCCGGGCGCTTCGGCCCCTACGTCACCGAGGTCATCCCGGAGCCGGAGGAGCCCGAGGGCGAGACCAGGCCCAAGGCCAGGAAGGCCGCCAAGGTCAAGCCGCGCACCAGCTCGCTGCTGAAGAGCATGGACCTGGACACGGTCACCCTGGAGGACGCGCTGCGCCTGCTGTCCCTGCCCCGCGTTGTGGGCCAGATCGACGGCGACGACGTCACCGCCCAGAACGGCCGCTACGGTCCCTACCTCAAGAAGGGCACGGACAGCCGCTCCCTGGAGACCGAGGAGCAGATGTTCACGGTCACCCTGGAGGAGGCCCAGGCGATCTTCGCCCAGCCCAAGCAGCGCGGGCGCCGCGCCGCCGCCCCGCCGCTGCGCGAGCTCGGCGAGGACCCGGCGTCGGGCGCCAAGATGGTGATCAAGGACGGCCGTTTCGGTCCTTACGTCACCGACGGCGAGGTCAACGCCTCCCTGCGCAAGGGTGACGAGGTCGAGTCGATCACCGACGAGCGCGCCGCCGAGCTGCTGGCCGAGCGCCGGGCCAAGGCGCCCGCCAAGAAGAAGGCACCGGCGAAGAAGCCCGCCGCCAAGAAGACTCCGGCGAAGAAGACGGCCACCGCGAAGAAGACGGCCACCACCACGGTCAAGAAGGCGGCTGCGAAGAAGCCCGCGGCCAAGAAGACCGGTGAGCCGAGGACCACCGCGAAGAAGGCCGCCGAGGAGTAAGCGGGCACAGGGCAAGCAGTACAGAAGTAGGCAGCACAGAAGTAAGCAGCACAGAGTAGGCAGATCGCGGTCACACGTACTCACCTGGGCGTTCCCACACGGGGCGCTCGGGTGAGTGGTGTACCGGGGTATCGCAACGGATACGCAACTTCATCCTCTGTTCGGGGATGATCTTCCGTACTACTGTGTGCCTGACGGATGGGGCCACTGAAACGTGTGTGACCCCGGACGTATCCCCCGAATTCCCTGGACAGGCTGGTCACGCCTGTCAGTTCCTATCCCCCTCATCGATAATCTTGAGCGCTATGAGCAGATCTGCACCCCTGGGAGCGCCGGCCGAGGCGCAGAACGTCCTCGCGATCACACCCTTCAGAAGGCTGTGGATCTCGCTTTCCCTCTCCAACCTCGGGGACTGGCTGAGCCTGCTGGCGTTGGTGTCCCTCGCGGCCATCTTCACCGCCGAAAGCTCCACACTCGTCCACTATCTCGCCGTCACCGGCGTCGTCGCCATCAAACTCGCCCCCGCGGTCCTGCTCAGCCCCCTCGTCGGGTCTCTCGCGGACCGGCTGGACCGGCGGTGGACGATGGTCGGCGGCGACGTGCTGCGCGGTCTCCTCTACGTTTCCATCCCGGTCGTCGGGCTGCTGTCCTCCGGCTTCGCGCTGCAGTGGCTGCTGATCGCGAGCCTGCTCGCGGAGATCGTCGCGCTCCTGTGGACCCCCGCCCGGGACGCCACGATCCCCACCCTCGTCCCCAAGCGGATGCTCGGCCAGGCCAACAAACTGACCTTGCTGGCGACCTACGGGGCCGCGCCGGTCGCCGCCCTGCTGTTCGCCGCGCTGGCCTCGGTCAGCAACCTGCTCGGCGCGCTCGTGCCGTCCATGGCCAACCCCGAGGCTGACGTCGCCCTCTACCTCAACGCCCTGACGTTCTTCGTCGCGGCGATCGTCGTCGCCTCGCTGCCGCTGCCCAAGCACGCGGTGTCCAAGGGTTCGCTGAGCCCCAACCGGGACGCGAACACGATCCACGCGGTCCTCGCCGGTCGCACCGCGGTCGGCAGCGGCCCGTTGGTCCGCGGTGTGGTCACCGGCCTGGCCGTCACGGCGGCCGCGGGCGGTCTCGTCCTCGGCGTGGGCCGACCGCACGTGGAGAACCTCGGCGCGGGCAACGCCGGTTTCGGCGTCCTGGTCGCCGCGCTCTTCCTGGGCCTGGGGCTGGGCGTGGTCTCCGGGCCGCGCGTCCTCAAGCAGTTCAGCCGACGCCGCCTGCTCGGGTTGGCCGTCGTCCTGGGCGCGCTGGCCCTGCTGTTCACCGGCGCCATCTCCGACATGGTGCTCTCCGCGGTCCTGGCCCTCGTCCTGGGCCTGGGCGCCGGTCTGACCTGGGTGATCGGAACCGGGCTGATCAGCGTGGAGGTGGAGGAGGAGCAGCGCGACTCCGCGTTCGCCCTCCTGCACGGCACCGGCCGCCTCGCCCTGCTCCTGGGCGCTGTCCTGGCCCCGCTGGCCGCCGGGTTCGCCGGTGACCACGAGATCCCGCTGGGCGGACCGCTCACCTACGACCTGTACGGCAGCGGCCTGGTCCTGATGGCGGGCGGCCTGATCGCGGTCGTCGCGGCGGTCGTCGCCTACCGGCAGGCCAACACCGGCGACCCGGAGGCCGGGCCCGGCCTGCTCCCCGAACTCTTCGCGGCCCTGCGCGGGGTTACCCCCACGGCCGAAGAAGAGGAGGAGGCCCGGCTCACCGGTGCCTTCATCGTGCTGGAGGGCGGCGAGGGCGCGGGCAAGTCCACCCAGGTGCGCGAGCTGACGGTGTGGCTGCGCGACCAGGGCTTCGAGGTGGTGGGCACCCGCCAGCCGGGTGCCACCAAGCTCGGTATGCGGCTGCGCGGCATTCTGCTGGACCGCGAGAACTCGCACATCACCGACCGCGCCGAGGTGCTCCTCTACGCGGCGGACAAGGCCGACCACGTCGAGCAGGAGATCCTTCCGGCGCTGCGCCGCGGCGCCGTGGTGATCAGCGACCGCTACGTGGACTCCCTGCTCGCCTACCAGGGCGCCGGGCGCGACCTGGCGGTGGAGGACGTGGGCGAGATCAGCGCCTGGGCCACCCAGGGCCTGGTTCCGGACCTCACGGTGCTGCTGGACGTGCGGCCCGAGGACGGCCTGTCGCGCCTGGGCGGCCCGGCCGACCGCATCGAGTCGGAGTCGGTGGAGTTCCACACCAGGGTCCGCAAGGGCTTCCGCTCGCTGGCCGAGGCCAACCCGGACCGCTACCTGGTGCTCGACGCCCGGGAGCCGCAGGAGAAGATCACCCGGGAGATCCAGCGCCGGTTGCGTCCGCTGCTGCCCGACCCGATCGACTCCAGCTCGGAGGCGGTCACGGGCATGATCCCGGTGATCCGCCCCGAGCAGGAGGCGTAACAGCACGTGTAGCCGGGCGCCTGGCGGGCGCCTGACCGGGCGCTGGACAGCGTCCCGAGAACGTACGAGGGGCCCCTCCCACCGCTGGAACCCCAGCGGTGGGAGGGGCCCTTCGGGCTGTTCGGTCCGCTACGGGCGGGGTCAGCGGGTGAGCGTCCAGGTGCCGTCCGCGGTGACCGCCAGGATGAGAGTGCCCGCGGTCAGGGTCGTCTGCCCGTCGTAGGAGCCGATCTCGTTGGCGAGCAGGTCGCGGCTGGTGTCGGTGTAACCCCAGATCGCGAAGTTGCTCGAGCCGTCGTGGGCCATGTCCAGGGTGGTGAGCCCTTCAGGGGTCCACTCCAGCTGGACGACGTCGTCGCCACTGCCGGTGAACTCGTCGTCGGAGTCACCCCAGGTGGTCGCGGCCGACAGCGGTTCCAGGGAGATCTCCCAGGCCCCGTCGGCGCTGATCTCCAGCGCGGCCATCTCCTCGCGGGGGCCTCCGTTGTAGAGCACGCTCCCGTCGTAGGAGCCGATCTCGTTGACCAGCAGGTCGCTGTTGCCGCCCTCGGAGTCCAGGGCCCACACGGCGAAGTTCGAGGATCCGTTGTGACTGAACCGTGCGATGCGCGCGTCGTCGTGGAATTCGACCTCGACGACGGTGTCGCCGGTCCCGCTGAACTCCAGGGTCTCGTGCTCGGGGAAGGCCGGTGCCTCCTCCGTTTCCTCCTCCTCGGGTTCCTCGTCCTCCACGGCCGCCTCGACCTCGGCGGTTTCCTCCGCCTGCTCCTCCTCGCTCTCCTCCGCCGTGACCGCGGGGCGGGGGTCGGCTGTGGTGGTGCCGCCGGAGAGCGCTGACATGCAGGCGCCGATGACGGCGAGGACGAGGAGGATCACGAAGAGGGATCCGCAGCCGAGCCCGACCTTGGCGCCGGTGGACATGGATCGCTGCTGCGGTTGCTGCGGCGGGCCGTAGGGGGGTTGCTGGGGGCCTGGGCCGCCGGGGCCGCCTGGGCCGCCGGGGCCGTAGGGAGGCGGAGGGCCTTGCGGGCCGCCGGGGCCGTAGGGGGGTTGCTGGGGGCCTTGGCCGCCGGGGCCGTGGGGAGGCGGAGGGCCTTGCGGGCCGCCTGGGCCACCGGGGCCGTACGGAGGCTGGGGCGGGGGAGGGGGCTGGGTCACGTGCGCTCCGGGCTCTCATGGGGGATGAAAAGGTGCACGTTCGCTGAGCGGGGGCGAGTGTCGGTGCCCAATGTAGCCGGGATGCCCGCGGGGTGGGAGCGCGAGTCTCGGCGCCCTGCCGGGCGGGGTCAGCGGGTGATGGTCCAGGAGCCCTGGGACTGGACCTCGATCAGGACGGTCCGCGGGGTCAGCGTCATCTGGCCTTCGTAGTCGCCGATCTCGTTGACCAGCGAACTGGTGGCGGTGTTGTCGTAGGAGCGCAGGGAGAAGTTGCCCGATCCCGTGTGGGTCACGTCCAGCGTGGAGAAGTTGTCCGGGGACCAGAGCAGCTGGACGACATCGTCACCGCTGCCGCCGTACTCCGTCTCGGTGGCCTCCCAGTGGTCCGCGGCCGACAGCGGCTCCAGGCTGATCTCCCAGTCGCCGTCGGCGTGGATCAGCAGGGCGTCGTAGTCGTCGATCAGGCTCGGCGGGGCCAACAGGAGGCGCCCCTCGTACCCGCCTCCCCGGCGGATCAGCTCCCATTGCGTCTCGGCCTCGGAGTCCACGGACCACACGGAGATGCCCCCGGCCCCCTTGTTGCTGATGGAGAGGATCCGCGGCTCCTCGTCGGTCTCGATCTCGACGGTGGTCCGGCCGCTCCCGCTGAACTCCTGGACCTCGAAGTCGGCGAACTCCGGCGGGGTGCCCGGGTCCTGGGGTGCGTCCTCGTCCCCGTCCCTGTCTCCGGGCGGGTCCTGCGGCCCGTCCTGTGGCTCCTCCTCTCCCTCGGGCTCGACGGCCCCGGAGGGGGAGGGCGGCGGTTCGGCGACGACGGAGGTTCCCCCGGGGCGCACCCACACGAAGTATCCGATGAGGATGAGGACCAGCAGGACCGTGCCCGCGGCGGCACCGCCGAGGGCGATCTTGGCGCCGGTGGACAGGCTTTCGGGCGGTGCGGGCGGCCCGTACGGGGACCGGTGCGGGCCGGAGGGGAAGTGCTGCGGTCCGGAGGAGTGCTGTGGGCCATGCGGTGGCTGAGGGGGAGGTGGCTGGCTCACCGGCGCTCCGTGCGGTCGGGGGTGGACGGGTTCATTATCGTAGGATCGGCGCGACCGTGTCCCGTCCGGGGACCCACTACGCCGTCCGCGGTGAGTCCCTTGGCCGTCTGGTAGTCCTTGACGGCGGCCGTGAGCCGCTCGTCGAAGTGCTCGACAGCGTGGACGACGTCGAGGTAGCCGAAGTCGAAGAGCATGGACTTCACGACCGATACCTCTCAGCGGCTGTCACCCTCCGAGAGGACGGGCCACGACGCGGCCTCGACGGTGGCGACCACCTCGGGAGGCGTGTTCGGGCCGTCTGCCAGCGCGGCCGGAGCCCCGGTGAGCCCGACCCCCGCGACCATGGCGCCCGACGCGATCAGCATGGTGATCCCGCGTGCCTTCGACACGTGTTCCCCTTCCGTGAGTGGGCGGCGCCCCCGTCCGCGGAGCCCGTGTTCACTTTCGGGCCCCTTCTGGCCTGGTCCGGCCGTGCGGACAACCGGAGGGCGGGGGTCGCGTCGGTGACCGCTTCACCGGGATGGGGGAGAGGGTCCGGGAAAGGCCTGTGGAAAACGGATCGGGTGTCGGTGCGGGCTCCTATTGTGGAAGCCTGACATTCCATGCGGTCCGGGGGGAAAGCTTGACGGTCTTCGACGACCTCGTCGGCCAGGCGGCGGCGAGCGCACAGCTGAAGCGCGCCGTGGCCGGTGCGGCCGATCTCCTGGCCGGGGGGCGCGGCGCCGGCATGACCCACGCCTGGCTGTTCACCGGCCCGCCCGGCTCCGGCCGGGAGGAGGCGGCGCGTGCCTTCGCGGCCGCCCTCCAATGCCCGGCCGGGGGCTGCGGACATTGCGACTCCTGCCATCAGGTGCTGACCGGAACCCACCCGGACATGCTCTACGTGCAGCCCAGCGGGCTGAGCTTCGGTGTGGCCGCCACCCGTGACCTCGTGCTCCGTGCCGGGTCCAAGCCGTCCGGCGGGAACTTCCGGATCGTGCTCTTCGAGGACGCCGACCGGGCCACCGAGGCCGCCTCCAACGCGCTGCTCAAGGCAGTGGAGGAACCCTCGCCGCGCACGGTGTGGCTGCTGTGCACCCCCACCCCGGACGACCTGCTCATCACCATCCGCTCCCGCTGCCGCCTGGTCACCCTGGCCAGTCCCGGCACCAGACAGATCGTCGACGCCCTCGTCCAGCGGGACGGGGTGGACACGGTCACCGCCGAGGCCGCCGCCAGAGCCGCCGCGGGACGGGTGGACCGCGCCCGGCAGCTGGCCACCGACCCGGAGGCGCGCCGCCGCCGGGAGGAGGTCCTGTCCATCCCGGCCGGGCTGGACGGACTCGGCGCCTGCGTGACCGCGGCCGCGCGCCTGTTCGAGATCGCCGAGGAGGAGTCCAAGGCGCTCACCACCGCCCTCAACGAGAAGGAGAAGGACGACCTCAAGGCGGCCTTCGGCGAGGGTTCCACCGGCAAGGGCGTGGCCAAGGCGGTCCGCGGCGCGGCGGGGGCCCTCAAGGACCTGGACGAACGGCAAAAGCGCAGGGCCACCCGGATCAAGCGGGACTCCTACGACCGGGCCCTGCTCGACCTGGCCGCCTTCTACCGGGACGTGCTCGCCCTCCAGCTGGGCGCGACGGTGGAGCTGTCCACCGCCGAGCGCTCCGGCGACCTGGAGCGGATCGCCCGTTCCGGTACCCCTGAGTCCACGCTCAGAAGGATCGACGCGATCATGGCCTGCCGCGGTCGGATCGCGGCCAACGTGCACCCGCAGATCGCCATGGAGGCGATGACCTCCGCGCTCCTGGCGGGCTAGGACACGAGGCGGGCCGGGGGCGGGTCCCGGCACTTCGGGGCGGCGGGCCCGGGATACGGGCGGTCGCGGAGCCCGGGAGAATGGTGCGGCTACGGGATTCGAGTGAAGGCGGTTACGGGTGGGGACGAGACTTCGGGGTCCGTTGGCGGTACTGCTCACCGGGGCGGTGCTGGTCTCCGGCTGTACGGCGGGCGGCGACATGGCCGACGAGGACGGCGGCGGTGACGGCACCCGGGTGGACGTCGCGGAGCAGGAGCTCCTCTGGGAGGAGTGCGACAGCGGCCTGCCCGGCAGCGAGTGCACGGTCTTCGAGGTGCCGCTGGACTACGAGGCCCCCGACGGGGAGCGGATCGAGATCGCGGTCAAGCGCTTCCCCGCCACCGGCGACGACGTCATCGGCTCCCTGCTGGTCAACCCCGGCGGCCCCGGCGGCTCCGGCTTCGACTTCGTCGACCACGCCCCCTACACCGTCAGCGAGGCGGTGCGGGAGAGCTTCGACGTGGTCGGTTTCGACCCGCGCGGCGTGGGCCGCAGCACCCCGCTGACCTGTCTTGACGCCGAGGAGATCGACGACTACCTCGGAACCGACTACGGCGGCGGCGAGGCCGACGACCTCGCCGACCTCAGCCCCGAGGGGCTCGACCAGATCGAGGCCAAGAGCCGCGCCTTCGTCGAGGCCTGCGAGGAGAACGACCCCGAGCTGATGCGCAACATCGGCACCGCCGACGTCGCCCGCGACATGGACGTGCTGCGCGGGCTGCTCGGCGACGAGCAGCTCACCTACCTCGGCGCCTCCTACGGCACGCACATCGGCGCGCAGTACGCCGAGCAGTTCCCGGAGCGGGTTCGCGCCCTGGTGCTCGACGGCGCGGTCGACCCCAGCCAGGACCAGCTGAGTGTGAGCGTGCAGCAGGCCACCGGTTTCGAGACGGCGCTGCGCTCCTTCGTCGAGGACTGCCTGACCAGACCCGACTGCCCCCTCGGTAGCCCGGGGGACAGCGTCGACCAGGGCATCGCGGTTCTGGACGACTTCCTGGCGGACACGGCGGCCGAGCCACTCAGCAGTGCCACCGACGACGACCGCGAGGTCAACCGGGCCCGCGCCGAGCTGGGCGTGCTCGCGGCCCTGTACACCGAGAACTGGTGGCCGCGGGTGCGCGAGGCGCTCACCGACGCCATGGAGGGCGGCGACGGCACCGGACTGCTGCTGCTCGGCGACGACCTGTACGGGCGCGGCGACCTGGCCGAGTACGAGAACTCCACCGCGGCGCTCGTCGCCGTGAACTGCTCGGACTCGGAGGCGCCCCGCGAGGTGGAGGCCTACGCGGAGGCGGCGGCCGAGGCCGCCCAGGAATCGCCGATGTTCGGCCCGATGCTGGCCTGGGGTGCTCTGACCTGCGCGTTCTGGCCGGAGGAGGCCGTGGCCCCGCTCGCCGAGCTCAACGCCCCGGGCACCGACCCGATCATGGTGGTGGGCACCACACGCGACTCCGCCACCCCCTATGCCTGGTCCGAGGCGCTCGCCGCCCAGCTGGACTCGGGTTTCCTGGTCACCCGGGACGGCGACGGCCACACCGGCTACCGCATGGGCGATGACTGCGTGGACACGATGGTCGACGACTACCTGCTGGAACTGGCCGTACCGGACGACGGGATGGCCTGTGCCGGTCCTCGCGCGGACGAGGTCGGCTAGCCGCGACCCGGGCGGCCGGGAAAACGGTACGCGCCACTCAACGGAGGCGTTAGACTGGTTTCTGCTTCGGCACGTGCAACACGTGCCGGTGTGCCGCCTTAGCTCAGTCGGCAGAGCGATTCACTCGTAATGAATAGGTCATCGGTTCGATTCCGATAGGCGGCTCAGCCACCTCAGGCCCGTCCGGGAGATCCCGGACGGGCCTGAGGCGTTGACGGGGCCGGCCCCCGGGGACGACGGCAGGCTGCCCGGCGGTGGCGCTACGGTACGTAGCGCACACAGTCCCCCGAACCGGGAGCATTCGGATGTACACCGCCCGGGTCTCACAGACCGACCCCCACGCGTTCGCCTCACTGCGGGCGGTCCTTCGGGACGCCCGGTACGCGAACACGGACCTGTACCTCCACGTGGAGCCGGGCCGGTACGCGGAGCCCTACGCCCTGCAGATCACCTCCAGGGTCATGATCGTTCCGGTCGGGGGGCCCGGCACCGTGGAGATCTCCGTGGCGGCGGACAGTGTGTTCGTCGTGAAGGGGGACCGGGGCGTACTGGAGCTGTACGGGATCCACGTGCGGGGCGGGACCGACACGTCGGACTCCCCGACGGTCCTCGCGGAGCAGGGGAGCCGGTTCAAGGCCGTCGACAGCGTGTTCACCTCCGGCACCGAGGTCGAGGTCAACGGGGACGGTACCGAGGTGGTCAACTGCCGCTTCGACGGCTGCGATCTCTACTGGAAGCGGGGGACCGGCGGCTTCGTGCGCGACGCCGTCTTCCGAGGGGCGGGCCTGACCTTCTGGCGCGCTGTCAACCCCACAGTCAGCTCGGTGCGGTTCAGCGACTATGACCAAGGTTCCCTGACCATCGCCGACTCCAGCGTCACGGTGACCGACTGCGTCATGACCGGCTTCGGGAAAGCCAAAGGCGGTTCGCTCATCGTCAAAGACGGGTCCGACGCCCGGTTCCACAACCTCTCGATCACCGGCAGCCCGGACTACTCGGTACTCGCGGTCGGCGAGGGCACCCGTGTCGCCTTCAACGGATTCAGCCTGACCGCATGGACCAACGAGAAGTCCGGGATCGCCATCGGACTGGGCGCCGAGGTCAGCTTCGCGGCCAGCCGGATCGATGCTGTCGGTGCCGCTTCCACCGCCGTGACGGTGAGCGAGAGAGGAACGGTCACGGTCGAGGACCTGGTCGTCGAGAACACCGGAGCACAGGCCTTCTTCGTTAAGGAGAGCAGACTCTCGGGCCGCGGGCTCGTCTGCAGACGACTGGGTTCGTACGCGATCGCGGCTCTCCGGAGCCGGATCGAGCTGGCGGACGTCGAGTTCACGGCCATGCTCCCCGGTGCCGAAAACGATGCCAGCGGCTTCTACCTGTCGGACAGCCGGTTGGACGCGGACGGGGCCAGGGCCTCGGATCTGACCGGAGCGGTGATCCTGACTTCCGACGACTCCCAGGCGACCCTGACGTCGGTCTCCGCTGAGCGCGTGTGGAAACCGGTCATGGCCCTCGGGATCAGCACGGTCAGGGTGCACGGCGCGCGGGTCACCGAGAGCGGGGCAGCGGCTTTCAGCACGAACGACAGGGGTTCCCTGACGGTGGTGGACGCCCTGGTCTCCGGTACCGGGGACACGGCGGTGTGGTCCCGGGGCGGCTCCCTCAACCTGACCTCGGTGACGGTCAGCGGTACCGCCGGGGCCGGGGCGGCGGTCGAGGAGGGCGCTGAGCTGACTCTGGAGGACACCGTGGTCCGGGACGGGCACGGCGTCGGGGTCAGCGTGCGAGGTCCGAAGAGCCAGGTGAAGCTACTCCGTTCCCGGATCACCGGCAACGCGGGGGCAGGCCTTCAGACGCACCCGGAGACGGTCGTGGAGACACAGGACACCGTGATCCGGGACAACGAGGGCGGGGATCGGGCCCACCTCGACGTCGAGACGGAGTGAGCTGGCTGGCTCCTGTTCCGCCGAACCCGCACAGCCCCTCCCCGCCCAAGCAGCGGCCCCCTCACCTCTCCAGGAGCAGCGTTGTACGCCGTCCGTGTCTCGAAGACCGCCCCGCACGCCTACCGTTCGCTGCGGGAGGCGGTCACGGACGAACGCCTGGACGGCTCCGAGGACCTGTACGTCCACATCGAACCCGGTGAGTACGAGGAGACGCGGTCCATCCGGGTCTTCCGGCAGCTGCTGGTGGTACCGACCGAAGGGCCCGGCACGGTGCGGATCTCGGCCGCCGGGGACGACGGGCTCTTCCACGTGCGGGGTGCGTTGGAGCTGTACGGGCTGCTCGTCCGTTCGGCGTCGGCGGAGCCGGTGGTGACCGCGTCGGAAGCGGGGCGGGTCAAGCTGGCCGACTGCGTGTTCGACACGGCCTCCGCCCTGAGGCTGGGCGGACGCCACTCCGATGACGAGGTGGTGAACTGTCGGTTCGAGAACGGCGGGATCGTTTGGCACGGGGGCGGCGGACAGCTCAGCGACTGCCACTTCGAGCGGGCCGTGCTGCACATCCAGTACGGGGCCGAGGCCACCGTGCACTCCGTGGAGTTCACCGGGTACCTCGCGGGCGGGGAGAACCCCTTGCCCACGCTGGGCATCCGCGGGGCCACCGCGAAGGTCACCGACTGCGTGCTGACCGACGCGGGCCCGGTCGGCTCGAGCACGGCGGTCAACGTCAGCGAGAAGGGTCGGGCCCGGTTCGAGAACCTCTCGTTCACCAGCGACCGGACCGCCGCGATCAGCGTCGTGCACGAGGGCACCAGGGCCGAGTTCTCGGGGCTCCTGGTGGAAGGCCGACAGGACCCGGAGGCGGACGGGGAGAGCTCCGTCTCCGTCTACCTGGGCGCGGAGGCCTTCATCGGGAACGCCCGGATCACCGGGGGCAGGAGAAACGGCCTGACGTTGAACTCGGGTGCGAGGGTGATCCTCGACGGGCTGACGATCGAGGACGTCCGCGTGCACGGTATTTCAGTGAAGGAGAGCGCGCTCAACGGCCGGAGCCTCGTCTTCCGGGGAGTGGGCGGGAACGCGGTCCGCGGGACCGATGCGCGGCTGACCCTGTCCGACGTGGAGATCGGGGACCAGCCCCCGGAGACCGAAGGGGCCTGGTGCGGGTTGCGTGCGTGGCAGGGGAGCCTGGAGGTGGACGGACTCCGGGTGTCGGGGCTCACCGGGGCCGCGGTCGGAGCCTGGGGCTGCCGCGCCAACCTGACCGGGGTGACCGTCGAGAACAGCCGAAGTGGTATCGGCGCGGAGGAGGACAGTACGGTCCGGGTCGACGGGTTCGTGTGCTCCCGGGTCGAAGCGAACATGGTCACCGCGCTGTCCGGATCGGTCGTGGAGGTCGTGGACGCGAAGCTCACCGACAACCAGGGCTACGGTCTGGCGTTCGCCGACGCGGGAGATCTCACGCTGCGCTCGGTGTCGATCAGCGGATCCGGGTACAACGCGGTGGGGGTCGACAACGGCGGGTCGCTCACCCTGGAGGACGTCGACGTCCGGAACTCGTCCTCCGCCGGGCTCATGGTCGCCGACGCCGAGAGCCGGGCGACCCTGCGCCGCTCCCGGATCACCGGCAACGCGCTGGCGGGCGTCCAGGCGCACCCGGACGCGGTCGTGGAGATGCGCGACGTCGTCCTCCGGGACAACGAGGGCGGCGACTGGGTGTACTCCGAGTAGAAACCGGCCGAGGCCTGACCCGAGGGTGTCGGCGGGGCCCCAGAGGAGTGACCTGCGGTTCCGGGGGTGTTGACCGACCCTGGCCACACGTGTGTGCGCTGTCCCGGGTTCCCGGCGGCCCAGGTGGATACGGTACTTAGCGCAGACTCTCCGGCGCGGCGCCGGGGCCGATACCCCTTGGGAGTCGATGGATGATCACGGTCCGCGTCTCGAAGACAGACCCCGCCGCCGTTTCCTCGCTGGGGAAGGCGGTGCGGGACCACCGCTACCGGGCGAACGGGATCCACCTGGTCGTGGACCCGGGGGAGTACGTGGAGCCGCTGGTCATCGGGGTGCAGCGGCGCGTGGTCATCACCCCCGCCGAAGGTGCCGGAACGGTGACGGTCGTCGCGGCCAACGAGACCAACGTGTTCAACGTCCACGAGGGCGGCGCACTCGAGATCCACGGGATCTGCGTGCGCAGCTCCTCGGCGGAGTACCCGCCGCTGTACGTGCAGAAGGGAGCCCGGCTCAAGGCGGTCGACTGCGTCTTCACCGCGCCCAGGAGGGTCAACGTGGTGGGCGCCCGCGCGGAGATCGTCGGCTGCCGATTCGAGGACAGCGGGCTGCTGTGGGACGGCAGCGAGGGCAGCGTGCGCGAATGCTACTTCGCCGGTGCGGTGGTCGCCGTCCAGGGCAAGTGCGCGCCGAAGTTCAGCGGGACGGTCTTCACCGGGGCCCACGACGACTGGCACACCCTCTACGTCGCCGACTCCGCGCCGGAGTTCGTCGACTGCGCGCTGGTGGACGGCGGCGGGGTCTACGTGCGGGACCGGGCCCGGCCGGAGTTCACGGACCTGAGGGTGACCGGTTCCCACGACTGGCCGGTGCGGGTTTACGAGCGCTCCAAGGCGACCTTCACCCGCATGGTGGTGGAGGGTGCTCGGAAGAAGGACACGGACGCGGTCTTCGTCCACGGGGACTCCGAGGCAGCCCTGAACGACTGCGAGATCACCGGCGCCACCCGCACCGGGGTGGCGATCGAGGGCGGCAGGCTCACCGCACAGGGGCTGACGGTGACCGGCGCCGCCACCGACGCCGTTCTCGTGGACGGCGGCGAGGCGACCATCACCGATCTGCGCTGCACCCGGATCGGCAAGGCCGCGCTGCTGGTCGCCGACGGGGCCAGGGTCACCGTCTCGGGGATGTCCGTGGCTGAGAGCGGGGAGAAGGAGCGGGGCGCGATCGCCGCTGTGCGCTCCCGGTTCGAGGTGAGCGACCTACGGGTGAGCCGCTGGCACGGACCGATGGCCATCGTGGTGGGCGGCCGCGGGTTCTTCGAGGACATCGTCGGCCACGACGTGGGTTCGGGCATCCACAGCCGTGAGGACGCCACGCTCACGGTGCGCGGCATGGTGCTGCGCGACGCGCGCGAGGACGGCCTGAACATCCTCGACGGCACCGAGATCCAGCTGCACCACGCTGACCTGTCCGACTGCGGGGAGGACGCGGTCTACGTCCAGGGCGGGCACGTCACACTCCGCTCCTGCACCCTGTCCGGCAGCGGGGAGCGCGGCGTCCGGGTGGGGGAGGGCGGGGTCGCCGCCCTGGAGGACACCGCCGTCCGCGACGGCCGGGGCGACGGGATCATGGTGGAGGACGGCGGCCGGGTGCGCCTGGTGCGGTGCACCGTGTCCGGCAACGAGGAAGAGGGCCTGTGGGCCGCGGGCAGCGCGTCGGTGTACCTGGAGGAGAGCACCTTCAGCGGGAACCGGGGCGGGGACGGCGACCAGGCCGGTTCGAGCGTCCCGGGTGCGGGCGCGGTCCAGCCGGGGGGAGGCGCTGCGGCCAGGGGGCCGGGTGAGAGCGCGGTCCGGGACCGGGCGCGACCGTTGGAATCGCTGCTCGCCGAGCTGGAGGGGATGGTGGGGCTGGAGCGGGTGAAGAAGGAGATCCGTTCCCTCGTCAACTTCCAGTTGGTGAGCGCCAAGCGGGTGGAGGCGGGTTTTCCGGCGCTCAACGTCAGCCGCCACCTGGTGTTCTCGGGCCCGTCCGGGACCGGGAAGACGACCGTGGCCCGCCTCTACGGGGAGATCCTGCGTTCGCTGGGGGTGCTGGGCAAGGGGCAGCTGCTGGAGGTCTCGCGGGCGGACCTGGTGGCCGAGCAGCCCGGGGGGACGGCGCGCAAGACCGCCGATCTGGTGGAGCGGGCGCGGGGCGGGGTGTTGTTCGTGGATGAGGCCTACGAGCTCCTGGACGACGGTGCGGGTACGGCCGGTGCGCGCCCGGGCCCTGAGGGCGTCGGCGGGCAGGAGGCCGTGGACACCCTCATCAGGCTCATGAAGGAACTGCGTGACGAGGTCGTGGTGGTCTTCTCCGGGAGGACCGGGCCGATGCGGGACTTCCTCGAAGTGAACCCGGCGCTGCGGGCCCGGGTGGCGCGCACCATCGAGTTCGAGGACTACTCGCCGGAGCAGCTGGGCGGGATCTTCGAGGGGATGGTCGAGGCCCAGGGCTACACCCTGGGGCAGGGCACACGCGACCTCCTGGTCCGGCACTTCCGGGGGCGGCCGCGCGGGGAGGTTCCGCGCGGAGAGGGTTTCGGTAACGGCAGCGAGGCGCGCCGGGTGTTCGAGGAGGCGCTGCGGGCCCAGGCGGGCCGGATCGTGGCGGGCGACTACCAGACCGTGGAGGACCTCACACAGCTCCGGCCCGCCGACCTGGAGGCCGCGGTGGCCTCCGGGCCGGGCGGGTCGCGCGACGGGGCCCGGGTGCGCGCGCTGCTGGCCAGTCTGGACGGCATGGTGGGCCTGGCCGAGGCCAAACGCCAGGTGCGGGGGTTCGCGGATCTTCTGGCGTCGGCGCGGCGGACGGAGGGGGAGGCCGTGCCCGCCGCACGCCACCTGGTGTTCCTGGGACCGAGCGGGACCGGGCGGAGCACGGTGGCGCGGCTCTACGGCGAGCTGTTGGCGGCGTTGGGGGTACTGGCCCGGGGGCACCTGGTCGAGGCCGGGCCGGGGCACCTGGTGGGACCGCCGGGGCAGCGCGGGCCGGGGCAGGTGGCGCGGCGCACGCGTGAGTTGTTCGAGCGGGCACGCGGCGGGTTGCTGTACGTGACGGACGCGGATGTACTGACCAGGGACTTCACCGGGGGTCGCGGGGTCGGTCAGGACGTGGTCGACACCCTGCTCGAACTCATGGATGAGCACCGCGGTGAGGTCGTGGTGATCGTGTCCGGTCGCTCCCGGGAGATGTCCGGGTTCCTGTCGGGTAGCCCCGAGCTGGCCTCGCGGTTCTCCGGGACGGTGGAGTTCGCTCCCTACGGCCGGGAGGAGCTGGTGGGGGTCTTCGCGGTGATGGCCGAGCGGGCCGACCTCCGGGTCCCGGAAGCGACCCGGCGGGCGCTCGCGGAGGTGGTCGGGGCGGACGGCGGGCGGTTCACCGAGGAGAACGGGCACCGGGTGCGGGCGCTGTTCGAGGCGAGCGTGACCCGGCAGGCGCGGCGGATCGAGGCGGCGGCGCAGGCGGGGGGCAGCCCCGACGTGGCCGAGCTCCAGACCCTGCTGCCGGAGGACCTCCCGGAACGGGGCGTGGGGGGTGCTACGCCGTAGGTGTCGGTTGAGGGTGGTGGTGGGTGACGGGGAGGGGGTGCTGCGCCGTAGGTGTCGGTTGAGGGTGGTGGTGGGTGACGGGGAGGGGGTGCTGCGCCGTAGGTGTCGGTTGAGGGTGGTGGTGGGTGACGGGGAGGGGGTGCTGCGCCGTAGGTGTCGGTTGAGGGTGGTGGTGGGTGACGGGGAGGGGTGCTGCGCCGTAGGTGTCGGTTGAGGGTGGTGGTGGGTGACGGGTGGGCTTGGGGGAATGATTACTCCGCGTGTATCGGCGTTGAGCCTGCCGTGTCCGAAGTGTGGGTAGGTGGGCGATATGAGTCTGTTGTTCATGTTGTTCGCCCTGATGGGCGCGGTGATCGTGCTCGGCGGTGGTTCCTACGCCCTGCGCCGTGTCCTGGCCCACATGGAGGCGCGCGTCGCCGTGGCGGAGCCGGAGCCGCCCCCGAGGGCCGAACACGGGAACCACGTGGGCGGGTACGTGCCGATCCAGCGCGATCCCGACGAACTCCCCGCCGAGGTGCTCTCCCGGGCGCGCAACCTGGTCGCGCTGGGGCGCGCCGACGAGGCGGTCCGGCTGGTCCGGACGCGCCTGGGCGGTGACGAGAGCCGGGCGCGGCGGGTCGTGCGGCGCCTGGGCGAGGAGGGGCGGCCCGCGCTGGAACCCTGAGCCGGTTCTGGTCAGGTGCGCTGGCGGTTCTGCAGCCAGCCCCACACAGCGGTCGCGACGAACAGCAGGCCGCCGATCACGGCCAGCCAGAACAGCCCTCTGATCACGATGCCGAGGATGGCGAGGACCAGCCAGATCGCCAGCAGGACGAGGATGAGGTAGACCATGTGCGCTCCTGGTCGGTCAGCGTGCTTCGGGCCGACCAGTGACCTACCCCGCCGGCCCCCTCTCCATACCGGCCGGCGCGGCGCCGCCTGATCCGGGGCGTGCGCCCCGGATCAGGGGGTCAGGGCCAGGTGCCGTCGACCACCGTTCCGTGGTCCGGCTTCTCCCGGTCCAGCCACTCCTGGCGCCTGCGGGCGAACTCCCCGGCCCACTCCACCTGCCGCCGGTGCAGTTCCGGCAGGGTGAGCGCCGCCGCCTCGGGGTGGCGGGCACCGATCTCCTCGGCCAGGGCCAGCGCGGCCGCGGCGTCGCCCCCAGCGGTGTGCGCTTCGGTCAGCGCGACCCCGTAGTACTCGCACAGGGCGCCCAGCGTGCGCTTGCCGCGCCGGAAGGGCTCCAGGCCCCGGTCGATCACCAGCGGGTCCACGACGGGCTCCACGGGGCCGCCGAGAGCCTTGGAGAGCGGGCCCAGGCCGTGCCTGCGCCGTTCGGCGTCCAACAGTGTGAGGTCGTAGGGCGCGTTGAACACCACCAGCCCCCGGCCGCCGTCCAGGTGCCCGGCCAGGGCCGCGGTGATCTCCTCAAGACACTCCGCGGCCGGACGCCCCTCGGCGCGGGCCCGCTCGGTGCTGATGCCGTGGACGGCCACCGCTCCGGCGGGGATCTCCTTCTCACCGGGGTCGACCAGCCAGGTGCGCCGACCGCCGTCGAGGTCCACCACGGCGGCCGAGACCAGGAAGGCGGTGGCCGGGTCGGGGGAGGAGGTCTCGGTGTCGAACCCGGCGAGGTCGGTGGTGTGCCAGCCGGTGTGGCCGCCGCGTGCGGGAGGGGCCGGGCGCGGTTCGTGGTCGGCGCAGTGGGTGCGCCAGCGCCCGCTCTCCTTGACGACGAAACCCGCCCCGCTCTCCACCCGGACCGAACAGGTGACGCAGGTGCCGGGGAAGCGGTTGCGCATGGATTCCTCTCCGGCCGGGCGGTGGCCCGATACCTGGTTGGCCGCTGTGAGCAGCGGCGATTCGGGACCATCGTAGGTCCGGGCGGTGACAGTCCGGGGCGGGTCGGGAAAGGGGCTGGTGGGGCGGGTGTGTGCGAGGGCCTTCTTCTGGGGAGGTGAAGGGACATGAGTCTGGAAGAGGCATCACGTCAGCTGGAAGCCGCTATCCACGATGCGCGGGTCTCGTTCGACTGCATCCTGTTGGAGGAACTGGACCGGGCACACACCAACGCCATCACCGCCCGGGCCGCCGTGGATGCGGCCGAACAGGCGATCCGGGTGGAGTTGGAGAGGCGGACGGCCGAGGAGACGGACAAGGAAGAGGCCGACAGCCCCGACTGATCGGAGGAATCCCCGATCTCGGGGCTGTGGATATCGAACATGTTTTCGAACAACGGGTATGCTGTGTGGTATGCCCGATCAGTCCCTGACGCCGGACTGGCCCGCGAGTGTGCACCCACCCGGGTCGGACTCCTTCGAGCGGACGGCCCTGGAATGGTTGTTCGACCACGTGCCGGCCGATTACCGGTTGCACGGGGTCCTGCGGCGCCACCCCGCGGCCCTTTCCCGGCTGGCGCGCCAGTACGTCTCCGCGGCACTGGAGGCGGCCCGGGAGGGGTACCGCACGGCCCGCGTGGACCTACGCGACCAGTTGCCGCCGCACGCCCTCGACCAGGTCATGAACGCCTACCTCGCGGAGGGGCAGCGCACCGCGGACGTCCTCCGCGCCGTCGAGGCGGTGGACGGGGCGCTGCGCGCCTCGGTCCCGGACGGGGGCCGCCATGAGTGAGCCCCCGCGTGATTTCCCGGACGGGTTCCGCAAGCGGCCTGTCGGTTCGCTGGAGTGTTCGGGCGGTTCTCCGCAACGGCCCAGCGGTTCCCCGAGACCACCAGGCGGTTCGCCGCAGCGCTCAGGCGATTCCCTGAGACGGTCAGGCGGTCACCCGGACCAGGACGGCCACCTCGTCGCCGGTGTTCACCAGGTAGTGGTGGTCCTGCGCGGCGATGCCGGTGCCGCTCACCACGCGGGTCCGCCCGAGCGCCAGCTCGGCGGCCGAACGCATCTGACCGTCGGCGCCGGAGGTGATCAGGTGCGCACGACCACTGACCAGGTGCAATACCTCCATAGTGTGCGGGCGGTCGGAGCGCCGGGCCGGGCCGGGCACGAAGCTGTTGGGTTCGAGGGCGACCGTGGTCACCCGGAACCGGCCGCTCACGTGCCGTCGGGCGCTGCGCGGGGCGGGCTGCCAATGGCCGCGCCGGGTCGGCCACAGGGTCGGCCGGAGCAGCGAGGAAGCGGCGCCGCGGGCCGCGGAGACCAGCTGTCCGAGAGTGGGCAGGCGGCGTTCGCTCAGGTGGGCGTAGCCGGAGGTGCGACCCGCGTCGATCACGTCGCCGATCCCGTCGAGCGAGACGGACGCGGCGCGCGGGTGGGGAGTGTGCTCGGTCGTGCCGGGGCGGAGAGCGGTCGTCGCGGAGGCCTGCTGGGGCATCGTGAGAAGATCCTTCACGTGTACGCGGCCGGGTCGTGTGACCGGGGCCGCGGGTATGTCGTCAGAGGGCCCCGGCAGTGCCGGGGCGGCAGGGGCGGCCGCTCCGAACGTGCGTTCGGAGGGGAGAATCACCCAGGTGGAGCTCGCTCGCGGGCCCGTCACACCAGAGGGTGGAGGCCGCTCACGGACTGGTCGGGCGGGGTCGGTCGACTCAGACCCCTCGGCTACGACTCAGTGACGACAACACGGACACGCCGCACGGGCCAGGTGGCAGGAGACCCAGGGGGTCGTACGAGCCGTGGCGTCGGTGCGGGTGCGCGGATACATGAAAGTAAGGAGACCAGCAAAGCCGGTCGTGCGTCAAGCGAACGCCGGAAATCGTGCGTGTCGTACAGCTCACCGGTCCGCCCGGAACATGTTGCGGGCGGCGCCCGGTGGTGGTGACATGTGGAACCCGAGAACACGGCGCGTCCGCCGGTCCGGGACCCATCCCCCAGTACAGCCGTAGCGACAGGAGTGGCCGTGCAGCCGTCCGTCCCCAGAGGGCAGCCTTGAGCCCCCAGGCACCGGGCCTGTGGGCGCGTGTACTGGTGCGTGCCCTCGTCGTGGTCGCCGCCGGTGTGATGGCGCTCGGCTTCCTGGGGCCCGAGGCAGCGCTGCTGGTCGCCTTCCTGACCGTGCTCACCTACGTGCTGCTGTGGGCGCGTTCCCGCTACGCGGGCTTCCTGTTCGTCGATCCGGGGCCCGACCCCGGCCCCGAACCGCCCGAAGACCCCGCCACCGACCCGGACGGCCAGACGGACCCCCCGCGCGGCCCCCGCCCTCGGAACCCCCCGGACTGAGATCACATTCCCCGCGAGTACGGCGCTGAGAAGAGCGCCCCGTGCAGATCAGAGGCGCTGCGGGGAGAGCGGGCAGCGGCGTGTCTTTCACCGAACCGGGGGGTAGCACCCCGTCCGCGGCGTAGATTCTAGGGCTATGACGGACCGGGATCTTCTGTACGTGCTGAGCTCCGGCCGGGTCCCGCCGGCGGACGCCTACAGCAAGCTCCTCGACGCCTATGGAGAGGAGCTGTACCGGCGTTGCATCCTGGTCCTGCGGGACAGGGACGCCGCGCACGTCGTCCTCAGAGACACGCTGATCGTCGCCCGCGCGCACATCGGCCGACTGCCGGACCCCGAGCTCCTGGGGGAGTGGCTGCACGCGGTGACGGAGGTCGAGTGCGTGCGGTACCGGCAGCTCCGCGCGCCCTGGCCCGGCGACTGTCGGCCCCTGTCCCTGCCGGAGCGGACGGAGATGGTCCGGGCCAGGGTCCTCAACGGGATGAGCGGCCCCGAACTGGACGGCTACCGCACCCACGTCGCGGCCCGGGCCGACCGCTTCGGCGATGACGGCTTCCCGCTGCGGCCCGAAACTCCGCGGTTCCCGGCCGGGCTGTCCCTGGTGCCGCTGATCGTCGCTGTGCTGTGCGCGCTGCTGGTGCTCGCGCTGGCCGGTTACGCGCTGGTCCGCGACCCCGTCCACGAACTGGGCACGGACGACGTGCTCCTGAGCTGTGCAGACCCGCAGGGAGTGGCTCGGGCATGACGAAGGCCCGGCGGGGAAAACCTGCCGGGCCTGACAAAGGCAACCGAGACGCGTGGTGGCGTCGGGGGTTACTTGTCCTCGTTGGTGATGATGTGCGAGGAGTCGCCGTGCATGCCGGCCTCCTCGGCGCGCTTCACCGAGGCGATGATCTCCTGCTCGGCCTCGTGGCGGCCGACCCAGCTGGCGCCCTCGACGGACTTGCCGGGCTCAAGGTCCTTGTACACGGTGAAGAAGTGTTCGATCTCGAGGCGCTCGAACTCGTTGACGTGGTGAATGTCACGCAGGTGCTCCTGGCGCGGGTCCGTCGCCGGAACGCACAGCAGCTTGTCGTCGCCGCCCGCCTCGTCACGCATGCGGAACATGCCGATGGCGCGTGCCCGGATCAGGCAGCCCGGGAAGGTCGGGGCCTTGAGCAGGACAAGAGCGTCCAAGGGGTCGCCGTCCTCGCCGAGGGTGCCCTCGACGAAGCCGTAGTCGGCGGGGTAGGTCGTGGAGGTGAACAGCATGCGGTCGAGACGGATACGACCGGTCTCGTGGTCCACCTCGTACTTGTTGCGCTCCCCCTTGGGGATCTCGATCGTAACGTCGAATTCCATGCTGATCTCGGCTCCCAATGCGACTAATGTCGCCGTATAACTACAACGTCAGACCGCGACACCGAAGGAAGGGCAGGTGCCCCGGGTGCGACGGGTACGAGGCGAGGCGTTCCTCGCGCTGGCCCTGCTCAACATATTCGTGCTGATCACCGGGTTCGTCGCCCTGGACGTGATCGAGGCACGACCGCTTCCGGCGGTGCCCAACCCCGTCACGCACGCCGACGGCGTGGCGGCGGTTGCACCCGCGGCCCCGACTCCGGCGGACCCGGCTCGGATCGCGGACATTCTTGATGATCCCATGTCATCCTCCGGGCTTGAGGAGGGCCTCTCCGGTTACGTGGTTGACGGCGTGACGGGAGAGACACTCTTCGAACGGGACGCGGACACCCCGGTGACCCCGGCGTCGACGACGAAGATCGCCACGGCGGTCACCGTTCTGGATGCCGTCGGCCCCGACCACGTGCTGCGGACCGAGGCCTATTTCGATCCCGGAGCGAACCGCGTGGTGCTGCGTGGTGGGGGCGACGCGACACTGACCGCCACCGCCGACCCCGCAGCTTACCCGCAGGCAGCGACCCTGTCGGAGCTCGCCGAGGACACCGCTGCCGCCCTCGCCGGCCTGGGGGCGGACGCGGTCTCGGTCGGCTACGACGACTCCCTGTTCACCGGATCGGAGACCGGACCCGGTTGGAAGCCCAACTACGTCACCGAGGGCAGCACGGCGACCATCCACGCGCTGATGGTCGACAGCGGCCGGGTGGACCCGGACGTGTCCACCCGCTCCCCGAACCCGCCCCTGGCCGCAGCGGAGGCCTTCGCCGACCAGTTGGAGCGGGCCGGGCTGACCGTCGAGGGCTCCCCGGCCGAGGCCGAGGCCTCGGGCGATCCCGTCGCCTCCGTGGACTCCATGCCGATGAGCGCCCTGGTCGAGTTCATGATGCTGGCCAGTGACAACAACATGGCCGAGTCCATGAGCCGGATCGCCGCCCTGGAATTTGGTGAGGAACCCTCCTTCGCGGGAGGCGCGGCCGCCACCCACCGGGTGATGGACGACCTGGGCATCGAGGGGGTCAGCCTGTCTGACAACAGTGGCCTGAGCACAGAGAACCGCATCACGCCGCGTGCCCTGGTCCAGCTGGTCAAGGCGGCCGCCGACGAGCCCCGGTTCAACGCGGCCGTCACCGGCCTGCCCACCGCCAACTCCACCGGCACCCTGGCCGGGCGCTACTCGGAGTTCTCCAGCTCCCACGACGCGGCGGGCCTGGTCCGCGGCAAGACCGGAACCCTGGACGGGGTGAGCACCCTGGCCGGGACCATCCACGACCGGGAGGGCAACGTGTTCGTGTTCGCCCTGATGGCCAACAGCGCCGGAGCCTCCGGCCCCCAACTCGACACGCTCGCCGCGGCCCTCAGCCGGTGCGGTTGCTCGTGACATTTTGGGCCTCCGCTTCGCTTTGGCCCGCCCGTCGCCCGCCACCGCCCTCAACGGGCGCGCTGGCGCGCGACGGTTCTTCCGCTGTTCTCCGCCTTTGCGGAGGGATTGGGGTTTGAGCAAGCACAGCATCCTCGCCTGCGCCCACCCGTCGCCCGCCACCAACCCTCAACGGACGCCTGCGGCGCAGTCTTGTCTCTGGCTCGTTCCTCGCTAGCGGCTTGTCTCGTCTTGCACTGAGTTGCAGAAGATCGGCCTCCCCGGCGAACGAACGCAAAAGAACCCCCCTTGGGGCGAGCGTCTGCGCAGGCCATGGGGCCGGGGCTTTCGGCCGGTCTCAGGGGAATCCCTGGGCCTGCCCTGAAATAGCGCCCTGATCCCCGTGCTCACAGGCGACGCGTGGGTAGGCTGGCCGTGTGACTGTGATCGACTGGGACGTAGCCGTCAACACCGGTGTCCGCCTCGTGCGCCCTGGGCCGCAGGTGGACCTGTCCGACGCACGGCAGGCCGTGGCGCAGTTGCGCGAGCTTTCCACCGTGGCGGCCGGGCATGTGCGCGAATTCACCGGAATGAACCCCCTCGAACCCTCCGGGCCCGCGGTCATTGTTGACCGCCCGGGATGGATTCGGGCCAACGTGGACGGGTTTCGGGTTGTTCTCGAACCCGTGCTGGAACAGATGGGTGCCGAGAGGCTGAACAACAGCCCGGCCGGGAACCTGACCTCCGCGGTCGGTTCGCGGATCACCGGGGTGCAGCTCGGAGCGGTCCTCTCCTACCTGGCCGGGCGGGTCCTCGGCCAGTACGAACTCTTCCTGCCACCGGACCCGGACGGCAGTTCGCCGACCGGTCGCCTGACCCTGGTGGCGCCCAACATCGTCAACACCGAACGTGAGCTGGATGTCGACCCGCGCGACTTCCGGCTGTGGGTCTGCCTGCACGAGGAGACCCACCGGATGCAGTTCACGGCCACGCCGTGGCTGCGCCAGCACGTCCAGGAGCTCATGCAGGAGCTCCTGCTGTCCACCGAGATGGACGCCTCCGACCTCATCGACCGGCTCCGGCAGGCGGGCGAGGCGGTGGCCGACGCGGTGCGGGGCGGCGAGGGCAACCTGCTCACCGCCTTCCAGACCCCGGAGCAGGGCGAGCTCATGGATCGCATTACCGCGGTGATGAGCCTGGCCGAGGGACACGGCGACTATGTGATGGACGCCGTCGGCCCCGAGGTCGTGCCCTCGGTGGAGACCATCCGCGCCCGTTTCCAGAAGCGGCGCCAGGCGCCCAACCCCCTCGACCGGGTCATGCGCCAGCTCCTGGGCATGGACCTCAAGATGAAGCAGTACGAGGAGGGTGCCGCCTTCGTGCGGCAGGTCGTCGCCCAGGTCGGGATGGACGACTTCAACAAGGTGTGGACCTCGCGCGAGACGCTGCCCACGCTGGCGGAGATCCGCAGCCCCTCGCAGTGGATCGAACGGGTCGTGCGGCCCGCCGCCATCACGGAGTGAGCGGTCCGCCCCCCGCCGTGGCCGCCGTCCGTTCGTCGGTCCGGCGGGTGCTCTCCGACCTGCCCCGGGGGACCACCGCGCTGGTGGCGTGCAGCGGCGGGGCCGACTCGCTGGCCCTGGCCGGCGCGGCGGCCTTCGAGGCGCCCAAGCTGGGGATCACGGCGGGCGGCGTCACTGTCGACCACGGGCTCCAGGAGGGTTCGGGCGATCGCGCCGAGAAAGTGGCCGAAGTACTGCGCGGGCTGGGTCTGGACCCCGTCCGGGCCGTCGCGGTGCGGGTCGGCGGGGGAGGCGGTCCCGAGGCCGCGGCCCGGCGGGCCCGTTACGACGCCCTGGACGAGGCGCTCGCCGAGCACGCCCCCGCGGTGGTCCTGCTCGGCCACACCCTCGACGATCAGGCGGAGACCGTCCTGCTCGGGCTGGCCCGCGGTTCGGGCGCCCGCTCCCTGGCCGGGATGGCCCCGCGCACCGGCGACTACCTGCGCCCGCTGTTGGACCTGGACCGCGCCACCGTCCGCGAGGCCTGCTCCCTGATGGGTCTGAGCCCGTGGGAGGACCCGCACAACCGCGACCCGCGCTTCGCCCGCTCCCGGGTGCGCCACGAGGCGCTGCCCGCCCTGGAGAGCACCCTGGGCCCGGGGATCGCGGCGGCCCTGGCCAGGACCGCCGCCCTGCTGCGTTCGGACGCCGACACCCTGGACGCGCTCGCTGACACCCTCCACGAACAGGCCCGAGAGGGCGCGGCCGACGGAAGCCTGGCCGTGGCGCCGCTGGAGCGCGCCGAACCCTCCCTGCGCACCCGTGTTCTGCGCCGCGCCGCCCTTGAGGCGGGCTGCCCGGCCGGCGCGCTGAGCGCACGCCATGTACGTGAGCTGGATCGCCTGGTCACCGCATGGCGGGGACAGGCCCACATCGACCTGCCCGCCGGGATCCGGGGGCGCCGCGCAGCAGGTCGCGTCCGCTTCGAACGCTGAACCGGGCGCTGACTCCGCGGTCCCGGGCAGCCCGTCGGGCACCGTGACCTCGTTCGGCACGTTTATCCTGGTTGCCGCAAACGGGGAACCCAGCAGCGAGGAATCAGCGTGGACGCTAAGGACATGGGCCAGGACCTGGAGAAGGTCCTGGTCACCGAGGAAGAGATCAAGGCTCGCCTGGTTGAGATGGGCGCGCAGATCGACGCGGACTACGCGGGCAAGGACCTGCTGATCGTCGGAGTGCTCAAGGGCGCGGTCATGGTCATGGCCGACCTCGCGCGGGCGCTGCACAGCCCCGTCGCCATGGACTGGATGGCCGTCTCCTCCTACGGGGCCGGAACCACCTCGTCGGGCGTGGTGCGCATCCTCAAGGACCTGGAGACCGACATCAAGGACCGTGACGTCCTGATCGTCGAGGACGTCATCGACTCCGGTCTGACCCTCTCCTGGCTGGTGGGCAACCTGAAGTCGCGCGGCCCCAGGTCCGTGGAGATCTGCACCATGGTCCGCAAGCCGCTCGCCTTCGACGTCGACCTCGACGTCAAGTACATCGGCTTCGACCTGCCCAACGAGTTCATCATCGGCTACGGGCTCGACTACGCCGAGAAGTACCGCAACCTGCCGTTCATCGGCACCCTCGCCCCGCACGTCTACGAGAAGTAGCGTTCCGGCCGCCCTGCCGGGCCCGTGAGGTCCGGCACGGCGGCGTCGGCGGCGACCGCTGCGGGAACAACGGAACGGGTCGCCGTCGTTGCCTTCATGACGGCCCCGTTGCCCGGCCCGAGCGGTGTACCCGCTCCGCGCGGCGAGGTGTACCGTCGAATATCCCGGCGTCATCGCAGGGAGCACGTGTCCGATAGGTCCTGCTTCGGAAAGTCCTCTGGGGCGGGCGGCCTGGTCAGGAGGGACGGACCCGACAGGGTTCCGCTCACATGAATCTGAAGCGTTTTTTCCGCGGCCCGTGGATCTGGATCCTGGCTGTCGCCCTCATGCTCGTCATCGGCTTCCGCGTGTTCGACGTGGGCGGTGGTCCGCAGCCCGAGGAAACCGATATCTCGACGGTCTACCAGCTCATCGAGCAGGACCAGGTGGACAATGCCGAGATCATCGACCGTGACCAGCGCATCCTGCTGACCGACACCAGCGATGACATCCACGAGGCCTACTGGGTCGAGGGCCAGGGCCTCCAGCTGGCCAACATGCTCCAGGAGTCCAGCGAGAACCCCGACGGGAACCTGGACTCCTACGAGGTCTCGGTCGCGACCACACCGATCTGGACCACGGCCCTGTTCAGCCTGCTGCCGCTGATCATCATCATCCTCATCTTCTGGTTCATCTTCAGCCAGATGCAGGGCGGCGGCTCGCGGGTGATGCAGTTCGGCAAGTCCAAGGCCAAGCTCATCACCAAGGACACCCCGAAGAACACCTTCGAGGACGTGGCCGGTGCGGACGAGGCCATCGAGGAGCTCCACGAGATCAAGGAGTTCCTGCAGAGCCCGGAGAAGTTCCAGGCGATGGGGGCCAAGATCCCCAAGGGTGTCCTGCTGATGGGGCCGCCCGGAACCGGTAAGACCCTGCTGGCCCGCGCCGTCGCCGGTGAGGCCGGGGTTCCCTTCTACTCCATCTCCGGTTCGGACTTCGTCGAGATGTTCGTCGGTGTGGGCGCCTCGCGGGTGCGCGACCTCTTCGAGCAGGCCAAGACCAACGCCCCCGCGATCATCTTCATCGACGAGATCGACGCCGTCGGCCGCCACCGCGGCGCCGGCATGGGCGGCGGGCACGACGAGCGCGAGCAGACCCTCAACCAGATGCTGGTCGAGATGGACGGCTTCGACGTCAAGGGCGGTGTGATCCTGATCGCCGCCACCAACCGCCCCGACATCCTCGACCCGGCCCTGCTGCGCCCGGGCCGCTTCGACCGTCAGATCGTCGTGGACCGCCCGGACATGGACGGCCGCAGGGAGATCCTCGCCGTCCACGCCAAGGGCAAGCCGATGGCCGACGACGTCGACTTCACCGTCATCGCCCGCCAGACCGCCGGGATGACCGGTGCGGACCTGTCCAACGTCATCAACGAGGGCGCGCTGCTGTCGGCCCGCGCGGACAGCAAGGTCATCACCCACGCGGTGCTGGAGGAGGCCATCGAGCGCGTGATGGCCGGTCCCGAGCGCAAGACCCGCGTGATGTCGGACCGCGAGAAGAAGGTCATCGCCTACCACGAGGGCGGTCACGCCCTGGTCGGCCACGCGCTGCCCAACTCCGACCCGGTCCACAAGATCACGATCCTGCCGCGCGGCCGCGCACTCGGCTACACGATGTCGGTGCCGACCGAGGACAAGTTCCTCACCTCGCGCTCGCAGATGATGGACCAGCTGGCCATGATGCTCGGCGGTCGCGCCGCCGAGGAACTCGTCTTCCACGAGCCCACCACGGGCGCGGGCAACGACATCGACAAGGCCACCAACCTGGCCCGCAACATGGTCACCGAGTACGGCATGAGCGAGCGCCTGGGCGCCCGCAAGTTCGGCTCCGGCAACACCGAGCCGTTCCTGGGCCGGGAGATGTCCCACGCCCGCGAGTACTCCGAGGAGATCGCCTCCATCATCGACGAGGAGGTGCGCCGCCTCATCGAGTCCGCGCACGACGAGGCCTACGAGGTCCTGGTCGAGTACCGCGACGTGCTCGACGAGCTGGTCGTGCAGCTGCTGGAGAAGGAGACGCTCACCAAGAGCCAGGTGCTGGAGATCTTCGCGCCGGTGCGCAAGCGCCCCTCGCGTGGCTCCTACACCGGCTACGGCAAGCGCATGCCCTCCAACCGGCCCCCGGTCCACTCCAAGAAGGAGCTGGCCGCGCTGAACGGCGTCGAGATCCAGGGCTCTTCCACCAACGGCCAGCTTCCGACGGGGCCGTCCACCAGCACAGAAGGAGACCAGGCGTGAGCGAGGACCTGCCCGCCAGACGCGTGGACCGGGAGCGCATCGCCCGCGCGGTTCGGGAGATCCTCATCGCGATCGGGGAGGACCCGGACCGCGACGGCCTGACCAAGACCCCCGAGCGGGTCGCCCGGGCCTATGAGGAGCAGTTCGCCGGGCTCGGCCAGAAGCCCGGTGACGTCCTCACCACGGTCTTCGAGGCCGACCACGAGGAAATGGTCCTGGTCAAGGACATCGAGTTGTACTCGACCTGCGAGCACCACCTCGTGCCGTTCTACGGGGTCGCGCACGTGGGCTACATCCCGGGCGCGCACGGTCGCATCACCGGGCTGAGCAAGCTCGCCCGGCTGGTGGACGTCTACGCTCGGCGCCCGCAGGTCCAGGAACGCCTCACCGGCCAGGTCTCGGACGCGATCATGGAGCACCTCGACCCGCGCGGCGTGATCGTGGTGGTCGAGGCCGAGCACCTGTGCATGACCATGCGCGGGGTGCGCAAGCCGGGGGCCAAGACGGTCACCTCCGCGGTGCGGGGCATCTTCCGCAGCAGCGACCGCACCCGGTCGGAGGCCATGAGCCTGATTTTGGACCGGCGCTGAACCGGACAGGCGCTGCTCCGGAGGCACTGATCCGACAGCGCTGATCCGGTGCCGCGACGGCGTCCGGACACACTCTGACAACACCCGCCGAGGGGCCGGGGGCCGTGTGCCCCCGGCCCCTCGGCGTACGCGTAGGGTGATGCGCATGGCGTCGAAACACACACTTCCGGGGCTGCCCGACCGCGGGCGGTGCCTGGTCATGGGGGTCGTGAACGTCACCCCCGACTCCTTCTCCGACGGCGGGTCCTGGTTCGACCCCGAGCGTGCGATCGAGCACGGCCTGCACCTCGTCGAGGAGGGCGCGGACCTCGTCGACGTGGGCGGTGAGTCCACCCGTCCCGGCGCCCAACGGGTCTCGGCCGCCGAGGAGCTGCGCCGGGTCGAGCCGGTGGTGCGTGAGCTCGCCGCGCGCGGGATCGCGGTCAGCGTCGACACCATGCGGGCCGAGGTGGCCGCGAGCGCGGTCGAGGCCGGTGCGGTTCTGGTCAACGACGTCAGCGGCGGCCTGGCCGACCCGGAAATGGCCCGACTCGTCGCTTCTTCCGGTGTCGCCTACGTGTTGATGCACTGGCGTGGGCATAGTCATGACATGCAGAGCCGTGCCGTGTACACGGATGTTGTCCAGGAGGTCCTCGATGAGCTCCGCGACCGTATGGAGGCCATGATCAGCGCAGGTGTCGACCCCGGCCAGATCGTTCTGGACCCGGGGCTGGGATTCTCCAAGCGTCCGGAACAGGCGCACAACTGGGCGCTGCTCCAGCATCTCGACCGGTTCCACGAACTGGGCAGACCCGTCCTGGTGGCGGGTTCGCGCAAGCGCTTCCTGAGCCGGCTGCTCGGTGACGCCAAGGGCGAGGACCGGCCCTTCGTCGAGTGCGACGCGGCCACCGCGGCGGTGACCACGCTCTCCGCCGACCGGGGTGCCTGGGCGGTGCGGGTGCACGACGTCCGGTCCAACGCCGACGCGGTGCGGGTGGCCGCGGCCTGGGTCGACGGCGGTGCCGCGCTCGAAGAGGGCCGGGACCGAACCGTGAACCGGAGCGGCCTGTGAAGTCCCGTCAGGAGGTCATGGAGCGCGTCGCCGAGGCCAACGCGCAGTTCTACAGCGCGATCGAGAACGGCGACATCGACCTGATGCGCACCGTGTGGGCGGAGGAGCACGAGGCCCCCGACCTGGTGTGCGTCAACCCCGGCTGGCCGCTGCTGCGCGGCCGCACCGAGATCATGCGCGCCTGGTCGCTGATCATGGCCAACGTGACCTACATCCAGTACGTACTCACCGAGACGCACATCGGGGTCGGCGGCGACATCGCCATGGTGACCTGCGAGGAGAACGTGCTGACGGCCGAGGACGGCAGCCCCGGGTTCGTGGCGGGCGGGCAGGTGGTCACCACCAACCTGTTCGTCGACACCGAGCAGGGGTGGCGGTTGTGGTCGCACCACGCCTCGCCGGTGCTCATGGAGGACGACGACGAGACGGAGGCCGAGGACTGATGCGGGACCGCATCGAGCTCCGCGGCCTGACCGCCCGGGGCCACCACGGGGTGTTCGACTTCGAACGCCGCGAGGGCCAGGACTTCGTGATCGACGCCGTGCTCCACCTGGACACGGCGCCCGCCGCGGCCAGCGACGACGTCGGCGACACCGTGCACTACGGCCTGCTCGCCGACAAACTGGTCGCGGTGGTCACGGGTGAGCCGGTGAACCTGATCGAGAAACTCGCCGAGCGGCTGGCCGGGGTGTGCCTGGCCGAACCGCTGGTGGAGGGCGTGGAGCTGACGGTGCACAAGCCGTCGGCCCCCATCGAGCACGAGTTCGCGGACGTGGCGGTCACCGTCACGCGGGGAAAGAGGGGGCAACAGTGAGGTCGGAGGCCACCCGTGCGGTGCTCTCCCTGGGGTCCAACCTCGGGGACCGGATAGCGACCCTCCAGGGCGCCGTGGACCTGCTGGTGGCCGGTGCGGGCGTCACGCCCGTGGCGGTGTCGCCGGTCTACGAGACCGCCCCGGTGGGCGGGCCCGAACAGGGATCCTTCCTCAACGCCGTCCTGGTCGTGGACGCCGAGGGCGAGCCGAAGGAGCTGCTGGAGCTGGCGCAGTCGGCGGAGCGCGCCTTCGAACGGGTCCGCGAGGTCCGGTGGGGGCCGCGCACCCTGGACGTGGACGTGATCGCCTTCGGCGGTCTGACCGACGACGACCCCGAGCTGACCCTGCCGCACCCGCGCGCCCACCTGCGCGCGTTCGTTCTGCGCCCCTGGCTGGACACGGACCCCGCCGCGGTCCTGCCCGGCCGGGCCCCGGTCGCCGTCCTGCTTGCCGGGGTGGAGGAAGCGGACACCGGCGGCGAACAGCGGCTGAGGCGCCGGGAGGACCTGCGGCTGCGGCTGCCGGGGGAGGCGGAGCGTGTCGGGTGAGGGCGGGGGCACGCTCACCCCGACCGGGTGGCGTGTCCCGGTTCTGCTGGTACTCATCGGCGCGATGGCCGGGCTGCTGGTCACCAATGCGGTGAGCGGTCTGCCGATGATGCCGTGGTCGGCGATCCCGACCCTGCTGCTGCTCGCCTTCGCCGAGGCCTTCACGGCCGGGCGCACCGCACGCCGCATCCGGCGGGAGCCGGGGACCGAACCGATCGAGCCGCTCAGCGCGGCCCGGCTGGTGGCCCTGGCCAAGGCGAGCGCGCTGTTCGCCTCGCTGGCCCTCGGGTACTTCGCGGGGACGGCGCTCGCGGTCACCGAACGGCTGGACCTGCCCAGCCACCGCGAGGTCTTCCTCACCGCGCTGGGCACCGCTCTGGCCGCCGGACTGCTGCTGGCCGCCGCCCTCTACCTGGAGTACGCCTGCCGGGTGCCGGAGAACGACGAAGAGGACCGCGACGACACGCCGGGCCCCGCCTGAGCCGTGATCTTGCTACTGGTAGCAAGTTCGGCGCCTTGGGTTTTCGGTGGTACAGCGCTTCTGGCGGCAAGATCACGGGAGGGGGAGGGCGGGGGAGCGGCCGAGCCGGTTCGGGCGGGGCTTGCCCGCTGATGGTTGACTGAGGCAGTGGACACCAGTGAACCGACACCACCGCGAGTGGAAGAGAACCGGGAGCGGCCGGCCGAGGGCGAGCCGGAGCGGTCGGCGGACGGGCTCCAGGTGCGGCCCGGCCCCGTGGACGCCGCGGACGAGGCCCACGTCGGCTCCATGGACGACGCCTTCGCCGCGCCCGCGGACGCGCCCTGGCAGCGGCTTCCGACCGCGTTGGCCTGGTACCGCCGACTGGTGACCGGTGCGGCCTGCCTGGCGGTGGGCGGCGGGGGCGTGCTGCTTCTGCTCCTGTGGGGCCAGCCACTGCTCGCCGGGGTCTGGGCGGGGCTGCTGCTGGTGACCGCCGTCGTCCTGTGGTTCCTGGCCGGGCGCTTCCAGCGGTCCTGGGGGTACGCCGAGGCCTCCGCCGAGCTGTACCTCACCTACGGGGTGCTGGTCCGTCAGCTGGTGGTGGTCCCCTACGGCCGGATGCAGGTCGTGGACGTCACCGCCGACCTGCTCGAACAGGCTCTGGGGATCGCGACCGTGCGGGTGCGGACCGCCGCGAGCACCGCGGACACGCGCGTGGTGGGGCTTCCGCTCGCCGATGCCGTCCAGCTGCGCGACCGGCTCGCGGCGCGCAGCGAGAGCTTCTCAACGGGGTTGTAAGTGCACGGACCGCCGCAGCATCCCGGGCCCCCGCCGTACGGGGCCCCGCAGCAGGGACCTCAACCGTCCGGACCTCCTCGGCCTCCCGGACCGCAGCCTGGACCTCCCGGACCGCCGCCCGGCCAGCCGCCCGTTTGGGGGCCCGCGATGCTGCCACCGCCCCACGCCCGGGGCGGGCCGCCGCCGATGCCGCCGCCGCGGCCCCAGCAGGTCGCCGACGTCACCACCGGGGTCTTCCGCGCGCACTGGCTGATCATCCCGTTCCAGGTCATCGCGGTCACCCTGGTGTTCGTGGCGCTGGTCGGGCCGATCCTGACCCAGTTCGGCTTCGCCTGGGTGCTCGTACTGGCCGTCGCGGTGGTGTTCGGCTCCCTCGCCTATGCCCTGCCCGCCTGGTGGTACGGCTCCTTCGGGCTGCGCGAGGACCACCTGGTCGTGCACAGCGGGCTGCTCATGCGCAGTTCCCGGGAGATCCCGCTGAGCCGTCTCCAGGCGGTGGACGTGGTGCAGCCCCTGCTGATGCAGGTGTTCGGGCTGGCGGAGCTGCGGATCGAGCTGGCCGGCGGTGACGGGAGTGCCATCCGGTTGCGCTGCCTGCGCCGGAAGGTGGCCGAACGGCTGCGGGTGGCGGTGCTGGCGCACGCCGCCGGACTGCCGGGCCGCTCGCCCGAGGCGCCTGAGTGGCCCTTCTACCGCCTCCCCTTCCTGCTGCTCCTGGGCGCGCTCACCTTCCGGGTGCCGGTGCTGCTGTCCTTCATCCTGCTGCTCCTGCTGGTCACGGCGTTCCTGGTGTTCCTCGAACCCGGGGTGCTGGGCGGGGCCGTCCCGCTCCTCCTCGGGCTGCTGCGCTACTACTGGGGCCCGCTGGCCCGCTACACGGACTTCTACGCTTCGCTGTCCTCGGACGGGCTGCGGCTGCGTTACGGGATGTTCCAGCGCCGCATGCAGACGGTCCCGCCCGGCCGGGTCCAGGCCGTGCGCGTGGTCGAGCCGCTGCTGTGGCGGGCCCTCGGCGTGGCCAGGGTCGAGGCGACGGTGGCCGGGTACGCGGGGGCGCGCCAGGGTGACTCCACGGACCTGCTCCCGGTCGCACCGCTCGGGCGGGCGTATTCGCTGGTGAACGAGCTGTTCCCGGAGAGCGAGGCCGCGATGGTGCCGCTGGTGGTCAACCGCGCTCTGCTGTCGACCGCGGCGGGGACGGACGAGCGGCTGTTCGTGAGCGTGCGCGGGCTGTTCTGCCGGGTGACGGAGATCGTCCCGGTCGAGCGGATGCAGACGCTGCGGCTGTCGGCGGGGCCGATCGCGCGGATCAGGGGGAGGGTGACCGTCGACGTGGACACACCTCCGGGGCCTGTCGCGGCCCGTGCCCCGGCCCGGGAAGCGGTGCAGGGACGTCGGTTCCTGGACGCTCTGGTGGAGTACGGAAGGCGGGCCAGAGTGCCTTCGGCGGGCACGGAACGGTGGGCGACTCGGGCAACCATGCACGGAGAGTCGGTGACCAAGCGGTACGAGGGTGAGGAATCGGAGGATCTGAAGGGTGACACCCCCGAGAGGTGAGTGTGGCGTGTGTCACATAATGATGCCCAGGGGGTTCCAGTTATGGGTTTCATGTCCGACATGTCTGCTCACTCATGGTGATACTTCCAGGTCAGGGCTGCAAAATTCTTCCGCGTTCTGGTCACGTGCGGCGACCGAGTGTGGCTAAATAGTGGTGAACACGTTGAGTGTTCACTGTCATACACATCGTCAACGTTATCGACCGGTTGGCACCCCTGCTCTCCGGTCCGACGGGAGAAACACATGCTGAAGAAGGCTCTCGCCGCCACGGCCATCGCCGCTGCCGCTGGCAGCGTCCTGTTCGCCGGCGCCCCGGCCATGGCCAACAGCAACGTCTTCACCTCCGGCAACGGCAGCATCCTCGGCGGCAACCAGATCGTCGCCGACCTGGACGTGCCGATCAACGTCTGCGGCAACGCCATCGCCGTCCTGGGTGTCGCCGGTGCTTCCTGCACCAACTCCGACGCCAAGGTGCTGAACTAGCGGCACTCTGACTTCCCGGCCCTGGCGGGCGGGGGTGTCCAGTCGGAGACGTCCCGACTGATCCGACCCGGCCTGGGTCAGCGAGCTTTTCGCGCAAGGGGCGCCACTCTGTGACGACGGAGTGGCGCCCTTTTCTGTGTTTCAGGGGGGCGGCCTGTGTTTCAGGGGTGCGGCCTGTGTTTCAGGGGCGCGCCCTGTTTTTCGGGGCGCAGTCCGTGCTCGGAGATCGGGTGCACGCCCGGAAACGGCATTGGTGCCTGACTGCAACCCGGATGGGCGGTGACGCTGCGCGCACGTCGGGAGTGCCGAACTCACCGCCTTTGTCCGGAACCCGCCCGTGGTGTTCTGGCACCCAGTGTGAGCATGGGTGGATTTTCTGTGATCAATGCAGTTCAGGGCATGTTCATGAGGCTTCCGCGTCGGTAATTTCTTTCTCGGCGCCCCCGGGCGCCACCGTAGAGTCACTGCGAATCCGGACGGTCCCCCGCCCGGATATTGAAGGAGACAAAGTAGTGCTGAAGAAGACGCTCGCCGCCGGTGCCGTGGTCCTCGCCTCCGCCGGGGTCCTCCTCTCCGCCGCCCCGGCCGCGGCGCACGCTGGTGCCTGGACCTCCGGCAACGGCTCCAACGCCAGCGGGAACATCTCCTACATCAACGGCGTGCACAACACCAACGAAGGCTGCGGCAACTCCAACGCCGTCCTCGGCCAGTCCCTGGGCTCCTGCGTCAACTCCGGGGTGATCATCCAGAACTAGTTGCCGGGTCCCCTCTGACGAGAGGGGTGCGGTGGACACCCGCGGGGGTGGGCGACGGTGCCCACCCCCGTTCGCGTGGTACGCCCGGCATGGGCAGTTGCTTGAGGGTGAAAGTCCCTTGCGGGAGGAGATGGTGCCAACCGCGAGCCGGAGGCAACGGCGTCATCGCGAGGTGGGGTCGGAAGGAAGCCCGAGGCGAAACCCTGCACTGAGGAACACGAACCGTGTATGAGGCAGTCCGACCGGGGTGAGCCAGCCACGGATGGCGAAGCCCGTCACCGTCAAGACGGTCGGGGTGTAAACACGGCAGGCGTAGGGGGAAAGTGGCTGTTCTTATCCGGGGAGGTCTGTCTGGGTGTCGGTTTGCTGAGTTGTCGCTGCGCCGACGGGTCCGCTCGCAAGGGTGGGTCTGACCAGGCAGAAGTCAGCAGAGGCCATAGTACTGACCGGCAGGTCAGGAAGGGCTGAACGTCGAGTGGAGCAGAAGGAGGGGGCTTGCTCGGTTGGGTCGTAATGATCGCTGTAAGCCGGTCTGAGAGCCGGTCCACCGTGGGGCGGAGAGGGTGCATTCCCTCAGAGCTGCTTCATGCTGGTGCGTAGGCGGCCACGGCGCAGTTCCCAAGAGCTGGATCCATGGGTCCGGGCCTTGATGGCCGGGCCGGTCGTCGTCTGAGACGGCTTGACGAACCGCCAGGTGCGGGCCCGCATGCCTGGTGGTGTGGGAGGCGGGTCGGGTGACCCGACCCGCCTACCCGATTCCGACCTGTGCCCGAACCCTCCGCCGGGGGCGGGGCGGCTGGTCACCGGTCCGGGAGGGCTATCGTGTGCTCAGACGGTGCGGGGAGAAGCGGACGCACCGGACTATGAGGGGACACGGAACATGGAGACGACAGAGGCGCGCCCCGCGCGCCTGCGCGTCGGCGTCGTCGGGGCCGGCCGGGTCGGCTCAGCCCTCGGCAACGCCTTGGCGCGGGCCGGACACAAGGTCGTGGCCGCCTCGGCGGTCTCCGAAGCCTCGGTCGCCAGGGTCGAGGGACGCCTGCCCGGCGCGCGGATCCTCGAACCCGCCCAGGTGGCCGAAGCCAGTGACCTCGTTCTGCTGACGGTCCCCGACGACGCCCTCCCCGACCTGGTCGAGGGCCTGGCCGCCACCGGCACCGACCTGCGCGGCAAGATCATCGTGCACGCCAGCGGCGCCCACGGCTACGGGATCCTCGCCCCCGCCACCATCGCCGGGGCCCTCCCTCTGGCCCTGCATCCGGCGATGACCTTCACCGGCCGGGACGAGGACATCGACAGGCTCGCCAACTGTGCCTTCGGTGTGACCGCGCCCGAACAGCTCCGCCCCATCGCCGAGGCCCTGGTGGTCGAGATGGGCGCCGAGCCGGTGTGGATCGCCGAGGACAAGCGCACCCTCTACCACGCGGCCCTCGCGGGCGGGGCCAACCACCTGGTCACCCTGGTCGCCGACAGCGCCTCCCTGCTCAGTGCGGCCGGGGTTCCCGAACCGGGCCGGATGCTCGCACCCATGCTCAGCGCCGCCCTGGACAACGCCCTGCGCCTGGGCATCCACGGCCTCAGCGGGCCCGTTCTGCGCGGTGACGCCGGAACCGTGGCCGGACACGTGGAGCAGCTGCGCGAGACCGCGCCCGAGAGCGTGGCCAGCTACGTCGAGCTCGCCCGGCTCACCGCCGACCGCGCCATCAACGCGGGGATGCTCAAACCCGAGGACGCCGCACGCCTGTTGGACGTCCTGCGGCGCTGACCGCCCACCGCGACCAGCACGATTCTCACTGCCCTCACTGCCCTCACTGTCCTCAGTGTCCCGCGGCACCGGCGGACGCACGGGTACCGGGCACCGGCCCGGACACGATGCGGCCCAGGCAGACCAGCAAGGAGAGAACCATGACCGAAACCGCTCCGCCCGGATCCTCGGGCAGGCCAGCTGGCGCTCCCGCCGTCGTCCGCACGCCCGCGGAACTGCGCCGGGCCCTGGCCGACGCGGGCCGGGTGGGCCTGGTCCCCACCATGGGAGCCCTGCACGGCGGCCACCGCACCCTCATGCGGCTGGCCCGTGAACAGGCCGACACCGTGGTGGTCAGCATCTTCGTCAACCCGCTCCAGTTCGGCCCGAACGAGGACCTGGACCGCTACCCGCGCGACCTGCCCGGCGACACCGCGCTGTGCGGTGAGGAGGACGTGGACGTGGTCTTCGCCCCTGAGGTCGCCACCATGTACCCGCTTCCGCAGATGGTCACCGTCGACGCGGGCGCCATGGGCGAACGCCTGGAGGGCGCCTCCCGCCCCGGCCACTTCACCGGTGTGCTCACCGTGGTCTCCAAGCTGTTCAACCTGGTCCGCCCGGATTTCGCCGTCTTCGGTGCCAAGGACGCCCAGCAGATCGCCCTGGTCCGCCGCCTGGTCGCCGACCTGAACCTGCCCGTGGAGATCGTCGGCGCCCCCACCCTGCGCGACCCCGACGGCCTGGCCTCCTCCAGCCGCAACGTCTTCCTTGACGCCGCCCAGCGCACCAGTGCCCTGGCCCTGTCCCGGGCCCTGCGCACGGGCGCCGAGGCCGCGCCCGCGGGCGCCGAGGCCGTCCGCGAAGCGGCTCGCGCCGTCCTGGACGAGGCCGCCGAGGCCACCCCTCCGGTCGAGCTCGACTACCTGGCGCTGGTCGACCCGGCCACCTTCGCCGACGCCCCCGCCGACCACCGGGGCGAGGCCGTCCTGGCCGTCGCCGCCCGGGTGGGCACCACCCGACTCATCGACAACGTGTCGGTCACCCTCGCGGAAAGAGACCCCAGATGAGCTCTGCCGGACAGACCCGGATCGAGGCCCCCGAACCCAGTTGGGCCGTCCGCGCCGACGTCGCGGTGGTCGGTTCGGGGATCGCGGGTTTGAGCACCGCCCTGCGCTACGTGCGGCGCACCGGGTCGGGCCGGGTCGTCCTGGTCACCAAGGACCGGCTCTCCACCGGCTCCACCGCCTACGCCCAGGGCGGTATCGCCGCGGCCATGGCGCCCGAGGACGGGCCGGTCGCCCACATGGTCGACACCCTCCTGGCCGGGGCCGGACTGTGCGACCCCCACGCGGTCAACGTTCTGGCCACCGAGGGCCCCGACGCCCTGCGCTGGCTGATCGGCCTGGGCGCGGAGTTCGACCGTGACGACGACGGCGAGCTCTCCCTGACCCGCGAGGGCGGTCACCGCGCCGACCGGGTGGCCCACGCGGGCGGTGACGCCACCGGCGCCGAGATCCAGCGCGCCCTGGTCCAGGCCGTCCTGGCCGAGGAGCGCGTCGAGGTCGTCGAGCACGCCATCGCCCTGGACGCCCTGCGCGACCCGGGCAGCGGCGCGGTGCACGGCGCCACCCTGCACGTCATGGGTGAGGGGAAGCGCGACGGCGTCGGCGCCGTCCTGGCCCCCGCGGTCGTGCTGGCCACCGGCGGCATGGGGCAGGTCTTCGCCGCCACCACCAACCCGCCCGTGTCCACCGGGGACGGGCTCGCCCTGGCCGCCCGGGCCGGGGCCCGCCTGCGCGACCTGGAGTTCATCCAGTTCCACCCCACGGTCCTGTGGCTGGGCCCGGACGCGCGCGGCCGCCAGCCGCTCGTCTCCGAGGCCCTGCGCGGCGAGGGCGCCTACCTCGTGGACGCCGAGGGTCATCGGATCATGGAAGGGGTGCACGAGCTCGGCGACCTCGCCCCGCGCGACGTCGTGGCCCGCACCATCGCCCGAACCATGGCCGAGCAGGACACCGATCACGTCTACCTGGAGACCCGCCACTTCGGCCGGGCCACCTGGGAGAAGCGGTTCCCGACCATCCTGGCCTCCTGCCGCGCCCACGGCATCGACCCGCTCGACCGGACCATCCCGGTCGCCCCGGCCGCGCACTACGCCTCCGGCGGCGTGGAGGTCGACATCGACGGCCGCACCGGGGTCCCCGGCCTGTGGGCCGTCGGCGAGGTCGCCCGCACCGGCGTGCACGGGGCCAACCGCCTGGCCTCGAACTCCCTGCTGGAGGGACTGGTCTACGCCGATCGGATCGCCACCCGGCTGGCCGACGCCCCGGCACGGGATTCGGGTGAGGCGCAGCCCCTGGGCATGACCACACCGTTGGTCGACCCGGCCACCTCCGCCACGGTCCGTACCCTGATGTCCCGCGACGCCGGGGTCCTGCGCACCGGCGAGGGCCTGGCCGAACTCGTGGCCCGGCTCGACGACCTGGCAGCCCCCGCCGAGCACGTCGCCCCCGACGTCGCCGCCTGGGAGGCCACCAACCTGCTCACCGTGGCCCGCCTCGTGGCCGCCGCCGCCCGGCACCGCACCGAGAGCCGGGGCTCCCACCAGCGCGCCGACGCACCCGAACCCCGACCCGAGCTGCGCGTGCGGCCCGTGGTCGTCCGACTGGAAGGGGACTCGATCGTGACCACCGACGAGACCTGGCAGCCCTCCCTCCCGCCCGCCCTCGTGGCCGAGCTCGACACCATCGCCTTCCCCCTCGCCCGGCCGGAGGCCCCAAGCGAAGGGCACGTCGAGGCGCGCGCCGAGTTCACCCTCCCGTGGACCGCCCCGCACCAGTCCCACGTGGACACCGTCCGCCGCGCCCTGGCCGAGGACCTCACCGCGGGCCCGCGCATCGACGTCACCACGGTGGCGACCATCCCCGCCGACCAGGTCCGTACCGCCCACGTGGTGGCTCGCGCAGACGGCACCGTCAGCGGCCTCCCCCTCGCCGAGCTCGTCTTCTGGCTGGTCGCCGAGGGCGCCCTGGAGGTCTCCCGGCAGGCGTCGGACGGTGACTCCGTCAAGCGCGGCGACGTCCTCATGACCGTCACCGCCCGCACCCGCGACCTGCTCACCGCGGAGCGCACCGCGCTGAACCTGCTCACCCACATGTCCGGCATCGCCACCGCCACCCGCACCTGGACGGACGCGGTGGTCGGGACCGGAGCGCGCATTCGGGACAGCCGAAAGACCACCCCGGGGCTGCGCGCCCTCGACAAGTACGCGGTGCGCTGCGGCGGCGGGGTCAACCACCGCTACAGCCTCAGCGACGCCGGACTGATCAAGGACAACCACGTGGTCGCCGCCGGGGGAGTGGGCGCGGCGGTCCGCGCCATCCGCGAGCGCTTCCCCGACCTTCCGCTGGAGGTCGAGGTGGACCGGATCGACCAGATCGAGGACGCGCTGGCCGCCGGGGCCGAGGAGATCCTGCTCGACAACTTCACTGTGGAGCAGCTGACCGAGGCGGTGGCCCTGGTCAACGGCCGGGCCCGGCTGGAGTCCAGCGGCGGACTCACTCTCGACGTCGCCGCCGACGTCGCCCGCACGGGTGTGGACTACCTGGCCGTCGGCGCGCTCACGCACTCCAGCCCGGCACTGGATATCGCGCTCGACCTGTTGTGATCGGCCCACTTGGTGGAAGATTCCTTTGGTACACACCAATTCGACCAGTGAGGCCCCCAGAATGCTGCTCGCGATCGACGTCGGTAACTCCGAGACGGTCCTTGGTCTGTTCGAGGCCGACGACCTTCTCGAACACTGGCGGGTGGGAACCGACACCAGGCGCACGGCGGACGAGTGGGCCGTGGTCCTGCGCGGGCTCATCGACGGTAGCTCCCTGAGCAACCTGACCGAGGTCGAAGGCATCGCGATGTGCTGCTCGGTCCCCTCCGTCCAGCACGAGATGCGGGACATGTTCCGCCGTCACTTCGGTGACCTGCCCGCGGTGATTGTCGAACCCGGTGTGAAGACGGGCGTGCCGATCCGGATGGACAACCCCAAGGAAGTGGGCAGCGACCGGATCATCAACGCGCTGGCCGCCAGCCACCTCTACGGGGGGCCGAGCGTGGTGGTGGACTTCGGCACCGCGACCACCTTCGACGCGGTCAGCGTCAAGGGCGAGTACGTGGGCGGGGCCATCGCCCCGGGGATCGACATCTCGGTGGACGCCCTCTCCCGGCGCGGGGCTCAGCTGCACATGGTGGAGATCGTCAAGCCGCGCGCGGCCATCGCCAAGAACACCACGGAGGCGCTGCGTTCGGGAATCGTCTTCGGTTTCGCCGGTCAGGTGGACGGGATCGTCGACCGCATGGTCGGCGAGCTCACTGACAACCCGGACGACGTCACCGTGGTGGCCACCGGCGGCCTGGCCTCGACGGTGGTGGGCGAGTGCGAGACGGTCGACGTCCACGAGCCCTGGCTCACCCTGATCGGCCTGCGGCTGGTCTTCGAACGCAACACGGGCTGAGGTGGGGCGGTTCGAGGCGGCGAGGTCCGGGGGCCGGAGGTTCAGGATGCTGTTGGTTAATTCCGGTGTGGGGTCTGGGGCCTGGGGCCTGGGTTGGGGTTCCCCCGTTTCCCGCCGCGTGAGTGTGGCCGTCTGCGCTGCGCGCGTCAAGGTCGTTCGTCCTCGCTTCGCTGCGGGCGCTCCACTTTGACCCGCTTCGCTACGACGGCGGTGGGCGGCTGTCGGGAAACGGGGGAGGAGTGGTCCGGGGTGGCCAACGGGCCCGAAAAGGGGCCCGAAGGGCCCAACTGCTTCGGCCTTCGGCCGGTGCCTTCCCCAGCCCTGTGCCCAACGCTTGGCCGTGTCGCGGCTGGTCAAGGCGGGTAACGAAAAGCGGCGGCGAAGGTCCCGGTTTCCCAGGCCTGCGGGGATCGGGTCGCGTGTCGCGGCCGGTCATGCGTGCCATCGGACAAGCGGCGGCGAGGGTGGGGTTCAGCGCTGTGGTGTGGGCTCTGTGCGAGCCAGGGTGTCCGTAACCTGCGCCTGAGGGCTGTCCGCTGCTTCCGAAACCCCCTCATTCCCGGTGATCTTGCTACCAGAAGCAAGTTCGGCGCTGATTTCGCTTCTGGTAGCAAGATCATCTTCGGGAAAGGGGCCGAAACCGTGCCCCGCCCCGGCGGTCGGAAGGCCGTGTAACGCGTGCCGTCGGGGGCGCGGGCGCCGGTAGGATCGTGGCCGTGAATGACACGCACGACGACTACGACGACCTGCCCGAACAGATGCGGGTCCGGCGGCAGAAGCTGGACCGTCTCCGGGAGGAGGGCATCGACCCCTTCCCCGTGAACTACCCGCGGACGACGTCGATCGGCCCCGTGCGTGAGAAACACCAGGGCCTGGAGCCCGACACCCACACCGGGGCGAAGGTCGCCATCGCCGGTCGCGTCATGCTCTACCGCTCCGGCGGCAAGCTGTGCTTCGCGACCCTGCGAGACGAGACCGGGGACGTGCAGATCATGCTGTCCCTGGACCAGGTCGGCAAGGAGAGCCTTGACGCCTGGAAGGCCGACGTCGACCTCGGCGACCACGTGGGTGTGGAGGGCGAGGTCATCACCTCCCGCCGCGGTGAGCTGTCCGTCCTGGTGAGTGGCTGGACGCTGACGGCCAAGTGCCTGCGCCCGCTCCCGGACAAGCACAAGGGACTGAGTGACCCCGAGGCCCGGGTGCGCCAGCGCTACGTGGACCTCATCGTCAACCCCGAGTCGCAGCAGATGGTGCGCAGCCGTTCGGCCGCCATCCGGGCGATCAGGGAAGGGCTGAGCAACCGCGACTACATCGAGGTCGAGACCCCGATGCTGATGCGCGTGCACGGCGGCGCCACGGCGCGTCCGTTCGTCACGCACATCAACGCCTACGACATGGACCTGTACCTGCGCATCGCCCCCGAGCTGTCGCTCAAGCGGCTGGTCGTGGGCGGCCTGGAGAAGGTCTTCGAGGTCAACCGGAACTTCCGGAACGAGGGTGCGGACTCCACGCACAACCCCGAGTTCACGATGCTGGAGTTCTACCAGGCCTACGCCGACTACAACGACATGGCCGAGGTGACCCGCGAGCTCATCCAGGAGGCGGCCCGCGCGGTCTTCGGCTCCACCACGATCGAGCGCGACGGCCAGACCTTCGACCTGGGCGGGGAGTGGCCGCGGATCACGCTGTACGGCTCGGTCTCCGAGGCCCTGGGCGCCGAGGTCACCCCGCGCACCCCGATCGAGGACGTCCGCCGTCTGGCCGAGGCCAAGGGCGTCGAGTACAGCCACGAGTGGGGCCCGGGCAAGCTGGTCGAGCACATCTTCGAGGAGCTGGTGGAGCACACGCTCGTCCAGCCCACGTTCGTGTGCGACTTCCCGCTGGAGACGAGCCCGCTCACCCGCCAGCACCGAGAGGACCCGCTGCTCACCGAGAAGTGGGACCTGATCGGTTTCGGCATGGAGCTCGGCACGGGCTTCTCCGAGCTGGTGGACCCGGTCGAGCAGCGCCGCCGCCTGACCGAGCAGTCGCTGATGGCCGCGGAGGGCGACCCCGAGGCGATGCAGCTGGACGAGGACTTCCTACGCGCCCTGGAGTACGGCATGCCGCCCTCCGGCGGTGTGGGCGTCGGGATCGACCGCCTGCTGATGGCTTTCACCGGTAAGAACATTCGGGAAACTGTGCTTTTCCCGATCGTGAAGCCCTCCGGGGACTAGCCGCCCTCCCTTGGCCCCCGCTTGACGGAAAAGGGGAGAGGGCGAATCTCGATAGAGGGATGACCGAAAGGCCACATTCGGGGCCGTCGCACCTGGCGTGCGGCGGCCCCGAGTCGTACCCGCCCGCCTGCGGGAATGTGGTGAAGGGCACGAGAACTGGCTCACTTGCCGGTCATACGGAACAAAAACCCAGCCAGGAGTGGATGCGCTCTGGGACAGGGAGCAGTTTTTCCCCTGGGAGTTCGGTTACCGCGATCTCGCTTTTGGTGAAGATTGTTTACGCAGGTCAGCGGGGGCGGGGTATTTCCATGCCCGTGACTCTGTGACCCAGTGGGCCCACTTGATCACGCATGGTGATTTATAGGGCCTTGACGGTATCATCCACTGCGCCTAGCGTGCTGAGGGCGGGCCTTGGTCCGCGAGTTTGCCGAATTGATCGAGAACAACGGTGAGCAAGGGTTCGGGGCCAGAGGAGGTCCCGGAATCCGCCGCGCACGCACCCACGGTGTGGTCTGTCCGTCCCAGGCCTCAGCGTCCGGGGTTCGTGTGTCCTTGTGCTCCCCTCCGACTCCCACCCCTGTGCCAGAGGGGTTTCGGGAGAGGGCAGGGGTGGCCGGGACTCACCCGCACCGACAGCCAGTCGGACGCGCTTGACCGTTCGGTGACGAGTTGATGTTCCGCACTCACATGGATGAGGGAGGACGGAGTGGAACAGGCCACACTCGTACGACGTACCGTTGAGGACCAGAACACCCTCTCGCCGCGAGAGCACCGAGAGAACGTGGTTCCCCTTCAGGCTCGGTCGCGTGAGAACACGCTCAACGGCGCCTACACGCCGGTTGAGCTGAGTCATGAGGAGCTGGAGCTGCTCGCCGAGATCGCCACCGGTGTCACCACCGAAGTGGCCGCTCGGCACCTCGAGCTCAGCGCCCGAACCCTGCGCCGACGCATTCGCAACATCTGCGACGTGCTCGGCGTGAACACACCCATCGAGGCGGTCGTGTGGGCCGCGAGGCGCCAGCTGATCTGATGCTCCGATGACCGAGTACCAGTAGGAGGCGCTTCCCGGTGATCGCCGGGAGACACCGCGGGCATGCCGGCCCAGGAAGCCGAGCGTCGCCGAGCACCGGATGAAGAGCGTTCCGGGGTGAGGCCGCGTAGGCGTAGTCTGGTCCGGCTATGCCCGTTCGTCATGTCCGGGTCCGTCGCGCCAGGACGCGCGACGTCACCCACATCCGCCGCCTCGTCGACACCTACTCCGTCGACCGGAGAGTGCTCTCCAAGAGCACCGTCAACCTCTACGAGGACATCCAGGAGTTCTGGGTGGCCGAAGCGGAGACACTGCCCGACGACACACCGGGCGGGCTCCCGCCGGAGGAGGGCGAGCTGAGTGTGGTCGGCTGCGGAGCCCTCCACGTCCTCTGGGAGGACCTCGCGGAGGTGCGCACCGTCGCAGTCGACCCCTCCCTACGCGGTTTCGGCGTCGGTCACCGAATCGTGACCGAGCTTTTGGACACCGCGCGCGGGTTGGGTGTGCGGCGTGTGTTCTGTCTGACATTCGAGACCGGTTTCTTCGCCAAACACGGCTTTGCCCCGATCCAGGGCACCCCGGTCTCCTTCCGCGTCTACGAGGAACTCCTGCGTTCCTATGACGAGGGAGTGGCCGAATTCCTCGACCTGGAGCGGGTCAAACCCAACACCCTGGGGAACACTCGCATGCTTGTACACCTCGACGAGAGTCAGTCGGGCGCGGCCGGCTAAAGGATTTGGACCCCGGATAGGACATCCTTCCCCTTCTGAACGGTTCGCGGCCTCCTCGGGCCGCTGTGGGCGCTTAAGTGCACCGGGTGGTATGCGTGTGGAACAAGGCAGGTAATGTGTACCTGCGTCCGCTCGGATCGCCGGTTACCCGGTGAAGTGAGAGTGAGACGTTCAGCATCTCGGATTTGCCGGATGCCGCCAGTGCTCGACCGTCGCACTGCGGGGAGTCTTGCCGCGCGAGGGTGTAACAGCCGACCGGACATTGGTCGCCATCAGGCTTTGCCGGGACGTCTCGGGTACGTCCGGTGTCAAACCGGGGGCAAACGATGTCTATGATGTCTGGTATGCGTTTGCCCGGTCGTGCCGGAGCGCCATCCCCCGGGAGTGTCCCGAACCCTGAGTCGGGTATTTGCTGCAATAAGTAACAACCAGGAAGGGTAGGCCGCTTCGATGGGCGACTTTTTGTCATCGGTGCTTCCCCCCGGACTGATCGACGTATTGTCCGCGCTCATCCCGCCGGTGGTTGTCGGGTCCGTGTTCTGTGCCTTCGTCATCCAGCTGCTGCGCAAGGAGATGGCACCGCGCAGGATGGACGGAAGCCTGGTCAGCGACGATGAGACCGGTGAGTCCGGTGCGGGTGACAAGCGCTCGGCCGAGGTCCAGGAGGCCGGGGCGGCGAATGAGACGCCGATTGCCCGGGACGGGGAACGTAGCGAATCCGACGGTCGTTAGATACGGTGCCGGGCTGAAACCGGCACCGAGTACCCCCGCCCGCGAGGGATACCCGTGTGTGCGGGCCAACTCGCCGCCTCGTGCTGCTCCGGTGACCCCGAATCCTCTCGATCCGGTCTCGGAGGATTTCTGGCGCGCCGGGAATTGTCTTTCGCGTTCTCGCGAGATAGCTTTATATTCAGGTGTGGAGACACCGCTCTTCTGAAAGGTTTGATTCCATGGCACAGAAGGTCCAGGTTTTCCTGGTCGACGACCTCGACGGCGGCGAGGCCGAGGAGACGGTGACGTTCGGTCTCGATGGATCGACGTACGAAATCGACCTCAGCGCGGGTAATGCCGCCAAGCTCCGCGAGGCCCTTAGCCCGTTCGTCGAGGCCTCCCGTAAGGCCCCGGCGAAGCAGGTTCGCGGTGCCGCTCGGCGCGGAAGCCGGAATGCTCCCAGCCGTGAGCGCAGCGCGGAGATTCGCGCGTGGGCGAAGGCCGCTGGGAAGCCCGTCAATGAGCGTGGCCGTATCCCCGCTGCCATCGTCGCCGAATATGAGGCCATCAAGGGTTAGGTTTGCCACTGACCCGGGCGGCCGAAATGTTGTCAGGTCTTGATCGAAATTTCGCCCCAGGCCCTGCTGTTCGCTGTCCCTGACCCCCGCACCCCGAGGCCCGATTCGGCCCGGACGTCCTATGAGCGAGGGAGTTCGAGTCGCCGGAGAAACCGGATCACCGGTATCCGTCGGCGACGGACCCCGTCCCGTCGGGACCCGCGCCGCCGAGAGCCCGTGACACCGGGGTGCGGGGGAGTGCGAAGGGACGCGAACCCCGGCAGGGACGGATCTCGGCCCGGACCCTGGGAAGTGTGCGGTCCGACCCCGGCCCCTCCGCCGGTCGTCGGCGACGGCGACTGCCGCATGCGCCGCGCGGTGACCTCCGCGACACCGTCGAGGAGGAGTCCGCGGGGTCGGTAATTTCCGCTTGAAGAACAACACGCCTTCGGCTTGTTCGCTTAGAGCCGATAATCCGGCATACGCACGTGCGGCCCGGGCACTCTCGTGATGGATGGGAGTGTCCGGGCCGTTCGCCTTCGGCGTACAGGGAAATCTGACGCGTCAATTGGTAGTTGGATGTTGGGTGAACGCCCTATCGTCGGGGAAAGTCTCTGGCACGGACGGCTGCGGTCGCCCGTACGGAGACGTCCACCCTGTCGGCAGCCGTCGGCAAGGTGGACGGGTGCGGCAGCGCTCCCCGGGGCGGTTAATCCCTGTGGGGCCTATATGCGGAAGAGTTGGGTCGGTAATGACCGTCCCCGCCTGACCGCTCTGTAGAGGAGCGACGAACATGTTCGAGAGGTTTACCGACCGCGCGCGGCGAGTGGTGGTTCTGGCTCAGGAAGAAGCCAGGATGCTCAACCACAACTACATCGGTACGGAGCACATCCTGCTCGGCCTCATCCACGAGGGTGAGGGTGTCGCCGCCAAGGCTCTGGAGAGTCTTGGTATCAGCCTCGAAGCGGTTCGGCAGCAGGTTGAGGAGATCATCGGTCAGGGCCAGCAGGCGCCGTCGGGGCACATCCCCTTCACCCCGCGCGCCAAGAAGGTCCTTGAGCTGTCGCTGCGCGAGGCGCTTCAGCTCGGCCACAACTACATCGGTACCGAGCACATACTGCTGGGCCTGATCCGCGAGGGCGAGGGCGTCGCCGCCCAGGTCCTCGTGAAGCTCGGCGCGGACCTCAACCGGGTCCGCCAGCAGGTCATCCAGCTGCTGCACGGGTACCAGGGCAAGGAGCCGCAGGCCACCGGCGCCTCCTCCGAGTCCACCCCCTCCACCTCGCTGGTGCTGGACCAGTTCGGCCGCAACCTGACGCAGGCCGCGCGTGAGTCCAAGCTCGACCCGGTCATCGGCCGGGACAAGGAAATCGAGCGCGTCATGCAGGTGCTCTCGCGGCGCACCAAGAACAACCCGGTGCTGATCGGTGAGCCCGGTGTCGGTAAGACCGCGGTCGTCGAGGGCCTGGCCCAGAAGATCGTCAAGGGTGAGATCCCGGAAACGCTCAAGGACAAGCAGCTCTACACGCTCGACCTGGGCGCCCTGGTCGCGGGCAGCCGCTACCGCGGTGACTTCGAGGAGCGCCTCAAGAAGGTGCTCAAGGAGATCCGCACCCGCGGTGACATCATTCTCTTCATCGACGAGCTGCACACCCTGGTCGGAGCGGGCGCGGCGGAAGGTGCCATAGACGCCGCCTCCATCCTGAAGCCCATGCTGGCCCGGGGTGAGCTCCAGACCATCGGTGCGACCACGCTCGACGAGTACCGCAAGTACCTGGAGAAGGACGCGGCACTCGAGCGCCGCTTCCAGCCGATCCAGGTGGACGAGCCGACGATCACGCACGCCATCGAGATCCTCAAGGGCCTGCGCGACCGTTACGAGGCCCACCACCGGGTCTCGATCACCGACAGCGCCCTCGTGGCCGCCGCGCAGCTGGCCGACCGCTACATCAGCGACCGGTTCCTGCCGGACAAGGCGATCGACCTCATCGACGAGGCCGGTTCCCGGATGCGCATCCGCCGGATGACCGCTCCGCCGGACCTGCGCGAGTTCGACGAGAAGATCGCCGGTGTGCGCCGCGACAAGGAATCGGCCATCGACGAGCAGGACTTCGAGAAGGCCGCGTCCCTGCGTGACGACGAGAAGCAGCTGCTCAACAAGAAGGCGCAGCGGGAGAAGGAGTGGAAGGCCGGCGACATGGACGTCGTGGCCGAGGTCGATGAGGAGCTCATCGCCGAGGTTCTGGCCGCTTCCACCGGCATCCCGGTCTTCAAGCTGACCGAGGAGGAGAGCTCGCGCCTGCTGCGCATGGAGGACGAGCTGCACCGCCGGGTCATCGGCCAGGAGGACGCCATCAAGGCGCTCTCCCAGGCGATCCGCCGTACCCGCGCCGGTCTGAAGGACCCCAAGCGCCCCGGTGGTTCGTTCATCTTCGCCGGTCCGTCCGGTGTGGGTAAGACCGAGCTGTCCAAGACCCTGGCCGAGTTCCTGTTCGGGGACGAGGACGCGCTGATCCAGCTCGACATGTCCGAGTTCATGGAGAAGCACACGGTCTCGCGGCTGTTCGGTTCGCCTCCCGGCTACGTCGGCTACGAAGAGGGCGGCCAGCTCACCGAGAAGGTGCGCCGCAAGCCGTTCTCCGTGGTCCTGTTCGACGAGATCGAGAAGGCCCACAACGACATCTTCAACTCTCTGCTCCAGGTGCTGGAGGAGGGTCGTCTCACCGACGCCCAGGGTCGCATCGTCGACTTCAAGAACACGGTCATCATCATGACGACCAACCTGGGTACGCGGGACATCTCCAAGGGCCAGGCCATGGGCTTCGCCAAGGAGGACGACGCCAACACCAACTACGAGCGGATGAAGGCGAAGGTCAGCGAGGAGCTCAAGACCAACTTCAGGCCGGAGTTCCTCAACCGTGTGGACGACATCATCGTCTTCCACCAGCTGACCGAGAAGGAGATCTTCCAGATCGTGGATCTGATGATCACGAGCCTGGACAGTCGCCTCAAGGAGCGGGACATGGGCATCGAGCTCCGCCCCAAGGCGAAGAAGATCCTGTCCGAGCGCGGGTTCGACCCGGTCCTGGGCGCGCGGCCGCTGCGTCGCACGATCCAGCGGGAGATCGAGGACCAGCTGTCCGAGAAGATCCTGTTCGGCGACCTCAAGGCGGGTCAGATCGTCGTGATCGACGCCGAGGGCGAGGGCACGGACGCCAAGTTCACCTTCAAGGGTGTGCCGAAGCCCGCCTCGGTTCCGGACACCCCCGAGGTGGAGTCCGCCACCAAGGGTGAGTAAGCAGTAGCACCGCCGGTCGGTTCCGCACCGGCCACCGTCTGAGAACGGGGGCATCCCTAGCGAGGGGTGCCCCCGTCGGCGTTCCCGGGGAGAGCGCGGGCAGGGGCGGAAACGCTAGGGTGCGGACCGTGGCCTATCCAAACGATCCCCGCCAGGGCGGCGCTCAGCCGCCGCAGGGGCCTCCGCCCGGCCCTCCGTCCCCTCACGGCCCTCCGGGGGCGTACCAAGCGCCTCAGGGGCCTGCATACGGCCAGGGGCCCGCGCCCGGCCCCGGTTACCCACCGCCTGGTTACCCGCCGCAGGGCCAGCCGCCCGGCTACCCGCCGCAAGGGCCCCCTCCCGGATACCCGCCTCAGGGGTACCCCGGCGGTCCTCCTCCGCCGAAACGCGGTGCCTCGCCGTGGCTGATCGTCGGCGGGATCGCGCTCGCGCTGGTCCTGGCGGGCGGTGCGGTCTTCGGCGGAGTGTGGCTGTACAACGGGGCGGTTGGTTCCGGCTCCGCCTCCGGAGGCGGCGTGGCAGGGGGCGGGGAGCCGGGTATCGACGGCGTGGAGACCTTCGAGATCCTGGACTACTCACACGTGGATATCGGGGAGAAGGTCGACTACGACCAGTTCCCGCCGGCGGGTGGCCAGCACTACCCCACGTGGCAGAACTGCGGGGTCTACGCCGCCCCCGTCATGCCTGAGCTGGCCGTTCACTCCCAGGAGCACGGCGCGGTCTGGATCACCTACGACCCGGACCTGTCCGTCACCGACGTCCAGACGCTGACCGACCTCCACACGCCCGGTTCCTACGTGATCGTCAGCCCGATGGAGGGCCTGCCCTCGGCCGTGGTGGCCTCGGGTTGGGGCGTCCAGCTCCAGCTGGACGAGGCCGACGACCCGCGGTTGGGCGAGTTCCTGCGTGAGTACGAGCAGAGCCCGAACGTGCCCGAACCCGGTGCCGCGTGCAGCGGTGCGGTCGACCAGACCCAGGAAGAGGTCGAGGCCGCGCTCTCCGACGAGACCGACGCCCGGAGGAACTGAGCGCCCGCCCTACCCCGGCAGGGCGTACCGGCCGTCGTCCAGGGGGTCGACCAGGCCGTCTGAGACCAGGGCGTCCAGAGCCCGTTCGCGCTGGACGCGGTCGTCCCAGACCGCGTCCAGCGCGTCCTTGACCACCGGGTCGGGCGAGTCGCGCAGAACGGCGAGGAGCCTGCCGCGCACCTGCCGGTCGGTGCCCGCGTAGGTCTGCCCGCGCCGGGGCGGCCCGTCATGGGCGGGTTTGCCCGCGAGCTTCCAGGCGCACTGCCCGGCGATGGGGCAGTCCGCGCAGCGCGGGGAGCGTGCGGTGCAGACCAGGGCCCCCAGCTCCATCACGGCCACGGCCCAGCGGGCCGCCACCGAGGCCGTCGGCGGCAGTAGCGACTCGGCCAGGGCGGTCTCCGCCTTGGTCTGGGTTTTCGGCGGGTACTCGATCCCGGTTTCGGCCCGAGCCAGGACGCGGCGCACGTTGGTGTCCAGAACCGCGTGCCGCTGGCCGTAGGCGAAGCTCGCCACGGCGGCCGCGGTATAGGCGCCGATCCCGGGGAGCGAGAGCAGGGTCGCGTGGTCGTCGGGGACCTGGCCGTCGTGTTCCTCGGTGATGGCCACGGCGCAGGCGTGCAGACGCAGGGCCCGGCGCGGGTAGCCGAGCCGGTTCCACATGCGGACCGCCTCACCCGAGGGCTCCTTGGCCAGGTGCGCGGGGGTGGGCCAACGCTCCATCCAGGCCTCCCAGGCGGGGAGAACCCGCACGACGGGGGTCTGCTGGAGCATGATCTCGCTGACCAGGACGGACCAGGGGGAGGCGTCCGGGGTACGCCAGGGAAGGTCTCGGGCGTTGGACTCGTACCACGCCAGAATCGCGGTGCTGTAAGGGTTATCGCTCATCTTTAACGGTAAATCGGCGGGTTGAGTAGGTGAGTGGCGTGCAAAACCGCAATACTACGGCCCATGGCGTCAAGTACCGGACAACCAGCACCTGTCAGCCGCGAGACCTACTGGAAACGACGGGCCTTCGTGCTGGCTGGCGTAATGCTGGTGTTCGCGCTGGTCGCGCTCGCTTTCCGGAACACCGGGGACGAAGCGGAACCGGCGGGCTCCTCCGAGGCGAGTGTCGATACCCCCGAAGCCTCCCCCAGTGTGCCAGCCGACGAGCCCTCCGGCCCCGAAACCGGGGAAGACGACGAGGAACCGTCCGCCTCGCCCTCCCCGTCCCCTTCGGCGGACGAGGACAGCGCGGACGGCGCGGACGGCGAGGACGGAGGGAACGGCTCCGGTGGCGGCTCGGCCGAGGCCCCCGAACCCGAGCGCCCCGAGGACCCGTGCCGTCCCCAGGACGTGGTCGTCACCTTCGACTTCGCGGAGAGCGACCGCGAGGTGTACGGCGGCGGTACCAGCCCCGAGTTCAAGGTGACCGTGGTCAACACCGCCGACCAGACCTGCACCGTGGACGTGGGTCCCGAAGCGTTCGAGCTGCGGATCGAGTCCGGCAGCGACCGCGTCTACTCCACCGCGGACTGCGTGGAGGGCAACGCCCAGGAGGAGCGCCAGCTCAAACGGGGCACCCCGCACGACTTCACGATCACCTGGGACCTGGACCGCTCCTTCACCGACTGCCGGGACAGCAGCGCCAGGGCCCAGCCCGGCTGGTACAAGGCCAACCTGCACGGCGACCACGTGGGCAGCGTCGACCAGCTCGTCTTCCAGCTCAAGGCCTGAGCCCGAGGTATCAGCGCCAGTGAACCCCGCCCGGCCCCGGGCGGGGTTCGTCTGTTCACGGAACGGATTACCGAAGTCCCATGACATTCAGTCATTGAATGCTTACTATTCGTGGTGCATCTGATTCCATCACCCTGGGAGTTTTCAGTGATACGCACCGCCACCGTTGTCGCGTGTACCGCCGTCGCGCTCGCCCTGGCCACACCCGCGCACGCCGAGCCCGCCGGGTCGGACGTGTACGTCTTGCAGGTCTTCGGCGCCGTCGAGCGGCACGAGGACACCGCCATCAGCTGGCACCGCGCCACGACCCTGACGTGCGACCCGGCCGGGGGCGGCCACACCAAGGCCGAGAAGGCCTGCGACCTCATCGCCGAGCACGGGGACATCGCCAGCGTGACCTCGGCCAGAGACGGCTTCTGCACGATGGAGTACCGGCCGGTCACCGTTCGGGTCTCCGGGGCCGAGGAGTACGAGGAGACCTTCGGCAACCAGTGCGTCATGAACAGCGCCAAGGGTGCGATCTTCGACTTCTAGGAACCTGCTTCAGGAGCCTGTTTCGGAGTCCGCGGTCCTGCCGCCCCCGGCCTATTCTCCGGCGGCCGCGGACTCGTTCTCGCGGCTCCGGCGTGGACGGCGCCGCTCGACCCAGGTGAGGGCCTCGCTCAGCTCCTCCACCTCGTGGACGCGGATGCCCTTGACCGGGTCGCCGAAGTGTTTGGGCACGACCGCCTCGGTGAAGCCCAGGCGCTGCGCCTCGGCGACCCGGCGCCGCACGCCGTTCACGCTGCGCACGTCACCGGCCAGGCCGACCTCGCCGATCGCGATGAACCCCGCGGGCAGCGGGACGTCGTTGTTGGAGCTGGCCGCGGCCATGGCCAGGGCCAGGTCCACGGAGGGTTCGCCCAGCTTCACTCCGCCCACGGTCGAGGCGTACACGTCCATGTTGGCCAGCTTCATGCCGGTGCGCTTCTCCAGTACCGCCAGGATCATGTTCACCCGTGAGGTGTCCAGGCCCGAGGTGGCGCGGCGGGGCGCGGGCAGCGGGGTGGGCGCGACCAGGGCCTGTACCTCGGTGATCAGGGGGCGCCGCCCCTCCAGGGTGACGGTCACGCAGGTGCCCGGCACCGGGTCGGTGCGTTCGGTGAGAAAGAGGCCGCTGGGGTCGGGCAGTCCGAAGATGCCCTTCTCGGTGAGCTCGAAGACGCCGATCTCGTCGGTGGGCCCGTAGCGGTTCTTGACCGCGCGCAGCAGGCGCAGCTGGGAGTGGCGTTCGCCCTCGAAGTGCAGGACGACGTCCACCAGGTGCTCCAACAGGCGGGGTCCGGCGATCGAGCCGTCCTTGGTGACGTGGCCGACCAGCACGGTCGCGATGCCGCGTTCCTTGGCGATCTGGATGAGCGCTCCGGTGACCTGCCGGATCTGGGTGACACCGCCGGGTACGCCGGTGGTCTCGGGGGAGACCATGGTCTGCACCGAGTCCACGATCAGTAGCTGGGGCGCGACCGCGTCCACGTGGCTGGCGAGGGTGGCCACCGAGGTCTCGGCGGCCAGGTAGAGCTGCTCGGAGAGGGCGTTGAGGCGTTCGGCGCGCAGGCGCACCTGTCCGGCCGACTCCTCGCCGGTCACGTAGAGGACGTTGGCCTTGGCGGCGCGCATCGCGGCGACCTCCAGGAGCAGGGTCGACTTGCCCACGCCGGGCTCACCGGCGAGCAGGACCACGCCTCCGGGGACGGCTCCGCCGCCCAGGACCCGGTCGAGTTCGTCCACGCCGGTGGGCACGGCCTCGGCGCTCTCCACGCTGATCTCGGTGATGGGGCGGGCCCGGGAGGTCACCGGGGCGGCCGTGACGACCGAGGGGGCGGGGGCTCCGGACTCCTCGACGGTGCCCCATGCCTGGCACTCGCCGCAGCGCCCCACCCATTTGAGGGTGGTCCATCCGCACTCGGCGCACCGGAACGTGGTCTTCGCTGCTTTCGCCATGGTCGACACGCTAACGGCTCCCGGTGACAGGTCCCGCTGTCACCGGAGGGGCCGCTGGGGACACATGAAAGTTACCTACGGGTTAGCTCCTTCGTTTCGTAAGTCATGTTAGAGAGTGTGTGGGGAGAGTCACCCTCTTCCCAAGGTCCGAACACTCCGAAGCCCCCGCTCCTTGGAGAGAGGAAACCCCTCGTGTTCCGTACACACCGATCCCCCGCCGTCCCCCACGCCCCGGGAGGGGCCGGCGGCCTGCGCCGACTCGCCCGGATCACCGCCCCGCTGACCCTCGTGGCCCTGGGCCTCTCGCTGGTCACCGCCACCGCCCCCGCCCCCGCCGCCGCGGACGAGGCCGAGGCGGCCGCGTTCGAGCACTACGTCGCCATCGGTGACTCCTTCGTCGCCGGGCCCATGGTCAGAGCCCAGATGCCGCTGCTCGGATGCATGCAGTCCTCGGTCAACTACCCCAAGCGCCTCGCCGAGGAGCTGGGGATCACCGAGATCACCGACGTCAGCTGCTCGGGCGCGCGGATGACCCACCTCTACGAGGCCCAGTTCAGTGACACCCCGCCGCAGCTGGACGTGCTCCGGCCGGAGACCGACCTGGTCACGGTGGGCATCGCGGGCAACGACTTCGGTTTCTCCGAGGTCCTCGTCGAGTGCGCGAAGCGGAGCCTGACCAACCCGCTGGGCAGCCCGTGCGCCGACCACTACGGGGACGAGCTGGACCAGCGGATCGACGGGCTGCGGGGTGAGGTCTCCGGGGTCTACGCGGACATCGCCGAGCGCAGCCCGAACGCCACGGTCCTCAGCGTCGGCTACCTCCAGATCCTGCCGGAGAGCCGCGGCTGCTGGCCGAGCACACCGATCTCCCGCGGCGACGTCCCGTTCCTGGACCAGGCGCAGACCGCGCTCAACGCGATGCTCAAGGAGGAGGCTGAGGCCCAGGGCGCGGTCTTCGTGGACACCCTCGAGCGCGGCCACGACGTCTGCCAGGGTTCGGACACCCGCTGGGTCGAGGGGCTGATTCCGGAAGACGGGGCGCCCGTGCACCCGAACAACCTCGGCATGGCGGCGACGACCGACTTCGTCCGCTCCGCCCTGGGTGTCCCGCAGCCCTGATATGTAGGGTCCTCTTGTCAAGAGAACAGCCCTGACCAGCGGTGATGGCCATGACCCCGCCGCCACCGTAGGTGTCCTGCCCTGTTTTCGGATCATTCCGCGCCCGTCGCCCGCCACCACCCTCAACGGACGCCTTCGGCGCGGTATCTCGCGGAACCACCAGGCTGTCTCTCGCTGCGCCGCCGATCCCGGCTGGCACGGGCTCGGACAGCCAGACCCGGGCGAGCCCCTGCTGTGCGATGCTGCCGGACCTGCTCAGCACCGCACAGTAGGGGCGACGGCCGCTCGTGTCGATGTCGGCTCCGCCGACACGAGCGAAAGCATCCAGAAGAACAGGTCCTGGCCGAAGTACCCGGTCGGCTCGTAGCCGACGGTCACGGGCCTCGGCGGCGGACGGTGGATTGATGGTTCACTGGCCGTTTTGTCCGCCGAGGTCAAGCAGGCTTTACCAACTTTCGGCATCGATAAGACTACGGAGAGTGACAATTCGTGGTGTCTGTGTGACCAATGGTGGTGTGTTGGCGGTCAGGAGATCCGCGTCACAGTGGCGTGGGCGGCCCCGACGGACCATGTAGGGAGAACCACGTCATGCGACTACCGCGACACCACGAGCAAACGCGGGCCTGCCGTTCCACCACGAACCCGGTGCGGCAGGCCGCACCCGCTCAGTCGCGCCGCCGTACGCCACGCGCGCTCGCCGTCGCCGTACTCGCGGCCGCGGCGCTGGCAGCCGGGGGGACCCCGGCCCTGGCCCAGTCGGCACCGAGTTTGCAGGCAGTACAGAGCGCCCCGGGCGCCGAGCGCATCCACCAGGCCCTCTCCTCCAGCACCGTCGAGAAGGCCATCAGCGCAGCGGAGTCCCAGAAGGGCAAGCCCTACGCCTGGGGCGGCACCGGTCCGAACTCCTTCGACTGCTCCGGGCTGGTGCAGTACTCCTTCAAGCAGGCCGGGGTGAGCCTGCCCCGTATCGCCCATGACCAGGTGAACTCCGGGACCCGGGTCAGCTACGCCAACGCCAAGAGGGGCGACATCCTCTACTGGACCGACAGCGGCGGCTACGCCTACCACGTGGCCATCTACCTCGGCGGAGGCCGCATGATCGACGCCCCGCGCTCCGGGCGCAGCATCGCCGAGCGGGACGTGACCCGCTACAACCTCGCGGGCGCCGTCCGGATCTGAGTCCGCCGACCGCGTGACCGTGCACCGTTACGCGCCACATTCCTTTCGACGGCCGCTTCCCCCAGGTAACCCGGGGGAGCGGCCGTCCCCCCTGTCACAGGGGCCCGCGGAGCCGACCGGAAGGGGGCAAGCGCCACGCCGCGTTCACCCGGGCGGACGTCCCGAAACGCCGTGGAGCGCATAGTCTGGGTCACGTGAGCCCTATCCAGGTCCCAGACGCGCCCGTGGTCCTCTCGTCGGCGTCGGTCTACCCGGAGAAGACCCCGGCCGCCTTCGAGATCGCCGCGAAGCTGGGGTACGACGGCGTTGAGGTCCTCGTCTCCTCCGACCCGGCCAGCCAGGACATCGAACTCCTCCGGCGCCTCTCCGACTACCACCAGATGCCCGTCACCGCCGTCCACTCGCCCTGTCTCGTGCTGACCCAGCGAGTGTGGGGCCGTGAGCCCTGGGGCAAGCTCGTCCGCTCCAAGGAGATGGCTGAGGCGCTGGGCGCCAAGGCGATCGTGGTGCACCCGGCCTTCCGCTGGCAGCGCGAGTACGCCCGCGACTTCGAGAACGGCGTCGCCCGCATGCAGGAGGAGACCGACGTGGTCTTCGCCGTCGAGAACATGTACCCGGTGCGGGTGCGCGACCGCGAGGTCGTCCCCTACGCGCCGAGCTGGAACCCGCTCGACCGGGACTACCCGGACGTCACCCTCGACCTCTCGCACACCGCCATGTCCGGCTCCGACGCGATGGACATGGCCAAGCGGCTGGGCAACCGCCTCTCCCACGTGCACGTCGCCGACGGTTTCGGCGGCCAGAACCTCGACGAACACCTCATCCCCGGCCGCGGCAGCCAGCCCGTCGCCGAACTGCTCGAACACCTCGCGGGCAGCGGCTACGAGGGGCAGCTGGTTCTGGAGGTGAGCACCCGCAAGGCCGCCGACCGCCAGGCGCGCATGCGCGAACTCGCCGAGGCGCTGGCGTTCACCCGGCTGCACTTCGCGCAGGGCCCGCCCGCCTCCGAACCCCGGCTGGGCCGCCGCGAGCGCATTGCCCTGCTGCGCAGGCGCCCCCAGGACCCGCCCCGGCGCTTCTCGGTGGACCCCAAGGGATCGGTGGACCCCAAGGGGCCGGTCGACGACGAGGGGTCGGTCGACCAGGGCTGACGGTCCGGGCCCGGACCCGGGCCCGGATCCGCCGCCGACTGTCCGCCGAGTGAGACAACCGGTCCGTCCGGCAGGTCCGAGACGGCTAGCGTGGAGGGGACTCGCAGAGAGGACCCCTTTTCATGATCGCGATCATCGGTGCAGGAAAGATGGGCGAGGCACTGCTCGCCGGGCTACTGGCCAAGGGCCACGCTCCGGAGGGCGTGCTCGTCACCGAGCCGCGTGCGGAACACGCGGCGGAGCTGCGCGGCCGCTACGGGGTCGAGACGGTCCCGGCGGCGGACGCCGCCAAGCGCGCGGACACTCTGCTGCTGGCCCTCAAGCCGCAGGACATGCTCGCCCTGCTGGACGACATCGCCCCGCACCTGTCCCGGGGCCACCTGGTCATCTCGGTGGCCGCCGGGCTGACCACGGTCGTCCTGGAGAGCCACCTGCCCTCCGGGGTGCCGGTCGTGCGGGCGATGCCCAACACCCCGGCGCTCATGGGCCAGGGGATGACCGCCGTCTCCGGCGGCGCGCACACCGAGGCCGCGCACCTGGACCGCGCAGAGGAGCTCCTGGGCACGGTGGGCGAGGTGCTGCGGGTCGGCGAACAGCACATGGACACGGTCACCGCCATCTCCGGCAGCGGACCGGCCTACTTCTACTTCATCGCCGAGACCATGATCGAGGCCGGTGTCGCGATGGGTATGCCCCGTGTCACAGCACAGCGGCTGGTCGGGCAGACGATCACCGGCGCCGCGGCCATGCTCGACGGGTCGGGGGAGCACCCGGTGGTGCTGCGCGAGGCCGTCACCTCGCCGGGCGGGACCACCGCCGCAGCCCTGCGCGAGCTGGAACGACACGGGGTGCGGACCGCCTTCACGGACGCCATCGAGGCGGCCCGGGACCGGAGTCGGGCGCTCTCCGAGAGTTGACCCGCGGGCTGTGTGACGCATCTCACACACCCAATTCCCGTTCCGGTTGGTCAGGGGCCCCGGGCGGAGCGTCATACCCGGTGAATAAAGTCGGGATAAGAGGGGTGTGCCCCTCTTTACCCTTCCGCTGTGTACGTTTTCCCCTCTTCACTGATTCCGGGGCCCCATGACAAATCCTCAACCCCCTTCGGACCCGTCCAACTTCCCCGGCCAGCCCGGATCCGCGACGCCTCCTCCTGCTCCGAGCGGCCCGCAGAATCCCGTTGGGGGTTCTCCCACAGGAGGCAACCCGGTCGCGCAGAACCCCTCCGGCGGACAGCCGCCGTTCGGTCCGCCCTCCGGTGGCCAACCACCCCTCGGTCCGCCACCGGGAGGACCGCCACCCGGTAACCCCGGAGGGCCGCCCCACGGTGGTCCCGGTGGCCCGCCCCCCGGTGGTCCCGGTGGCCCGCCCCCCGGCGGTCCCGGTGGCCCCGGCCAGTTCAGCGGGCCTCCGCCCGGCGGTACCCCGTCGGGTGGAAACCCGCCCTTCGGCCCGCCGCCCCCCGGCGGTATGCCCCCCGGTGGAATGCCGCCCGGCGGCATGCCCCCCGGCGGTCCGCCGCCTCCCGGTGGCCCCGGTGGCCCCGGCCAGTTCAGCGGCCCGCCGCCGCCCCTGCCCCCGCTCGGCCTCTTCAAGTCCAAGGTGGGGCGGCGCGCCGCGCTGCTGAACCTGTCCGGTGTCGGCGCGGGCTTCTTCCACCTGCGCAGCTGGGTGTTCTTCGGGATCAACCTGGCCGGCACCATCGGACTGCTGGTCGCCGCCGCCATCATGGACGCGGCCGACAACCTGCTCACCTGGGCCCCGGTCCTGCTGGCCTGGGTCCTGCTCACCGTCGTCGTCGGCCTCTTCGTGGGCCGCCAGCACGAACGCCGCCAGATGTCACGGGGCGAACAGCCTGTGGTCAAGGGCAAGCCGGTCGTTCTCGCGGCCTGTCTCGTCGTGGTCATGATCCTCTCGCTCGTCGGCGTGTGGCAGACCGGCGAGTGGCGTCTGCGGGTCGCCGACGCCGCGCACGCCCGGGGCGACTGCGACACCGCGATCGACGTCTACGGGCAGGTCGAGAGCGGCTTCCAGCTCTCCATGTCGCCGTCGCTGATGAACAAGGCCCGCGCCGGCAGCGAGGCCTGCCACCTGCTGGACCGCGCCCAGCGCGACGTGGCCAGTGAGAGCTACGACCACGCGATCGACTCTTACATCGAGTACTTCGAGCACGACGCCTCCCGCTGGGAGGACACCGACGGCAGCGTCGCCGAGATCCACTTCAACTACGCCGGTCAGCTCGCCACCGAGGCGGAGCAGCTCTACAGCAGCGCCGCGACCGACGAGGAGTTCGAGGAGGCCAGGGAGGCCTATCGCCAGGCCCAGGAGACCTACTCCTTCGTGGCCGAGGACTTCTCCGACACCCCGTCCGCCTCGGACGTGCCCACCGCGCTGACCGAGCTCTACGACGAGACCACCGCTGACTACGCCGGCGAGAACTGGTGTGCGGCCTTCGACCAGATCGGGATCTTCGACGACCTCGACTGGGACGCCGCCCCCGGGGTCGCCGAGCGCATCGAGGAGGAACGCCCGGACTCGGCCCTCAACTGCGGTTGGGCCCAGATCGACTCCGGTGACCTCGAGGACGCGGAGGAGACCGTCGCCTACCTCGAGGCCAACTACCCCGACTACGACGTCGACGGCATCGAGGAGCTGGAGCGGTACGTCGGCGCCGCGTACATCGAACGGGAGATGGACCAGGCGACCCTGATCGCCAGCAACGACATCGAAGGGTCTCCCTACGAGACCGGTGGCGGTGACAAGGTCTCCATCCAGTACGTCAACTACACCGACGACGAGATGCGCTTCCTCTACCTGGGACCGGACGGGGCGCACGGCGAGGTCACCATCGATCCCTGCGACGACTGCGACACCTCCGCCCCGCCCAGCAGCACGTCCTGCCTGGACGACCCCAACGCCATGGACCTGGAGCTGGACCCGGGCAAGTACCGGGTGCTGATCGGCTCGACCGGCGGCAGCATCTTCGACCGCCCCCTGGAGGGGGAAGTCGACATGAAGGCCGGTGACGTCTACGCGGACTGCATCTACATCAGTTCGGACTGATCCGCCCCTTTCCGGCAGCGCCGCCCCAGCGGCACCTGCTGACCGAGGCACGGGCCCCGGCGCGAGGAACCCTCTGCGCCGGGGCCCGCTCTCTTGCCCGCGGGGGCGGGACCCACCCCCGGAGTTCTGTCCGGGGTCCGGCTTTGCGTACTGTGTGCTTCGGAGCACGCACACCTGAAACGGGGGTCACCACATGGGAGGGCGCACGTCCTGCTCGCTTCGGGTGGCATGGGACGACGGACTCACCGCCTACGACTTCGGGCCGCAGCACCCGATGGCGCCGATCCGGGTCGAGCTGACCATGGCGCTCAGCCGTGAACTCGGCGTCTTCGACGGGCCGGGGGCCGGCCTCCTGGATGTGGAGCCCGCCTCCGACGAACTCCTCTCCCTGGTGCACGACCCCGCCTACATCAAGGCGGTCAAACGGGCCGGGCGGACCCTGGAGCCCGACGACGCCCACATGCTCGGGACCCTGGACAACCCCGTGTTCCGCGACATGCACGAGGCCTCTGCCCTGATCTCCGGCGCCTCGGTGGCCGCCGCGAAGGCCGTGTGGACCGGGCAGAGCGCGCACGCCGCCAACATCGCGGGCGGCCTCCACCACGCCATGCACGGCAACGCGTGGGGCTTCTGCGTCTACAACGACCCGGCGCTGGCCATCGCCTGGCTCCTGGAACAGGGCGCCAAGCGCGTCGCCTACGTCGACATCGACGTCCACCACGGCGACGGCGTCCAGAACGCCTTCTACGACGACCCCCGGGTGCTGACCATCAGCCTCCACGAGTCACCGGTGACCCTGTTCCCCGGTACCGGGCACGCCTCGGAGGTCGGCGGCCCGAAGGCGGAGGGGTACGCGGTCAACGTCGCCCTGCCGGCCGGGACCGGCGACACCGGCTGGCACCGCGCCTTCGACGCGGTCGTCCCGCCGCTGCTGCACGAGTTCCAGCCCGAGATCCTGGTGACCCAGCAGGGCTGTGACACCCACGCCCTCGATCCCCTGGCCAACCTCACGCTCAGCGTGGACGGCCAGCGCCGGGCCTACGAGGAGCTGCACAAGCTGGCGCGCAAGACCGCGGGCGGGCGCTGGCTGCTGTTCGGGGGCGGCGGCTACGGCCTCGTCCACGTGGTGCCCCGGGCCTGGACCCACCTGCTGGCCGAGGCCGCGGGCGCGCCCATCGACCCGGACCGCGAGACCCCGCAGGGGTGGCGCGACTTCGTGCGTCAGCGCACCGGCGAGCTGGCCCCGCTCTACATGACCGACGGCCGCGGGGTCTCCTTCACCCCGTTCGAGCAGGGCTACGACCCCGGCGACCCGGTCGACAGGGCCATCCACGCCACCCGAACCGCCGTCTTTCCCAGCCACGGGATCGACCCCACCCTCTAGCCCGGCCCTTCCTTCTCCGCATCACGCCGCTCTGATCACACCCTGGTGAAATCTCCTCGATTGCCGCGTGGCGCGCGTTCAGCGGGTAGGAAGGGGGTGAATACCGGGCGAACAGGAGCCTACGTCGTGGTGGTCGCGCGGCGTTTCGCATGCTCGCCGCGCAGACGAGGAAGGGGAACGCAGGTGACGCCGCCGACACGCGCTGAACTCATCACCTATCTGGTTCGCACGGGGATCGCGGGGCACGTGGACACCCCACGGCAGAACAACCTGCGTCACTACCGGAGGCTCGTGCAGAAGGACCCGTACCACCAGTTCGGGCTGACCTTCTCCCACGACTGGACCGTCTCCGAGGTCCTCGCCCTGATGAACAAGCGCTGCGGTGTGGTGGGCGACGAGGAGTACGTCTGGGGGATCGACACGATCGACCCCGACCGGACCATCGACGCCCTGGAGGCCCTCGCCGACCGGCTGGCGCTGGCGGCCGATCGCCGGGAGAGCGTCATGTTCGCCACCGGCCACCCCCGCAACCTCCGGGAGACCTACCAAGCCTGGAAGGACGCCCTGGTCCGACGCGGCTGCACGGTCGTCACCGCGGCCGGCGGCTACTCCTACGAGGTGACCACGGAACGGCCCCCCAACCGCCGGATCGTGGTGTGGAAGGGCGACGTCGCCCTGGTGACGGACGGGCACCTTCCCCGGCACAGCCACCACCCCTTCGCCATGCGGGCGATTCTCGGCGAGCTCTCCGGGCGGGGCGAGCCATGGCCGCAGTTGGTCATCGCCGACCACGGATACGCGGGTGCGGCGGGGGAGGCGGGGGTTCCCACGGTGGGCTTCGCCGACTGCAACGACCCCGCGCTGTTCCTCGCCGAACACGAGGGGAAACTACTGGTCACGGTGCCTTTGGACGATGGTTATCTGCCGGAGGACTACGCCCCGCTGCGCGATTACGTTCTGGCCAGAGCGGGCCTTCTTTGAGCAGGGCCGACCATTTATACCCACCGTTAAACCTCATCTGACCCGTAGTCAACGCACAGCCCCGAAGACGGCACAAACGACCTTCCGCAGAAGGGAACTCGGCTCTACTCTGAAAACGGACGTGTCAGCAGTGACAGCATGACACGCTGGCGTGTCGGTGGGACGAGTGCAGGTTTTCCGGGGTCGCTCGACCACCGCCCGGCACGCCAGGGCTGAAGGGTAGACAAATGCTCACGTCCGGGAATGAGGGCGTCGGAAGATGAACGGGAGCAAGCCGCCTCTCGAAGAGGTCAGGTTCCTGACCGTGGCGGAGGTCGCCACGATCATGCGTGTGTCCAAGATGACCGTTTACCGAATGGTGCACTCGGGAGTTCTCCCCGCGATTCGTGTGGGGCGTTCCTACCGGGTCCCCGAACGTGCCGTGCACGACTACCTCCGCGAGGCTTTCGTCGAGGCTGGTTGACGGCCAGGCCGGACCAGGGTGCGAGGCGACACGCCATGTGCCCGGTCCGCTGACAACCCGGGGGGCGATGATTCCCCAGCATCGCCCCCACCGGGAAACCCTCACCTCGCCAAGCGTCACCCCGTGAACGGGACCTCATGCTCTTGTGCCGGGTCGACGGAGGGGGCTCCAGGGCATCTACTACACTTTGTCGTTGTTGTAGTCCGCCCTGTTCACACCCGGTTCGCGAGGTCCCCTTGATGCCCTGTACCAGCACAGGTACGCGACGCCGCCGTGCCGTGCCGCGCCTGTCGGCCGCACTGGCCGCCGTCCTCGCCCTGTCGGCCTGCGCCGGGGGCACCGAGATCCAGACCGGCGGCGAAGAGGACCGGTTCATCTCCGGCGACGGCAGCGCCACCGTCTTCGAGGCGGGGGAGCGCGACGCCGCCCCGGCGACCACCGGGACCACCTTCGACGGTGACGAGCTCTCCCTGAGTGACTACGAGGGCGAGATCCTCGTGCTCAACGTGTGGGCCAGCTGGTGCGGACCCTGCCGGGCCGAGCAGCCCGTCCTGGACGAGGTGCACGCCGAGTACGGCGACTTCGGTGTGGACTTCCTCGGCGTGAACATCAAGGACAACGAGACCGCCGCGATCGCCTACACGAACAGCAAGGGCGTGCTCTACCCGAGCCTGTACGACCAGCCCGGCGAGATCCCGCAGGCCTTCCGGGGCACGGTGCCGCCGCGCGCGATCCCCAGCACCCTGGTCATCGACCCGGACGGCAACATCGCCGCCCGGGTCATCGGCCCCACCACCTACGGGCAGCTCACCGGCCTCCTCGACCCGCTGGTAGTGGAGTTCGACTTCGGTGACCCCGAGGACCGCCCCCGAGTCTCCGAGAAGGAGGGCTACGGCGAGGACGCCGAGGATTCGGATGACGCCGACGCTGACGACTCGGGCGATTCCGGTGACGCCTACGCGGACGGGGACGACGACTGATGGATCCTATCGGCGCCACCGTCCTGACCGGTTCCCTCCTGCTCGCCGCGCCCCTGGCCCTGGCCGCCGGCCTGGTCTCCTTCCTCTCCCCGTGCGTGCTCCCCCTGGTGCCCGGCTACCTGTCCTACGTCTCCGGCATGAGCGGCTCCCACGTGCGTGAGTGTCAGGCCGAGGCGGCCAAGAGCCAAGGCGGAGAAGGCGGTGCGTCCACCGGCGCGGCCACCAGCACGGTCGCCGACATCGACGCCGAACTCGCCCAGCGCCGCTGGACGATGGTCACCGGCAGCATCCTGTTCATCGCCGGGTTCAGCCTCGTGTTCATCGCGGTGGGCGGGTTCATCGGCTGGCTCGGCGACGTCCTCATGGACTACACCGACCCCATCACCCGGGTGCTCGGTGCGCTCACGATCGTCCTCGGTCTGGCCTTCATGGGCCTCATGCCGGGGTTCGGCCGCGAGTTCCGCTTCCACCGGCTACCCCGTGCCGGACTGGCCGGGGCGCCCCTGCTCGGTGTGCTGTTCGGCCTGGGCTGGACCCCGTGCATCGGACCGACCCTGGCCGCGGTTCAGACGCTCGCCTTCATCGAGGGCGGCGCGGGCCGGGGTATGCTCCTGTCACTCATCTACTGCGTCGGGCTGGGCCTGCCGTTCATCGTCGCCTCGCTGCTGTACCGGCGGTCGCTGAACGCGTTCGGGTGGCTCAAGCGCCACACCCGGACCGTCACGGTGATCGGCGGCGTCATGCTCGTCCTGGTCGGCCTGACCATGGTCACCGGCCTGTGGACGCAGATGACCATCGCCATGCAGGGCTGGGCCGCCAACTTCACGACGGTGATCTGACTTGACCACGAGCACGTCCGGGAACCCGGACAACACGACCGAGGGCCAGTCCTCCGCTGCACAGCCCTCCGCCGCGCAGCACTCCGGGGCCGCCAAGGGCCCCAAGGGCCTGGGCCTCGCGGGCTGGGGGCGCTGGATCTGGCGCACCCTCACCTCGATGCGCACCGCCCTGATCCTGCTGTTCCTGCTGGCGGTCGGTGCCATTCCCGGCTCGATCCTGCCGCAGAACGTGGTCAGCGTCGACGAGGTGGCCACCTACTTCCGAGAGAACCCGGAACTGGCGCCCTGGCTGGACCGCTTCTACCTCTTCGACGTCTTCTCATCGCCCTGGTACGCCGCGATTTACCTGCTGCTCTTCGTCTCCCTGGCCGGGTGCGTGATCCCGCGTGCCCTGGTGCACGCCAAGGCGGTCCGGGCACGTCCCGTGACCACCCCGCGCAACCTGGGCCGGATGCCCTACGTGGCCCGGTTCAGCACCGACGCCGCACCCGAGACCGCTCTGGAGCAGGCCCGCAAGGTCCTCAAGGGGTACCGGGTCGAGAAGTACGGCGACTCGGTCTCCGCCGAGACCGGCTACCTGCGCGAGGTAGGGAACGTGCTGTTCCACTTCGCGCTCCTGGCCCTGCTGCTCGCCCTAGCCGCCGGATCCTTCTTCGGCTACCGCGGCAACATGCTCATCGTCGAGGGCGACGGCTTCGCCAACACCCTGCCGTCCTACGACGCCATCTACCCCGGGCACTGGACCGATACCGACGAGTTCGCGCCCTTCACGATGTATCTCGAGGAGTTCGAACCCACCTTCATCGAGGAGGGTTCACTGCGGGGGCAGGCGGAGTCGTTCGTGGCCGACATCCGCTACCGGGCAGGGGCGGATGCCCCCGAGCAGCAGCACACGCTGGAGGTCAACCACCCGCTGAGTGTGAACGGTGTCCAGGTCTATCTGCTGGGCCACGGCTACGCTCCGGAGTTCCAGGTCCGCAACGCCGAGGGCGACCTCGTCTTCGACCAGGCGGTCCCGTTCCTGCACCGCGAGACCATGACCTATATCTCCGACGGTGTGGTCAAGGTTCCGGACACCGGCGGCGAGGAGCTCGGTTTCGTCGGGGTCTTCCTGCCCACCGCCATGGAGGACCCTGAGGGCGAGTTGGTCTCGGCCTTTCCCGGAGTGCAGAACCCGATGGTGACCGTGGAGGCCTACAAGGGTGACCTGGGCATGGTCGAGCCGCAGTCGGTCTACCAGCTGCAGACCGCCGGCATGGAGCACATCGGGGAGTCCCCGGTGCTCGCGGTGGGTGAGACCTGGGAGCTGCCGGACGGTTCGGGGTCGATCACCTTCACCGGGGTCAAGGACTTCGTCTCCTTGCAGAGCAATCGGGACGCCGCCCGTCTACCAGCCCTGGGCGCGGCCACCGCGGCCGTCGCCGGTCTGCTCCTCACCCTGTTCGTGCGCCCCCGCCGGGTGTGGGTACGCGCCACCGAGGGCGAGGACGGACGCACCCGCGTGGAACTGGCCGGACTCGGCAAGACCGAGGCGGCCGGGGACAACACCGAGTTCCACGAGATCACCAAGCAGCTAGCCGGACGGCTCCGGAACGAGTCGGACGACAACCCCCACACACCATCCGACCCGTCAGAGTCGACGACAAAAGGGAGTGACCGGTGACGTACACACTCGCCGGACCGGTGGACGAGGCCATGGCGTCGGCCAGTGACACGCTGATCATCGCGATGATCGTGACGTATGCGGCCGCATTGTTCCTCTTCGCCATCGAGGCCGCCTACGGACGACGCACCAAGCTCAAGGCCGGCCGCCTCATGCCCGTGGGCGCGGGGGCCGCCGAGGGCGCGGACGACGACATCGAGGTCAACGTCCGCACCACCGAGGGCGAGGCCCAGGCCTCCCAGAGCGTGCTCGGCAAGATCGCCCTGGGCGTGACCGCGCTCGGCTTCCTGTTCGGCGTCGCGCAGATCATCACCCGAGGACTCGCCGCGGGCCGCTGGCCCTGGGGCAACATGTTCGAGTTCATCGTGGCGATGTGCCTGGTGGCCGTCGGCGGTCTGCTCTACGCCTCCTGGCGCTACCAGGCCCGTTTCCTCGGCGCCTTCGTCCTGGTTCCGACGCTGATCCTGCTGGGCATCGGCGTGCGCTGGCTGTACGTCGACCCGGGCCCGCTGATCCCGGCCCTGCAGTCTTACTGGGTGCCCATCCACGTGACCGCGTTGATCATCGCGGGCGGCGCGTTCATGGTCTCCGGCGTCGCGGGCATCACCTACCTCGTGGCGCACCGGGCCGAGGCGAAGAAGGCCCTGGGCGAGAAGGTCGCCGGTATCGCCGGGCGCCTGCCCAGCTCCGAGCTGCTCGACCGCATCTCGCACCGCTTCATCCTCTTCGCCTTCCCGCTGTGGACCTTCGGCGTCATCGCCGGTTCCATCTGGGCCGACGAGGCCTGGGGTCGCTACTGGGGCTGGGACCCCAAGGAGGTCTGGTCCTTCATCTCCTGGGTCATCTACGCGGCCTACCTGCACGCCCGCGCCACCGGCGGCTGGCGCGGCCCCAAGGCGACGTGGATCAACGTGATCGGCTTCCTGACCGTCATGTTCAACTTCTTCGCCGTGAACTACATGTTCAGCGGCCTGCACTCCTACGCCTAACCCCGCACTCCAACTCACCCGGCCGCGTCGTCCCCTGTCACAGGGGGCGGTGCGGCCGACGTATTTCCCGGGGGTGGCGCGGTCGAGTCGCGGACGACCAGGGCGGTCTCCAGGGAGACCGTGCCCGCGGAGCCGCCTGAGGTCACTGACTGGAGGAGGAGGTCGACCGCGCCGCGTCCGGCCTCGGCCACCGGCATGTGCACCGTGGTCAGGGCGGGGGCGGTGTACCGGGCCAGGTGGCTGTCGTCCACGCCGACCACGCTGAGGTCGCCCGGGACGCTCAGCCCGAGCTCGGCCGACCGGCGGATCAGGCCGAAGGCGACGAGGTCGTTGTGGGCCAGGACGGCGGTGGCGCCGCTGGCCGCGACCTCCTCGGCGGCGGCGCGGCCGCCCTCCTCGGTGGGCGGGTTGGGGCCGATCCGCTGGATCAGCACCCCGTGGTCGTCGGCGACGCGGTTGGCGGCGCGCTCGATCTCCCCGCTGGTCCAGGCCCGGCCGGGGCCGCTGAGCAGGGCGATCTCGCGGTGTCCGAGGGCGAGCAGGTGCTCCATGGCTTTGCGGGCGCCCGAACCGACGTCCATCAGCACCCCGGGTACGCCCGGCGGTCGGCGGTTGACCACGACCAGCGGGAGTTCCTCGGCGAGGGCGGTGATGGCGGTGTTGGTCAGCCGGGGTGCGACCAGGACGGCGCCGTCCACCTGCTTGGCCATCGAGCGGACCAACTCCTCCTCCACGCGAGACTGTTCGTCGGTGTCGGCGATGAACACGTGGTAGTCGCGGGCGCGGGCCTGGGCCTGGGCGGCCTTGAGCAGCGGGGGGAAGAAGGGATTGGCGATGTCGGCCACGATCAGACCGAGGTTGCCGGTCCGCCGGGTGGACAGGGCCCGGGCGGCCCGGTTGGGCCGGTAGCCGAGCTCCTCCGCCGCGGCCAGGACCCGGGCGCGGGTCTCGGGGTTGACCAGGTGGGCCGCGGTGAAGGCCCGCGAGACCGTGGAGACGTGGACCCCGCTCACCCGTGCCACGTCCCTGATGGTGACGGCCACCCGTGTACCCCGTTTCGCTGATGCGGTGCTGTTGCAGCAACCGTTTGCTGCACGGAATCCGTTCCGAGCTTGCCGCTTTTGTCATCCTGTCCTATCGAAGGCCCGCTTTTCCAGGGTTTTCCGAGCGGAACTTCGCCGAGGAGGGTTGACGCTCCCCGGTGGATCAGAGAGATTCTTGCAAACGTTTGTCGTTGGATCCCCGTGTTTCCCCCCGATCCCCCGAGGAGCAACCCCCATGCGTAGGTCCACCCCGCGCCCGACCCTGGCGCTGGCCCTGGCCGGGTCGGTCCTGTTGGCCGCCACCTCCTTCACACCAGCCGCCGCCGAACCCGATCCCGACCCCCGCGGTATCGGCCGCCAGACCCTGCCCGAGGGCGACGGCTGGGGCTCGGCCGGATACGGAACCACGGGCGGTTCCGAGGCCGCCCCGGAGGACGTCTACGTGGTCTCCACCTTCGAGGACTTCCGCGCGGCGGTCGGCGGCAAGGACGACGACACGCCCAGAATCGTCTACGTCCAGGGCACCATCGACGCCAACACCAGCGCCGACGGGACTCCACTGACCTGCGCGGACTACGCCGTGGACGGGTACACGCTGGAGGAGTACCTGGAGACCTACGACCCCGAGGAGTGGGGCTGGGAGGACGTGGAGGGCCCGTTGGAGGACGCCCGGCTCGCCTCGGCCGCCGTGCAGGAAGCGCAGATCAGGGTGGAGGTCGGATCCAACACCACGATCCTGGGCCTGGGCGACGACGCGGTCCTGACCGGTGTGAACCTGCGGGTCTACGACGTCGACAACGTCATCCTGCGCAACCTGACCTTCTCCGACACCCACGACTGCTTCCCCGGCTGGGACCCCGGCGACGGCGACAGCGGTAACTGGAACTCCGAGTACGACCAGGTGGAGGTCTCCGGCGCGACCAACGTGTGGGTGGACCACAACACCTTCAATGACGGGGACAACCCCGGGACGGAGCTGCCCGAGCACTTCGGCCGCAAGTACGAGGTGCACGACGGCCTGCTGGACATCGTGCGGGAGACCGACCTGGTCACGGTCTCCCGGAACCACTTCGACGGGCGCGACAAGGCCATGCTGCTCGGCAACAGCGACGGCCGGACCACCGACCGGGGCTACCTGCGGGTGACCTGGCGGCACAACCACTTCGACGGGCTGGGGGAGCGGGCGCCCCGGGTGCGCTACGGCCAGGTGCACGTGCACAACAACTACTACACGGTCCGCGACCCGGACCACTTCGGCTACAGCCTGGGCGTCGGCGTGGAGTCGCACCTGTACGCGGAGAACAACATCTTCGACCTGCACGACGGGATCGGCGCCGGTGAGCTGCTGTACAACTGGGGCGGCACGGACATCGTGGAGCGGGGCAACGTGCTGCTGAGCGAGGGCAAGGGCCGGTTGAACCCGGTGGACCTGGTCGCCGAGCACAACGCGCTGTTCCCGGACCGGACGCTGGGCACCGAGCTCACCTGGGTGCCACAGTTCACCGCCGAGGCGGAGCCGGTGCACGCGGTGCGCGGGCTGCCGCGGGAGGTGGGTACCGGGCGCCTGTAGGCGACCGTCGGTACGGGATTCCGGTGGAGCGGCCGGAAACAGCGGTGGGGCCCTACCCCTGTGTCCCCGGGTACGGCCCCACCGTCATGTCTGTCTGCTGCCGACCACCGCGAACCGCGGTGCGGCCCCGGCCCGCGGGTCAGTCCTCCGGGTCGATCCGCCGGTTGATGTTCCGGAGGAAGTCGGGATCGTCGTCCGGCCCCAGCGGGTGCGGGCTGTCGGAGGGCTTGGCGAAGTCTGACGGGTCAAGGTCGTCGATGGACGCGGCGGCCTCAGCCGGAGAGGACGCGTTGCCCAGGACGGAGGCGGGCTTGCGAGGGCGGCCGAGGAAGAGCCACAGGATCGATCCCACGGGCATGAACAGCGCGATGACGACCAGCCACAGCACTTTCGGGAGGTTACGGGCCTCCTGGGCAGGGGTGGTGAGCGCGTCGAAGAACGCGTACACCCATAGAACGACCGATACCAGTCCGATCAGGCCACTGAGCCACACCATGGTTCCAGCCTACTCTTGCTGTCGACTCCTCACAGCCGGGGACACCGGCCCAGGGGTGCGGGAGACCCCGCGGATCTTCGGGCCCGGGGCCGTAGAGGGCGTGCTGAACGTGTGTCAGGTAGTGCTCTCGCTCGGTTCCCCGAGCAGCAGGGCGCGTACCTCGGACTCCCGGAAACGGCGGTGTCCGCCGGGGGTCCGAATGCTGCTGATCCGCCCGGAGGCGGCCCAGCGCGTGACGGTCTTGGGATCAACCCGGAAGAGTGAGGCCACTTCCCCGGGGGTCAACAGGCGTTCGCTTGCTCGTTCCACCTTCACATTCCCCCTAATCGTGCCCGCCTGGACTGAGGGGGCGGCGGGCGTTTGATCCCCTAGTGTGCACGAGTTGGTCCGTTTCCTCCCTAGTTTTCGGAGAAATTGCGGTGTTCGGGGGATGAGTGGGAGATATGTGATCGGAACGTGATGTTCAGGCCCTGCTGTCGGGATTGGAAACATCCCATGACTATCTGAATCCGATGCCGATCGTGCCCTGCCTGGCCTGCGGAGGGACACACCCCGCCCTGGTGCGCACCCGCGCGGACAGGCCCTTAACCTGGAGGTAAGGCTGCCTGATGCGGGACGCCACCCCTTCGACCGCTGTCACACGACTCGGCCGCCCACGTGCGTGAACGTGCGTGGATGGGTGCGCTGCCCAATCTAGTGCAGGTAAACGTCTGTTGTGAGGCTTTTTGATGCGTAGCTGGCTGACCTATACCGCCGCCCGACTGGCGCTCTTCGCGGGCGCCTTCGGAGTGGTCTACCTGTTCGGCGCGCGGTCGTGGATCGCGTTGATTCTCGCGTGGGTGATCAGCGGTCTCGCCTCCTACGTTCTCCTTTCCAAGTGGCGCGACCAGATGTCGGCCTCGGTGGTCGACTGGTCGAACAAGCGCGAGAAGCAGGACAAGGCGGTGGGCAGCCGCCTGGTCGGCGGCGCCGCCCGGGAGGACGAGATCCAGGACGAGCTCCTGCGCGCGCAGGAGGCCGAGGCCGCCGCCGCAGCCGAGACGGAGAGGAACGGCGAGAAGCCCGCCCGGGAGGCCGAGAAGGCCGCGGAGTCCGCCGAGAAGGCCGGCGAAGAAGCCCCCGAGGCCGAGGGCACCAGGAAGTAGGAATGACGAACGGGGTGGCCCCGCCAGCGGCGGACACCACCCCGTCAGGGCCCCGTCAAGACTGTGCTGCGCGGGCCTCAGGAGGTTGGGAACATGCCCAGCCGCGCGTGGTAGGCGTCGGCCAGGCGGTCGGTGTCGCTGCCGACGTAGAGGCCGTCGGAGGTCGCGTGCAGGGCCTCCACCCCGTGGCCGCGCGAACGGCCAGGGTTCCAGGGCAGGGCCCGGCCGGTCCGCGGGTCCACCGCGGCGATGCCCTCACGGGCGACCGAACCCGGACCCGGGTGGTGGGCGCCCTGCTCGTTGTCCATCCAGCGCTGGTGGCCGCCGACGTAGACGGCGGACGAGGTGACCTCGACCGAGTACAGCGAGTCCCCACCGGTCAGGTTGGTCCAGGTGGGCGCGGAGTCCGCGGCGTCGTTGTTCTCGAAGCGAGCCGTGGACTTGCACAGGCCGGGTTTCATCCGCGGACCGCCCGCGGTCACCACGGCGAAGTAGGAGCCGTCCGGGGAGAAGTCCATCTGCCGCATGTACGTCTGCATCGCCGAGTAGTCACAGGGCGCCTCGTAGGCCGAGGTCGACCAGGGCGTGAGCGCTCCGGCCGCGGTGTCGATCATCGCGATCTGGTAGCGGTCCCGGCCGTCGACCTTGGTGAAGGTGCCGTTGATGACCAACCGGCTCCCGTCCGGGCTCAGCGCGAGCTCCTGCACCTTCAGGCTGCCCCGGCGCTGCTCGGAGACGGTCGGGGTGAAGTCCGGGTCCAGCTGCCCGGTGGTGGCGTCGATCCGGGCCAGGCCCGCACGGCTCTGGCCGTTCACCCCGGGGAAGTTCCCGCCGAGGTAGACGTCGCTGCCGTCGCTGGCGAGCCGGTACACGTTCCCGTTGTCCACGGACGCGTCGAAGCCGGGCACGTTCTGCCCGGTGGCGGCGTCGATCCGGGCCAGGCCCCGGCTGATCTTGCCGTTGATCTGGCGGAAGTGGCCGCCGAGGATCAGTGAACCGTCCGGCCCCTCCGCCAACGAGGTGACGGTGCCGTCCACCCGGGGGGTGAAGTTCGACAGCAGCTCCCCGCTGCCGTGCCGGAAGGCGAACAGGTTGCGCCGGTTGTGGGTGCGGTTCCCGTCGGCGTCGGACACGCGGTTGAACTCCCCGGCCACCACGACGGTGTCGCCGATACGGAGGATGTCCTTGATCGCCCCGTCCAGGACGTGGGGCGTCCACTGCACGGGCTGCTCGCTGACCACACCCTGGTGCGGGGCCGCGAAGGCCGGTGCTGTGGTCGCGACCCCCAGCGGAAGCAGGAGCAGAGAGCTCATCGTCAGGGCGACGAGCGATCGGGCCGGTTTCACGGGTCTCTCCTCGGGCACGCGGCGGGGTGGTTTCGGAAGCTCCATTATTGCATGCGGTTGTTGTTCAATTACTCCGAGTAATGAGATGTCCCCTGGTCGAGCCCGGTCCGCACCGATGTCCGGCCCCCCTTAGGCTGTTGCCATGACCCGCGCGAAGCTCGACAAGAAGCCCCAGGACGTCGCCGCGATGTTCGATGGCATCGCAGAGAACTACGACCTCGTCAACGACGTCATCTCGCTCGGCCAGGACCGCGTCTGGCGACGTGCCGTGGTCGACGCGGTCGACGCGCACAGCGGTGAACTGGTGCTGGACCTCGCCGCGGGCACCGGCACATCCTCGGAGTCCTTCATCAGGAAGGGCGCGCGGGTGATCGCCTGCGACTTCTCGCTGGGCATGCTCCAGAACGGCGCGCGGCGCCGGGGCGGCGCCTCGCGCGGCGGGGTGACCTTCGTGGCCGGGGACGCGCTCTCGCTGCCCTTCGCGGACGAGACCTTCGACGCCGTCACCATCTCCTTCGGTCTGCGCAACGTCGCCGACGTGGACCAGGCACTGCGGGAGCTGCTGCGGGTGACCAGGGTCGGCGGCCGACTGGTCATCTGCGAGTTCAGCCACATCCCGGTGGAGTTCGTGGACAAGCTCTACTCCACGTACCTGATGGCGGCGCTGCCGAAGATCGCCGGGGCCTTCTCCGGGCGCAGCGAGGCCTATGACTACCTGTCGGAGTCGATCATGGCCTGGCCGGACCAGGCCGAGCTGTCCAGGTACCTCCAGGGCGCCGGGTGGTCGCGGGTCGCGTGGCGCAACCTGACGCTGGGCACGGTGGCCCTCCACCGCGGCTTCCGCGAAAAGTAAAATCAGACATAGCGCCCATAAGGCAAAAACCTTCACTTTAAGCTAAAAAGCACTCAAGCCCCGAGGAACGATCTGTTCCTCGGGGCTTTTCTTGTTACTCGTGAGTCACTTGTTCCCCAGGGGTGCCGCCAGCTGGGCTTTTGGTGCCGAGTGACGGCTTTGGGGGGTGTCTGGAGGCTTATGGGTTCTATATCCGATTTGCCGAAGAAGGTACCCCGGGGGTCGCCTCGCGGCTCGGGAGGGTCTAGACTGCGGAAAAGAGGCTTGTGAAGTGCTTCACAAGCGCGCGAGGCATATACCACAAGACCCATGTCGGATATGTCGGAAGTCCCTAACCGCCCCATAACACCCCCGTGAGCGGGTCGATCCCGCACTGACCCGCCACGGCGTACCGCGCGAGTAGTCGAGGACACATCCGTGAGCGAGACAGCCACCTCCTCTCCCAGAGGCCGGGAACGGATCGAGTACGACGCCGACGTCATCGTCGTCGGCGCTGGCCCTTCTGGCTCCACCACCGCCTACTACCTTGCCCAGGCCGGACTCGACGTCCTGCTCCTGGAGAAGACCTCCTTCCCCAGGGAGAAGGTCTGCGGCGACGGACTCACCCCGAGGGCGGTGAAACAGCTCACCGCCATGGGGGTCACCTTCGAGGACGAGGGGTGGATCAAGAACCACGGCCTGCGCATCGTCGGCGCGGGCGTGCGCCTCGAACTTCCCTGGCCCGACCTCGCGGCCTACCCCGGGTTCGGGCTCGTCCGCACCCGCTTCGACTTCGACCAGATCCTGGTCAACCGGGCCGTGTCCGCCGGGGCCAAGCTCCTGGAGCGGACCAACGTCACCGGCCCCCTCATGGACGAGCGCAGCAACCGCATCGTCGGCGTCCAGGCCAAGAACGCCGACCGCGAACCCGTGACCTACCGGGCGCCGCTGGTCGTGGCCGCCGACGGCAACTCCTCCCGGCTCTCCGTGGCCATGGGCATCCGCAAGCGCGACGACCGCCCCATGGGCGTGGCCGTGCGCACCTACTTCGAGAGCCCCCGCCACGAGGACGACTACCTGGAGTCCTGGCTGGAGCTGTGGGACAAGAGCGGCGACAAGGACGTCCTCCTGCCCGGCTACGGCTGGGTCTTCGGCGTCGGCGACGGCACCAGCAACGTCGGCCTGGGGATCCTCAACTCCACCGCCTCCTTCCAGGACACGGACTACCGCAAGCTGCTGCGCCGGTGGACCGAGTCGATGCCCGAGGAGTGGGGCTTCACCGAGGCGAACCAGAAGGGCAAGATCCTCGGCGCGGCGCTGCCGATGGGCTTCAACCGGGTCCCGCACTACGCGCGCGGCCTGCTGCTGGTCGGCGACGCGGGCGGCATGGTCAACCCCTTCAACGGCGAGGGCATCGCCTACGCCATGGAGGCCGGGCAGATCGCCGCCGACGTGATCGTGCAGGCGCACGGCCGCACCACCCAGCAGACCCGTGAACGGGCGCTGCTGCGCTACCCGGACGTCCTCGCGGACACCTACGGCGGCTACTACACGCTCGGCCGCTACTTCGTGAAGGTCATCGGCCAGCCCGAGTTCATGAAGTACGCGACCAAGTACGGACTGCGCCAGCGCACGCTCATGAAGTTCGTGCTGAAGATGCTCGCCAACCTCACCGAGCCGAGCAAGGGCGACGCCATGGACCGGGTCATCAACGGCCTCTCCAAGATGGCACCCGCCGCATAGCGGAGAACTCATGCGGCCGGACCGTCGGCGTCCCCCGGTATTCGTGCCGGGGCATTTCGCCGACGGCGGTCCGGCCGCACCACAAGGAATTTCGGGAAGAGCCGAGAGAAGCCACGTGAAAACGTTCACAAGACTGCCGGTCGCGCACCCCGACCAGCCATTCAGCGGAGGAGGGTGAGCCGTGGAGCTGTACACACCGATATTCGTGCTCGGTGGGATCGGCGCCGCGTTCGTCGTGTTGTCGATGGTCGCCGGTGCGGTCATGGGCCCCAAGCGGTACAACCGGGCCAAGATGCAGGCCTACGAGTGCGGTATCGAACCCACCCCGCAGCCCGCGGGCGGCGGACGCTTCACCGTCAAGTACTACATGACGGCGATGATGTTCATCATCTTCGACATCGAGATCATCTTCCTCATCCCGTGGGCGGTGCACTTCGACGCCCTGGGCTGGTTCGGCGTCATCGCGATCATCCTCTTCCTGGTGAACGTCTCCATCGCCTACGCCTACGAGTGGCGCCGCGGAGGCCTCGAATGGGACTGACCGCCACCCCCCGAACACAGACACGCCATACCCAGCCGCCCAGCCCGGAGGAGGTTCGCAGCTGATGGGAATCGAAGAGAAACTGCCGGCCGGAGTCGCGCTCACCACGGTCGAACAGGTCGTCGGGCTCGCCCGCAAGAGTTCGATGTGGCCCGCCACGTTCGGCCTGGCCTGCTGCGCCATCGAGATGATGTCCGTCGGCGGCCCCCACTACGACCTCGCCCGGTTCGGTATGGAGAAGTTCGGCGCCACCCCGCGCCAGGCCGACCTGATGGTGGTCGCCGGACGCGTGAGCCAGAAGATGGCCCCCGTCCTGCGCCAGATCTACGACCAGATGCCCGAGCCCAAGTGGGTCATCGCGATGGGCGTGTGCGCCTCCAGCGGCGGCATGTTCAACAACTACGCGATCGTCCAGGGCGTCGACCACATCGTGCCGGTCGACATCTACCTGCCCGGCTGTCCGCCGCGGCCGGAGATGTTCCTGGACGCCGTGCTCAAGCTCCACGACAAGGTGCAGAACACCAAGCTCGGCGCCCACCGGGAGCAGGAGATCACCGAGACCGAGGAGCGCATGCTCCGCCGTTCGCTGCCCCTGGTGACCAAGGACTGATCATGAGCAACGAGAACGAGCGCGACGAGGCGGCGGAGAACCTTCCCGACCAGCTCGGCCGCGAGCGCTTGGCTGCACCGGTCAAGCGCACCGGCATGTTCGGCGCCGGCACATCGGGAGACACCTCCGGTTTCGGTGGCCTCCAGGTACGGGGGAGCGCTCCCGTCCACAGCCGGCGCCCCTTCACCGATCCCGACGACCCGCGCACCGCGGACTTCGACCGGGTCGCCGACGACCTGGAGGCGGCCCTCACGGCGATCGGCAAGGAGGGCGAGGTCGAGCGGGTGGAGATCGCCCACGGCGAGATCACCTTCCACGTGCGTCGCGAGGCACTGCTGGAGCTGGCCCGCGTCCTGCGCGACGACCCGGCCCTGCGCTACGAGCTGTGCACGGGCGTGGTCGGGGTGCACTACCTCGACGACGTCGGGCGCGAGCTGCACGCGGTCTACCACTTCCGGTCGATCACCCACAACAGCGAGATCCGCGTCTGCACGACCTGCCCCGACGCCGACCCGCACGTCCCGTCGATCGTGTCGGTCTACCCGACCAACGACTGGCACGAACGCGAGGCCTGGGACTTCTTCGGGCTGATCTTCGACGGCCACCCCTCGCTGACCCGTATCCAGATGCCCGACGACTGGCACGGCCACCCCCAGCGCAAGGACTACCCGCTGGGCGGCATCCCGGTCGAGTACCGGGGCGCCACGGTGCCCCCGCCGGACGAGCGGCGGTCCTACAAGTGACCCGCCCAGTGATCCGCACGGCCACCACACCGGCCACACGAAGGCCACTCCAGAAGGGAGGCACGGCATGACCGTCACCGAGGACTACATCGACGCCTCCGGTGGGGACTGGGACGACGTTATCGAGAAGGCCCAGGGCACCAGCGCCGAGCGCCTCGTCGTCAACATGGGACCGCAGCACCCGTCCACGCACGGCGTGCTCCGCCTGGTCCTCACGCTGGACGGCGAGACCTGTACCGAGGCCCGCGTGGTCATCGGCTACCTGCACACCGGTATCGAGAAGAACATGGAGTACCGGACGTGGACGCAGGGCACCACGTTCGTGACCCGCATGGACTACCTCACGCCGCTCTTCAACGAGACGGCGTACTGCCTGGCGGTCGAGAAGCTGCTCGGCATCACCGACCGGGTGCCCGAGCGCGCCAGCGTCATCCGGGTACTGCTCATGGAGCTCAACCGGATGGCCTCGCACTTCGTCGCCATGGCGACGTTCGGCATGGAGCTGGGCGCGACCACGGTGATGACCAACGGCTTCCGTGAGCGCGAGATGATCCTGGACATCTTCGAGCTCGTCACGGGCCTGCGGATGAACCACGCCTACGTCCGGCCCGGCGGGGTGGCGCAGGACCTGCCGCCCGGCGCGGTGGGCAAGGTCCGGGAGCTGCTCAAGGAGATGCCCAAGCGCATCCAGACCATGCGCAAGCTCCTGGACGAGAACCCGCTCTACCTCGCCCGGACCAAGGACGTCGCCTACCTCAACCTGCCCGGCTGCATGGCGCTGGGCATCACCGGCCCGCTGGTGCGCGCCTCGGGCCTGGCCTGGGACCTGCGCAAGGCCAAGCCGTACTGCGGCTACGAGAACTACGAGTTCGACGTGCCGGTCTCCGACGGCGGTGACGTGTACGCCCGCTACCGGGTGCGCATCGCCGAGATGGACGAGAGCCTCAAGATCATCGAGCAGTGCCTGGACAAGCTGGAGCCCGGCCCGGTGATGATCAAGGACGCCAAGATCGGCTGGCCCGCCAAGCTGGCGCTGGGCCCGGACGGCCTGGGCAACTCCCCGGACCACATCGCGCACATCATGAGCGGCTCGATGGAGGCGCTCATCCACCACTTCAAGCTGGTCACCGAGGGCTTCCGGGTCCCCGCGGGCCAGGCCTACGCGGCGGTGGAGAGCGCCAAGGGCGAGCTCGGCTGCTACGCCGTCAGCGACGGGGGCACCCGCCCCTACCGCGTGCACTTCCGCGACCCCTCGTTCACGCACCTGCAGGCCGTCGCCGCCATGTGCGAGGGCGGCACGGTGGCGGACGTCATCGCGGCCGTGGCCAGTATCGACCCGGTGATGGGAGGCGTGGACCGGTGAGCGAACACAACGAGAACAACCGAGAAGAAGGCACGGCGGAGACCCCCGGGGTCTTCACCGACGAGGTCGTCGCGCGTCTGGCACAGGACGCCAAGGAGATCATCAGCCGCTACCCGAAGCCGCGCTCGTCGCTGCTCCCGCTGCTGCACCTGGTGCAGTCCGAGGAGGGTCACGTCAGCGCGGAGGGCATGCAGTTCTGCGCCGACCAGCTGGACATCACCCTCGCCGAGGTCAAGGCGGTGGCCACGTTCTACACCATGTACCGCCGCGAACCGGGCGGCGACTACCAGGTGGGCGTGTGCACCAACACCCTGTGCGCGGTGATGGGCGGGGACGAGATCTTCTCCGCCCTCAAGGAGCACCTGGACGTTGCCAACGCGGAGACCACCGGGGACGGCAAGGTCACGCTGGAGCACGTCGAGTGCAACGCGGCCTGCGACTTCGCACCGGTCGTGATGGTCAACTGGGAGTTCTTCGACAACCAGACCCCGGCCACCGCCAAACAGCTGGTGGACGACCTGCGGCTGGGCAAGGACGTCGCGCCCACGCGCGGCCCCGCCAGCCTGTGCACCTGGAAGCAGGCCTCGCGTGTGCTGGCCGGGTTCGACGACGGCCGCGCGGGCGAGGGCGTCCAGGCGGCCGGGCCGTCGCTGGCCGGGCTCAAGCTGGCCCAGCAGCGTGGTTGGCAAGCACCGGACCCGAACAACCTTCCGGCTCCTACTCAGGGTGAGGAGGGCGCGAAGTGACCACCCTGACCCCGATCCTGTCCCAGAACTGGGACCGCCCCGACTCCTTCACCATCGACGGCTACCGGGCCACCGGCGGCTACGAGGCGCTGCGCAAGTCCCTGGCCATGGACCCCGACTCCATCGTGGACCTGGTCAAGCAGTCCGGCCTGCGCGGCCGCGGCGGCGCGGGCTTCCCCACCGGGATGAAGTGGGGGTTCCTGCCCAAGGACAACCCCAACCCGCGCTACCTCGTCGTCAACGCCGACGAGTCCGAGCCGGGCACCTGCAAGGACATCCCGCTCATGCTCGCCAACCCGCACGTGTTGGTGGAGGGGGTGGCGATCGCCTCCTACGCGATCAAGTCCAACCAGGCCTTCATCTACGTGCGCGGCGAGGTCGTCCACGTCATCCGCCGCCTGCGCCAGGCGGTCGCCGACGCCTACGCGGCCGGGCTGCTCGGCAAGGACATCCTCGGCAGCGGCTTCGACCTCGACGTGGTCGTGCACGCCGGGGCGGGAGCCTACATCTGCGGTGAGGAGACCGCCCTCCTGGACTCCCTGGAGGGCTACCGCGGCCAGCCCCGCCTCAAGCCGCCGTTCCCCGCCGTGGCCGGGCTCTACGCCTCGCCCACCGTGGTGAACAACGTCGAGTCCATCGCCAGCGTCCCCGGGATCGTAGCCAACGGCGCCGAGTGGTTCACGTCCATGGGCACCGAGAAGTCCGCCGGTTTCGGCTTCTTCTCGCTGTCCGGGCACGTCACCAACCCCGGCCAGTACGAGGCGCCGCTCGGGATCACCCTGCGCGAGCTCCTGGACATGGCGGGCGGGATCCGCGAGGGGCACCGGCTCAAGTTCTGGACGCCGGGCGGCTCGTCCACGCCGATCTTCACCGACGAGCACCTGGACACCCCGCTCGACTTCGAGTCGGTGGGCGCCGCCGGGTCCATGCTCGGCACCCGCGCGCTCCAGATCTTCGACGAGACCACCTGCGTGGTCCGCGCAGTCGGCCGCTGGATCGCCTTCTACGCGCACGAGTCCTGCGGCAAGTGCACGCCCTGCCGCGAGGGCAACTTCTGGATGGTCCAGGTCCTGGACCGGCTGGAGCGCGGCGAGGGCACCGAGGCCGACATCGACAAGCTCCTCCAGATCTGCGACAACCTGCTCGGCCGCTCGTTCTGCGCGCTGGGCGACGGTGCCACCAGCCCCGTCATGTCGTCGATCAAGTATTTCCGCCAGGAGTACGTCGACCACTTCGAGAAGGGCGGCTGCCCCTTCGACCACTCCAGGTCCACCGTCTGGGCGGACCGGCCGACCACGGAAGAGGGAGGGAACCAGTGACCGTCACCTCCAACACCTCGGGCGGGTCCTCGCCCGCCCCGCCCCCCGAGGACCTGATCACCGTCACCATCGACGGCTTCCAGATCCGGGTCCCCAAGGGCACCCTGCTGATCCGGGCCGCCGAGCTGCTCGGCATCCAGATCCCCCGGTTCTGCGACCACCCGCTGCTCGACCCGGTCGGGGCCTGCCGCCAGTGCCTGGTGGAGATCCCCGACATGGGCAACGGGCGCGGGATGCCCAAGCCGCAGGCCTCCTGCACCATCACCGTCATGGAGGGGATGGTGGTCAACACCCACCTCACCTCCGAGGTGGCGGAGAGGGCCCAGCGCGGGATCATGGAGTTCCTCCTGATCAACCACCCGCTGGACTGCCCGGTCTGCGACAAGGGCGGCGAGTGCCCCCTGCAGAACCAGGCCATGTCCACCGGGCAGGGGGAGTCCGAGTTCATCGACGTCAAGCGGACCTTCCCCAAGCCGATCGCGCTCTCCACCGGGGTGCTGCTGGACCGCGAACGCTGCATCCAGTGCGCCCGCTGCACCCGCTTCGCGGCGCAGATCGCCGGTGACCCGCTGATCGAGCTGATGGAGCGCGGCGCCCAGGAGCAGGTCGGTATCGCGGAGGGGGAGGCGTTCAACTCCTACTTCTCCGGCAACACCGTGCAGATCTGCCCGGTCGGCGCGCTCACCGGATCGGCCTACCGCTTCCGTTCGCGCCCCTTCGACCTGGTCTCCACGCCCAGCGTGTGCGAGCACTGCGCGGGCGGCTGCGCCCAGCGCACCGACCACCGCCGGGGCAAGGTCACCCGCCGCCTGGCCGGCGACGACCCGCAGGTGAACGAGGAGTGGAACTGCGACAAGGGCCGGTGGGCGTTCACCTACGCCACCCAGTCCGACCGCCTCTCCCGCCCGCTGGTGCGCGACGAGGACTCCCGGGCCCTGGAGTTCGCCTCCTGGCCCGAGGCGATCAGCACGGCCGCCCAGGGGCTGGCCGCCGCCCGCGGCAACGTGGGCGTGCTGGTCGGCGGGCGCCTCACCTACGAGGACGCCTACGCCTACGCCAAGTTCGCTCGCGTGGCCCTGGCCACCAACGACGTGGACGCCCGCGCCCGCGAGCACTCGAAGGAGGAGGCCGACTTCCTGGCCGCCCGTGTGGCCGGGACCCCGGTGGACGTGGACTACACGGCACTGGAGAAGGCCCCCGCCGTCCTATTGGCCGGGTTCGAACCCGAAGACGAGTCCCCCCTGGTGTTCCTGCGTCTGCGCAAGGGGGCGCGCAAACGGCGGCTGAAGGTCTACTCCGTCGCCTCGCACGCCAGCCTGGGCCTGACCAAGGCCAAGGGCACCCTGGTCCGCACGGTTCCCGGCGACGAGGGCCGCGTCCTCAACGCCCTGGACTCCGAGCACCCCGAGGTGGTCGAGGCCATCGGCCAGGAGGGCGCCGTCATCCTGGTCGGCGAGCGGCTCGCCGCCGTCCCCGGGGCGCTCACCGCCGCCGTGGCCCTGGCCGAACGCACCGGGGCCCGGCTGGCCTGGGTGCCGCGCCGCGCCGGTGAGCGGGGAGCGATCGACGCCGGGGCGCTGCCGGGCCTGCTGCCCGGAGGCCGTCCGGTCGCCGACGCCTCGGCCCGCGCCGAGGTGGCCCGCGCCTGGAACGTCGGCTCACTGCCGGAGGCCCCCGGCCGCGACACCGACGCGATCATCGCCGCGGCCGCCGCCGGTGAACTCGACGCCCTGGTCATCGCCGGGGTCGAGCTGGACGACCTGCCCGACCCCGAGGCCGCCCGCGCGGCCCTGGCGAAGGTGCCGTTCATCGTCAGCCTCGAACTGCGCGCCAGTGACGTCACCGACCGCGCCGACGTGGTGTTCCCGGTGGCCGCCGTGGCCGAGAAGTCCGGCACGTTCGTCAACTGGGAGGGCCGCCACCGGCCCTTCGGCGACGCGCTCAAGGTGCCCGGGGCCCTCTCGGACCTGCGGGTGCTGGCCGCGATCGCCGACGAGATGGACGTCCACCTGGGCCTGCCCGACTCCGCCAGCGCCTACGGGGAGCTGCTGGAGCTGGGCATGTGGCTGGGGGAGCGGCCCGCCGGACCCTCGGTCCGGCCAGTCCCGCTGCCCGAACCCGCCCCGGGGCAGGCGCTCCTGTCCACCTGGCGGCAGCTGCTCGGCACCGGCCGGATGGAGGACGGCGAGCCCTACCTCGCCGGTACCGCCCGCCAGCCGCGCGCCTACCTGTCCAAGGCCACGGCCGACGAGGTCGGGGTCCCCGACGGCGGTTCGCTCCGCGTCACGGGGGAGCGGGGCTCGGTGACCGTCCCCGTGGTCGTCACCGACATCGCCGACCGGGTCGTCTGGCTCCCGGCCAACGCCCACGGCTGCGACATCCGCCGTGACCTGGGCGGCACCGCCGGGCAGACGGTCGCCCTGGCCGCGCCCACCACCAACGGGAGGCAGCAGTGACCCCCGACGCTCTCGATCCGCGTGTGGCCCACCTGGCCTCGGAGAGCACCCTGGGCATGTTCGGGAACGACCCGTGGTGGATCACCACCATCAAGGCCCTGGGGATCTTCGCCTTCCTCATGGTCTGCGTGCTCATGATGATCATGGCCGACCGCAAGGTCATGGGCCGGATGCAGCAGCGCCACGGACCCAACCGGATGGGGCCCTTCGGCCTCCTCCAGTCCCTGTTCGACGGCATCAAGCTCTCCCTCAAGGAGGACCTGATCCCGCGCGGGGTGGACCGGTTCGTCTACATCGCCGCCCCGATCATCGCGGCCGTCCCCGCGTTCATCGCCTTCTCGGTCATCCCGATCGGGCCCGAGGTGAACATGTTCGGGGTCATCACCCCGCTGCAGCTCACCGACCTGCCGATCGCCGCCCTGCTGGTCCTGGCCACCGCCGCGCTCGGCGTCTACGGCTTCGTGCTCGGCGGCTGGGCCTCCCAGTCCCCGTACGCCCTGCTCGGCGGCCTGCGCGCCTCCGCCCAGGTGATCAGCTACGAGATCGCGATGGGTTTGTCGTTCGTCGCGGTCTTCATCATGGCGGGCACGCTCACCACCTCAGGCATCGTCGCCGCCCAGGAGAACCTGTGGTTCGCGGTGCTGCTCCTGCCCTCCTTCCTCATCTACCTCGTCACGATGGTCGGTGAGACCAACCGGCTCCCGTTCGACCTCGCCGAGGGTGAGGGCGAGATCGTCGGCGGCTTCATGACCGAGTACGGGTCCATGAAGTTCACGATGTTCTTCCTCGCGGAGTACGTGAACATGTGCACCGTCGCCGCGGTGTCCGTGACGCTCTTCCTCGGCGGCTGGTACGCCCCGCCCGGGATGACCGCGATCTTCCCCGGCGCCAACGAGGGCTGGTGGCCCGCCCTGTGGTGGCTGCTCAAGTTCGTGGCCGTCATGTTCCTGTTCATCTGGGCCCGCGGCAGCCTCCCGCGCGTCCGGTACGACCAGCTCATGAAGCTCGGCTGGAAGGTCCTCATCCCGATCCAGCTCGTGTGGATCACCGGTGTGGCCGTCGTCCGCATGCTCGTCATCGACGAGGCACACCCGGCGATCATCGCCGCCGTGGTCGCGGGCTTCTCCGTCGCCACGATCGCGGCCATCGCAGCCTGGGTCCGCTTCGTGCGCCGAGAGCGCGCGGAGGAGGCCCGACAGCGCGCCGAGAACGCGCGCCGCGCCCACCGGGAACCCTCCTTCGGCGGGTTCCCGGTGCCGCCGAGCACCGCCGCCCACTACGGCAGCAGCGTGCTCGCCGAACCGTCGCGGACGGCCTCGGCCGCCACCGCCGAACGCAACCAGAAGAAGGGGGAGGTTACCGGTGCTTGAGTGGCTCAACCCCGTCAAGGGTTTCGGTGTCACCTTCCACACGATGTTCAAGAAGGTGCCCACCGTCGAGTACCCGGAGGTCAAGCGCCCCACGGCGCCGCGCTTCCACGGACGGCACCAGCTGAACCGGTGGGCCGACGGCCTGGAGAAGTGCATCGGGTGCGAACTGTGCGCCTGGGCCTGCCCGGCCGACGCCATCTACGTGGAGGCGGGAGACAACACCGAGGACGACCGGTACTCGCCCGGCGAACGCTACGGGCGCGTCTACCAGATCAACTACCTGCGGTGCATCCTGTGCGGTCTGTGCGTCGAGGCCTGCCCGACCCGGGCCCTGACCATGACCAACGAGTACGAGCTGGCCGACGACAGCAGGCAGAGCCTGATCTGGACCAAGGAGCAGCTGCTCGCCCCGCTGCGCGAGGGCATGGAGCAGCCGCCGCACCCGATGCGGCTCGGCGACAGCGACCTGGACTACTACGCCACCGGGCGCGGTGAGCACGGGACGCAGGACCGTCCGGAGAACACGGAGGCGGCCCGTTGAACCCGCTCGCCTTCCCCGTTCCAGCGACACAGTCCCCCGCGCTGAGCCTGGCCGCCGCGGCCCCGATCGGCTCGGGTGAGGCCACCGTCTTCTGGATCCTGGGCACGATCGTCGTGCTCGGAGCCCTGGGCGTGGTCTTCTCCCGCAAGGCCGTGCACTCGGCGATGTCGATGGCCCTGTCCATGGTGGGCCTGGCCATCTTCTACGGCATCAACGAAGCGCCGTTCCTGATGGTCGTGCAGATCGTCGTCTACACCGGCGCCGTGCTCATGCTGTTCCTGTTCGTGCTGATGCTCGTGGGCGTCAGCTCCGCGGACTCCCTGGTGGAGACCCTGCGCGGACAGCGGCTCATGACCGCGATCGTCGCGATCTGCTTCGTCGGCGCCCTGACCACCGGGATCACCCGCATCGTCGTGGGCGACCCGGCCGGGATCGCCGCCGCGGCAGCCCCGGTCGGCGGCACCATCCCGTGGATCGCCAGCGAGCTGATCCTGCGCTACGTGGTGGCCTTCGAGGCCACCGCCGCGCTGCTGATCACCTCGGTGCTCGGCGCCATGGTGCTCGCGCACACCGCCCGCACCGGCAAGCGCCGCACCCAGCGGGAGATGTCCGAGGACCGCATCCGCGGCGACCACGCGACCCCGCTGCCCGGACCCGGCACCTACGCCCGGCACAACGCGATCGACATGCCCGCGCTGCTGCCGGACGGCACGGTCTCCCAGCTCTCCGTCAACCCGGTCCTGGCCGCCCGCGACCCCGAACTCCAGTCGGGCGTCCCGAGCGAGGCCCGGAGCGGACGCGCCGCCCTTCCCGGCGGTGCCTCGGACTCGGCCGGCTCCAAGGAGAGCGAGCCGGTCGCCGACGAGGAAGCCCGGCCCGCTGAACGGGAAGGGACCGCCTCCGAACCGGACGGCGAAGAGAACGGCAACGGGCAGGAGGTCGAGTCCACGTGGACCCGATGAACTACATCGTCCTCGCCGCGCTCCTGTTCACCATCGGCGCGGTCGGCGTCCTCGTCCGACGCAACGCGATCATCGTCTTCATGTGCGTGGAGCTCATGCTCAACGCCTGCAACCTGGCGTTCGTCGCGTTCGCCCGGATGCACGGAGACATCGAAGGGCAGGTCGTCGCCTTCTTCGTGATGGTCGTGGCCGCCGCCGAGGTGGTCGTGGGCCTCGCGATCATCATGCAGATCTTCCGAACCCGCAGGTCGGCGTCGCTCGATGACGCGAACCTGCTCAAGCACTAGAAGGCGACGGGAAAGTGACACAACATCACGCGTACCTCGCCGCCGACCCCGCGGTGGCGACCGCGGCCGACAGCGCGGTGCTGTCGAACGCCTGGCTGCTGATCGCCCTGCCCCTGGTGGGCGCGGCGGTGCTGCTGCTGGGCGGGCGGCGCACCAACGGATGGGGGCCGCTGCTGGCCACCCTCCTGCCGATCGGCTCCTTCGTCTGGGCCCTGCTGGCGCTGTTCGACCTCCTGGGCCGGGGCGCCGCCGAGCGCACCGTCTCGGTCCCCGTCTACGAGTGGTTCGCGGCGGGTGACTTCTCCGCCCAGATCAACCTCCTGGTGGACCCGCTCTCGATCAGCTTCGTCCTGCTGATCACCTTCGTGGGCTCACTCATCCACATCTACTCCCTCGGCTACATGGCCGAGGACCCGGGTAAGCGGCGCTTCTTCGCCTACCTGAACCTGTTCGTCGCCGCCATGCTCGTGCTGGTGCTCGCGGACAACTTCGTCCTGCTGTTCCTCGGCTGGGAGGGCGTGGGACTGGCGTCCTACCTGCTCATCGGGTTCTGGCAGTACAAGCCCTCCGCCGCCACCGCGGCCAAGAAGGCGTTCCTGATCAACCGGGTCGGCGACATCGGCCTGCTCGTGGCGATCATGATCATGTTCACGGCGCTCGGCGCGGTGAGCTTCAGCGAGGTCTTCGCCGCGGTGCCCGGGGCCAGTGACGGCATCCTCCTCGCCATCGGCCTGCTGCTCCTGCTGGGCGCCTGCGGCAAGTCCGCGCAGCTCCCGCTGCAGGCGTGGCTGCTGGACGCGATGGAGGGCCCGACCCCGGTGTCGGCGCTCATCCACGCCGCCACCATGGTCACCGCCGGTGTGTACCTCATCGTGCGCGCCGGGCCGATCTTCGAGGGCGCTCCGGTCGCCCAGATCGTGGTGATGTCGGTCGGCGCCGCCACCATGCTGGCGGGCGGGCTCATCGCCTCGGCCAAGGACGACATCAAGAAGTCCCTGGCCGGTTCCACGATGAGCCAGATCGGCATGATGGTGCTGGCCGCCGGGCTCGGCCCGGTCGGCTACGTCGCCGCCATCGCCCACCTGGTCACGCACGGCTTCTTCAAGGCCGGGCTGTTCCTGGGGGCCGGTTCGGTCATGCACGGCATGAACGACGACGTCGACATGCGCAGGTACGGCGGTCTGGCGTCGAAGATGCCGATCACCTTCGCCACCTTCGGCCTGGGCTACCTCGCCATCATCGGGGTTCCGCTCCTGTCCGGCTGGTGGACCAAGGAGAGCATCATCTCCGCGGCCTTCGGCATCGGCGGCACCGCGGGGATGGTCTTCGGCAGCGCCATCATCCTGGGTGCCGCGCTCACCGCCTTCTACATGTCGCGGATGGTCTTCATGACCTTCCTCGGCGAGAAGCGCTGGGACGAGGGCGTGCACCCGCACGAGTCGCCGGTGAGCATGACCGCCCCCATGGTGGTGCTCTCGATCGGGTCGGTCGCCCTCGGCGCCTTCCTGGTGGCCGGGGACCGCTTCGCGGCCTTCCTCCAGCCCGTCACCGGCGCGGAACTGCCCCACTTCACGGTGGGCCACGCCCTCACCGCCCCCTACGGCATCGCCGCCCTGGCCGTGCTCGTCCTCGGGGTGGCGCTGGCCTGGTTCATGTACCTGCGCAAGCCCGTCGAGCGCACCGCGCCCAAGGGCAACCTCGTCACCGACGCGGCCCGCAACGAGCTGTACGGCAACGAGATCAACGAGGGCCTGTTCATGCGTCCCGGCCAGGTGCTCACCAAGGCGCTGGTGGTGATCGAGGACAAGGTCATCGACGGCGCCGTCAACGGGATCGGTGCCGGCGTCAGCGACTCCTCCACCGGACTCGGTAAGACGCAGACCGGGTTCGCCCGCACCTACGCGCTCACCATGCTCCTCGGCGCCGTGATCGTCGCCGCGACGCTGGTTGTGAGGTTCTAAATGATCCCCTGGCTCACTCTCGCGATCGCGCTCCCCGCGATCGGCGCGGCCGTCATCTGGGCGCTGCCGCGCATCAAGACCCCGGCGGGCGGTGCCGCCGCGGCCGACGTGTCGGCCGCGGCCGCCGCCTCCGGGCAGGCCGGTGCGGGCACCGCCACGGCCACCAAGGCCCGCCCGGCCACCGGCTCGGCCTCCGGCGATCCGGCCCTGACCGCCAAGCGCCTGGCCCTGGGCTTCTCGCTCGCGACCCTGGTCCTGGTCGCGGTCATGGCCCTGAACTTCGACACCTCCCGGGCGGGGGGCCTGCAGTTCGAGGAGGTCCACCCGTGGATCCCGCACTTCGGGATCCATTACGCGGTCGGGGTCGACGGCATCGCGCTCGTCCTCATCCTGATGTCGGCGATCCTGGTGCCGCTGGTCATCCTGGCAGCCTGGAACGAGCACGCGGACCGCGAGGACGGCGGGCGCGGCTACTTCGCGCTCATCCTGGCCCTCGAGGCGATGATGATCGGTGTCTTCGCCGCCACCGACGTCTTCCTGTTCTACGTGTTCTTCGAGGTCATGCTGATCCCGGTCTACTTCATGATCGGGCGCTACGGGCGCGGCGCCGACCGCGCCAAGGCCGCGATGAAGTTCCTGCTGTACAGCCTCGCCGGCGGTCTCATCATGCTGGTCGCGGTGATCGGCGTGTACGTCATCGGCGGCACCTTCCTGTGGACCGAGCTCACCGACCCGGGCGGCGCCCTCGCGGCGATCGACCCGGCCACCGCGCGCTGGCTCTTCCTCGGGTTCTTCATCGCCTTCGCGATCAAGGCCCCGATGTGGCCGGTGCACACCTGGCTGCCCACCGCCGCGGGCTCCTCGAGCCCCGGCACCGCGGTCCTGCTGGTGGGCGTGCTGGACAAGGTCGGCACCTACGGCATGCTCCGGTACTGCCTGGAGATGTTCCCGGCCGCCGTGTCCTGGTTCGTGTGGCCGGTGGTGGCGCTGAGCCTGGTGAGCATCGTCTACGGCGCGATCCTCGCGATCGGTCAGAGCGACATGATGCGCCTGATCGCCTACACGTCGGTGTCCCACTTCGGCTTCATCACCCTGGGCATCTTCGCCCTGACCCAGCAGGCCCAGGCAGGGGCCGCGCTCTACATGGTCAACCACGGGTTCGCCACCGGCGCGCTCTTCCTGGTCGTGGGCTTCCTCATCGCCCGCCAGGGCAGCGCCCGGATCGAGGACTACGGGGGCGTCCAGAAGGTCGCGCCCAAGCTGGCCGGGGTCTTCCTGATCGCCGGTCTGGCCGGTCTGGCACTGCCGGGCCTGGCACCCTTCGTCAGCGAGTTCCTGGTGTTCGTCGGGGTGTACGCCTTCAACCCGGTCCCGGCGGTCATCGCCGCGGTCGGCGTGGTCCTCGCGGCGCTCTACATCCTGTGGATGTACCAGCGCACGATGACCGGCCCCACCCCCGAGAAGCTGTCCAAGCTGCCGGACCTGTCCGCGCGTGAGACCTGGGCGGTCGCCCCGCTGGTCGCCCTGATCATCGCGTTCGGCGTCTACCCGCAGCCCCTGCTCAACGTGATCAACCCCGCCGTCGAACGCACGGTGGAGGCCGAGACCGGCACCGAGGTGGCGGTCGCGGACGGCGACGCGGAAGGAGTCGAGGAGTGATCCCCCTCAACCTCGCGGACGGGGCGCCTCCGGCGCTCCACGGCGTCACCGAGGTGACGCCCGCCCTGGACTGGTGGCTGCTGTCGCCGCTCCTGGTGCTGTTCGGCGCCGGTGTGCTGGCGGTGCTCTTCGAGGCCTTCTGGCCCAAGGGCTCCCGCCGCACCGTGCAGATCGCCCTCACGGCGATCTCCCTGCTGGTCACGTTCCTGTTGATCGTCCTCCAGGTGGAGGCGGTCGGGGAGGGCACCACCGTCGGCAACGGCGTGCTGGCGCTGGACCGCACGGTGCTCTTCTTCCAGGGCACCATCACCGTGCTGGCCCTGATCAGCCTCATGCTGATCGCCGAGCGGCGGGACGGCCGGGACGCGTTCTCGGCCCAGGCCGCCACGGTCCCGGGCAGCGAGGAGGAGCGCACGCACATCCTCGCCGGCTCCCAGCACACCGAGGTCTACCCGCTGGTGCTGTTCGCTGTGCTGGGCATGCTGATGTTCCCGGCCTCGAACGACTTCCTGGTCATGTTCATCGCTCTGGAGGTCATGAGCCTGCCGCTGTACCTGCTGTGCGGTCTGGCCCGCAGGCGCCGCCTGTTCTCGCAGGAGGCCGCGGTCAAGTACTTCCTGCTGGGCGCGTTCTCCTCGGCGTTCTTCCTGTTCGGCATCGCCATGGTCTACGGCTACGCGGGCTCGGTGAACTTCGCCGTGATCCGTCAGGCCGTGGAGTCCGGCGGCGCCGAGATCTTCCAGGGCGGCAACGGCGAACCGCTGCTGCTGATGGGTGTGGGCCTGGTCGCGATCGGCCTGCTGTTCAAGGTCGGCGCCGTGCCCTTCCACAACTGGAAGCCGGACGTCTACCAGGGCGCACCGACCCCGATCACCGCGCTGATGGCCTCCTGCACACTGGTCGCCGCCTTCGGCGCCCTGCTGCGGGTGTTCTTCGTGCCCTTCGGCACCTCGGCGCAGATCTGGGAGCCGATGCTGTGGACGGTGGCCATCCTGACGATGGTCGTCGCCGCGATCGTGGCCGTCACCCAGCGAGACATCAAGCGGCTGCTGGCCTACTCCTCGGTGGTGCACGCCGGGTTCATCCTCACCGCCGTGGTCGCGGGCAGCGTCGAGGGCCTCGCGGGCGCCATGTTCTACCTGGCCGCCTACGGGTTCACCACGCTGGGCGCGTTCGCCGTCGTCACCCTGATCCGCACCAGGGACGGCGGTCAGGAGCTCGGTGACATCGACAAGTGGGCCGGGCTGGGGCGCCGCTCCCCGGGGCTGGCCCTGGCGTTGTCGCTGTTCCTGCTGGCCTTCGCGGGTATCCCGCTGACCAGCGGGTTCATCGGCAAGTTCGCGGTGTTCGAGGCGGCCGTGGCGGCCGGGGCGACCCCGCTGGTGGTGGTCGGTGTCCTCAGCAGCGCCGTTACCGCGTTCTTCTACGTCCGGATCATCGTTGTGATGTTCTTCCGGGATTCGGAGGGCGAGGGCCCCACGGTGGCCCGCGCCGGTTTCCTCACCGGCGGTGTGATCACCGTGGGTGTCGCGGCCACGCTGGCGCTCGGGATCTTCCCGGGAGCCTTCCTGGACACCCTTCTGCCGTCCGGGGAACCGGGCCAGGAGCCCGCCGCGGTGATGGTCGACCAGGTCACGGAGGCTCCCGCCGGGGAATGACCGCAGACCCGGGTGTGGCTTTGGACGATCATTCCGGGTCGGATACCGTGGCAAGTCGGATCATGTTCATGTGCTGAGCGTGCGGCGGCCCCCTCACAGGGGGTCGCCGACACGCCCGTTCAACAGGTGGAGCTTTACGGTGAGCGGTGCTGTCCCGAGCGGTTTTCTCGCTCTGCCGAGAGTCGACCCGACCCTGGCCAGCCAGATCCAGGACGACCTGGAGAAGGTCGAGGAACTGCTGAGGGAGTCGGTTCGGTCGAGCGACCCCCTGCTGACCGAGGCCGCCTCCCACCTGCTGGCGGCCGGAGGCAAGCGCTTCCGCGCCATGCTGGTGCTGCTCGCGGCCCACTTCGGCGACCCCCGGGTCCCCGACCTCATCCCGGCGGCCGCCGTGGTCGAGCTGACCCACGTGGCCACGCTCTACCACGACGACGTCATGGACGAGGCGGAGCTGCGCCGCGGCAAGCCCAGCGCCAACCAGCGCTGGGGCAACACCATCGCCATCCTCACCGGTGACTTCGTGTTCGCCAAAGCCTCGACGATGCTGGCCGACCTCGGTACGGAGGCCGTGCGTTTGCAGGCCGAGACCTTCGCGCGTCTGGTCCAGGGCCAGATCCTGGAGACCTCCGGTCCGCGCGACGGCGTCGACCCGCTCGACCACTACCTCAACGTCATCGACGACAAGACCGCGTCGCTGATCGCCTCCTCCGCGGAGTTCGGCGGCATGTTCGGCAAGGTCGACCCGGAGACGGTGAGCACCCTGACGCGGGCCTGCGACGCGCTGGGCATGGCCTTCCAGCTGGCCGACGACATCCTCGATGTCGCGAGTGAGAGCGACGAGTCCGGTAAGGTGCCCGGCACGGACCTGCGTGAGGGCGTGCTGACCCTGCCGATGTTCTACGCGATGCGCTCCCAGGAGGCGGCGGACGAGCGGCTGAAGTCGCTGCTGGGCCGCCCGCTGGGGGACGAGGAGGCCGAGGAGGCCCTGGCGCTGCTGCGCCCGCACCCGGCCATGGCCGAGGCCGACGCCACCCTGCGCGGCTGGGCCGACAAGGCCCGCCAGGAGCTGTCCACCCTGCCGGACATCCCGGCGCGGGACGCGTTCCTGGCGCTGTGCGACTACGTGGTGGAACGCAACGGCTGACCCGCTGGTCCACCGCCCCCGATTCTTGTTGAGGCCCCCGCCACCCGTCACGGGTGCGGGGCCTTCGGCCCCCCTGACCCCGCTCGCCGCACCCTGTCTCCGCGCCCCGACCCCTCACAGCGGAAAGCCGAGCCGTGACGCCCACCCCCCGAAACCCGAAAGCCCACCGACTCCCCGGCCTCTCCCCGCTCACCCCCGACGACCCCGAACACATCGGCCGGTACCTGCTGGTCGGACGGCTCGGCGCGGGAGGGATGGGCGCGGTGTACGGCGCGATCGACGCCGCCGGGAACCCCCTTGCGGTCAAGTCCGTGCACGCGCGCCTGGCCGCCGAACCCGACTTCCGGGCCCGGTTCGCTCGGGAGGTGGCCCTGGTCAGCCGGGTCGACAGCCTGTGCACCCCGCGCTTCCTCGACGCCGACGTCACCGGTGAGCGCCCCTGGATGGCGACCGAGTACGTCCCGGGCCGGACCCTGCGCCAGCACGTACGCGAGCACGGTCCGCTCACCGGGGGCGTGCTGACCGCCTTCGCGGCCGGTGTCGCCGACGCGCTGCGTGCCGTGCACGCTCAGGGTGTGGTGCACCGGGACCTCAAACCGGGCAACGTCATCCTCTCCCCGTCCGGGCCCAAGGTGCTGGACTTCGGGATCGCCCGGGCCCTGGACGGCACGGCCCTCACCCGGACCGGAGGGCTGTTCGGCACCCCCGGATGGCTCGCCCCCGAGCAGTACGCGGGTGCCGGGCCCGCACCCTCGGCCGACATGTTCGCCTGGGGTGCGCTGGTCGCCTTCGCGGCCACCGGCCGGGACCCCTTCGGTAGCGGGGAGGCCGACGTGCTCGCCTTCCGCACCACGGAGGGCGAAGCCGATACGGAGGGGGTGCCCGACGGCCTCCGGCCCCTGGTCACCGCGGCGTTGGGCAAGGATCCCGGACGCCGTCCCGACGCGGCCGGTGCGCTCCGGGCCCTGGTCGGACCGGAGCGGGGCGGGGAGGGGCAGGCCGCGTCGGACGCCGCCACCCGGTTGTTGCCCGCGATGCTCGGCACCACGTGGGTGGTCGGTCAGCACACCGACACCACGGCCTGGACCAGTGGTCCGGTGCGGCAGCGGCCCAGACCCCGGCCCGGGCGCCGGAGGGGGAGGGCACTGATGATGTCGATGGCCGCGTTCACCGCCCTGGTACTGGTGGCGGCGGGCGGGTGGTTCCTCGGTTCCCGACAGGCCGTGGAGGAAGCGGGCGGTGGGGGCGGGGCCGGCGACACGGAAGCGGGGCAGGCGGAGGAGGTCGGGGCGGTACAGGAACCACCCGAGCCGGTGGTGGAGTTCCCGGACACCGACCGGGGCGGCGTCAACCTCCTGGAGGAGAACCGCGACAACGTGGCCGGTGCCGTGGGGCTGGTCGAGGGCGGACCCAACAGCATCCAGCTGTACGGGGTCCCGGACCCGGGCAGCGATCCCCAAGGCCTGCCCGATCTGATCGGTGAGGGCGAGGTGTACGCCGCCCTCACCTTCACCTCGGCGGTGGTCGAGGACGGGAAGGTGGTCCTCGAAGGGGAGGGGATCTACGCTCGGGACAGCGGCGACCTCGTCGTCCACGGCCAGGACTTCCTGGCCTATGTCTTCGCGCCCGGCTCCTTCTCCGGCCGCAGCACGGAGGAGCCCGACCTGTACACACCGGAGGAGGACGAGGTAGTGCTCGTCCTCAGCCCCGAACAGCCTTCGGGCGTGTTCCGGCTCACCTTCGAGGGGTTGCCGCCGCGCAGCCTTCTGGAGTACGTGATCGAGGAGGAGAACCTGAACGGCGGACAGTCCGTGGAGTTCGGGCCTCCCACCGCGCTGAAGTGCGTGGACGCCGAAGAGGTCGGCGGGCCCGGGGTCAACCCCGCCCACCAGGGCGGCGACTGCGACCCGGACTGGGTGTGATCCGGTGCGTCAGCCAGGAGACACTTTCGCGCCGCTCACCACTGCCGACCCCGCCCGGATCGGCCCCTACACGCTGCTCGGCCGCCTCGGTGCGGGCGGGATGGGGACCGTCTACGCGGCACGCCGACGCGGCCGAGCGGTGATCGCGGTCAAGACCGTCCACCCCGAGCTGGCCGCCGACCGCGAGTTCCGGGCCCGGTTCCGCCGGGAGGCCGCGTTGGTCGAGCGAGTCTCCGCGCCGTTCGTCCCGCGTTTCGTGGCCGCCGACGCGCGGGCACGCCTGCCGTGGCTGGCCACCGAGTACGTTCCGGGGCCGACCCTGGACCGCTGGACCCGGGAGAGGGGCCCGCTGGCCGGGGGAGCGCTGCTGTCCCTCGCGGCAGGAGTCCTGGAGGCCCTCCGTGCGCTGCACGCCCAGGGAGTGGTGCACCGGGACCTCAAACCCGCCAACGTCATCCTCTCCCCGACCGGCCCCCGGGTACTGGACTTCGGGATCGCCCGCGCCATGGACGGAACCGTGCTGACCCGGACCGGTGGGCTGGCCGGGTCCTCGGGCTGGATCTCTCCGGAGCGCTACCGGGACGGGGTCTCCACCTCCGGGGCGGACGTGTTCGCCTGGGGCGCTCTGGTCGCCTACGCCGCCACCGGGCGCGCGCCGTTCGGGGCGGGTGAGCCACAGGTGATCGCGCACCGGGTGCTCCGGGAGGAACCGGATCTGGCCGGGCTCCAGGGCCCGCTGCTGCCCCTGGTTCAGGCAGCGTTGACCAAGGACCCGGCGCGCCGCCCGGGCGCCGCTGACCTGCTGCACCGACTGACCCGGGGCGGGGAGGAAGCGGCCACCCTGGTCGACCGGGAGTGGCGGGGCTTCGGCGGTTCCGCGGCCGCCCCGGTCCGGGCCCGCCGACGCGCCCCGTTCTTGGTCGTTGCCGGGGTGGCCGCCGCACTGGTGATCGGTGCGGGTACCGGGCTGCTGCTTCAGGACACAGGGACAGCGGACACGGAGACCGGTACCGAGCAGGAAGCTTCGGAAACGGGCGCCGGGGTGCCCGGGACCGAGCCCGAGGGGGAGGCATGGCCGCCGGAGGGCGCACGTGCCACGGCCACCAACGTCGGGCACACCACGGTGGCCAGAGCCAGCCAGGTCGACAGGATCTGGACCGAGGAGGACTATCCGGATGTGGAGCGGGCGCCCTACGGGGTGATCACCGTGAACCCCGGACCGGCCAGCAGGTCGGTACTGTTCTCCGGAATTTCTCGGGGTAGCGCGGGTGAGCTCGTCATCGGTCTCGGGGCAGAGGTTTCCGGTCTCAGCTGGATCACTCGGGGCGATCTCACCGTCGTCACCCGGGAGGGTGTTTTTCCAGCCGAGTCACCGGACGAGGAGATCGACCCGTTGGCGGACGACGAGAGCGTGTTCTTCCCGGGAGCGCCGGACCGGGGGCTGATCGTCTACACCGATCCCGACTACGAGGAGAACGTGCGCGGCGAACCCCCGGTCGGGCTCTGTTATGACGCGGTGCGACAGCTGTACTCGACGGTCTACGAGGACTGCGTCTGAGCCGCTCAGACGGCGGGCAGGGGAATGCCCAGCCTCGTCCGGACACGGGCGTACCGGGCCGCGGGGTTCGTGCCCAGGTAGCTCCACAGGGCGCCGTACTCCGGAACCACGGTTCCGGCCCGGGCGAGGACGGCCGCGGCCCGCTGTTCGTCGCCGCCGACATACAGCGCGGAACCCAGGCAGTGCGCGTCCGCCGCTGCGGTGGGGTAAGAGGGGTCGCCGGAGAGCCAGCGGTCGGCGGCCCCGGCGACCTCCGCGGCCACCACGGGGTCGCCAAAGTAGTCCCGCAGCATCTTCCCCACCGCGCCGTAGGTGTCCAGACCCCGATCGTCCAGGGCCATGGCGGCGTACTCGAAGTGGGCCCGGACGATCAGTGGGTGGGACCGGTCGCCGGGAGGGGCCTTGCGGGGGGCCTCCCGGGCGAAGGTGAACATCTCCTCGTGGGAACCCTGCCACTTGTGGCACAGCACCTGGAGTCTGCCCTCCATCGCGCAGTGATGGTGCGGGTCGAGTGCGACGATCCGCTCCCACAGCTGGTCCATCTCCTCCCGGGGGATCTCCATACCCAGTCCGAACCACTGGAGTTGGTCCAGGGCGGTGGGGGTCAGAGTCGTCTGCGCCGCGTACAGGAGGGGCTCGCGGGCGGAGGCCAGCATCTCGTGGAAGCGCTTGAAGCGCTCAGGCCCGACGTCCCTGGCGCGCTGTGAGGTACGGACTTCCCAGGCGGCCTTCACCCGGGTGGCGCCCGCCCACATGAGCAGGTCCGGTTCGGGGTCGGGCTGGTCCATCCCGGACTCCAGCTTGGCGAGCAGGGGGATCGTCCGGTCGGAGAGCACGTGCAGGCGCAGTGACCGGAGCTGGGGGTCGTCGGTGCCCAGGAGCGCCAGGCCCATGGCGATGTCACCGCTGGTGACGGAGGGAAGGGCGGCGGCGAGGTCGGGGTCGCGCCAGGCCTCGCCGTAGGTGAGGCCGTGTTTGCGGGCGACGCGGTTGCCGTCCCACTCGATGATCTTGCTGAGAACCATGTCCTGATTCTTGCGGGCGCAGAAATGGACAAGTTGGACTTAAGGGATCGGATTGGCCACGATTTCGGTGGCGTGCGGCCGGTGCTGGCAGTGGTCGCGCGTGTTCTGTTGGCGGCCCGGGCGGGGGCGGGGTCGCGCGAGGGTCGCTTGACGAGGATTTGAACGTACGTACAATCAAAAGTGAGGCACGCGAACCCCTGGAGGTCGACATGTCCGAAACGCGAGTCCTGATCTCCGGCGGCGGGGTCGCCGGTCCCGCCCTGGCCTTCTGGCTGCACCGGTACGGGTTCCGCCCGACCATCGTCGAGCGGTCGCCGACGGTGCGCGCCGTCGGCCACCGCCTCCAGATCGAGGGCGTCGGGGTCGAGGCCCTGCGCCGTATGGGAGTTCTGGGGCAGGCGCGTGAGCGGGGATCCTCGGCGCCGGGCGAGGTTCGATTCGGGTTCGGTGGTCGGCGGGAGGTGAAGATCCCCGGGACCGCGCTGGTCAGCGAGGAGAACGGGCTGGTGATCCGGCGCGGGGAGCTCTGCGAGGTGTTGTACGAGCACGTCAGTGATGAGGTCGAGTACCTCTTCGACGACTCGGTGACCGGACTCCAGGAGACCGGCGGCGGTGTCACCGTGAGCTTCCAGAACCGGGAGCCGCGCGAGTTCGACCTGGTGGTGGGCGCGGACGGCATCCACTCCAACATCCGGTCCCTGGTCTTCGGGCCGAAGGAGCACTTCCGCAGGTACCTGGGGACCAACCTTGCTCTCTTCGAGCTCGACAACTACCTCGGTCTGACCGATCGCATGGTCGGGAGAATCAAGCCCGGGCGCGGCGTGCTCCTCGCCCCCTTCCCGGAACCCGACCGTCTCGAGTGCACCATCCTCACCCGCGACAAGGAACCCCTGGAGGACCTCGACCGCCACCGGCGCACCCTGAAGGAGCGCTTCGCGGGGGACGGGCAGGAGTCGGACCACCTGCTGTCGGCGATGGAGACCTCTCCGATGACGCACATGTCGCCCACCGTGCAGATCCACATGGATTCCTGGACCAGCGGCAGGGTGGCGCTGCTGGGGGACGCGGGCTACTGCCCCGACCCGATGACCGGCCAGGGGAGCACCATGGCGCTCGTGGGCGCGTGCGTGCTCGGCGGCGCGCTGGCCAGGGCGGGCGGCGACCACCGTGCTGCTTTTCCCGCCTACGAACGGGCGATGCGCGAGTTCGTCGACGCCAACCACGCCATGGGCGGTACGCACACCTCACTGGCCGCCCCGGACACCGGCGAGCTGGGACTCCGGGTGATGTCGTTGTTCATGGGGCTGCTGCTCGGGATCACCGCCCGGACCGGTGTGACGGCGGGGATGAAGCGGGCCTACAACTTCCCGCTGGCCGACCACGTTCCGGCCTGACGTCTCCCCGGATCGAACACGACGGCGGCGCCGCCCCGGAGCAGGGCGGCGCCGCCGTGACGCTGTGCGGGTGCGGGGAAGGATCAGCGCACGAGGGGGAGGGCCTCGGAGCCGGGCAGTTCGGTGAAGGTGGGGTGCTCGACCATGCCCGCGGGGGTCTCGGGCTCGGGGCTGCCGCCCTCGATGGACACCAGGTCGCTGGTGTCCAGCTGGTCCAGCAGGCCGCCCTCGCTGAGACCGGTCACCAGGTCCTCGACCGTGGTGGTGTCCAGGCCCTCGGCCACCTGGGGCAGCCCGGCGTCGGCCAGCGGGCCGTTGAGGGCGATCGGCTCGGCCTTGCCCGCGTCGCCCACACCGGTCAGCAGGGCGTCGGTCAGGTCACCGAAGCCGGGAGCTTCGAAGCCGGGAGCCTCCACACCGGGGGTCTGGGCGGCGACCGTCTGGGGTGAGCTCTGCGGGACGGTCTGGACGGCGGTCAGCTTCTCGTCGTCCCAGGCGCGGTTGCCGACCATGCCCAGAACCTCCTCCTCGCCGAGGCTCACGTAGTTGTCGGCGGTCAGCTCGGTGGCCTCCACCACGTCCTGGAGCCCACCGGGGGTCTCCAGGCCGAAGGCCGCGGCCAGGTCCCACATGTTGGGCGCGGTGAGGTCGGTGGACTCGGCGGGGGCGGCGGCGCTCATGGGCACCGTCGCGGGGGCCGCCTGGGACAGCGCGTCGACCGGGCTGAGCTCGTTCAGCGACAGCGTGTTCTGACCGGTCAGGCCGGTGACATCGCTGAGCGAGGGCGCCTCGCTCAGCTCGGGCAGGCGGCGGTCCCGCAGGTCGGGCAGCTCGGTGGCGTCCAGCTCGGGCAGGGCGAGCATCTCGTCGCGCATGTCGGCCACGGACTGGACCGTGTGCGGCAGCACCTCGTTGGCGGTCTCCTCCACGCTCCCCCCGGCCTCACGGGCGGTGTCCTCCAGCGCGATGCCGGTGTCCTGGGCGCTGGCCTCCAGGGCCCGGCCCGCGGCCTGGCCGACGGTGTCGTGCGGGTCGCCGTCCAGACCGGTGGCCTCCTGCGCCTCGGTCACGGCGTCGGCCAGCGGGGAGGGGGGCAGCACGGTGCCCAGGTCCGGGGCGGCCTTCTCGTTGTTCGCGGCGGCCTGGAGCTCGCTCAGTGCGTTGTCGGCGACCGGAGTGACCCCCTCGGGGGCCAGCTTGTGCATGGTCGGAGCCACACCCTCGACGAGCGCCCGCTCCACGATGGGAGCGATGTCGTGCGTGACGGTCTCCATGGTCTCGGCACCGGTGCCGGCGACTCCGGTGCCGGCGACTCCGGTGCCGGCGACTCCGGCGCCGGCGACTCCGGCGCCGAGGGCCACGAAGCCCGCGGTACCCGTGGCCAGGAGAACGGCTCGGGCGGAGAAACGCTTGGTCTGCGTCATGGGTTTCCTTCTCTGATGAAGCTCTGGACGTCGGAACGGCCGCGACGCCGTGGACGGCGGCCATGGGAAGCCGGTGCGGACCACCGGCTGACGTGAATCACGTGAACGACGGCACGGGACTCAGGTCAGCTCCCAGGAGAAGTACCGGAGAAGTACGGGCTGGGAACGGTCCGGGGCGCGCGGGCAAGGGCGCGCCTGGGGTGGGACCGTTCGCTAGTCCGGCGAGACCGTGGGGTCGTCGGCCGGGTCGGCGGGCACGGTGTGCAGCCGGTGCGCGGCCAGGCGCACGGTGTCGGCGGCGGGCGCGGGCAGCGGCGCCGCCGTGAGGTATCCGGCCACGCCGCCCGCGGGGGCCGGTGCGCCAGCGGCGGGTGCGGCCGAGCCGGTCGCGGCCTGGAAGCGCTGGGGCTCGGGGGCGCGGTCGGCGGCGCCGGTCCCGGCGGTGGCCGCCCGGGTGGTCTCGGCGGCCGACTCGGAGCGGTGCTGCTGTGCTGTAGCGGGCTGACGGACGGGCGCGCCAGGTGTGGTCGGTGACGTGGCCTCGGTGGACCCGTCGGTCGACTCGGAGCTCGAATCCCGCTCCTCGTCCCCGCTCCCCGCGGTGCCCTCGTCCTCCTGCGGACCGGTGGTGCGGGAGGTTCGGGGCTCGGTGGTGCGGGGGTCGGTGGTCGGGAGTGTGTGGGCCAGCCCCCGCTCGACGGTCTCGCCGCGGGCGCGGTCGATCTCGGTGACCACCCCGCGCACCTCGTCGCGGACCTCGGCGGCGGGCTCGTGCAGGGTGGCGGCGACGGCCGCGGTGTCCGCGGTGCCCTTCTCCAGGCGCTGGTGCACGGTGCCCAGGGTCGCGGTCACCGGTTCGGTGATCTCCTCGGGCACGACCCGCTCCAGGGTCTGTTTCTCCAGGGTCGGCGTCTCACCCAGACCGAGGGCTCCGCCCGCGGCGGAGGCGGTCTCGGCGACCGGGCCCCCGAGCGTGCCGGAACCGGCGTCGGCCTGGGCCGGAGCGGCGAGCAGCCACGACACGGCGAGGAAAGCGCCGACCAGGAGCGGGAGGGCCAGGAGGGAGGGTGCCGCCGCGCACGCGGCCGAGGCGGCGCGGAGCGCGCCGGTTCGGCTGGTGCGAGGAATCAAGGGGACCCTCCGGAACGTGTGGCCAGGTCGGGGCGGGGCAGAGCCCGGCGCCCACGACCTGACGTTAGCACATTGTCACTGAGGGTAGTTTTGATTGACCGAAACCGGGGAACCCGGTCAGGGGTCACACTCTGGGTTCGGGCCGCGGTGTCGGCGCCCGGGCGGCCCCGACCCGTGCCGCCTCGGCCCTGGCCACCGCCGAACGGGCGCGTGAGCTCCGGATCTGGTCGTAGGCGAACACGCACACGGCCAGCCATACGAACAGGAACCCGATCCAGCGGCTCAGCGGCATCTCCTCGCCCTGGATCAGCCAGCCGATCAGGAACATCATGGTCGGCGCGATGAACTGCAGCATGCCGATCACGCTCAGCGGCACCCTGCGCGCCGCGAGCCCGAAGAGCAGCAGCGGCAGCGCGGTCACGAATCCGCCGCCGACCAGCAGGGCGGTGTGCCCGGGGGAGACGGAGAAGGCCGTGCCCGCCCCGGTCGCCTCCAGGTAGAGCACGAACCCCAGCGCGGGCAGGAACATCATCAGGGTCTCGACGGTCAGGCTCTGCATCCCGTCCAGGCTCACGTACTTCTTCACCGCCCCGTAGGCGGCGAAGGAGGAGGCCATCAGCAGGGAGAGCCAGGGGGTGGAGCCGTAGGCGACGGTCATCACGCCGACCGCCACCACGCCCAGCCCGACCGCGACCCACTGGGCGGCGCGCAGGCGTTCGGCGAAGAAGACCACGCCCAGGCAGACCGTCATCAGGGGGTTGATGAAGTACGCCAGTGAGGCCTGGAGGGTCTGGGTGATGGAGACCGAGTAGATGAAACCCCACCAGTTCACCGAGATGAGCACCGCGGCGGCGGCGACCAGGAGCAGCTGCCGGGGGCTGCGCAGGACCTGGGGTAGCCAGGACCAGCCGCGCCGGGCCAGGAGGAGGAAGACGCACATCGCGAGGAGGGCCCAGACCATGCGGTGGGCGAGGACCTCGGAGGGTTCGGAAGCGGAGAGGAAGGGCCAGTAGAGGGCCGCGAAGCCCCACATGAGGAAGGCGGTCGCCCCGAGGACGACGCCGCGGTTGGTTTCCGGCACATCCGCAATGGTAGGACGAATTCCCGGTCCTGTCTCCCGTATATCCCAGTCTGTGGACAACGCCCCGGGCGCTCTCTCCACAGGCTGTGGGCACCCCTGGGCACCCGTGGACGGGGCGGATAGCCTGGAAGCATGTTCGGCACAAAGACGAAGATGGTCGACCCCGCACGCGCCCTGCCCGGCCGGGACACCCCGATGGACGTGCCCTTCGGGCACACCGTGCTGGGGACCCAGCTCACCCCGCCCTACCCGGAGGGCAGCGAGATCGCCGACGTGGCGATGGGCTGTTTCTGGGGCGCCGAGCGCACCTTCTGGAGACTGGGCGCGGAACGCGGCATCATCACCACCGCCGTGGGTTACGCGGGCGGCTACACGCCCAACCCCACCTACGAGGAGGTGTGCTCCGGCCTGACCGGGCACACCGAGATGGTCCGAGTGGTCTTCGACCCGGAGAGGATCTCCTTCACCGAGATCCTCAAGGTGTTCTGGGAGGGCCACGACCCCACCCAGGGCATGCGCCAGGGCAACGACGTCGGCACCCAGTACCGGTCGGCGATCTACTACCACTCCGAGGCCCAGCGCGAGGCCGCCGAGGCCACCCGCGACGCCTTCCAACCGATCCTGATCCGCGCGGGCTACGGCACGATCACCACCGAGATCGCCCCGCTCGAGGCCTTCTACTTCGCCGAGGACTACCACCAGCAGTACCTGTCCGACGCCAAGAACCCCAACGGCTACTGCGGTATCGGCGGTACCGGCGCCAGCTGCCCGATCGGCGTCGCGGCCTCGGGCGAAGCGACACCGGGGCGCGCAGCCGAGTAGTACGGCTGATGATGTGCGAGTGCGCCTGCGAACGCTCGAATCGGTGGTTGAGTGAGGGCTCGGCTTGAGATTCAACCCCGGCAAGGAACGATCTTGCCGGGGTTGAATCTCAAGCTCGGGTCGCTGCCAGGGTTGGTCCTGTCTCCGAGGCCGTCCTCGGACTGGAGCAGGATGCCCTCCCTCGCGGCCCCGGTGCTTTCTCCGGAGCCCTGCGGCTGGCCGGGTCCGCGCGCCGGCCGGGGGTGTTCCATGCCTGAGGAACGAAGCAGTCCTACCGGTCGGGGGAGGGCCCTCCGAAACGGGTGAACCCGGCCAGGCGGGGATGGACGGTGACGGGAACGTCAACGCGGAAAGCCTCCAATGCTCTCGTCACCTGGGCGTCGGGCTCCCCGTAGACATCGAGCCGCTCAACGGAGCAGTGGTCCATCACATCGTTGATGACGGCACCCGACATCCGCCAGTGCGCGCGGATCGAGGCGGAGTCCGCGTAGAGCTGGAAGCTGTGGGCCAGCATGTTCGCCTCATCGGTGAAGAAATCCACCATGATCTGGGGTGTGTGCCTCTCGGTGAAGTCCACGGCACGCCGGGCCGCGAGGCGGAAGCCCTCCCAGTGGCCCTCCGTCACCCGCATGGTGTTGTGGAACAGGATCGTTGCTTCGCGTTCGGTCGGCATGCGCCAATCCTGCGCCCCGGGAGCGTCCCGCGGTCAACCCCGAGCCGCTGGGCAGATCAGAAACCGTCGTCTCCGGGCGGCGGCCTCGGACGACGGGCGCACCCCTTCGTCGGCGCCACCGTGAAGGCGTCCTCTCCCCTGTGTGCGCAGGGCAGCGGACAGGAGCCCTCCTCGCTCCAGGCCTTGGCCGGCGAGGGCCGCGCGGGTTCGCGGGCCGCCTCGTCCGGGTTGCCCAACAAGGTAACGGAATGATATCGGTGGGGGGTGCGAGTAGAAAGTGTGCCCACCGCTGCCCCGGCCCCCGCCCCGACCGCCCCGCAGACCTCGTGGATGGAGTTCGCCCGCGTCGCCGCCATGGCCGCGGTCGTCATCGTGCACGCCTACTCCCCGATGGTGAGTACCGTGCACGCCGACCTGGGCGGCCCCACCTGGTGGACGGCCAACGTCGTGGACGCCGGGCTGCGCTGGTGCGTGGCGGTGTTCGTCATGATCAGCGGTGCGCTGCTGCTGCGCCCCCGCGAGGAGGGCGCGGGCGACTTCTACCGCAAGCGGTGGGCCAAGATCGGGGTCCCCCTGCTCGTGTGGACCGTCGCCTACCTGCTCTGGCAGTCCTGGCGCGACGGTATCGACGCCTCCCAGGCCCTCGCCCAGGCCGCCTCGGGCTCCCCCTCCATCCACCTCTACTTCCTCTACGTCATCGCGGGCCTGTACCTGTTCACCCCGTTCCTGCGGACGGTGGTCGCACACACCCCGCGCAGCGGGCTGTGGTGGCTGACTGGTGTAGCGCTCGCCGTGGGCGTCGGCGACCAGCTGCTGTCACTGGTCGACGGGGTCGGCGGGGCGAGCGCACTCACCCGCTTCCTGCCGTTCCTCGGCTACTACCTGCTGGGCTGGCTGCTGCTGAGCACCGACCCCGGCCCCCGGACCACGCGCCGCGGGGTCATCGCGCTCGTCCTGGGAGTGGCGGGTACCGCCGCGGGGGCCGGTGCGGCCGCGCACCTGGCGGGGGAGTGGGGCACCGGGGGCGAGTACTTCTACGACTTCCTCTCCCCGCCGATGATCCTCGCCGGGGTGGGCGCCTACCTGACGCTGCGCGCCGCGGGCACCCGTCTGGCGCAGGCGCGGACCCCCGCGGCCGAAACCGCCCGCCGGGTCGTGCGCACGGTGGCCGGGCTGAGCCTGGGCGTCTACCTCGTGCACGTCATGGTGCTGTACACCCTGCGGGACCTGTGGGGGATGCCCGAGGGCTTCCTCACGCTGTTCGCCGCCGCGGGCTACTCCGTCGCGACCGCTGTGATCAGCCTCGCGCTGGTGGCCCTCGCACAGCGGGTGCCCCTGGTGCGCGCCACCGTCTGAGCCGGGGCCGGTCGCCGCGGTGCTCCGGGTCAACCGTGCCCTGTCTCACGGAGCGCCTCCAGGCGCTCGCGGTACTCCTTCGTGTCGATCTCCCCGCGCGCGAAGCGCTCGGAGAGCACCGTCGCGGGCGTTCGGGCCCCCGTCGGCGCCGCTGACCGGCTCTCCCTCAGCAGGTACCTGCTGAGCGCGACGATCGCGAGAATGATCAGAATCCACAGCAGGACCATCCCGACGGTCATGAACCCGAACGTCCAGCCGCCCATGCCTTCGTATCCCCAGCCGTGCATGATCGCCTTCCCCTCGTCGGGTCTCCTCCTACCAGAGTGAGTACTCGCAGCTCACGGTGCCCAGTGCCGGAAGCCCCCGGTGAGGGGTCGAAGGTCCTGCCCCCGCAACCGCACGGTCGCGTCCGGGGGAGCCAGCGCCCCGGAGGCGAGCTCCGCCCGCGCCGGCCGGGTTCCCGCCCGGAGGACGTCCGCGCGCTGGTCGGCCTGCTGAACCCTGGTGCGCGCGACCTGTGCAAGGACCCGACAAGGGCGGCAGGAACCAGACATAATCGGGTGAGAGGGTGCGACACGGTGGGGCGGACGCCCGGCACCGCTGAAGGGGGACGCAGTGACAGGCGAGAACGGTCCGGGGAAGTCCGGACCGCCACCAGGAGCCGCTTCTGAGCAGGCCCTGCAGCACGCGGCACAGCAGATTCAGGACCTGGTGCGCGAGCAGGGCCGGATGAACTCCCTGCTGGAGGCGGTGTTGGCGCTCAGCCAGGACCTGGAGCTGTCCGCCGTGCTGCACCGGGTGGTCACCACCGCGATGGACCTGGTCGGGGCCCGCTACGGGGCCCTCGGAGTCCTCCGGGAAGAGGGCAGGGGCCTGTCCCAGTTCATCCCGGTCGGGCTGAGCGAGGCGGAGATCGAGCACCTGGCCGGGGTCGAGTACCCCACCGGGCAGGGGCTGCTCGGCCGGATGATCCACCAGCGCGAACCGCTGCGGGTCCAGGACATCGGCGCCCACCCCGACTCCGCCGGATTCCCGCCCGGGCACCCTCCGATGCGCACCCTGCTCGGTGTGGCCATCAGCGTGCGCGGACGCGTCTACGGCAACCTGTACCTGTCCACCCGGCACGACGGACTGCCCTTCGACACCCAGGACGAGGAGGTGGTCACCGCGCTGGCCGGCGCAGCGGGGGTCGCCATCGAGAACGCTCGCCTGTACGAGGAGGTCCGCTCCGGGGCCGAGCGCTTCCAGCGCCTGCTGCTGCCGCGCCTGACCGACCTGTCCCCCTTCGAGGTCGCCGCCGTCTACCACCCGGCCAGCGAGGGCCGCCACCACCTCGGCGGGGACTGGTACGACGCCCTGATGCTCCCCGACGGCGCCTGCGCGGCGGTGATCGGCGACGTGGTCGGCCACGACCTGGTCGCCGCGGCGGCCATGTCCCAGACCCGCAGTATGCTGCGTGCCCTGCTGTACGACCGGGGCAACCCCGCCAGCGGTGTGCTGGCCCAACTGGACCACACGCTGCACGCCATCACCGAGAACCCGGTGACCACGGCCTGCCTGGCCAGGATCGAACCCGCCGAACACGGTTGGGAACTGTGCTGGAGTACGGCCGGCCACCCGCCGCCCCTCCTGCTGGTCCCGGGCAGCGAGCCCCGCTACCTGGAGGGGGAGCCCGGCCTGCCGCTCGGCGTGGACGCGGCCTTCGCCCGCCCGGACCACCGGTGCGCGCTGCCGGTGTCGACCACGGTGGTGCTCTACACGGACGGCCTGGTCGAGCACCCCAGGCACCACCTCGACCGGGGGATGGACACCCTGGCGGGGGTCGCCGCCAAGCACGCCGAGGGGTCCCTGGAGGACCTGTGCGAGGCCCTGGTGGCCCACGCCCCCGGCGACGGCCACGACGACGTGGCGGTCCTGGCGCTGCGTACACCCGCCGTCCTGCCCGCCGCGTAGGCCCCGAAAGGCCCTTGTTATCCTTCCGGGGCCAGTCGTACCACGTAGGTGGTCAGGGAATCCGGTGCGAATCCGGAACTGACGCGCAGCGGTGTGGGGGACGGGCGGGGTACTGACGCCACTGGGGCTCGGGCACGCGGACGGTGACGTCCGCGCGGCACCGGCCCTGGGAAGGCACCCCGTCCGGAGGAACCCGAGTCCGAAGACCTGCTGGCCCCTCCGCGTCGAGTGCGCGGAGGCGCTCCCATGCCAGGCTCCGCGTTCGAGTCCCGACACCTGAGGCATCCCCATGTCGCGTCACGCGCTCCCGTCCCTCCCCCTTTCCTCCTTCGCCCTCCTGCTCGTTCCCGTCCTCGCCCTCACCGCCTGCGGTACCGGCCAGGCTGAATCCGACGGGGGGACCGGCGCCGCCGCGGCCGACGGCGGCTACCCCCGCACCATCGACAACTGCGGCTACGAGGTCACCCTCGACGCGCCCCCGGAACGGGTCGTCTCCCTCAACCAGGGCACCACCGAGATCCTCCTCTCCCTGGGACTGGAGGACCGTGTGGCGGGCACCGCCACCTGGACCGACCCGATCATGGAGGGGCTGGAGGAGGCCAACGCCGACATCCCCCGGCTGGCGGAGAACAACCCCTCGTTCGAGCGGGTCCTGGAGGCCGAACCCGACTTCGTCACGGCCTCCTTCGTCTCCACCCTGGGCACCGGAGGTGTCGCCAGCAGGGAGCAGTTCGAGGAGCTCGGTGTGCCCGCCTACGTCTCCCCGACCGACTGCGACGCGGGCAAGGACAACAACAGCGGGGGAGACGGCTCCCGCAGCGAACAGCTCACCCTCGACGCGGTCTACGGCGAGATCCGCGACCTCGCCCTCGTCTTCGACGTCGAGGAGCGCGGCGAGGAACTCGTCGGGGAGCTCCAGGAACGGGTGGAGGAGGCGACCCGGGACCTGGACGCCTCCGACGTCTCCCTCATGTACTGGTTCGCCAACTCCGAGGCGCCCTACCTGGCGGGCTGCTGCGGCGCACCCGGCGCCATCACCCGTGCGATCGGCGCGCGCAACGCCTTCGACGACACCCACGACGAATGGCCCCAGATCAACTGGGAGACCGTCGCCGACCGCGACCCCGACGTCATCGTGCTCGGCGACCTGACCCGCGAGTCCCAGACCGCGGAGACCGCGGCCGCCAAGATCGAGTTCCTGGAGGACAACCCCGCCACCCGCAACCTCACCGCGGTGAAGGAGGAGCGCTACGTCCTGCTCAGCGGACAGGCGATGAACCCCTCCATCCGCACGGTCGAGGGCATCGAACTGGTCGCCGAGGGTCTGCGTGAGCTCGGATACGTCCAGTGACCCGTGCGCGCCTGGCGCTCCTCACCGGTGGAGGCCTGGTGGTACTGGCCGCCTCGGTCTCGGTGGCGGTGACCATCGGCCCCGCCGACATCACCCCCGCCGAGGTCTGGAGGTCGGTGGCCGCCCGGCTCGGTTTCGGGCAGAGCCCGCTGTCGCCGCTGCGCGAGGGCATTGTGTGGAACCTGCGCCTGCCCCGGACCCTGCTCGCCGCCGTGTGCGGGGCGGGCCTGGCCCTGTGCGGCGCGGTCATGCAGTCGCTGCTCCGCAACCCCCTGGCCGACCCCTTCGTACTCGGAGTCTCCTCGGGTGCCTCGACCGGTGCGGTCGCCGTGATCGTGCTCGGCTGGGGCGTGGGGGTGGTCTCGATGTCGGCTGGAGCCTTCGTCGGTGCCCTGCTCTCCTTCGGGATGGTGATGCTGCTCAGCCACACCCTCGGCGGCAGCATGGACCGCGTCGTGCTGTCCGGGGTCGCGGCGATGCAGCTGTTCTCCGCCCTGACCTCGTTCATCGTGCTGACCTCGGCGGACGCCGAGACCACCAGGGGCGTGCTGTTCTGGCTGCTGGGCTCGCTCAGCGGTGCGGGGTGGTCCGACGTGTTCCTGTGCGGGACGGTGCTGTTCTCGGTGCTGGCCGTGTGCCTGGCCAACACCACCACGCTCGACGCCTTCGCCTTCGGGGAGGAGGCCGCCGCGAACCTGGGGGTGCGTGTCACGCACGCCCGCATCGTCCTGTTGAGCGTCACCGCCCTGCTCACCGCCGTCCTGGTCAGCTCGGCCGGGGCGATCGGGTTCGTGGGGCTGGTCCTGCCGCACGCGGCCAGGGCGCTCACCGGTTCCGCGCACGCCCGGCTCCTGCCGGTGACCGCCCTGGCGGGCGCCGTCTTCCTGGTGTGGGTGGACACGGTCGCCCGTACCGCGCTCGACCCGCAGGAGATCCCGGTGGGGGTGGTGACCTCGCTCATCGGGGTGCCCGCCTTCATCGCCGTGCTGTACCGAGTCAGGAGCAAGACGTGAACGACTCCGACCGCCTGGTCGCGACGGACGGGCTCAGTACGGAGGGCGGGCTCAGGGCGGAGCGGGTCAGCCGTGAGGTCGGCGGCCGGCTCGTACTCGACGACGTGACCATCGCGCCCCGCCCGGGCGAGACCATCGGCCTGCTGGGCCCCAACGGCTCGGGAAAGTCCACCCTGCTGAGGCTGCTCTCCGGGGTGCTCGCCCCGTCCGCCGGTGTGGTCACCCTGGACGAGCGACCCCTGGCCAGGACCGGGCGACGCGCCCTGGCACGGCGGATCGCCACCGTCCAGCAGAACGCGCACACCCAGACCGAGCTCACCGTCCGGGAGGTCGTCGCCCTGGGCCGCATCCCGCACCGCCGCGCCTGGGCACCGATGTCCGCCGTTGACCTGGAGGCCGTCCGGGGCGCGCTGGAACGCGCCGGACTCACGGACCTGGCGGACCGGTCCTGGCACACCCTCTCCGGAGGCGAGCGCCAGCGGGCCCAGATCGCCCGCGCACTCGCCCAGGAACCGGAGGAGCTCCTGCTCGACGAGCCGACCAACCACCTCGACATCCAGTACCAGATCGACCTGCTGGAACTGGTCGCGGGACTGCCGGTGACCTCGGTGATCGCCCTGCACGACCTCAACCTCGCCGCGATGTACTGCGACCGCCTGCTCGTGCTGAGGCAGGGCCGTGTCGTCGCCGAGGGCACACCCTCGCAGGTCCTGACCGCCTCCCTCATCGGTGAGGTCTACGGGGTGCGGGTCGAGGTCCTGGCGGGATCGGACGGCCCGGTGGTCCGTTTCCTGCGCAGATGAGACCGAGGGGAGGCGCGGCTGAGACCGAGGGCGGGCCCGGCCCGCGGCCTCCGGGCTTCCCCGCCCGGGCACGGCCGCCCGCCTCCCGTTAAAGTGTGAGTCCTTTGCTCGTGGTGCAGGAACCCGGTGCGATTCCGGGGCGGTTCCGCCACTGTGATGCCCCGTCTCCTCACGGGGTGCAGCCAGACACTGGCCGCGGGCAGTCCTACCGCCGATGGGGCGAGAACCCCGAGGGAGGAATCCGACCATGACGGTACGGATCGCTCTGCTGTCCACCTCCGACACCGACCTGCTCTCCGCCCGCTCCAGCGGGGCCGAGTACGTCTGGGCCAACCCGTCCCGGGCCTCCGACGCCGAACTCACCGGCGCCGTCGAGCGGGCCGACCTCGTGGTGGTGCGCCTGCTGGGCTCCTCACACGACCTGTGGCCCGGTCTGTCCGCCGTCCGCGAGCGGGGCACACCCCTGGTGGTCCTCAGCGGAGAACAGCAGCCCAGCGCCGAGCTGATGGAGCACTCCACCGTCCCGATCGGGCTGGCCACCGAGGCCCACCGCTACCTCGCCGAGGGCGGCCCGGCCAACCTCGCCCGCCTGCACGCCTTCCTCTCCGACACCGTGCTGCTCACCGGTGAGGGGTTCGAACCCCCGGCCGCCCTGCCGCTGTGGGGCTTCCCCGATCGGGATCGCCCGGCCGCCCCCGACCTGCCACGGGTCGGCATCCTCTACTACCGGGCCCACGAGGCGGGCGGCAACACCGCCTTCGCGCACGCCCTGGCCGACGCCGTCGACGCGACCGGGCAGGCCGTGGGCGTGCCGGTCTTCGCCGGGTCGCTGCGGTCGGCCCCCGACGACCTCTACGAGGCGCTCGGCGACCTCGACACCCTGATCGTCACCGTCCTGGCCGCGGGCGGCAGCGTGCCCGCCTCGGCGAGCGCGGGCGGCGACGACGAGGCGTGGGACGTGGAGCGCATGGCCGCCCTGGACATCCCCGTCATCCAGGGCCTGTGCCTGACCAGCTCGCGTGCGGACTGGGAGGCCTCCGAGGACGGGGTCACCCCGCTGGACTCGGCCACCCAGATCGCCATTCCCGAGTTCGACGGCCGCATCATCACGGTGCCGTTCTCCTTCAAGGAGATCGACGGCGACGGCCTGCCCCGCTACGTCGCCGACCCCGAACGCTGCACCCGGCTCGCGGGCACCGCGGTCGCCCACGCGCGCCTGCGGCACATCCCCGCCGCCGAGAAGCGGATCGCACTGGTGCTGTCGGCCTACCCGACCAAGCACTCCCGCATCGGCAACGCGGTCGGCCTCGACACCCCGCGCTCCCTCGTGCGCCTGCTGCGCCGCCTGCGCCAGGAGGGCTACGACCTGGGCTCCCCCGAGGACCTGCCGGGTCTGGACCTCACCGACGAGACCGAGGCGGGCGACGCGCTGATCCACGCCCTGATCGAGGCGGGCGGCCAGGACGAGGACTGGCTGACGTCGGTTCAGCTCACCGACGCCCACGTGCGGATCACGGCCGAGCAGTACGCCGCCTGGACCGAGGGTCTGCCCGCCGCCCTGAAGGAGGCGATGCGGGAGAAGTGGGGCCCCGGGCCGGGGAGCCTCTACGTCAACGACGCGGGCGAGCTGGTGCTGGCCGCCCTGCGCGCGGGCAACGTGGTCGTCATGGTCCAGCCGCCGCGCGGGTTCGGGGAGAACCCGATCGCGATCTACCACGACCCCGACCTGCCGCCCAGCCACCACTACCTGGCGGCCTACCGCTGGCTGGAACACGGGTTCGGCGCGCACGCCGTCGTGCACCTGGGCAAGCACGGTTCCCTGGAGTGGCTGCCCGGCAAGAACGCCGCCCTGTCGGCGGAGTGCGCCACCGACGCCGTCCTGGGCGACCTGCCCCTGATCTACCCGTTCCTGGTCAACGACCCGGGAGAGGGAGCCCAGGCCAAGCGCCGCGCGCACGCCACGGTCGTCGACCACCTCATCCCGCCGATGGCCCGCGCCGAGACCTACGGCGACATCGCACGCCTGGAGCAGCTCCTCGACGAGTACGCCAACATCGCCGCGATGGACCCGGCCAAGCTGCCCGCGGTCCGGGGCGAGATCTGGGCGCTGATGCGCGCCGCCGAGATGCACCGCGACCTGGGCCTTGAGGAACGGCCCGACGACGAGGAGTTCGACGACTTCCTGCTGCACGTCGACGGCTGGCTGTGCGAGATCAAGGACACCCAGATCCGCGACGGACTGCACGTACTCGGTGAGGCGCCGGACGGGGAGACCAGGGTCAACCTGGTCATGGCCGTGCTGCGCGCCGCCCAGGTCTGGGGTGGCGTCGGTCAGGCGGTGCCGGGCCTGCGCGCCGCCCTCGGGCTCAAGGAGGACGCCCCCACCTCCGAGGTCGACGAGGTGGAGTCCCTGGCGCGCGGACTCGTGGAGCGGATGGAAGCGGCGGGCTGGGACCCGGCCGCCGTGGAGGGCCTGCACGACGACCCGGGGGTGCGCTCCGTCCTCGCCTTCGCCGCCGCCCAGGTGACACCGCGCCTGGCCCGGACCACCGACGAACTCGACCACGTCCTGCACGCGCTCGAAGGCGGGTTCATCCCCGCGGGCCCGTCCGGCTCTCCGCTGCGCGGGCTGGTCAACGTGCTGCCGACCGGCCGCAACTTCTACACCGTCGACCCGCGTGCCGTCCCCTCCCGGCTGGCCTGGCAGACCGGCCAGGCGATGGCCGACTCGCTGCTGCGCCGCCACCTGGAGGAGACCGGCACCTACCCGGAGTCGGTCGGCCTGTCGGTGTGGGGCACCTCCGCCATGCGCACCTCCGGCGACGACATCGCCGAGGTCCTGGCACTGCTGGGCGTGCGCCCCGAATGGGACGAGGCCTCCCGGCGGGTGTCCCGGCTGGAGGTGGTGCCGCTGGAGGAACTGGGCCGACCGCGCGTGGACGTCACGGTGCGCATCTCCGGTTTCTTCCGTGACGCCTTCCCGCACGTCGTGGCCATGCTCGACGACGCCGTCCAGCTGGTCGCCGACCTCGACGAGCCCGACGACCAGAACCACGTGCGCGCCCACACCCGGGCCGACCTGGCCGGGCACGGCGACCACCGCCGGGCCACCACCCGGATCTTCGGTTCGGCCCCCGGCTCCTACGGCGCGGGCATCCTGCAGGTCGTGGAGTCGGGCAACTGGCGCGACGACGCCGACCTGGCCGAGGTCTACACGGCCTGGGGCGGCTTCGCCTACGGGCGGGGCCTGGACGGCGTCCCGGCCGCCGACGACATGCGCGCCAACTACCGCCGGATCAGGGTCGCGGCCAAGAACATCGACAGCGCCGAACACGACATCGCCGACTCCGACGACTACTTCCAGTACCACGGCGGAATGATCGCCACCGTGCGGGCGCTGACCGGCGCGGACCCCAAGGCCTACGTCGGCGACTCCACCAACCCCGACGCGGTGCGCACCCGGCCCCTGGCCGATGAGACCGCCCGGGTGTTCCGCGCCCGAGTGGTCAACCCCCGCTGGATCGCGGCGATGCGCCGCCACGGCTACAAGGGCGCCTTCGAACTGGCGGCCACCGTCGACTACCTGTTCGGTTTCGACGCCACGGCCGGGGTCGTGCACGACTGGATGTACGAGAAGCTCGCAGCCGAGTACGTGATGGACGCGGAGACGCAGGAGTTCCTGCGCCGCTCCAACCCGTGGGCGCTGCACGGCATCGTCGAGCGGCTGCACGAGGCCGCCCGGCGCGGGCTGTGGGCCGAACCGGACCCGGAGACGATGCGGGCGCTCCAGGAGGTCTACCTGGAGGTCGAGGGCGACCTGGAGGAGAGGGCCGAGTGAGGGTGCGCATCCTGGGGATCGGGATGGGTCCCCAGCACGTCACCGGTGAGGTCGCCGAGGCCCTGCGCGGCTGCGACTACGCCGTCGCCGTCCGCAAACGGGACGACGACGGCCTGTTCGCCCTGCGCCAGGAGGTCTGTGCCGCCTTCGGGGTGCCGCTGGTGGCGGTGCCCGACCCCGAACGCGACCGAGACGACCCCGCCGACTACCCGGCGGCGGTCGCCGACTGGCACGAGGCGCGCGTGGCCGCCTTCGAACGGGTGCTGGGCGAGCGCGGCGGCGCCGCGGCCTTCCTGGTCTGGGGCGACCCCTCGCTGTACGACTCCACCCTGCGGATCGTGGCGCGCATCGTCGAACGCGGCAACGTCGCGCTCGACTACGACGTGCTGCCCGGGATCAGCGCCCCCCAGATCCTGGCCGCCCGGCACCGGATCGTGCTGCACGAGGTGGGCCGCCCGGTCCACGTCACCCCGGCGCGGCGGCTGCGCGAGGCCGTGGCGGCTGGCCAGGACAACATCGTCGTCATGCTCACCGGGCGGCACGGCTTCGAGGGCCTGGAGGACTGGTCCCTGTGGTGGGGCGCCAACCTGGGCGCCGACTCCGAGGAACTGGTCGCCGGACGGGTGGGCGAGGTACTGCCCGAGATCGAGGCGGCGCGCCGGCGGGCCAAGGACAAGGCCGGTTGGGTGATGGACACCGCGCTGCTGAGGAGACCCGAATGAGCGGGACGGGCGGTCTGCTGGTCGCCGGAACCACCTCCGACGCGGGCAAGAGCGTGGTCACCACCGCCCTGTGCCGGGCCTTCGCCCGCCGGGGCGTGCGGGTGGCGCCGTACAAGGCGCAGAACATGTCCAACAACTCCATGGTGTGCCTCGGTCCGGACGGCCGACCGGCGGAGATCGGCCGCGCCCAGTGGGCGCAGGCGCTCGCCGCCCGCGCCGTCCCCGAACCCGCGATGAACCCGGTGCTGCTCAAGCCCGGCAGCGATCGGCGCAGCCACGCCGTGCTGATGGGCCACCCCGCCGGGGAGGTGTCCTCCTCGAACTGGGAGGCGGGCCGCCGTCACCTGGCCGAGGCCGCGCACGCGGCCTACGACGACCTCTCCGACCGCTACGACGTCGTCGTCGCCGAGGGGGCGGGCAGCCCCGCCGAGATCAACCTGCGCGCGGGCGACTACGTGAACATGGGCCTGGCCCGGCACGCGGTGATGCCCGTGGTGGTGGTCGGCGACATCGACCGGGGCGGAGTCTTCGCCGCCATGTACGGCACGGTGGCGCTGCTGGAGCCCGCCGACCAGGAGCTGATCGCCGGTTTCGTGGTCAACAAGTTCCGGGGTGACCACGGCCTGCTCCAACCGGGCCTGGACGACCTGGAACGGATGACCGGCCGCCGGGTGTTCGGGACCCTGCCCTGGGACCCCGGGCTGTGGCTGGACTCCGAGGACGCCCTGGACCTGGAGGGACGGCGGGCCGACGGGGAGGCGGCGCTGCGCGTGGCGGTGGTGCGCCTGCCCCGGATCAGCAACTTCACCGACGTGGACGCGCTCGGCCTGGAACCCGGGCTCGACGTGGTCTTCGCCTCCGGGCCGCGCGACCTCGCCGACGCCGACCTGGTGGTGCTGCCCGGCACCCGCTCCACCCTCGCCGACCTGGCCTGGCTGCGCTCGCGCGGGCTGGACGCGGCGATCACCGAACACGTGCGCCGAGGGCGTCCGCTGCTCGGGATCTGCGGCGGCTTCCAGATGCTCGGCCGCACGGTCACCGACCCCGAGGGCGTCGAGGCCGCCCCGGGGTCCTTGGCCGAAGGCCTGGGCCTGCTGGACGTGTGCACCGACTTCACCGCCGAGAAGACCCTGCGGCTGCCCGAGGGCGAGGCGTTGGGCGCACCGGCCAGCGGCTACGAGATCCACCACGGACGCGTCACCGTGGGGGAGGGCGCGGAGGATTTCCTGGGCGGAGCGCGCGCGGGCAACGTCTTCGGCACCATGTGGCACGGCAGCCTGGAGGGCGACGCTTTCCGTGCCGCGTTCCTGGCCGAGGTGCTCGGGTACGGGCCGTCCGGGACGAACTTCCCCGCCGCGCGCGAGCGGCGGATGGACCTGCTCGCGGACCTGGCGGAGCGCTACCTGGACGTCGACACGCTGCTGGGGCTGGCCCGCGAGGGTGCGCCCGCCGGACTTCCCCTGCTCGGTCAGGAGCGTGTCCGATGAGACTCCTGTTGCTGGGCGGCACCTCCGAGGCCCGTGAACTGGCCGCCCTGCTGGTCGAGGCCGGTGTGGACGTGACGACGTCGTTGGCCGGACGGGTGGCCAGGCCGCGCCTGCCGGTGGGCAGGGTGCGGATCGGCGGCTTCGGGGGAGTGCCCGGGCTGCGCGCGGCGCTGGCCGACTACGACGCGGTGGTGGACGCCACCCACCCCTTCGCGCTCGGTATGACCGCGAACGCGGCGGCCGCCTGCACGGATGTCCCCCTGCTACGGCTGGAGCGGCCGGGCTGGGAGCCGGACCCGGCCTGGCACTACGCCGACACCCACGAGGAGGCGGCGGAGCTGGCGGCCGGGCTCGGTGAGCGGCCGTTCGTGACGGTCGGCCGTCAGGAGCTGGCCCGCTTCGTGCCCGACCTCGGTGGGTGTGCGGTCCTGGCCCGGGTGGTAGACGTGCCCGAGCTCGAACTCCCGGACGCCTGGCGCCTGCTGACCAGCCGGGGTCCGTATCACCTGGACGGTGAGCTGGAGCTGATGGCCGGGCACCGGGCGGACGTGCTCATCACCAAGGACTCCGGCGGCACCTACACCTGGCCGAAGATGGAGGCCGCGGGGAGGTTGGTCGTCCCGGTCGTGGTGGTGCGGCGCCCGCCCGGGCCGGAGGGCGTGCCCACGGTCCATAGGGTGTCGGACGCCTTCGACTGGGTGACCGGGCTGGGATGAGCGGAGGCCGTCGGCTGGTGCCCTGTGGCTGTCAGCGGGCGAACCGCTTCCTCAGCCCGTCGGTGTCCAGGGTGATCCCGGTACCGGGGATCCCGACCTCGTCGCCGTAGACGTGCCTCGACCGGTCCTGGTACTCACCGTGTTCGGGACGTGAGTGCACCACCACGGCGTTCACGGCGCGGTCCACCAGCAGGTAGACGGGGATTTCGGTGGCGGCGTAGGCGGCGGGTGGTGGTCGGTGACGGTCATGACGAGCTCCTAGGCGGCGGTCGCTGTGACCGACAGTTCGAAGCGGATGCGCTCGGCCGCGAGGGCGACGGCGAGACGGTCGGGAACCGAGGGGGGAACTCTCCGGTGTCCTTCGCCCGCTTGACGGATGCCTCCCAGACGTGGTCTGCGATGGGCATGTTCGTCTGTTTGCGGACGGGGCAGCGCTCGCTCAGTGCAGTGTCGGGGAGGCGCCCCTCGGCCTAGAAGCGGAGCAGGGTCTCCATCACACGGGCTGCGGACAGTCCGGCTTCGTCAGCGGTGTTCTGCACGGCTCGCCACGCGTCGGGGCCGACCTGCGGGCGCCTGACCGGCCAGCAGTGAGCCTTCGGGAAATTTCCGAGGACACGTGGTGCCTGTTCGCGGGTGGGTGCGGGTGGTTCCCCCGTTTCCCGCCGCTTGATGGTTGCCGTCTGCGCTGCGCGCGTCAAGGTCGTTCGTCCTCGCTTCGCTGCGGGCGCTCCACCTTGACCCGCTTCGCTACGACGGCGGTTGGCGGCTGTCGGGAAACGGGGGAGGAGTGGTCCGGGGTGGCCAACGGGCCCCAAGGGGCCCAACGGCAACTACCTCGGCCTTCGGCCGGTGCCTTCCCCAGCCCTGCGCGGAACGCCTGGCCGTGTCGCGGCCGGTCATTCGCCCGGACGGAAAAGCGGCAGCGAGGGAAGCAGGTTCCTCACCTCTGCGCGGATCGGGTCGCGTGTCGCGGCCGGTCATTCGATCCTGCGAAACAGCGGCGGTGCAGCGGCAGGGTCAGCGGGCCAGAGGACGGGTAAGGGCTGCCGGAGCCGGAGTCGGAGCTGGCGGCAGGCCGGGGCCGGTGGCCCGGGGGCCGAAACCCGCATCCCTGGCTGTCCGCTGCTTCCGAAACCCCTGAATCCCCGATGATCTTGCTACCAGGAGCAAGTTCGGCGCTGATTTCGCTTCTGGTAGCAAGATCATCTTCGGGGAGGGGACCTAAATCAGCCGGGGGGCGAAGATCCGGCCCTACCACCCCCAGACCTGGAAGCCCGGTGGGACGCGCCCGGACCCTACACAGCGGGCTCGGGCCCTTCGTCGCCGACCGGTCACTGGATGGCGACGCGCCTGCCGAGAAAGCCAGAGGGACGGGCGGGAATCCGGCCGGTCACGGTCGGACCGGGCGAAGCCCGGGTGCCGTTCGCCACCCGACCACACCTCCCCCGTTTCCCGACAGCCGCCAACCCGCCGCCCGTGGCGTGCGGGTCAAGGTGGAGCGCCCGCAGCGAAGCGAGGACGAACGACCTTGACGCGTGCGGTGCGGGCGGCCACACTCACGCGGCGGGAAAGGGGGGACCCAGGCGTACCCGCCTCGGAAAGGGAAGAAGGTAGGAACGCCCGGTTGCCCTCGGGGGAGCAGCGATAGCCGGGCGCTCCTGCTCTCGGCTGTTCAGGGGGAAAGGGCGGAGTAGAGGAAAGCCGTCCACTCGGAGCTGGGGAAGGGGAGGTGCCCGGCGGCGGGGTGCTTGGAATCCCGGACGGCGGCGCCGCAGGGGAGGTCAGCGACCTCTACGCAGTTCTGTCCAGCGCCGCTGTAGCTGCTCTTGTGGAAGCTGGCGGGGATGTGCGCCACCTCGACACAGTTCCCACCAGTGTCGGCGCTATGGCTGCTCTTCATCCACGTGAGATTGGCGAGGGCAGGCTTTGCGATCATGAGTAGCTCTCCATGACTTCCTGCAGTCGGACTTGCGATGGTGCGGGTTTCAACGCTGCCACCCTCAGGTGCTCAAACGCTATCTGGTGTTCTTTGATCTCAGACGGCTGCTCCAGGTAGACAGCACCAGTGCGATATTCGATATAGATGAGACCGGGGTCAACCGGATTCGGGAACCCCAGAATGGAGAAGCTCCCTGCCATGCCGGTATGGGCTCCGCTGGGCTGTGGGAGTACTTGAAGGGTCACCTTCGGGAGCTGTGAGAGCTCCAGAAGATGAGCTATCTGTCCTCGCATGACCTCGGCTCCGCCTACATCCCTGTGTAGGGCGGCCTCGTCGATCACACACCAGAAGCGTATGGGGTCTGCTCCGTGAAGGATCCTTTGCCGTGACATTCGGATGTCGACGCGGGCTTGGATTTCCTCTTGGCTGAGCTCTGCCGTGCCGTTCCTGTTGAGGGCCGTTGCGTACCCATGGGTTTGTAGCAGGCCTGGTACCAGGTGGGTCTCCCAGGCATAGATTTCGGATGCACCTTGCTCCAAGCCCAGGTACAGCGAGAACCACTTGGGTACGGCGACACCATCCTCCGGCTTCTCCCACCAGCCCTTCTTCTTCGCGTTGTGCGCAGCCTGGAGGTAGTGCTCTCGGCGCTCTTCTGGAACTTGGTAGAGGTCGAAGAGGATCTCCTCCAAGTCGCGGACACGCGGGGCAACCACCGCCGTCTCGATGTAGTGGAGCTTGCCCGGGGTGCATCGGAGCTTGGCGGCGACTTCCTTGCGGCTGAGGCCCGCCTCCACCCGAAGGCGCTTCAGTTCGTGGGCAAGCCACCGTCGCCACACGGTCGGACTTGATCCCATCTGCACCATCCTGTCTGTCTGAGGCCAGTCGATCGAACGTTAGTCGGCTCGGATCCGGGCTTCAGCCCCTTGGAGAAACCTGGCTGTCCAGGTTGGGGAATCGCTGGCGAAGCCCTGCCCGAAACTCTATATTGAAAATCAATATTGATTCTCAAGATCTTGAGGCGGTGGTAGAGCCCCACTCAGCGCAGCACGCCAAGGATGTGGGAGCTCGTAGCTGTACTGCCGACGCCTCTGTATCCAGTGGTTCACGCCGAGGAGTGTCTTCGTCATGCCTTCAACCGCGACTGTCCCCGCCCCCGTGCCCGTCCAGGGGGAGGCCACGGTGCCGCTGGCCAGCTTCATCCGCCCCTTCCAGCGGCACTACTTCTCCGGGACGCCCGAACGCCCCAACTACCGGGCGCGCAGCTACGACTTCGCCGGAACCCCCGCCGTGATGCCGCTGGTCCGCGCCTTCCTGGACACCTGCGCCGCCACCGAATCCGGCGACTACCGCTACCTCTTCACCCTGCTCGGCAGCGAGCTCGCCAACAACGCCATCCGCCACAGCCTCTCCGGGCACCCGGGCGGCAGCTACACCCTGCGCGTCCACCGCACCAAGGACGGACTGCACCTGACCTGCCGCGACCGGGGCGGGCTGCGCACCCGCAACGGTCGACTTGTCCCCGACCCCCACGGCCTGGACCCCGACGCCGAATCGGGCCGGGGCCTGGCCATGGTCAACGCTCTGGCCACCGCCTGGGGCGACAACGGCAACGCCGAGTACCGCAGCGTATGGCTCTACCTCGCCCACGGCCTGGACCGCAGCCGCTGGAACACCAACAACTGACACCACCGACTGACATGCCCCGCGCATGAGACGGGCCCAGGAAAGCGCGCCAACGCTTGCCCTGGGCCCTGAACCCCCGAAACCCAACACGGTCATATGCAAGGAAAGAGGATCTGATGCAGCACCCTATCCCGAGGCCCCGCCGCTCCGACGACTTCCGCCCCCTCCCGGCCCTCCCGCGCCGCCACCCCCTGGAAGGCCCCGCGTGCCGGGTGTGTGAGCACCCCTCCTGCCGACAGCGCCGTGCCCAGGACCTGCCCCGCCTGGGCGGCCACCGCTCCGAGTACGCCCGTGAACACCTCCAGGCCGCTCAGCTCCAGGCCCACCACCCCCACCTGGTCGTCTACTACGGCGAGGCCACCCAGTCCTTCTGGGCCGCCACCCCCACCGGCATGATCGAGGCCCCCGACGTCGACACGCTCCTCCTGGAGCTGTGGACGTACAGCGCCCCACCCGCCGTACGCCCCCGGTCCCGGTCCCACAACACGGGCCGCGTCCTCGCAGCGGCCTGACCGCGTCCGGACAGCGTCGCGGTGCGGTACCCCCGGCCTCCGTCAGGGACGATGGGAGTGCCGCACCGCCGACGATCCAGCCCCGCCCTCACCCCGGTGCGCGCTCCGGCACGCGCCGGGCGCCGCGCGGGCGGCGAAGGGTCCTGTGGATGACCCACTCGGCCACCACGATGTCGACCACCCATCCGGCTCCCATCAGCAGAGCCCTGATGAGCTGGTCGTACTCACCGACCAGGAGCGTCCAGGGCATATGGGTCAGCACCTGCGTCCCGGCTCCCGTCCCGATCGCGTAGGCGCGGATCATCCAGGCGCCGTGCCGGGCGAACTCCCGGCGACGCGCCGCCACGTAGCCCAGGACCAGGGCGAGGGCCATGGCCGTCCCGAACACCAGCCGCTGCACGGTCAGGAAGCCCGTGTCGATCGCCGGTATCGCGTAGAACAGCGTCATCCACAGCCCCGACAGCGCGGAGACCAGCCCCAGGGGGACGGGCAGCTGACCGGAGGCCCTGCGCCAGCGGGGCCCACGGACCGACCCGAGCCGCGGCCTTCCTGCCGGGTCCCTGGGTTCCTACCGGGCCTGGCCGAAGGCTCTCCGGTAGGCGCCGGGCGTCGTGCCCAAACCCGCCCGGAAGCGGCGGCGCAGGTTGACCGCCGAGACCAGCCCCACCCGGGCGGCGACGGCCTCCACCGGAAGGTCGGTCCGCTCCAACAGCTCCCGCGCCGCCTCCAGGCGTCGACGGAGCAGCCACTGCCCCGGACTGGTGCCCAACTGCTCCGTGAACCGCCGGGCGAGGGTGCGGGCGGACACCCCGGCGCGTTCGGCGAGCCGGTCGACGGTCAGCCGGGTGCCGAGCCGGTCCGCGGCCCAGTCCAGCAGCGGCGCCAATGACTCCTCCGACCTGGCCGGGACGGGCCGCGCGGCGTACTGGAGCTGGTTCCCCTCCCGGTGCGGTGGCAGCACCATGTTCCTGGAGACCTGGGCCGCGTACGCCGCGCCGTGGTCACGGCGCACCAGGTGCAGGTACAGGTCGATGCCCGCGCCGGTTCCGGCGCTGGTCGCCACGTCGCCGTGGTCCACGTAGAGCACACCGGGATCCACCCGCACCTCGGGGAAGTCGGAGGCGAGCCGGGCGGCGTGGCGCCAGTGGGTGGTGGCGCGGCGGCCGTCGAGCAGCCCGGCCGCGGCGAGGACGAACGCACCCGTGCAGGCGGACACGATCCTGGCCCCGCGCCCGTGGGCGGCCCGCAACGCCCCGGTGACGGTCGGCGGAACCGGTGCGGCGGGCGGTCGCCGACCCGGGACGACCACGGTGTCCGCCTCGCCGAGGGCGTCCAGCCCCGTGTCGACGATCATCGGGTACCCGGCGGTGGTCAGGAGGGGCCCGGGGGTCTCGGCGCAGATCCGGAAGTCGTAACGGGTCGGCGCGTCCGTCGTGACCATGCCGAAGACCTCTGCGGCGCAGGCGAGTTCGAAGGGTGACTGTGGCGGGCTGAGCAGTGCCACGACCCGGTGGAGGCGCATGGCAGGAATGTACCCGTGGGTGTCCTTCCAGGCTCTGTGCCGGTGGGCCGCTCCCGGCCACAGTGGTCCCATGAGCGAAACCACTGAGACAGGCGTGCGGAGGGCAGAGGTCCGGACCGGGAGCGGGACGGTCAGTTACCTGACCGCTGGCCGGGAGGGCCCGGCCGTGCTGTTGCTGCACGGAACCTACTGGAGCAGGGCCTGGCTGCCGGTGATGAGCAGGCTCGCGCAGGCGGGGCTGCGCCCCCTCGCGGTCGACTTCCCCGGGCTCGGACGTTCGGGAGGTGAGCTCACTCCGGAAACGGCCGCCGTCCCGGCCCTCGCCGAACGGGCGGCGGAGTTCGCGGCCGCGTTGGGGCTCTCCGGCCCCCTCGCCGTCGCGGGGCACGACATCGGCGGCGCCGTCGCCCAGCACCTGCTGGTCCACGGCCGGGTGGAGGTCTCCCGGCTGGCCCTGGTCAACTCGGTCACCTACGACTCCTGGCCGGTGCCCGGGGTGGCCCGGTTCCGGGACCCGGAGGTCGTCGCGGCGACCACCGCCGAGGAGTTCCTCGCCGCCCGCCGGAAGGCGGTGACGGCGGCGCTGGCCGGAGCCGCCACCGAGCGGCTCGTCGCCGACTACCTGGACCCGTTGAGCGACCCGCGGGTCCGGCGGTCCTGGATGGCGCTGGCGGGCGTGGCCGACAGCCGGTACACCCTCGACCTCGTCCCGGGGCTGCGGGGGAGCGCGGTGCCCAAGCTGTTGGTCTGGGGCGAGGACGACGGTTTCCAGAAGGTGGGTTACGCCGAGCGGTTCGTCTCGGAGATCCCGCGGAGCACGCTCGTACGGGTCCCCGGAGCGGGCCACATCCCGATGGAGAACGCCCCCGACCGGGTCGCCCGGGCCCTCGCGGACTTCTTCGCGCATTAGCGCGCCCGCCGAGCGGTCCCGGTGCCACGACACGACCACCAGGGGACAAGGGGATTCCCGGGCTCGACAGACAAACCAGTGGAGGGCAGATGCGTCTCATTTACCATGTCAGCATGACCGTCGCCGAGCATCACCCGACGCCAAGCCCTGAACCACCCATCACCCCCGAACTGTTCGAGCGCCTCGCCGAGATCGCCCGCAACGAGGAGGGAGCCACCCTCGAACACATCAACGGAAAGGTCTGGGTTCACAAGGTGACCGACGGGGCTCACGGCGGGATCCTCATGTGGCTGATGCGCGAATTCATGGCGCACCGACCCGACCTGGATCTCAATGTCACCGGCCAAGGCCTACGGATCGACCCTTATCGGAAGGGGCGCGCGCGGCCCGACGGTGTCCTCGCCCCCGTCGGTCATTTCAACCACTCAGGAGAGTGGGCCGACCCCGACGGTATTCTCGCCGTCGTCGAGGTGACTTCCTGGGACGCCGACACACACGCCCGGGACAGGGTGGAGAAGCCCGCTGCCTACGCCGATACCGGTATCGGCGTGTACTTGTTGGTGGATCGCGAGGCGAACACCGTCGTGGTGTATTCCCGGCCGGTGGGAGGTCGGTACCTGGACCGGTCGGAGCACCCCTACGGAGAAGCGGTCGAACTCCCGGGGATCGGGCTCGTCCTCGACACCGACGGTCTCAAGGATTTCGTCCGCTGAAACTCTCCGAGCTCGGTGCACGAACGGTCGACTAACTCCTAGCCAGAGCGGCGAGCAGCTTCCGTGTGGTCTCGGGCGGCCGCACGGCCACGCGCACCCAGTCAGGGCCCAGCCCGGGGAAGGTGTCGGCCCTGCGTACGGCGATGCCTTGCTCGCGCAGCCGGGCGTGGACCCCCTCGCCGACGCGGGCCAGCACGAAGGGGGCGCGGGAGGGCACGAACCCGATGCCGGCCTCCCGCAGCCCGGCTTCGAGGTCCGTGCGCCAGTCGTCGAACTCCTTCGCCCGGCGTTCCGCCTCCGTGCCCGCCTCGTCGCTCACGCAGGCGACGGTGGCGGCGATCGCGGGTGCCGACACCGACCAGGGCGTCTGGACCCGGGCCAGCCCGCGCACCACGGTCTCGTCGCCGACCGCGTATCCGGCCCGGATGCCGGGGACCGACCAGTGCTTGGTGAGGCTGCGCAGCACCACCAGGCCCGCGATCCGCTCACCGGCCAGGGACTCCGGTTCCCCCGGCAGGGCGTCCATGAAGGCCTCGTCGACCACGACCAGCCGACCGGGGCGGCACAGCCCGCGCAGCGACTCCGCTGAGTGCAGGACCCCGGTGGGGTTGGTGGGGTTGCCGACCATCACCAGGTCCGCGTCCTCGGGGACGGCGGCGGGGTCGAGGGCGAAGCCGTCGCTCTCAGCGCAGAGCACGGCGGTGACGGTGTGTCCGGCCTGTTCGAGAGCGGCGTGCGGCTCGGTGAACTGGGGGTGCACGACCACCGGGCGCTTCCACGGCCGCAGCCGGGCCAGGAGTGTGAACGCCTCGGCCGCTCCCGCCGTCGCCAGCACCTCGCCGCGCGCACGGCCGTGCCGGAGCGCGACGGCCTCGCAGGCGGGTTCGGGGTCGGGGTAGACGCCGACCCCGTCCAGGCTCGTGCGCAGGGTCCGGTCGAGCCAGTCGGGCCGCTCCCCCGGGTAGACGTTGACGGCGAAGTCCAGCAGGCCGTCGCGCGCCTCCACATCTCCGTGGTGGCGGAGCGGATCGGCCACCGGTTCGGTACCGGGGACGGTTGGTCGGGTGGTGGGGGAGGGCCTGACCGGCGCCGCCGGTGCTGGTGCTGGTGACGGAGCGTCATGCACGGCCTCAGCGAACCTGCTGGCCAGCCTCGGGTGCCCGGCCCAGTGCACATGCAGGTAGGAGGCGTGCAGGGTGGGGGAGGCGAACCCCTCCGGTGAGCCCTCCACCTCCCACGCCGGGTTCTCACCCCGGCCGGGGGTCAGCGCCGTGCGGTGGAACTCGTGGCCGGTGACCCTCTCACCGGCCCGGGTCAGCAGCGTGTCCCCGGGCGAGACCGCCTCGGGGTAGCGCAGGGTCAGCCGCTCGGTCATCCGCGCCCCGGCGGGCACCACCCCGGCCATGGGGGCGCCGTCCAGCGACTCGGCGAGGTAGAGCAGGCCCGCGCACTCGGCGACGGTCGGCACCCCGCCCCGGACGGCTTCGCGCAGGTCGGCGAGCAGGCTCCGGTTGGCCGCGAGCTCACCCGCGTACACCTCGGGGAACCCGCCGCCCAGGTACAGGCCACGGGTTCCGGCTGGCAGGGACGTGTCCGTGAGCGGGTCGAACGCGACGACGTCGCATCCGGCGGCGGTGAGCAGCTCCTCGGTCTCGGCGTAGCGGAAGGTGAAGGCCCGCCCCCCGGCGACCGCGACCACCGGCCGCTTTCCCGCGGTGGGTGCGCTCACCTCCCGGTCCGGGTCCCAGGGCCCGGCGTCCAGGTCGGGAGCGGAACGGGCCACCGCCAGCAGGGCGTCCAGGTCCACCTGGTCCGCGATCCGCTCGCCGAGCCGTTCCACCACCCGCGCCGACTCCTCGCGTTCGGAGGCCGGGACCAGCCCCAGGTGGCGGGAGGGGCGGGAGATCCGCTCGTCCCGGGAGACCACGCCGAACACGGGCAGACCCACCGAGCGGGTGATCTCGGCGACGTTGCGCGCCGAACCGGCCTTGTTGAGGATCACCCCGACGACCTCGACGGCCGGGTCGAAGTCCGCCATGCCCTTGACGAGTGCGCCCACCGACCGCGACATCCGGGACACGTCCACGACCAGCACCACCGGGGTACGGGTCAGGGCGGCCACGTGCGCGGTGGAGGCGAAGCCGCCGGTGCCCAGCCGCCCGTCGTGCAGGCCCATGACCCCCTCGACGACGGCGACGTCGGCGCCGCGGGCCCCGTGCAGGAGCAGCGGCGCCACCCGGTCCTCACCGACCAGGTGGGGGTCCAGGTTGCGGCCGGGGCGGCCCGTGGCCAGGGCGTGGTAGCCGGGGTCGATGTAGTCGGGGCCGACCTTGTGGCCGCTCACCCGGTGCCCGGCGCCGCCGAGCGCGGCCATCAGCCCGGTCGCGACCGTGGTCTTGCCCTGACCGGTCATCGGCGCGGCGACCACCAGCCGGGGCAGGGCCACCGGGGTGGTCACCACTCGATACCCCGCTGGCCCTTGCGGCCCGCGTCCATCGGGTGCTTGACCTTGGCCATCTCGGTGACCAGATCGGCGGCCTCGACGAGCCTGGGATCGGCGCGGCGGCCCGTGACGATCACGTGCTGGCGGCCCGGCCGGTCCCGCAGCGCGGCCACGACGTCGTCGGCGTCGACCCAGCCCCAGTTGATCGGGTAGGTGAACTCGTCGAGGATGAGCAGGTCGTGGCGTTCGTCGGCGAGACGGCGCTTGATCTCCTCCCAGCCCTCGGCGGCGTCCGCCTCGTGGTCCTCCTCGTTGCCCTTGCGGCGGCTCCACGACCAGCCCGAGCCCATCTTGTGCCACTCCACGGGGCCGCCCTCGCCGGTCTCCTCGTGCAGCTTCCCCAGGCGTTCGAGCACGGTCTGCTCGCCGATGCGCCACTTGGCCGACTTGACGAACTGGAACACCCCGATCCGCCACCCCTGGTTCCAGCCGCGCAGAGCGAGGCCGAACGCGGCGGTCGACTTGCCCTTGCCGTCACCGGTGTGGACGGCGAGCACCGGCTGGTTGCGGCGCTGGCGTGTGGTGAGTCCGTCGTCGGGGACGACGGACGGCTTGCCCTGCGGCATCAGGCGGCCCTTTCTCGAACGGCGGTGCTCAGAGCGTCGGCGTTGACCTCGCCGACGGGGAGGTGGTCGGCGCCCAGACGGGCGGCCAGGTCGCCCGCCAGACCCAGGCGCATCGGGCCGGACTCACCGTCCACGACGACGGCGGCCACCCCCAGGGCGGCGACGTGGTCGGCCGCCTCCAGTGAGCGGCCCACCGCGCCCCGGCCGCCGGTGGCGCGGCCGTCGGTGACCAGGACCAGGAGGGGGCGCTGCCTGGGGTCCCGCAGGTGTTCGCGCCGCAGCACCCGGGCGGCCTCCAGCAGGCCCTCGGCCAGGGGGGTGCGGCCTCCGGCGGGCATCTCGTCCAGGCGGGTGGCGGCGACGTCGACCGAACGGGTCGGCGGCAGGGTGAGCTCGGCTCCGGCGCCGCGGAAGGTGACGAGGCCCACCTTGTCGCGGCGCCGGTAGGCGTCCAGGAGCAGGGACAGCACGGCCGTCTTGACCTCCTTCATGCGCTTGCGCGCCGCCATGGATCCGGAGGCGTCGACGCAGAACAGCACGAGGTTGCTCTCCTGGCCCTCCCGGACCGCCACCCTCAGGTCGCGGGGGCGCAGGCGGACCCGGCCGCCGCCGGGCGGGCACGAGGATGCCGCCGCCTTGACGGTCTCCACCAGGTGCAGCGAGGTGCCGGCCGCCTCACCGGGCCGGGCGGCGCCGATCCGGCGTCCCCGGGCGCCGACGGCCCGGCTGCGGCGTCCGTCGGCGCCCGTCCCGGTGCCCCGCACGGTGAACGTCCTGGGACGGTAGGGGGCGCTCGCCTTGACGGCGGTGCCCGCCGGCGTCTCCGGCCGGTCCTCGTCGGACTCCTCCGGGGTGCGCGGCGGCTCGGCGGGCTGTTCGGTCCCGGCGGGGTCGGACTCTGAGGGGTCCGCCTCCGCGGACTCGGGCAGGCCGTCCTCGGGGCCCTGGGCGCCGGGACCGCCCTCGGGGCCCTCCGGCTGCTCGGCGCCGTCGTCGGGGTCGTCGGGAGCGTCGGGGGCGTCGGACCCCTCCGGCGGGTTCGGGCCGCTCTCCGGCGGGGTCGGGTCCGGAGGGGGCTCCTCGTCCCCGAGGATCCGGTCCAGGAGCTCCTCGTCCAGCCCCGGCGCGTCGAACGGGTTCCGGCGGCGCCGGTGCGGCAGGGCCAGCAGCGCCGCCCGCCGGATGTCGGCCAGGGTGACCAGTGTTCGTCCCTGCCAGACGGCGTGGGCCACGGCGGTGCGCGCGGTGACGATGTCGGCACGCAGTCCGTCCACCTCGAAGGCCGCGCAGACCTCCGCGATCTTCAACAGCGCCGCCTGGGACAGCTCGACACGGCGCAGTGCCCCGCGGGCGGCCGCGATGCGCTCCGACAGCGCCCGCTCAGCCTTCTCGTAGCGCTCGGCGAAGGCCGCGGGGTCGGAGTCGTAGGACATCCGGCGGCGCACCACCTCGACCCGGGCGTGCGGGTCGGTCGGCGCGCTGACCTCCACGGTCAGCCCGAACCGGTCCAGGAGCTGCGGGCGCAGCTCGCCCTCCTCGGGGTTCATCGTGCCGATGAGGAGGAAGCGGGCGGCGTGCTCCACGGAGAACCCGTCGCGCTCCACCGTCACCCGGCCGGTGGCCGCGGCGTCCAGGAGCAGATCGACCAGGTGGTCGTGGAGCAGGTTGACCTCGTCGACGTAGAGCAGCCCCCGGTGGGCGCGGGCCAGCAGACCGGGCTCGTAGGAGACCTGGCCGTGCGCGAGCGCCTGCTCCAGGTGCAGGGAGCCGAGAACGCGGTCCTCGGTGGCGCCCACAGGCAACTCGACCAGGCGCACGGCACGGCTCTCCACCGCCGTGCCGGGCGGGAAGGGACCGTCCGGAGAGGGCTGGAGCGGGTCGGCCGGGTCGACGGAGAAGCGGTCGCCCCGGTGGACCTCCACGTGCGGGAGCAGGGACGCCAGGGCCCGTACCGCCGTGGACTTGGCCGTGCCCTTCTGGCCGCGGACCAGCACGCCGCCGATCTCGGGGGAGATACTGGCCAGGACCAGGGAGAGACCGAGATCGTCGAGTGGCTCGGCGTCGCAGCCGACGATCGCTGAGAAGGGATAGTGCGACTCGCGCAATGGCATGTGAGGCTCCCGCTCGTTTCGCCACAGGTCATGGGCGGGCGCGGGGCCGGTCTTCGGACTTGCCGGGTCCTCCTGGTCGGAGGCTCGGTTCACCGCAGCGGGCCTGTGCCGGAATCTCACCGGGCTTCCCAGATTCTCCCCTGTCGCCTTCCCCACCGTTTCCGATGGCGGGGCGGTCGGGGCACCTCGCGCCTTCGGCCGCCACGATAGCGTCCTGTGCATGCGGCTTCAGGCGTCCCCTCCCCGAATCACCGTCGTCGGTATCGGCGCCGACGGCTGGCCAGGCGTGCCCGAGAGGCTGCGCGAACTGGTCCTGGCGGCCCAGGTCGTGCTGGGCGGCCGCAGGCACCTGGAGATGCTGCCGCCCGGACCCGGACAGCACCGGCAGGTGTGGCCCTCGCCCCTGAGCGAAGGGCTGGTGCCGCTGCTGGAATCCCTGGCGGGCCGTGAGGTCGTGGCCCTGGCCTCGGGTGACCCGATGGTGTCGGGGATCGGGACCACGCTCGTCGGCCTGCTGGGCGCGGACGCGGTTCGGGTGGAGCCCGCCGTCTCCTCGGTGTCCCTGGCCCGGGCGCGGATGGGCTGGTCGGCCGAAGGATGCGCGGTGGTGAGCCTGGTCGGCCGGGACCCGCGCGTGGTCCTGCGGCGGCTCGCACCGGGACGCCGCGTTCTGGTGCTGTCCTCCGGCGCCGCCACTCCGGCGACGGTCGCCGCCCTGTTGGCCGGAGCGGGCTACGGGGAAAGTCGCATGACCGTACTCGGCGACCTGGGCGCGTCCACGGAGTCCCGGCTCTCCACCACCTCGGCCGGATGGCTGGCTGCCCCGCCCGAACAGGTCCCCGCGCTGCACGTGCTGGCCCTGGAACTGGCCGGGGGCCCCGGGCTCGGGGTGCTCGCCGGGCTGCCGGACGACGCCTTCGAGCACGACGGACAGCTCACCAAGCGGGACCTGCGGGCCTCGGCCCTGGCCCGGCTGGCGCCCTCTCCCGGCGAACACCTGTGGGACGTGGGGGCGGGCGCCGGATCGGTCGGGATCGAATGGATGCGCGCCCACCGCGCCTGCAGGGCCACGGCCGTGGAGGCCGACAGCGGGCGGGCCGAGCGGATCGGGCGCAACGCGGGGCGGCTCGGGGTCCCCGGCCTGGACGTGGTCACCGGGCGGGCCCCGGACGCCCTGGCCGGACTGGTCGCGCCCGACGCGGTGTTCGTCGGCGGCGGCGCCACCCGGCCCGGCGTGCTCGACGCCTGCCTGAGCGCGCTGCGCCCCGGGGGCCGTCTGGTGGTGCACGGGGTGACCCTGGAGACCGAGCAACTGCTGGCCCACGCCTACCGGACCCACGGCGGAGAGCTGACCCGCCTCGCGGTGGAGTCGGCGGCGCCCATCGGAACCTTCACCGGCTGGGCCCCCGCGCGCACCGTCACCCAGTGGGCCCTGTCCGTACCGGTCCGACACGACTTGGAGTGACTCGGGCGGTACCGGGGATGCCTCGGCCCCCTCCGGATTCCACTGTCTTCCGCCCTCAGCTCCTCCTCGGCGTTACCCTGGCCATGTGCGGGGCATGAACCACCACACTCGGTTGCTTCCCCGACAAGCCGCCGAACACCCGGGCCTGAGGCCGTGTCCGCGTCATCGCCACCCGTCGCTGAATCACTCAGGGGGACACATGACCGTCGCAGAGCACTACCCGCCGCCCGAAACGCCGACGCTCCCGATGAGCCCCGAGTTGTTCGAGCACCTCGCGGAACAGGCATTCGAGGCCGACCGCGTTCGTATGGAGATGTTCAACGGGAAGGTCTGGGTCCACAAGGTGACCGACGGAGCCCACGCGGGGATCCTCACCTGGCTGATGCGTGGGTTCATGGCCCATCGCCCCGATCTGGACCTCCTCACCAGCGGACTGGGAATCAAGGTCGACACCTATCGCAACGGGCGCGCCCGTCCCGACGGTGTCCTCTCACCGATCGGTCACTTCGACCAGGCGGGGGAATGGGCTGACCCGGACGGAGTCCTGGCCGTGGTCGAGGTCACCTCCTGGGACGCCGACACCCATGCCCGTGATCGTGTCGAGAAGCCCGCCGCCTACGCGGCCACCGGAATCGGCGTCTACCTTCTGGTGGACCGGGACGCCAACGCCGTGGTGGTGCACAGCCGACCCGTTCAAGGCCAGTACCTGGACCGAAGCACCCATCCCTACGGTGAGGCCGTTCCCATCCCCGGTATCGGCGTCACCCTGGACACCACCGGGCTCAAGCGCTTCACCCGCTGACGCGGCTGACCGGGGCCAGGCACAGGGGCGTGGTCAACGGCGCCGCGCCGGGTCGTACAGGTACGACTCGCCCCCCGACCGGGGATCGAGCGCCCGCCCCACCAGGATCACCGCAGCCTGGCGCAGGCCCGCCTCCTCGACCGCGTCGGCGATGGTGGCGACCGTGCCGCGCAGCACCGCCTCGTCCGGCTGGCTGGCCCGGTACACGACCACGACCGGGCAGTCCGCGCCGTACTCGGGCTCGACCCGCCCCATCAGCTCCCGCACCCGGCGGATCGCCAGGTGCAGCACCAGTGTGGCCCGGGTCGCGGCGAACGCGGCCAGGGACTCCGACTCCGGCATGACGGTCGAGCGGGCCTGGGTCCTGGTCAGCACCACCGACTGGGCCACCAGCGGCACCGTCAGCTCACGTCCCGCCAGCGCCGCCGCCGCGGCGTAGGCGGGAACCCCCGGGGTGACGTCCCACGGGACGCCGCGGTCGTCGAGGCGGCGGGTCTGCTCGGCCAGCGCCGAGTACAGCGAGGGGTCGCCCGAGGTCAGCCGGACCACGTCGAGGCCGTCGCCGTGCGCGGCGACGAGCCGTTCGGTGATGCGGTCCAGGTCCAGGCCCTGGGTGTCCACGAGCTCGGCGCCGGGCGCGCAGTGGTTCAGTACCTCCGGGTCCAGGTAGGTCCCCGGGTACAGGACCACGTCCGCCCCGGCGAGCATCCGGGTGGCCCGGACGGTGAGCAGGTCGGCGGCGCCCGGACCGGCCCCCACGAAGTGCACGGTCACGGCTTCACCCACCTCGGCGTCCAGACTCTCCCCGAGGGCGAGACCCGTGTACCCGAGGCGCCGACGATGAACAGGCAGCGCATGTCGATACCGGCCGGGTCGAGTTCGCCCAGGGTGGTCACCGTCAGGGACTCACCCTCGCGACCGATGCCGCGCCCGACCACGACGACCGTTTCGGGTTTGCGGTGTTCCAGCAGGACCCTGACCGCCGTGGCGATCTGTTCGGTGCGTGAACGCGAGGCCGGGTTGTAGACCGCGAGCGCCATGTCGGCCTCGGCGACGGCGCGCAGCCGACGTTCGACCACCTCCCAGGGCTTGAGCCGGTCCGACAGGCTCATCACCGCGAAGTCACCGCCCACGGGGGCGCCCGCCCGGGCCGCGACCGCCTGCACGGCGCTGACACCCGGCAGCACCTGGATCGGAACCTCCGCGTACTCGGGGTCCTCGGCGGCCTCGAAAACGGCGGTGGCCATGCCGAACACCCCGGCGTCCCCGCCGGAGACCACCGCCACCCGCTCCCCTTGGCGGGCCAGGTCGAGGGCGAGGCGGGCACGATCGAGTTCGACGGTGTTGCCGGAGGCGTGCCGGGTCAGGCCGGGGCGCTGCGGGACACGGTTGACGTAGGGGCCGTAACCCACCACGTGGTCGACCTCGGCCAGCGCGGCGGAGGCCTCGGGGGTGAGCCAGTGGTCGGGGCCGGGACCCAGCCCGACGACCAGGAGTTCGGCGGCCGCGGCGGCGGGCTCGGCGGCCTGGGGCTCCGGTACCGCCTGTTCGCGGGACCTCCTGCCGTTGCGGCTGTCCCCGGTGACCAGGACCAGGGAGAAGTAGGGCACCGTGGCCGGGTCGACCTCGGCGACGGGGAGCCTGCGCTCACCCTCCATGGAGGCGCGCTCCACGTACACGGCGTGCTCCAGCCGCCCGGCCGACTCCAGCGCGCGGCGCACCGCGGGGAAGGTCCGGCCCAGCTTCATGATCACCGCCGCGTCGGTGTCCGCCAGACGGCGGGCCAGCTCCGACTCGGGCAGGGTGCCGGGCAACACCGTGAGCACGTCGGTCTGCCGGACCAGCGGAGCCGCCGCCGCTGCCGCCGCCGCGCCGAACGCCGGGACCCCGGGCACGATCTCGGTCTCGTACCGCTCGGAGAGCCGGTCGTGCATGTACATGTACGAGCCGTAGAACAGCGGGTCGCCCTCGGAGAGCAGGACCACGTCGCGCCCGGCGTCCAGGTGCGCGGCCAGCCGCGCCGCGGAGTCCTCGTAGAAGTCGGCCAGCGCCCCCGCGTACCCGCCCGGGTGGTCGGTCGCGCCGGTGGTGACCGGGTAGGTGAGCTGTTCCTCCACCGCCGAGTCCGGGATCAGGGAATCGGCGATACGGCGGGCGTTGGACCGCTTGCCCACACCCGCGTGGTAGGCGACGACGTCGGCGGCGGCGATCAGCCGGGCCGCCTTCAGGGTGATCAGCTCGGGGTCGCCGGGGCCGACACCCACGCCGTGGAAACGTCCGGTCACTCCTCCTCCTTGGCGAGTGCGTTGAGAGCTGAGCAGGTCATCGCGGAGCCTCCGCGACGCCCGCGGACCGTCACGTACGGGATGTCGGTACCGTGCAGCCTCGCGAACTCGGCGAGCGCCTGCTTGGACTCGGCGGCACCGATGAAACCGACCGGGCAGCCGATGATCGCGGCTGGTCGGGGCGCCCCGTCGGCCAGCATCTCCAACAGGTGGAACAGCGCGGTGGGGGCGTTGCCGACGGCGACCACGGCGCCCTCGAGCAGCGGTTCCCACAGGGACACCGCGGCCGCGGTACGGGTGGTGCCCCATACCCGGGCCAGGTCGGGGACCCTGGTGTCGCCGAGGAAGCAGAGCACCTCGTTGTCGCTGGGCAGGCGGTGCGCCGTCACCCCGCTGGCCACCATGCGCGCGTCGCACAGGATCGGTGCGCCGCCCTCCAGGGCCGCCCGGGCGGCGGGGACCAGGTCGGGGTGGACCACCAGGTCCTCGGCCAGGTCCACCTGGCCGGTGCCGTGAATCATCCGCACGGCCAGCCGTTCGGCGTTGGCGGGCAGGTGCTCCAGGCGGGCCTCGCGCCGGATGGTGGCGAAGGAGTCGACGTAGATCGCGGGACCGTCGTCGACGTACTCGTAGTGCCGGTTCGGCCGACGCGGTTCGGTCACTGTGCCTCCCCGGGGACGAGGGCGCCGCGCCAGGGCGTGACGACGAGTTCTCCGTGTCCTGCGTCCGAAGCCCTCCCGGTGAGGTCCTCCACCGCACCGTGGTCCAGCCCTCGGTCGGTGATGCGCATGTGGAATCCGCCTCCGGGCACGGGCCCGTACGGCAGGGGAGGCGAGGGCTCCGGCAGCCGCGGGTCGGGCGGTGACGGCTCGGCCAGCGGCGCGGTGAGCTCGGCCACGTGCCACGGCGCGGTGGGGCCCTCTCCGCGACGGTCAAGGAACTCGTCCGCGAACCGCAGGAGCGCGGCGGGGGCCTCGTCGAGCGGGACCACCGGCCCCCAGTCCTCACCCAGCCTCAGTTGGGCGAGGTGCTCGTCCAGGGCGACGAGCCCGAGGTCGCAGGACCGGTCGAGCAGGTCGCCGCGCCCGTCGTCCAGCACGAACAGGAAGCGCCCGGGCAGCTCGGCGCGGCGCGGGACGGAACACAGCATCGTGTCCAGGGCCGAGGCGAGGGGGCGCAGGTCGGACCGCCCGCCGGCCGGGGCCCGCTGACCGGTGCAGGGGGAGACCATGATGTTGCGCACGAGTTCGTGGCTGGGGCAGGGCAGCAGACCGGTCCCCTCCAGGGCGCGCCGTACCTCGGGGAGCAGGTTCCCCCGGTCACCCGGCAGGCCGCGTAGCTGGAGGTTGGCCCGGCCGGTGACGTGGATTCGTCCGGTTCCGTACTCCTCGGACACGGCGGTCAGGGCGAGCAGCGAGTCGGCGGGGAGCCGGCCGCCGACCAGGCGCAGGCGGACCAGCAGCCCGTCGTCGGCGGACCAGGGTCTGAGTACGCCGGGGCAGCGGTCACGCCGCGTGCGGGCCACATCGGGCATGCGTGTCCTTCGGGTCGGGGGACCCGTGCGCGGGGTCCGCGGATGACCTGGCGGTTGCTCACCGCCAGTGCCAGCAGGTCTTCGGACTCGGGTTCGACCGGTACGGGGCGCCTTCCCGGAGCGTCGCCCCAGTGGCTGTCCCGGGAGACGACTCCCGTGACGTGCCCGCCCGTCACCCTCACCGCTGCGCGTCAGTCCCGGATTCCCACCGGGTTCCCTGTTCCACCGAGTGGAGTTGAACTGGCCCGACGAGGTTACCCCGCTCCCCTCCGAGCTGCGTCAGCGGACGTCGCTTCCGCGGCCGCGCCCCCTCCCGCCGCTTCCTCGGACCCGGACACGGGTCGCCCCGCCGGGCGCGGGCCCGGCGGGGCGAAGGCGGAGGTGCCACCGGTGTCCGGAGCGGTCCCGGGGCCCGGCTCAGTGGCGGAACACGCCCACCCGCAGGTCCATGAAGGAGACGCCTTCCGCACTGCTCCGGTAGGCGGCGAACCCGTCCGTCTTGTCCAGTTCCACCACGAAGCGCGGGGAGCGCTCGTAGGTCAGCCCGTCCACGCCGGTGCTCCTGCCGCTGTCGGCGAGCTCCCGGGCCAGGCGCAGCATCTCACCGGGGTTGCGCCGGGGCGCGTCGTAGGAGGAGAAGACGTCCTTGCCCTTCCTGGCGGAGGAGCCGGAGGGCCGCAGCGGCGCCTTGCCCTCACCGGGGGACGCGGTCCACGACACGGCGTCATAGGTATCGCCGTGGGTGAGCGCCGACCAGCGCACGCCCGACACGCTCCACTCGCCGCTGACGGAACCCGCCGAGGCCCGCCGCAGGTCGAGGACGTGCACGGCTCCGCCGCCCACCACCCTCATCCGGCCGGGACCGGTGACCACCAGGGCGGTGTCCTCGTCCACGCCGAAGACCCGGTCCTGTCCGGTGTCCGCGGCCAGACGCATCATCCGGCCCTGCCTGCCGCGCTCGGCGAAGTGGGTGTCCACCAGCCCGTGGCCGAAGAAACCGAAGCCGCCCTCCTCCAGGTAACCGAGCACGGTCGGGTCGTCGAAGTAGCCGGGGGACGAACCGTCGCGCACCCCCTGGTAGCTGTCCCCGCCGGTGACCATCGGACCCTGCTGCTGGATGGCGGCCCCGGCACTGGTGCCCGCCACCAGGGCGCCCTGCTCCAGGCGTTCGCGGATCGCGGCGAGGACGGCGCTGTCCTCGTGCTCGGGTCCGCGCAGCAGGGTGGTGACGTAGCGGTACTGGTCGCCGCCGCCGAAGAAGAAGCCGTCCATCGAGCCGACCTGCTCCACGACCTCGGCGGACTCGGCGTTGTCGAGGTGGTCCAGGTCCACCGGGATCCACTCGGCCGAACCGGCCCCGTGGTCGAGGAGCAGGTCCGCGTAGTACTCGCCGTTGCACCTGCTGTTGTTGCAGCGGTCGGTCCCGGCGTCGGGGTCCCAGGACTCGGGAACCGACGACGCGGTGACGATCCCGAAGCGCGCCCGGGAGCCGCCCGCCAGCTCGACGATCTCCCGGTAGATGCGCTCGTCCGCAAGGGAGCCTCCGACGAGCACCACCGGGCCGGGGCCCGCTGAGCTGTCGGCGTGCGCGGCCATCGGTGCGCTCAGTGCCGCGGTGAGGGCGGTGGCCACCAGGGCGGCACCCGTACGTGTGAGTCCGCCCAGAGGTGTTCGTGTCATCTCTACCTCCTCGCTGTGGGCCGCCCCGGGGCGGGGCGGCCGCTTCTCTCCCCCGTACGCGCTACCGCGGTGCGGCTAGCGCGCTTCCCGGGCCAGGACCCCCCGGTCCGCCAGGGCCTCGGAAACCCTTCTGATCAGCCCGACCAGCAGCGCGACCCGCGGTACCACCGAGTGCAGGTCGAGCCACTCGTCGGTGCCGTGGTCGCCTCCGCCGACCGGGCCCAGCCCGTCGAGCACCGGGATGCCGTGTTCGGCGACCAGGTTCGCGTCGGCGCTGCCGCCGGTGCTCGCGGCCCGCAGGGCGATCCCGAGTTCCTGCGCCAGAAGCAGCGCCTCGTCGCGCATCCAGCCCTGCCCGGGCCCGGTCTGCCAGGGCGGGGAGGGGGCGATCACCTCGGTCGTGGCGCTCACCCCGGCCACCAGCGGGCCCTCGACGATCCGGTGGACCGCCGCCAGCACCGCCTCGAAGGTGGCGCTGTGCTCGGCCCGCACGTCCAGGACCAGCCGGGCCTGACCGGCCACCACGTTGGGCCGCTCACCCGCGCGCAGCACCCCGACGTTGAGGCCCGCGTCCGGCCACCGGCCGTTCAGGGCCTCCAGTTCGACCGTGGCGAGGGCCGCGGCCAGGGCCGCGTTGGCTCCCAGGTCGCGGTCGATCCCCGCGTGGGCAGCCCGGCCGCGGAAGAGGATCTCCACGTCGGCCACGCCCTTGCGGCCGCAGACGAGGTCGCCGTTGGCCCGCGCGCACTCCAGGCACAGGGCGGCGTCCGCCTCCGCCGCCAGAACGCTGAGCAGGGAACGGCTGCCCAGCGATCCGATCTCCTCGTCGGGGCCGCAGTAGAGGGTGATCTCACCGCCGTCCCAGTCCGGGGCGAGCTGGGTCAGGGCGGTGATCCCGGCGAGCAGGCCGCCCTTGTCGTCGCACACGCCGGGGCCGTGCGCCCACCTGCCCTCACGGACGGAGAACGGCCGCTCCGCGGCGGTCCCGCGCTCGAAGACGGTGTCCATGTGGCCGACCAGCAGGATCCGGGGTCCGCTTCCGCGGCCGGAGAGCCGTCCGACCACCGCGTCCCCCAGCCCGGTGCCGTCGGGGTGCACCACCCGGTGCCGCTCCGCTCCGAGTCCCGCCGCCGAGAGGTAGGCGCAGATCCGGTCGCCCACGGCGTCGACGCCGCGGGCGTCCAGGGAGCCGCTGTCGATGGACACGAGTTCGGCCAGGCGTTCCAGGTACTGCGGGTAGAGGCGCTCGGCCCCCTCCAGGAGGTGTCGCATCCCCTTCACAGGACCTTGGACAGGAACGCGCGGGTGCGCGCGTGCTGCGGGTCGTCGAGGACGCTCGCCGGGTCGCCCTCCTCGATGACGGTGCCGCCGTCCATGAAGACCAGGCGGGTGGCCACCTCACGGGCGAAACCGATCTCGTGCGTGACGACGATCATCGTCATGCCCTCGCGGGCCAGGTCCTTCATCACGTCGAGGACCTCGCCCACCAGTTCGGGGTCCAGCGCGGAGGTCGGCTCGTCGAAGAGCATCACCGTCGGGCGCATCGCCAGGGCCCGGGCGATCGCCACGCGCTGCTGCTGGCCGCCCGAGAGCTGGCCGGGATAGGTGTCGGCCTTCTCGGCCAGCCCAACCCTCTCCAGCAGCCGGTGCGCCTGTGCCACCGCCTCGCCGCGCGGTTCCCCCTTCACGTGCAGCGGGCCCTCCAGGACGTTCTCCAGGGCGGTCAGGTGCGGGAACAGGTTGAACCGCTGGAAGACCATCCCGATCTCGCGCCGCTGCGCGACGATCTCCCGCTCCGGGAGTTCGTGCAGGCGGTTGCCGACCTGGCGGTAGCCGACCAGCTGTCCGTTCACGGACAGGCGGCCCCCGTCGATCTTCTCCAGGTGGTTGAGGCAGCGCAGGAACGTGGACTTGCCCGAGCCCGACGGGCCGAGGATGCAGCACACCTCGCCGGCCTGGACGGTCAGGTCGATGCCCTTGAGCACCTCCAGCCTGCCGAAGTTCTTGCGCACGCCCTCAGCGACCACGATCTCGTCGCTTGCCGTCACGGTCACAGTCGCTCCTTGGTGCTGATGAGTCGGGACAGTGCCCCGCCCCGGGGCGCGGCGGTCTCGCCGAACCCCCGGCCGAAACGCTTTTCCAGGTAGTGCTGTCCGACCGAGAGCAGGCTCGTCAGCGCCAGGTACCAGAAGACCGCCACCGCGAGCAGCGGGATGACCTGGAAGTTCTGCGCGTAGACGTTCTGCACGGCGGTGAGCAGGTCGCTGCCGCCGATGACGGAGACCAGGGCCGTCATCTTGAGCATGTTGATGGTGTCGTTGCCCATGGGCGGGACGATGACCCGCATCGCCTGGGGCAGGACGATCCGCCGCAGGATCTTGATCCGGCGCATCCCCAGCGCCTGCGCGGCCTCGGTCTGGCCGCGGTCGACCGAGAGCATGCCGCCCCGGATGATCTCCGCGGCGTAGGCGACCTCGTTGAGCGCCAAGCCGAGAACGGCCGCGACGAAGGGCGTGACGATCTGGCTCGTGGGCTCGTCGAACAGGACGATGCCGGTGAAGGGGATCTCCACGAACAGGCGCGGGTAGAGCGCCCCGAGGAAGCCCCAGAAGATGATCTGGACCAGCAGCGGTGTACCGCGGAAGAACCACAGGTAGAACCACGCCACGGTGCGCAGCACCGGGTTGGGGGACATGCGCATGACGGCGAGGAGCACGCCGCCCAGCACACCGATCACCATCGCGACGACGGTGAGCACGATGGTGATGCCCAAGCCCCTGAGGACGAAGTCGCGGGTCAGGTAGCTCAGGACCAGGCGGATGTCGAGGTTGGGGTTGGTCAGCAGCGACCACAGGAGGGATCCGGCGGCCAGGGAGACGAGGACCGCTCCCAGCCAGCGCCCGTAGTGGCGGACGGGGACGGCGGTGAGTTCCTCTGGTCGGGGCGGGGCGGCGGCCCGGGGCGTGGGCGGTGCGGCCGGGGTCGGCATGGTGGTTTCCTTGGGATCGGGGAGGCCGGCGGCCCGCGGCGGGGCCGTCCGGCGGGGGAGGAGGGGAGGGTCAGTCGATCGCCTGGTTGACGGTGGCCTCGTCCAGGGCGATGGCCTCCTGGCCCCACTTGGCGAGGATCTGCTCGTAGGTGCCGTCGTCCATCAGCGACTGCAGGGCGGCGCGGTAGGCCTCGACCAGTTCCTCCTCGGCCTTGAGGAAGCCGAAGCCGTTGGGGCTGGCCAGGTAGCCGTTGGGGTGGTCGGGGTCGATGACCAGTTCGACCTCGTCCCCGAGCTCCGCGGCGGTCTGCACGAGGTTGACCTGGGTGGCCCCGACCGCGTCGACCATGCCGGCCTTGAGCGCGGTCACCGCCTGGGTGTTCTCGGGGTAGCTGGTGATCTCCATCGGCTCGTCGCAGTTCTCCTCGGCGTAGTCCTCGAGGATCTCCTGCTGGCGTGAGGCCTGCTGCACGGCCACGTGCAGACCGCACAGGTCGGAGATCGCCCCGATCCCCGACGGGTTCTCGCCGGTGGTGAGGACGCCGGTGCCCGAGGCCGAGTAGTCGACGAAGGAGGCGACCTCCTGGCGTTCCCGGTTGTCGGTGATGCCGCCCACGATGACGTCGTACTTCCCGGCCTGCAGGCCGGGGACCAGGCCGTCGAACGGCTGCTGCTGGAACTCGGCCGCCAGGCCCAGCCGCGCCGAGGCCGCGAGCATGAGGTCGTAGTCCAGGCCGACGAAGTCCTTCTGGTTGCCCTCTTCGAGGAAGGCGATGAAGGGTTCGTAGGGGGCGTTGGTGGCGACGCTGATCCGATCGCCCTCGCTCAGGCGGTCGGGGAGCTGCCCGACCAGCGCGTCGTCGGCCTCGACCGGCCCCACGTCCTCGATGGTGACCGGCCCGGCGGCGGGCTCGGGGGTGTCGTCGGATCCGCAGGCCGTGGTCATCAGGCCCAGGAGGGCGAGTATCGAGCCCGCGCGCAGCATCGTGTTCATCAAGGGGATCCTCTTCGGTTCAGCCAGCCGGAAAGACTGAAACAAGTGTTACAGATCACCTGATGTTCGAGCAATGTATAACGTATGAATCGTTACCTGGGTATGAGCTGGCACGATGGAACAAGAAGAACACTTTCTGCCGGTGAGGGGCCCGAGTGGCCGGGCCGTCAGAGCAGCCCGAACCCCCGGCTGGTCTCCTCGAAACGGCGCAGCCGCTCCTCGGCCCGATCGCCGAGCGTGTGGATCACACCCGCGACGAGCGCCTCGCACACCGCCATGGTCGGCACCAGGGAGTCGTAGGCGGACAGGGAGCCGACCTGCGCGGGCAGGACCACGTCGGCCACCCCCGAGACCGGCGACAGCCAGCGATCGGTCAGCAGGACGACCTTGGCCTCCTGCTCGGCCACCCTCTCGGCCAGGCGCAGGTGCTCCTCCTCGTACCGGCGGAAGTCCAGGATCACGAAGACGTCCCGCCGACCCGCGTCGCAGAGCAGGTCGGCCCGCTCCACCGGGCTGTCCGGCAGCACCGTGCTGCGCCCCCGCACCTGCATCAGGTGCAGGACCAGGTACTGGGCGAGTACCCGGGAGAAGCGGCCGCCGCAGGCGACGACCCGCCGGTCGGTGTCACTCAGCAGGCCGACCGCTGCCTCCAGCTCGTAACGCGGGATCCCGGTCAGGGTCTCCTCCACCGCTTCGGAGAGCGTCGCGGCGGCCGACCGCCCCAGGTGCTCCGGGTCCAGGCTCTCCCGCGCCCCCTCCGCGGCCCCCGAGCTGTAGGCGTTCAGCGGCGACTGGTCGCGCTCGGAGAGCTCCTCCAGCAGGCTCCGCTGGAACTCGGGGTAGTTGGCGAAACCGAGGCGGTTGGCGAAGCGCAGAACGGTCGGGGCGCTGACACCGGCGCGCTCGGCCAACAGCCGCACCGTCTCCAGCCCGGCGGTCGGGTAGGAGGCGAGCAAAGCCCTCGCCACCCGGCGCTCTCCCGAGCTGAAGTCGCCCAGGCGGGTCCGGATCGAGTCGGCGATGGTCGAGGACTTCACAGCGGCGATCCTTCGCTTTCGGAACATCTGTTACAGCATCGTCCCACCGGTTTCACCCGCCTGCTGAGGGGGAGCCCTTGACGCGGGCCCCGGGGCCCGCCGTCCGCGTCCCTCACCCCCGGTCGCCCGGCGCGTAGGCGCGGGCCTGGATGCCGTACAGCTCGGCGTAGGTCCCGCCCCGGGCGAGCAGTTCGCGGTGGCCGCCCGACTCCGTGATCCGGCCCCGGTCCATCACCAGGATCAGGTCGGCCCCGGCCACCGTGGAGAAACGGTGCGAGACCACCACGGTCACCGCGCCGGTCCGCCTCCCGTACACCCGGGCCCGCTCCATGTACCGGCGGAAGATCGCCTCTTCGCTGTGCGCGTCCAGCGAGGCGGTCGGCTCGTCCAGCACGAAGAACAGCGGGTCCGTGCGCATCGACCCCCGGGCCAGGGCGGTCCGCTGCCACTGCCCCTCGGACAGGTCGGTCCCGCCAAGTTCGCGGCCCAGTTGACTGTCCATCCCCTCGGGCAGCCGCCCGACCAGGCCCTCGGCATCGGCGGCGCGCACGGCCCCGACCAGCGCTTCGGCGTCGCCGATCCGCGGCAGGTCGCCGATCCCCACCGTCTCGCCGAAGCGGATGCGGAAGCGGCCGAAGTCCTGGAACACCGCGGAGCAGCGTTTCCGCCAGGCCGGGACCGAGATCCCCGCCAGGTCGGCGCCGTCCAGCCGGATACTCCCCGAATCCGGTGCGTACAGCGACAGCAGCAGCTTCACCAGGGTGGTCTTGCCCGAGCCGTACTCGCCGACCACCGCGACCACCGCACCCGCGGGCAGCTCCGCGGTGACCCCGTCCAGCGCCCTGCGGTCGGTGCCCGGGTAGGTGAAGTCCACCCGGTCCAGGGAGATACCCCGCCTCAGTGAGGTGGGCGGCGGGTCGGCGGTGACGGCGCGTGCACGCTGGGCGCGCACGTAGGCGCGCAGCCACAGGTACGGTTCCACGACTCTGCGCGAACCGGACGCCTCCACAGTGGCGGCCACGGTGCTCTGCATGGTCTGGCGCAGGCTCACCGCCATCATCACGGTCAGGACCAGGTCGCCCACGCCGCCGGCCCCGGTGGCGGCCCGGTACACGACCAGCGCGACCGCTCCGGCGAAGGCGGCCACGAACACCGCCCACCCGGCGGCGTTCCACAGCGCGGCGCTGACCCGGGCCCGGAACCGGATCCGGACCGCCTCGTCCCAGGCCTGCTCCTGGAGTCCGATGAGCCGGTCGGCGGCCCCGGCGACCCGGACCTCCTTACCGCCCTCGGCCGAGGCCACCGTCTCGAACAGGTGCTGCTGCAACCGGTAGGACTCCGCTCCGGCCACCTCGGCGCGCTGCACGGACAGCTGCCCCCGGTGGTTGCACCAGACAGGTACCGCCGCCAGCGGGATGAGCGCCAGCAGCAGCGGGTGCACACTGCCCAGCAGTACCACGGTGAGCAGCAGTTTCAGGAGGTTGGACAGGCTCAGCAGGGCGTTCCAGGCGCTGCGGGCGATCAACCCGGTGGAACGGCGCACGATGCTGACCCGGTCCAGGAAGTCGCTCCGCTCCAGGTGTTCGAGGCCCTCGACGGAGTTGATGTCGCGGTGCACCAGCGGGTGCAGGCCGAGTCTGCCGGTACGGTCCGCCACGGTGCCCACGCAGTCGTTGGTGAGGTCCTGGACGACCAGGGTGAGCGCGTAGGCGAGGGCGACGCCGACCGCGCCGATCAGCGCGGTCTCCGACGAACCCCGCGCGGTGGCGTCGAGGGTGGCGCGCATGGTCAGACCGACCGCGGCGACCGAGACCACGGACACCGCGATCACCCCGAGCGTGCCCGCCGTGTACCCCGGGGTGCTCCGCCACGACAGCCGCAGGACCTCCCACCACAGGGAAAGGTAGCGCCTCATACCCGGTCCTCCCTTTCCGCTGCGTCCGGCGATTCCGCCGTTTCCCCGCCCGGCCCGCTCCGGAAGCGCTGAGCCTGCACGGCGAACATCCGGGCGTAGACCCCGCCCCGTTCCATCAGTTCCTCGTGGGTGCCGCTCTCGGTGATCCGCCCGCCGTCCAGCAGGACGATCCGGTCGGCCCGGCGCACGGTCGAGAGCCGGTGCGAGATGAGCACGATCCCCGTGTCGCGGCGCCGCTCGGCCAGCCGGCCGAACAGCTCGAACTCGGTGCGCACGTCCAGGTGGGCGGTGGGTTCGTCGGCGACGATCAGGTTCGCGCCGCGCCGCACCGCGTACAGGGCCCGGGCGAGCATGAGCTGCTGCCACTGGCCGCCGGACAGATCCACCCCGCCGGTGCGGGAGCGGGCCAACGGGGTGTCCCAGCCGTCGGGGAGGCGTTCGAGGACGGGCACGAACCCGGCCTCCACCGCGGCGGCGCGCAGGTCGGCCTCCTCGGCGGCCCCGGATCCGCCACCCGTTCCGGCCGCCGCCCCGAGCAGGACGTTTTCCCGGGCGGTGAGTTCGTAGCGGTTGGAGTCCTGGAAGATCACCGACAGCCGGGCCCGCCACTCTTCGGGGTCCGTCTCCGCGAGGTCCACGCCGTCCGCGGTGATCCGGCCGCCAGTGGGCCGGTACAGCCCGCTCAGCAGCTTGATCAGGGTGGACTTGCCCGCCCCGTTCAGGCCGACCACGGCCAGCAGCTCGTCGGTGCGGATCTCCAGGTCCACCCCGTCCAGGACCTCCCGCTCCGTGCCGGGATAGGCGAAGCGCACCCCCTCGAAGCGGATCACCCGAACCCGCTCGGGGACGGCCGCCGGGAGTCCCGGCCGGGTCCCGTCGGCTGCCTCCGGTCCGGCGAGCAGCTGCCGGAGCCGGTCCGTGGAGCGGGCGACCTCGGCCGCGCCCGCCATGTGGTGCAGCTCCAGCGCGGAGCCCAGGGACTGGAACAGCGACCACCCGGCGGCGAGCACCGCGGTCTGCACGGCCACCGTGGCCGCCCCGCCGACCGCGTCCGCCGTGACCAGCAGGTACACCGGCAGCAGCCCGGCGACCATCAGGGCCGCGGACAGCCACTGCAAGCGGATGACGCGGGTCACGTGCGACCACAGCGGTTGGTTGGCCTCGCGGATGTGGCCCTGCATGCGCTCGACCATCCAGTCGGTGAGCCCGAAGACCCGCACGTCCTTGCCCTCGGCCGGGGACACCGTCGCGTTCCGCCACACGTCGGCGTGCGTCTCGCCCTTGATCGCGAGCCGCCAGTGGTCGGCGGCGGTCGCGGACTGGCGGAACCGTACCGTGCGGTTCACGATCACCGGGATGAGGATCAGCGGAACCGCCCACCAGGCGTACTGGAGGAGGATCGCGCAGGTCACCACCGCGCCCAGCAGCCCGCACACCCACTTGAGCACGGCGACGGCACCGTCGCCCGGGGTGGTCTCCACCCCGTGGTCGGGGTCGGCGCGCACCTCACGCAGGAGTTTTCGGGCCTCGGGGGACTCCAGAGCGGCGATACCGGGCGCCGAGGCGGCCATCCGGGCCACCCGGGAACGGTGGGCGCCGTCCACCCGGGACTTGACCAGGTACTCCAGCGGAGCGGCCGCGGACTCGCCCAGGTGCCCGGCCAGCAGGACCAGGGCGAGCAGGAGGATCGGCACGAGGGCCGCGGTGAACAGCTCCGCGGAGACGGGCGGGGAGATCTCGGTGACCAGGGCGGCCAGGGCCAGCGCGGTCAGCGGCGGCACCAGTCGTTCGGCCAACCGGACAGCGAACAGGGACAGCACCGGGGCGGGGCCCGCGTCCCGCAGGGGCCGAAGGGGGCGAGTGCGGTTCCGGAAGAACTCCATGCGGCTCCTCACCGTGACCACGGGTCCCCGTGCTGGGAGCACCGGTGGGACCCGGCGGGTGGAGGGGCACCCGCATCGGAGTGTGACGCCGCCGACACGCCTGTGGTTCGTAGGGCGCGAGCGCGCGCCGACCGGGCCGAAGGGGCCGTGGCTGAGGGCACCGACTCCGATGTCACCGAAGGCTAGGGCGCTTCCGGCCCGCCGAGGTTCTTGAACCAGGGTCCGCTCGCGACCAGCCAGTGGGGGACGAGTTTGACAGGGAAGGGCAGGTCGGTTTCGAAGACCTCCTCCCCGTACACCTGTGTAACCACCTGGTACTGGCCGTCGAACAGCCGCAGTTCCAGCAGGCCGATCTTGTCGGCCAGAGGATTGATGATCCAGTAGGAGGGGATCCCGAAAGCCGCGTACTCCTGGCGCTTGATGTGGTTGTCCCTGAACACGCTCTCAGGCGAGACGATCTCCACCGCCAGCAGAGGTGGGACATCGAAGTACTTGCCTTCTGGCATGTCGCAGTCGAAGACTGCCAGGTCCGGTATGCGGTGGCTGGTTCGTTCGGAGTTGAGGTTGACCCCGGGCCCCTCCCCGATCTCGAGCTCGCCTTGGCAGAGAGTGTTGAGAAAGGTGTTGAGTCGGCTGGCGGCACGAAAGTGTTTGTTGGTGGGGTCGGGGGACACGTCAAGCCTCCCGTCGGCCAGCTCGTACCGACGTCCGTCGTCCGGGGTGTTCTCCAGGTCGTCCACGGTCAGCCGACGTTCGGGTCCGTCCGGGTGCCTGATGGTCATGACAGACATGATGCCTCCTCGGGTCCATGGAGACCAGTATTCGGAGTCACGCCGGGTTACCGGCCGGTTTCCACAGGCTTGGTTCTGCCTGGTCGAGGTCGGCCCGCAAGCCGGGGAATGTCAGTGGTGCGTGTCACCCTCAGGGCATGCTTGATCACCTCGGTATCCAGGTCGCCGACCACGAAGCCAGTGCCGCCTTCTACGACGCCGCCCTCGCCGCGCTGGGGCATCGGCGCATGCTCCAGTACGGGCCGGTGATCGGTTACGGCACCGACCACCCCCGGTTCTGGATCTCGCCCAGCGAGACGGAGGGCCCGGCCCGGGAGTCGCACATCGCGTTCGGGGCACCCGACCGGGCGACGGTCGACGCCTTCTTCCAGGCCGCCGTCGCCGCGGGGGCGGCAGTCCTGCACGAGCCGAAGGCCTGGCCCGAGTACCACGAGCACTACTACGGGGCGTTCGTGCGCGACCCCGACGGCAACAACGTCGAGGCGGTCAGCCACCTCCCCGGCTGAGCGGGCCCGACCGTCCGGGGCGCGCCGGGTCCGGCGGCGGCCGCGCCCAGTCCGGCGGGGCCGCCGCCCACAACGGTGATGTCCATGCCCCTAGGACGGATCGGCCACCCGCAGACGTGACATCTTGTCCGGGTTGACCAACAGGTACACGTGCTGGACCCGGTCCTCGATCACGTCCAGCGTCAGCATGAGCACCGGGGACCCCTCCACGGAGAGCACTCCGGCGGGCCCCCCGTTGACCTCGGTGACTCCGATGTCCAACCGTGTCTCCGCTTCCAGACCCACGGACCGCAGGAAACGCGTGGTGTTGCGTTCCTGGGACACCGATGCCAGGAACCGGCCCACCTTGTGCGAGCCCTGGATCACCCGCAGCGGTGCCCGGGCCTTGCCGCCGCTGTCGCTGACCATGGTGGCGTCGTCGGCCAGCAGTCCCTTGAGCCCGTCCAGGTCGCCCTCCAGGCAGGCCTGGAGGAAGCGCTCGGTCATCCTGCGGCGTTGGGACTGGTCGGCCTCGAACCTCGGGCGGCGCTCCCGCACGTGGTCCCGGGCCCGCCGGGCCAGCTGCCGGGTGGCCTCCTCGCTGCGGCCGATCACCTGGGCGATCTGGGCGTAGGGCAGTTGGAAGGCCTCGTGCAGGACGAACACGGCCCGCTCCAGGGGGCTGAGCGTCTCCAGCACCACCATGAGCGCGAACTCCACCGAATCGGCGAGCTCGGCCCGCTCGGCGCCGTCGGGCAGGTCGCTGACCGGCTCGGGCAGCCACTCGCCCACGTAGGACTCGCGCTGGGAACTGGCTTTACGCAGCCGGTCGATGGCCAGCCGGGAGACCACGGTGACCAGGTAGGCGCGCGGGTTGTCGACCTCGCCCCCGGCGACCCGGTCCCAGCGCAGCCACGCCTCCTGGACCACGTCCTCGGCGTCGGCGGCCGTCCCGAGGATGCGGTAGGCGACCCCGTTCAGCAGGGAGCGGTGCTCCTCGAAGACCTCTGTCGTCGTCATGTCAGGGAAGACGTATCACACCGGCCCATCCGTGACACGTCCGTGCTTCTCCCCTTTTCCGCCCGCGGTGCGGGAAAGGACTTGTCTCGGCCCGGCGACGGTTCTAGGTTGGCGCGATCTGGATCGTCGGTGAGAGGGGTTGTGGTTGTACCGCGTACGTGAGTGGAACCGGGGCGACGTCGACCGGCTGCTGGAGGCCTTCCGCTGGGACGAACTGGCCTGGCAGGAGTCGGACGTGCCGCACACACCGGACGAGGCACTGGACTGGATCGCGCGGCGGGAGATCCTCGCCAAGGAGAAGGACGTCCACGGGTTCGTGGTGGTCGACGGCACGGACCGGGCGCTGGGCCACGTCCAGGTCTCGGTCTCCAGTCGCAGACACGACTTCGGCTGGCTGTCCTACTGGACGCACCCCGCCGAGCAGGGCCGGGGTGTGGCCTCGGCCGGGGCCCGGCTGGCCACGGAGTTCGCCTTCGCCGAGTTGGACCTGTACCGGGTGGAGACGGGGCACCGGATCAACAACCCGGGGTCGTGCGTGGCCGCGCGGCGGGCGGGTTTTCGGCCCGAGGGGATCGAGCGGGCCAAGCTCCGCTACGGGACCTCGCGCTATGACACGGCGGCCCACGCACGGCTGGTGACGGACCCGGTGGAGGGTGTCGCGGAGGGCGTCTGCGGAGCCTGACCGGTGTTCGGGGGTTCCATTCCGGGCGTTCGCCCTCGGGAACACAGGAGAGCGGGGCACGGTGCCATGGCACCGTGCCCCGCGTCATCCGCGCTCTGGGAGTGTGGACTACCAGTTCTTGATGGAGATACCGGTGGTCTCGGTGATGTTGGTGACGTTGCAGCCCTTGGAGCTGAAGCCCGCGAAGGAGATGACGTCGGCGCAGATCGGCACGGTCACGTTCTGGATGTTGGCGTTGTTGTCCGCGGCGGCGGTGCCGGTCATGGCGCCCAGGGCGAGGCCGGTGGCGAGGACGAGGCCGGAGACGGCGGTGATGCGCTTCATGGTGTGCTTCCTTTTCGGGTCGTGTTGTTCGAGTGCTACGGGAAGGTCTGATGAGGCGTGTCGCGAGGACCCGGGGGTGTGTCGCGACAGCTCGGGTACCTGTCGCGACGACTAGTCGTGGACGGCGATACCCGTGGCGGAGTCCCAGTCGACGACGTTGCAGCCGCTGGCGCTGACGCCGGAGGCCTTGAGGACGTCCACGCAGATCGGGATCGTGATGTTCTGGATCTTGGCGTTGTTGTCGGCCGCGGCGGTCCCGCTCAGGGCGCCGAAGGCGAGGCCAGCGGCCAGGACGAATCCGGAAACCTTGGCGATACGGGTCATGGTGGTTACCTTTCGGAAGTGCAAAACAGGTTGGCTGCGGCCGCCGGAATTAACTTAGCGTAGCCAAGCCCATGCTCGAAGTAGTTTCGAGGAAGAATCCAGAGTTTCCCCGGAGTTTCTTCAGCTTCGGGGGCGACATGACCGTTATTTCGCGGCTTTGTGGGCGTCCGCGTTACACAACCGAAAGCCTGGCCAGAGAAGACTTCTGGCGAATGCATCGGAATGCTTCACTGTCTGACATTGCACGCCGTGGGGGCACAAAGGCGGGCACAAGTCGGACACCAGGGACACAGAGAAGGGCCCGCACGGTCACACCGTGCGGGCCCTGCCGTCGGGAAAGCGGGTTCGGCTACCAGCCCTGCTGCTGTCCGTAACCCGGGTACTGCTGCCCATAGCCGGGCTGCTGGCCGTAACCCGGCTGCTGCTGCCCGTAACCCGGGTACTGCTGCTGGTCGTAACCGGGGTAACCCTGCTGCGGCTGCTGCCCGTAGCCGGGCTGCTGCTGGCCGTAACCCGCGTACGGGTCCTGCTGCGGCTGGGCGCCCGTGGGGTGCTGCTGGTAAGCCTGCTGCTGCCCGCTCTGGTCCTGCTGCGGGGCCTGCTGCTGCGCCTCGGCCTGCTCCGGCTCCTTCTTGGAGTCGGTGTCCGGGCGGAAGATGAACAGCCGCGCGGCCGCGGACTCGCCGGACTCGCTCGGGGTGATCAGCTCAAGGCGCCACCCGGCCTCCTCGATGCCCTCGAGGATGCGGGTCAGCCCAGGGCGCAGCTTGCTGGAGGCCTCGTCGTAGGCGTTGACCTCGAGCTGGATGATGAACATCCGGCGCTTCTGCTGCGCGGCGACCTTGGCGTGCTCGACGACCGTGCTGTCCCTCACGACCTGTGTGACGCTCATGAATAACCGTACCCATCTGCTCTGCGGAGCTGCTTCACCCGTCGGGGTCGTTCCCGGTCGTCCGCGTCCACCGTGACGGGATTCCGCCGGGCTCCGCCCACCATCATGCCTTCTATGGGGGCATCTGGCCACAGAGGGCCGGAACCGCCACGGAAGACGGGAACCGCCGAGGACCTCCCGGGACTCCCCGGGACGCTCGGGAACTCCGAGGACCGGAGCCCCGGGCCCCACGGTCCGGAACCGCTTATCCGGCGACGGCGCGGACGGCCTCGAGGACGGGTGTCCTACCGTTCACCAGGTTGAGAACCCTCTTGGCCGTACGTGGTTCGTCCACAAGCGCGACGATCACCGCGGCCACGTCGTCACGGGTCACGTCATGGCGCTCCACGGCCTCGCCCAGGTCCACCTGGCCGGTTCCGGCCTCGTCGGTCAGCCGCCCGGGACGCAGGATGGTCCAGTCCAGGTCGAGGTCGTGCTCCTTGAGGTCGTCGTCGGCGGCCTTCTTCGCCGCCATGTAGGCCGCCCAGACCTCGTCGGTGCCCTCCGGCACCGGCTGGTCCACGTTGATCGCGGAGATCTGCACCAGGCGGCGCACCCCGGCCAGGGCTGCGGCGTTGGCGGTCAGGGACGCGGCCTTGTGGTCCACGGTGGACTTGCGGGCGGCACCGCTGCCCGGCCCGGTACCGGCGGCGAACACCACGGCGTCCGCGCCCATGATCTTCTCGGTCAACTCGGTGACCGAGGCCTGCTCCAGGTCGATGACGACCGGCTCGGCCCCGGCGTCGACGACGTCCTGGGTGTGGTCGGGGTTGCGGATGAGGGCGACGGGCTGGTCACCGCGGGCTGCCAGAAGCCTGGCCAGCCGCAGTGCGATCTTCCCGTGTCCTCCGGCGATGACGATACGCATGGGGGAAGCGTATTGCCTGGGGGCCGGGCCCTCGTGTACACAGAGCCGGGCGGCGCCGGTGAACTTCCCGACGCCGCCCGGGGGAATACCTCAGGGGATACCCGGCGTCCTCCGAGAGGACTACGCGAGGGGCCCGTGCCCGGTCAGTCGACCGTCCAGGTGTCCCCGCTGGCCAGCAGCGCCGCCAGCTCACCGTCGCCGCGCTCGGCCCGTGCGTCCTCCACCTGCTCGTTCAGCAGGTCGTCGTAGGTGGGCCGCCGCACGTCCCGGAACACGCCGACCGGCACGTGCTCGAACGCCGGCTGGTCCAGCCTGGACAGCGCGAACGCGTACCCCGGGTCCTGGCGGTGCGCGTCGTGCCGGATCAGCCGGTCCTCGCCGACCGAGTCCACGTCCACGACCTCCAGACCGCCGAACTCGCCCGAGACCACACCCCGGTCCGGGCCCAGCCGCAGCGGCTCGCCCTGCTCCATCCGCAGCAGCCGCAGGTCCCGCGCGGCCGGGTCCTTCAACGGCTCGAAGGCGTCGTCGTTGAAGATCGGGCAGTTCTGGTAGATCTCCACGAACGACGCGCCGGGGTGGTCCGCCGCGGCCCGCAGCACCGAGGTCAGGTGCTTGCGGTCCGAGTCCACGGTCCGCGCCACGAAACCCGCCTCCGCGCCCAACGCCAGCGACACCGGGTTGAACGGGTGGTCCAGCGAACCCACCGGCGAGGACTTGGTGATCTTCCCGGCCTCGGAGGTGGGGGAGTACTGGCCCTTGGTCAGCCCGTAGATGCGGTTGTTGAACAGCAGCACGTTGATGTTGACGTTGCGGCGCAGCGCGTGGATCAGGTGGTTGCCGCCGATGGACAGCCCGTCGCCGTCCCCGGTGATGACCCACACCGAGAGGTCGGGGCGGCTGGTCGCCAGCCCGGTCGCGATCGCCGGGGCGCGCCCGTGGATCGAGTGCACGCCATAGGTGCTCAGGTAGTACGGGAACCGCGAGGAGCAGCCGATCCCGGACACCATCACGATGTTCTCGCGCGGCACGCCCAGCTGGGGCAGGAAGGACTGGAAGGCGGCCAGGATCGCGTAGTCACCGCAGCCGGGGCACCAGCGCACCTCCTGGTCGGACTTGAAGTCCTTCATCTTGTACTCGGTGTCGGTCTTGGGCACCAGCCGCAGTCCGGCCAGCCCTTCGCCCTGCGCGGTGCCGTTCGGTCCCGCGGTCCCGTTCTGGTGCGAGGCCCCGTTGAGGTTCTCAGTCACGGTCGATGACCTCCTGCAGCACGTCCGCGAGCTCTTCGGCCTTGAAGGGCAGCCCGCGGACCTTGTTGTAACCGATGACGTCCACCAGGAAGCGGCCGCGCAGCAGCAGCGACAGCTGGCCCAGGTTGATCTCCGGGACCACGACCCGGTCGTAGCTCCGCAGTACCTCGCCGAGGTTGGCGGGGAAGGGGTTGAGGTGGCGCAGGTGCGCCTGGGCCACCCGGCCGCCCGCGCGCCGCACCCGGCGCACCCCGGCGGTGATGGACCCGTAGGTTCCGCCCCAGCCCAGCACGAGCACCTTCGCGTCGCCGGTGGGGTCGGACACCTCCAGCTCGGGGATGTCCCGGGCGATGGCGTCGACCTTGGCCTGGCGGGTGCGGACCATCAGGTCGTGGTTGTCCGGCGTGTACGAGATGTCGCCGCTCTCGGCGTGCTTCTCGATCCCGCCGATGCGGTGTTCCAGCCCCGCCGTGCCCGGCACCGCCCAGGGGCGGGCCAGCGTCTCCTCGTCGCGCAGGTAGGGGAGGAACTCACCGTCGGGCCCGTTGGGTTCGGTGGCGAACGCGGGCTCGATCTTCGGCAGCTCCGACACCCGCGGCAGCCGCCAGGGCTCCGAACCGTTGGCGAGGTAGCCGTCGGAGAGCATGATCACCGGGGTTCGGTACTTGACCGCCAGCCGGATCGCCTCCACCGCCGCGTCGAAGCAGTCGGCGGGAGAGGAGGGCGCCACCACCGGCAGCGGGGACTCGCCGTTGCGCCCGTAGAGCGCCATCAGCAGGTCCGTCTGCTCGGTCTTGGTGGGCATGCCGGTGCTGGGTCCGGCCCGCTGGACGTCGATGATGACCAGCGGGAGCTCGGTCATCACCGCCAGGCCCACGGCCTCCTGCTTGAGCACCATGCCCGGGCCCGAGGTGGTGGTCACCCCGAGGGAGCCGCCGAACGAGGCGCCCAGGGCCGCGCCGACCCCCGCGATCTCGTCCTCGGCCTGGAAGGTGCGCACGCCGAACCTCTTGTGCCGGGAGAGCTCGTGCAGGATGTCCGAGGCCGGGGTGATCGGGTACGACCCCAGGAAGAGGGGCAGCCCCGACTGCCGGGACCCGGCGATCAGCCCGTAGGCGGTGGCCAGGTTCCCGGTGATGTTGCGGTAGGTGCCAGCCGGGAGCTTCGCGGGTTTGATCTCGTAGGAGACCGCGAAGTCCTCCGTGGTCTCACCGAAGTTCCACCCGGCCTGGAAGGCCGTGAGGTTGGCGGCGAGGATGTCCGGCTTGCTCGCGAACTTGGACTTCAGGAACGACGTCGTCCCCTCCGTCGGCCGGTTGTACATCCAGGACAGCAGTCCCAGGGCGAACATGTTCTTCGCGCGCTGGGCGTCCTTCTTGGAGATGTCGGAGTCGGCCAGGGCCGCCACCGTCATCGAGGTGAGGCCCACCGCGCTGACGTGGAACGCGTCCAGGGTGCCGTCGGTGAGCGGGTCGACCGTGTAGCCGACCTTGGCCAGGCTGCGTTTGGTGAACTCGTCGGTGTTGACGATGATCGTGGCGCCCCGCGGCAGATCGCCGAGATTGGCCTTGAGCGCGGCGGGGTTCATCGCGACCAGCACGTCCGGGGCGTCCCCCGGGGTCATGATGTCGTGGTCGGCGAAGTGCAGCTGGAAGCTGGAGACCCCGGGAAGGGTGCCCGCGGGGGCACGGATCTCGGCGGGGAAGTTCGGCAGGGTCGACAGGTCGTTGCCGAACGACGCGGTCTCCTGGGTGAAACGGTCACCGGTCAGCTGCATCCCGTCGCCGGAGTCCCCGGCGAACCGGATGATGACCCGGTCGAGCTGTTCGATCTGTTTGGCCACTGAGATCGACGACCTCCTCGGTGAGCCGCCGGTCGTGACGGGCGGCGGCGCTCGGGTGTCTGCCCCCGACCGGGCACCGTCACGAGCCGGGTGTCTGGATCAGGGGCAATACGGACAACACGGCCCTCCGCCCGCCCTGGGTGCGCCAACCCAGCGCGGCGTTCGACGGTACCAAACCGTGACCGGGTCGCCTCGGCTGCCAACCTCCGACGACTCGGCCCTCCGCTCACCTGGATGAGGGGTTCTCCCGCATCTTCGGCGCTCGGAGTGACAAGGGCCACGTTCGCACTATAGGTCGTCGGCCGCACTCGGGGGCGGTCCGGGTGGCCTTTGTCACAGGCTCCCGGATCCTGGCAGGAAGGGGGATGTGACCGACAGCTGGTCACATGGGGAACGCAAGACGCCGACCCGCACGTTTGTCACCATGTACCCATCAAATGCCGGGCAGCGGCGAACAGCGGAAGGGAGAGCGCGTGCACGTCAACGCGATCCGCGCGGTCGGACTGTTCGTCGGGGCCGCGGTGCTCGCCGTGGTGGTCGGCTGGCTGTGCGGCGCGGAGAAGGGCGCGCAGCTCTCCATCGCGCTGGTGGTCTGCGCGGGGATCCTGGTCTACCTGTTCGGGAACTCCCTGGCTCTGCGCGCGATGCGGGCCCGGCCGGTCAGCGAGATCGAACGCCCCGAGCTCTACCGGATCGTGCGGGAACTGGCCACGGCCGCCCGGCAGCCGATGCCCAAGCTCTACCTGTCGCCGGTGCGCTCGCCCAACGCCTTCGCCACCGGCAGCACTCCGCGCCGGGCCGCCCTGTGCTGCACCACCGGTCTACTGCGCACCCTCGACGAACGCGAACTACGCGGGGTCCTAGCGCACGAACTCGCGCACATCCGCTCCAACGACACCCTGATCAGCGCGGTGGCTGCGACGCTGACCACGCTCATCACGGCGCTCACCGCGATCTCCTTCCTGATCCCGCTGGGGGACTCGGAGGAGACGGACCTGCCCAACCTGCTGGGTGGTCTGATGGTGGCCTTACTCGCCCCGCTGGCGGCGGTGGTCATCTACTTCGGGGTGGGCCGGGCCAGGGAGTTCCGGGCCGACGAGAAGGCGGCCGAGCTCACCGGGGACCCGATCGGCCTGGCCGACGCGCTGCGCAAGCTGGAGACCGGCAACCGGGCCTACCCGCTGCCCAGGGAACGCGTCCTGCTGGCCACCTCGCACCTGATGACCACCAACCCGTTCCCGGACACCATCGGGCGCCTCTTCTCAGCGCACCCGCCGGTCCAGGAGAGGATCCGCCGTCTGTACGCGCTGCGCCGCAAGTGGGACCTGGGCTGAAGCACGACGGCCGCCCGACCCCTGGCGGGGCGGGCGGCCGTTCGGCGTTCCGGGTGGCTACCGGTAGTTCACGAACTGCAGTGCCAGGTCGAAGTCCTTCTCCTTGATGAGGTTCATGACGCTCTGGAGGTCGTCCTTCTTCTTGGAGCTGACCCGCAGCTCCTCGCCCTGGATCTGCGCCTTGACGCCCTTGGGGCCCTCGTCGCGGATGAGCTTGGAGATCTTCTTGGCGTCCTCGGAGGAGATGCCCTCCTTGAGGCTGATCGGCAGACGGTACTCCTTGCCGGAGATCTTCGCCTCCTCCGCCGCGTCGAGGATCTTCAGGGAGAGCTTGCGCTTGACCAGCTTCTCCTTGAAGACGTCCATAGCGGCGGCGGCGCGCTCCTCGGAGCCGCTCTTGATCTCGATGCCGTCCTCGCCCTGCCAGGCGATGGTGGTCCCGGTGCCCTTGAAGTCGAACCGCTGGGACAGTTCCTTGCCCGTCTGGTTCAGCGCGTTGTCGACCTCCTGCCGGTCGAGCTTGGACACCACGTCGAAACTGGATTCGGCGGCCACGTACTCTCACACCCCGCTACGTCTGATGGTCCACGGGCCCCAGGGGCACCCGTGCACGTCTCCTTCGGCCCGGTCCGGGCCGGGTCCCGAGCTTAGCCGCGGCGAGCCGGCCCCCGCCGGACGAGCCCGTCCGGGACGCGCCCGCGAAACCGATTTCAGGTTCAGGGCCATCATCCGCTATTGTCGTTCATGCGCAGCGACGCACAGCGTCGCAGCAGCCCAGGCAGGTTGCCCGAGCGGCCAATGGGAGCGGACTGTAAATCCGTCGGCTTAGCCTTCGAAGGTTCGAATCCTTCACCTGCCACAGGGGAACCAAGCCCCCGGTACCAACGGTGCCGGGGGCTTCGTTGTGGTACGCCCGGCATGGGCAGTTGCTTGAGGGTGAAAGTCCCTTGCGGGAGGAGATGGTGCCAACCGCGAGCCGGAGGCAACGGCGTCATCGCGAGGTGGGGTCGGAAGGAAGCCCGAGGCGAAACCCTGCACTGAGGAACACGAACCGTGTATGAGGCAGTCCGACCGGGGTGAGCCAGCCACGGATGGCGAAGCCCGTCACCGTCAAGACGGTCGGGGTGTAAACACGGCAGGCGTAGGGGGAAAGTGGCTGTTCTTATCCGGGGAGGTCTGTCTGGGTGTCGGTTTGCTGAGTTGTCGCTGCGCCGACGGGTCCGCTCGCAAGGGTGGGTCTGACCAGGCAGAAGTCAGCAGAGGCCATAGTACTGACCGGCAGGTCAGGAAGGGCTGAACGTCGAGTGGAGCAGAAGGAGGGGGCTTGCTCGGTTGGGTCGTAATGATCGCTGTAAGCCGGTCTGAGAGCCGGTCCACCGTGGGGCGGAGAGGGTGCATTCCCTCAGAGCTGCTTCATGCTGGTGCGTAGGCGGCCACGGCGCAGTTCCCAAGAGCTGGATCCATGGGTCCGGGCCTTGATGGCCGGGCCGGTCGTCGTCTGAGACGGCTTGACGAACCGCCAGGTGCGGGCCCGCATGCCTGGTGGTGTGGGAGGCGGGTCGGGTGACCCGACCCGCCTACCCGATTCCGGGGCCGCCCCGAGGGTGGAGTCACCCTCGGTAGCAGGTGTCACTGAGGGTCAAGTGATTCGGGCGGTTGCGAGGGGGTCACGCTCCGAGCACAGAGAGATCACTCTGTGTGATCTTTCGGGGGCGGGTTGCGCTCCGGGCATGCGGAAAAATCATTGCATTGTCCCATTTGTTTTGTTGGGCGAAAGGAATTCGTCCGGCAATCTGGACAAATTGCCTCCCGGGTTTCGGCGTTGACAAAAACTGAGGGCCGGATGATGATTGCACCAGTCCACCGCGACACAGGTGCAAAAGCGCCTGCGTCTTTTTCTGTCAATGCCTCGCTGATTTCCCGGGGGAAACATGATCAAGAAGCTGACCGCTGCTGGCCTGGTCGCCGGTGCCGCGATGGGCGCGCTCCTCATGGGAGCTCCCGCTCACGCCTCGCACGGCGGTGACCAGCAGTTCAACCAGAACCTCCAGCTCGTCCCGGTGCAGTCCTGCAACCTGACGGGCAGCGTCGGCCTGGTTGCCGTCACCGTGCCGATCCTGTCGCCGCAGACCACGGGCGACTGCGTGAACGGCCCTGTCGGCACCAACATCAGCTAGTTCCGGCAATCAGTTCAACCGAGACGATATCTCAAACTTTTTCGAAGGGTAATTCAATGCTGCGTAAGCTCGGTGTTGCCGGCCTCGTCGCTGGTGCTGCTTTCTCTGCCATTCTGGCCGCCACCCCGGCCTCCGCCTCGCACGGCGGCGACCAGCAGTACAACCAGAACCTCCAGGCCATCCCGGTCCAGCTGTGCAACACCAGCGCGGCCGTCGGCCTGGTCGCTGTGAACGTGCCGGTCCTGTCGCCGCAGACCACGGGCGACTGCGTGAACGGCCCCGTCAGCACCAACATCCAGTAGGAGAGTCCCAGAATGCGTAAGTTCACCGCTGCCACCGCCATCGCCGGTGTCGCCCTGGGCGCCATTCTGGCGGCCGCTCCCGCGTCCGCCTCCCACGGTGGCGACCAGCAGTTCAACCAGAACCTTCAGCTGGTTCCGGTTCAGCTGTGCAACACCGAGCTGGCCGTCGGCCTGCTTGCCGGTGTCAACGTGCCGATCCTGTCGCCGCAGACCACGGGCGACTGCGTCAACGGCCCGGTCAGCACCAACATCCAGTAGGAGGACCGCAGATGCTGCGCAAGTTCACCGCCGCCACGGCGATCGCCGGTGTCGCGCTCGGCGCGATGCTGGCGGCCGCTCCGGCCTCCGCGTCGCACGGTGGCGACCAGCAGTTCAATCAGAACCTTCAGCTGGTTCCGATTCAGCTGTGCAACACCGAGCTGGCCGTCGGCCTGGTCGGCGCCAACGTGCCGATCCTGTCGCCGCAGACCACCGGTGACTGCATCAACGGTCCGGCTGGCACGAACATCAGCCACGACAAGGGCGAGAAGCCCGGCTACCACTAACCACAGCGTGGTTGGTTGACGGAGTCCCAGGACTCCGGTGACGGAACAGAGCGGGTACGAGGCCCCTCGGCGTGTGCCGAGGGGCCTTGCCGCTGTCCGCGGCCATGATGGTCGCGATCTGAGGAGGCGACATGCAGCGCACACTCTTGACCCGCACCCTTCTGGTCGGGGCGGCCCTGACGCTGGCGGTCTCGGCCTGCGGTCAGGCGGAGGAGCCCGACGAGGACGGCAGCGAGTACGGCGGAGGAGGCCAGGAGACGGGCGCCCCGGACGCGGAGCACACCCCGGGGGAGTACGGCAGCGAGTACGGCGGGGGCAACGCCGGTGACGTCCACGTCCTCAACCTGTACGGCGACGAGGAAGGCTTCGACGACCAGCGCCCGACGGACTACGTCGCCACCGAGTTCACCACCTTCTCCGACGTGGAGTGGGACGAGTGGGACGAGAACCGCGCCCGGGGCGAGGGCGAGGTCCTGGGCACCTGGTGCATGGACGTGGGCTGCCAGGACGATCCCTATGACGTGGAGATCGAACTCGGGGACCCGGTAGAGGTGGACGGCACCTGGTACTTCTCCACGTACACGGTCACCGAGTACGACGACGACATGGCCGAGGAGCAGCGGGAGGCCCTGGAGCAGGCCGACGACGGTCAGCTCAACGTGCCCGTGTCCGCGGAGTAGCCGGCGGGGGCCGGGTCGGACCGGGCAGCCCGGGGACGAACGTGAGCTTCGCCTCCGCCCGGTCTTCTCGGAATCCTTACAAAGTTCAGAAAATGCACAAAATCGCTGGTCAGGGTGGCCGGTTGGTCGAGTTCTCCGGGGTCCGAGGGGGTCGAACCGGGCGTGGCGAGCCCCGGAGGTCTCTAGTCTGCTGAGTTGTGGGACTCAACCAGCGGGCGGACGACAGCGCGGACGACGGACAGGGCACCGGCGACCGGCCGGTGCCAAGGCACGGCCGCGCCGCTCTGCTGCGCCTGGCCACCTGGTTCGAGGAAGCCGAACCGGACCGGGCCGACGTATTGGCCGGCGCCGCCTTCGCGCTCCACCCCGCCCGCCACCTGGAGGGACGGGTCGACGACAGCGTCGCGGCGACCACCAGCTGGTGGCGGGCCGAGCCCGACCGCAGCACCGTCACCGAACACCCTGGCACCCGTCTCCCCGAACCCGTGCGCGACCACCGCGCCCAGCAGGCCCGTCTGCGCGACGCCGCGGAGTCCTCCGCCCACTGGCGCCGCGCCGGTGCGGAGCAGATCCGCTCCCTGCTCACCGAACCCACCGGGGACCGCGCCCGTCTGGACCTGTCCGGCGCCGGGATGGAGGTCCTCATGGAGCTCCTCACCGCCGCGCTGGGCTCCGGTGACGCCTCCCGTCGCCCCACCTCCGCCGGGGACCTGGAGTTCGGGCTGCGCCTGCACGTCTACGCGGCACCCGGGGCCGAGGTCACGGCCCGCGGTGAGGGCGGGGACCTGACCCTGGAAGGGCTGCGCCTGCGGGTGACCTCCTACGAGCAGCACACCGTGGACACCACGCCCCCGGTCAGGCCTTCGGAGAATCCCGACCTCTCGGAGCCCCCGGAGGCCGCCGAGCCCCCGGAGGCCGCCGAGCCCCCGGAGGTTCCGGCATCACCGGAGCCCGTGACCGGCCCTGAACCCCTCGCCGAGCCTCCCGCCGAGTCTGCTGCCGAACCCCCCGCCGCGACCCCCGCGACCCCCGCGGAGTCTCCGGACACGCCCTTGGACGCACCCTCGGACGACCCGCTGGACGGGCCCGGCGGCACCCCCGCGGACGTTCTCACGGACACCCCCGCGGACGAGTCCGGGGAGGGGCCCGAGGACGGCTCCGCCGACTCCACCGACTCTGACTCCGACGCCCCTGCCGCCGAACCCGAACCCACCGGTACCCTCCCCGGATCGGACCCCGACGTGGAGACCACCGGTCCCATCGACATCGTGACGCACACGCCCTGGACACGGAGGTGGGGGTAATGGAGACGAACACCCACTTGGAGGACGCCGCCCTCATCGGTGAGCGGCAGGCCGCCGCGCGCGCCCTCATGTCCCGGCCCCTGCTCGCCCGGCGCACCCATCCGGTCGAGTTCTCCCTCGTGCGCGCACACGCCGAGTGGCTCGTCCAGCGCTTCCAGCGGGTCCTCGGCTACCGCCTCACGGTGGCCGACGACCACGCCCGCCTGGTCAAACGCGGTCTGGTCGACGAGGTGGTCAGTCCCACTGGCCGGGCCACCGGAGCCCGTTTCACCCCCCGCACCCACACCTACCTCGCGCTCGCGCTCGCGGTCTTGGTCGAGGGGACCGGTCCCACCACAGCCCGCACCCTCGCCGCCAAGGTCCGCTCCGCCGCACGTGAGGCCGGGATCGACGCCGACCCCGCGCGCGGCCTCGGTGAACGCCGCGCCTACTGCGCCGCCCTGTCGCGCCTGGTCGGTCTCGGCGTGCTCACCGAGACCTCCGGAACCGTGCGCGCCCACCAGGCCGATCCCGCCGCCGACGTCTCACTCACCCCGGACACCGAGGCCCTGCGTTCGGTCGCCGCGCACCTGCCCAGGGCGGGCGACACCCCGGATTCCTTCCTCGCTGACGCCGCCGATCCGGATCCGGAGAGCGACCAGGCGGGCGAGGTCGCCCTGCGCCGCCTGCTCGCCGAAACCGCCGTCGTCTACCGCGAACACCTCTCCGACCGCCAGCGCGACCGCCTCGCCGCCCACCAGTGGCGGGCCGCCGCGGCGCTCGGGAACCTGCTCGGCTGCGACACCGAGATCCGCGCCGAGGGTGTGGCGCTCGTCATGCCGGACGAGGCCGCGGCGACCCCGCGCTTCCCCTCGGACGACCCCGTCGGACACACGGCCCTGGCCCTGGTCCGGCACCTCTCCGGCCGCCTGCACCCCGGTCGCCCCGCCACCTCCGTCCCCGTTCCCGACCGGGAACTGACTACGGCACTGGAGATCCTGGGCGGATCGGACGCCCCGGTCCGGACCGATTGGGCGCGCACCGCGGGCCCCGAGATCCCCGACCCGGAGCGGCTGTCCGCGCTCGTGCTGGAACTCCTCACCGGTCTGGGCCTGCTCACGGGCGGCCCCGGATCGTGGGAGCTCACCGCCGCGGCGGCCAGGTTCGGCGCCGACGTGGACGAGCGCGTCCCCCGGATCCAGGACAATGACGAAGACAGCCGGACACACCCCACACAACCGCGTGGATCCGGTCAGGACGAAACCGAGGGCGGGGCCGCTCCCCAGGCCGACCCCCGCGGCGACCTCGACCGGGTGGCGTCCGTGCTGCAAGCGGTGGCGAACGAGAAGGTGAGCGCGACCAGTGGTGACACAGGAGACGATCGAGGCCCCCGGAACAACTCCGGCTGACCCTGCCGACACCCCCCGCTACCGCCTCGAACGCGCGGGCATCCGGAACGTCTGGCAGTACGACGACCACGTCCTGGACTTCGCCGAGGGACGGCTGCTGCTGCGCGGCCGCAACGGCGCGGGCAAGTCCAAGGCGCTGGAGATGCTGCTCCCCTTCCTGCTGGACGGGGACATGCGACGCCTGGACACCACCGGCACCAATCGCACCAGCCTGCGCTGGCTCATGGCCGACGACCCCCGTGCCGCGCGCCCCGTCGAGGAGGGCACCGGCCCCGACCTGCTGGGCGGACCCGCCGAACCGGAGCCCGCACCCGAGGCCGGGCGGGGGGCTGGCCAGGACGCGACCGCCGAGGCCACGGGCGCCGCCGGTGTCCCCGGTGGCTCCGGCGGGGCGACGGACTCCGACGCTCCGGCCGGCTCCGGGCCCGGCACCCGCCTGGGCTACCTGTGGGTCGAGTTCACCACCGCCCGCGGCGACCGCGGCCTCGACTCCGCGGCCCCGGCCCACCGCACCCCCACCGGCCCCAACACCGCCTCCGCGCTGCTCGCCGCCTCCGCTCCCGAGTCCCCGGAAAACACGGAGACCCAGGAAGAAGAGCCCGCTCCCGGCGCCCAGCCCCGGCACCTCACCCTCGGCGCGGCCGTCATGGCCGTGGGCGACGCCGACCCCCGCTGCGTGTTCTTCGTGACCGACCGCCGCGTCGGCCACGACCTCGAACTCGTCATCGACGGCCGACCCAAACCCGTGGACCGGCTCCGCTCGGAGATCGGTGCCGACAACTGCTTCACCAGCGCCGTCCCCTACCGCGCCCGGGTGATGCGCGACCTGTTCGGTATCGACGACTCCGTCCGCTACCGCAACCTCATCCACCTGCTCTACCGCCTGCGCCGCCCCACCATCGGCGACCGCCTCGAGGCGGGCGAGCTGGTCGGCGTCCTGTCCGAGGCCCTCCCGCCCATGGACGAGTCCGTCCTGGACGCGGTCGCCCGCAACATCGCCGACCTCGAACAGGCCCGCACCGACAAGAACCAGCTCACCGAGGCCGGTGCCGGGGTCAGCGCCTTCCTCACCGACTACCACGGCTACCTCCTGCACGTCCTGCGCGCCCGCTCCGCCGAGGTCCGCGAACAGCTCGACTCGTGCACCCGCCGCACCGAGGAGACCGACCGCCTGCGCGCCGAGCTGGACGAGCTCATCACCGCCGAAAGCCAGATCGCCGAGGAACGCGACCAGGCCCGCCGCACCCGCGACACCGCCGAAGCCGATGACGGCACCCTCGCCGCCGCCCAGAGCAACGCCGCCACGGCCACCACCAACGAACGCCGCGCCTACGACGCCGCCGTCGGCGCCTACATCCGCGCCGCCGAGGCAGCCTGGGCCGCAGCCGAACACGCCGCCACCACCGAGACCCACGCGGTGGAGCGCCTGGCCGAGGACACCGCCGCCATCGAGCGCGCCCTCGAAGTCCTGCGCCAGACCCACCTGGAGGCCTCCCGCGCCGCCACCGCCGCCGGACTCGACCCCCGGGCGCTCGGCCAGATCCCCGACGCCCGCACCACCGTGCACGCGCCCCGGGAGAACACCACCCGGGTCGACCTCCAAGGCCTCGAACAGGCGGTGGAGCGCGCCCCGGTCCACGGCATCGACCTCGCCGACCTGCGTGAACACCTCGGACGCCTGCACGACCGCCTCACCAACGCCGCCAACGCAGCGGCCGACCGCACCGATCTCGCCGCCCGGCTCACCGGCCTGACCACCGCCGAGGCCGCCGCAGACCGCCGCCTGGTCGCCCTGACCAGCGAGGCCGAGAGCGCCGAGGCCACCCTGGAGCACACCCACACCCGCGAACAGGAGGCCATCGCCGCCCTGCGCGCCGAAAGCGCCGCCTACGCCGACGGCGTCCGCACCTGGGTGGCGGGCCTGCGCGACTCCAGCCACGCCCACGCCCTCGGCGAGGCCATCCACGAGCTGGAGGGCAGCGTCGAACTGCCCATCACCGAAGCCCTGCGCGTACTGGACCCCGGGGTCCCGGCCACCGTCGCCCGCCTCGCCCACACCGCCGTCGACCCCCTCCTCGAAGAACTGCGCGCCCGCCGCGACGTCGCCGTCAACGAGGAGGGCCAGCTCTCCGACGAACTCGCCGACCTCGCCGCCCGCCGTGCCAGGAACCCCGACAGCGTCCCCGAGCGCCCCGGCTGGGCCACCTACCCGCGCCCGGACGGCGACGGTGTCCCCTTCCACCTGGCAGTGGACTTCGCCGACGGCCTCACCTCCCGCGAACAGGCCGGGCTGGAAGCGGCGCTGGAGGCCAGCGGCCTGCTCTCCGGATGGATCCGCGCCGACGGCACCCTCTACGACCCCAACACGCGCGACCTCATGGTCACCCCGGCCCGCCCGGCCAAGGGCCGTACCCTCCTCGACGTGCTCGTGCCCGTGGCCATCCCCGACCGCGGCGTGCAGAACGACAACCTCCGCGCCCTGCTCTCCTCCATCGCCCTGCGCTCGGAGGCCCCTGACAGCGCCGAGGACACCGACGCCAAACACCGTCGCGACAGCTCGGTGGCCACTGTCAGCTCCATGTCGCTCTCCGGCGGCTGGCGCCTGGGCGTGGCCTCCGGCGCCCACTACAAGAGCGAACCCGAGTACATCGGCGAGGCCGCCCGCAAACGCGCCCGCGATCGCCAGTCCGCCAACACCGACCGCCGCATGGCCATCGCCGAGGCGCTTCTGGCCGAGGCCGGGGAACGCCGCTGGGCGGTCGAGCACTCCTACTCCGAGCTGCTGGAGGTCTCTCGCGACCTCCCCGACCCCGCCCCGCTCATCCGTGCCTGGGCCATCCTCGACGTCGCCCGGACCGACGTCGCCGCGGCCCGCCGCGCGCACGACACCGCCCAGGCCGCAGCCGAGTCCGCGCGGTCCGAACTCCTCGGCATCCGCACCCGCCTGGCCGACGCCGCCGGGGAGCAGGACCTGCCCACCACCCGAGCCGAACTCGACAGCGCCCTGCGCGCCCTGGACCACCTGCGGGTCCTGATCGCCGCGGCCCTGCGCGACCTCGACGTCCTCGCCTGGGAACTCGCCGACCACGAACGCCACGCCGCAGCCTGGTCCCGCGCCCGCGCCGCCCGGGTCCTGGCCGAGGACGCCCGCGCCGCCGCGATCGACGACATGATCACCGTGCGCCGCCAGTTCGAGCTCGGCGACCGCGCCCGCGGTGTGGCCTCCGAACAGATCGACGCCGCCCGCGCGCAGGTCCGGGAACGCGCGGAGGAAGCCGCCCAACGCCTGCCCGAACTCGAACGCGACGCCCAGCGCGCCCGCGACGAGCGCGTCAGCGCCGAGGCCCGCCTGGAGGTCGCCACCGCCGAACGCGCCGAACAGGTCCGCCGCACCCTCGCCGTGGGGGAGACCCTGGTCCAGTCGGTCACCACCGTCGGCGACCCCGACAGCAAGGCCGTCACCGGGACCGAGGACACCGTCCCCGACGCCGTCCTGCTCCGCGCCGCCGGGCTGCGGGACTGCGCCGTGGACGAGGCGCCGCTGGCCCGCTACCTGGAGGCGGTCAACGGCCGCCCGGACGCCGAGACCGGAGCGGCCGAGCCCGCCGGACCGGACGAGCGCCTGGCCCTGCTGGCCTCCTTCGTGGGTCAGCTGGAGGAGGGCCTGACGGCGCAGGAGGACATCGCCGACGTCGACGACAGCACCATCCTCGGCAGCCGCGAGGAGCTGCACCGCCTGCTCGGCTCGGCGGGCTGGGCCCAGACCCGCACCGAGCTCACCGAGCCGCGCGGGGTCAAGCGCCTCACCGTGCACGACGAGGACGGCTCCCACGACGTCACCGCCTACGCCGAACGCGTCGCCGAGGCCGTCACCCGCGCCGAGGAGACCGTCGCCATCGCCGAGGAGGAGGCCTTCGAACGCCACCTGCTGGGCGAGCTCGCCGGACACCTGTCCCGCCAGATCGACGAGGCACAGGCCCTCATCGCGACCATGAACGACGTCCTCAAGGACGTCACCACCTCCGCCGGGCTCGGCGTGCGCCTGGACTGGAGCCTGGCGCCCGATGCCGGGGCCGACATCGAGGCGGTCGTGCCGCTGCTGGCCACCCCGGCGGAGGAGCGCACCCGCGTCCAGACCACGCGCCTGCGCGATGCCCTGCGCCGCTGCATCGAGGCGATCCGCCGCCTGGACCCGACCGCCACCGGCGGCGCCCAGCTGCGCGCCGCCCTCGACTACCGGTCCTGGTTCACCTTCACCGTGTACGTCACCGATTCGGCCGGGGACGAGCGCCGCCTGGGCCACCGAACCGCCCTCAGCCAGGGCGAACAGCGCGTGGTCGCCTACCTGGTGCTGTTCGCCGCGGCCGCCGCGCAGTTCGACGCCCTGGCCCAGCGGGCGCCGTGGGCGCCGCGCCTGATCCTGCTGGACGACGCCTTCGCCAAGGTCGACGAACCCACCCACGGGCGCCTGCTCGGGCTGCTGGTCGAACTCGACCTGGACTTCGTCCTGACGTCCGAACGCGTCTGGGGCTGCTTCGCGAGCGTGCCGAGCCTGAACATCTACGAGTGCCTGCGCGACCCGAACGTCCCGGGGATCGCCACGCTGCACTTCACCTGGGACGGCAGTCGGAGGAGGCTCGTCGGCGTGTGACCGGTGGTGGAGCGGAGGGGACCGCTGGGTTTCCGGGGGTGGGGCGCCCCGGACCCGAGTGTCCTGGGTCACTCCGGGGACAGTGGGAAACCCGCGGTTCCGCCGAGGTGGAACGGGTTTCGGGTGCGTTCCGGTATCCGCGTCACCAGCGCGCTTCCTCCCGTCCTGTCCTACTCTGCTGGTGCAGGTTCGAGAACGGAGCGGGGTGGCGAAGGTGACTCGGGGACCCGAGGCGGACACACGCGCAGGACGGGACGGCCACGAGGGCGCGCCCCAGGCCGACGACCCCACCACCAAGGCCCTCCTCGACGCCTTGGCGCGCTCGGGGCTGCCCGAGGGGGTCCGGATCTGGGTCAGCGCCGCCCTGTGGGGAGAAGAGGCGCTGGAGGCCCTCCTGCGGGGCGAGCACCTCCCCGAGCTCCTTCCCTCAGGGCCGCCGGGACCCCCGCCCGGGCGGGTGCGCCGCGCCTACCTCACCGGCATCCGCGTCCAGGGTTTCCGAGGCATCGGCCGCCCGGCCGACCTCACCTTTTCCCCCGGGCCCGGCCTGACCGTGATCGTGGGCCGCAACGGCTCCGGAAAGTCCAGCTTCGCCGAGGCCGCCGAGGCCGCCCTGACCGGTCGCAACCCACGCTGGGACGCCATGCCCACCGGTTGGCGCGACGGCTGGCGCAACCTGCACTACGACGAGCGCACCGAGGCGACCGTGGACATCCACATCGCCGGGGACAGCGGACCCACCCGGATCAGCCGCCGCTGGACCGGCGAGAGCGTCCGCTCGGCCCGCGGCGAGGTGGTGCACCCCGGCGGCGAGGTGTCCCCGCTGCGCACCCTCGACTGGGGCGAGAACCTCGTCCGCTACCGGCCCTTCCTGTCCTACGACGAACTCGGCCGCACGGTCACCGGCCGCGCCGCCGAGCTCTACGACACGCTCACCGCCCTGCTCGGGCTCACCGGGCTGGCCGAGGCCGAACGCCGTCTGGCCAAGGTCTGCGACGGCCTGGTCCGACGCCGCGACCGCCCCTCCCGTGAGCTCCGCACCCTCTTGGACGCGCTCAGCGCCTCCGCCGACCCCCGGGCCGTCCAGGCCGTGAACCTCCTCTCCGCGCCCTCCATGGACCTGGAGGCGCTGCGCCGGGTGGCCGCCGACGACGGCCCCAGCGACCCCGCCCTCCACGTGGTGCTGCGCCGACTGCGCCGCCTGGCCGTCCCCGAGCGCACGCTCATCGCCGATGTCGTCAACGAGCTGCGCGGCGCGGCCATGGAACTGGCGATGGCCGCCGGGAGCAAGGGCGACCACGCGCACGGGGTGGTCCAGCTCCTCGAACAAGCGCTGGAGCACCACAAGCGCCACCCCACCGAGACCACCTGCCCCACCTGTTCGGCCACCGGGGCGCTCGGCGCCGACTGGGTGCGCCGGGCCAACGCGCAGCTGCGCGCGCTGCGGCCCCAGGCGGCCACCGCCTCGGCCGCCTACGACCGCGCTGAGGCCGCTCGCGACCAGGCCCGCTTCCTGCTCTCCCCGGCACCGTCCTGGCTGCCGCCGGAGAGCGAGCTGGGCCAGGTGTGGGCGCTCTGGGAGTCCGGCACGACCATCGAGGACCTCGGCGAGCTCGCCGAGCACATCGAGTCGGTGGGTCGCAAGCTCCGGGCCGCGGCGGTCAGCGCCCGGCGGGACGCCTCCGAACGCCTGGAGGACCCCACCGACGGCTGGGGAGAGCTCGCCGACCGTCTCTCCGGGTGGTTGGACGACGCACAGGAGGCCGTGGCTGCCAGCGAGACCCTGGGCGCCGCCGAGGCGGCCCTGAACTGGCTCACCGAGCACGCGCGCGGGGTTCGTGCGGAGCGGTTGGGGCCGGTGGCCTCCCAGGCCGAGCAGGTGTGGTTCCGGCTGCGCCAGGAACGGCACATCGACCTCCAGGGCATGCGGCTGATCGGCCGCGGCGCCCGCCGGAGGGTCGAGGTGGACGTGGCCGTGGACGGCGTGGACGACCAGACCAGCGCCCCCGGGCTGCTCAGCCAGGGCGAGTTCCAGGCGCTGGCGCTGTCCATCTGCCTGCCGCGCGCGCTGGTGGAGGGCAACCCGTTCGGCTTCCTGCTGCTGGACGACCCGGTCCAGGCGATGGACACCGAGACGGTCGAAGGGCTGGCCGCGGTTCTGGCGGAGGTGGGGCGGCACCGGCAGCTGATCGTGTTCACCCACGACACCCGTCTGTCGGACGCCCTGCGCCGGCTGGGGCTGCCCGCGGACATCCGCACGATCAACCGTGACGCGATGTCCAACGTCTGGCTGGCCGAAGGGACCTCCTGAGCTCTCCTGGGCATTCCCGGGCAGCCTGGGGCCCTGGGGCTTCCTGGGGCTTCCTGGAGGACGTCGGGTCCGGCGGGCTCCTCCCGGGCGCTTTTCGAGGAGTGCACGGCGTCACATTCGGGCTCGTTCCGGGGCCTGGCCGGAGCGGTCCCGAGAGCGCGAAACCCCGCTGACAGCGGGGTTTTCGTGTGTCCGGAGGGGTGTGGGGGAGTAGCCCGTCAGGGGTGCCGAAGGGGCCTCGGAGGGGCGTCGGGCATTCGATTTGGCAGACCACCCCCTGATCCCTGTATAGTCATGTTCAGCGCAAGGGGGCAACACCCCCGAGGCGGACGAGAGAAAGCCTCACAGCGCGCCCCTTTAGCTCAGTCGGCAGAGCGTCTCCATGGTAAGGAGAAGGTCTACGGTTCGATTCCGTAAAGGGGCTCCACCACTTGATGAGGTTCCGGTCCACTCAGGTGGGTGGCCGGTGAAACTTCGCCGGCCTTGACCGGGGGACATCCGCGATAGGATGTCCTTCCGTTCTGATCGGGGCGGGGTAGCTCAGTCGGTAGAGCAAGCGGCTCATAATCGCTGTGTCGTCGGTTCAAGTCCGGCCCCCGCTACCAACCCGCTGACCCCTGAGAAACACACTCAGGGGTCGTCGTGGGTGTAAAGCAGTGTTCCACTGCGCCTAGGTAATGTCTCCAGCGAGAAAGGCACTCCGAAGTGGCTGCCACAGACGTGAGGCCGAAGATCACCCTGGCCTGCCAGGAGTGCAATCACCGGAACTACATCACGCGCAAGAACCGTCGGAACACCCCTGACCGTCTGACGGTCAAGAAGTTCTGCCCGAACTGCCGCAAGCACAACGACCACCGCGAGACCCGCTAGGTCATCGCAGGTCGTTCGTCCCAGGCAGGGATCGGTCTACTTCTCGTAGACTCCAGCCCGGTGAGCACATCGCTCACCGGGCTTTTTTTGTTCAGGACCAGGAGAGGCAGAGCGTGGCGATCAACCCTGACTACCTCGGCCGGGAGTACCCCGCCCCCGAGGCCTACGAGGTGACCCGCGGCAAGATCCGCGAGTTCGCCGAGGCGATCAACGACCTCAACCCCGCCTACCTCGACAAGGCCTCCGCCAAGGCCCTCGGGTACGCGGACGTCATCGCCCCGCCGACCTTCCCGGTGATCCTCGGCATGGCCGGTTCCGCGCTGGCCCTGGCCGATCCGGACCTCGGGGTGGACTTCTCCCGCGTCGTCCACGGCGACCAGAGCTTCAGGTACAGCCGACCGCTGCGCGCCGGCGACGTCCTGAGCACGGTCACCCGCATCACCGACATCAAGGTGCTGGGCGGCAACGAGCTCATCACCATGGAGACGGTGGCCGAGGCGGCCGACGGCGAGCACGTGGTGACGGCGGGCATGATGCTCGTCGTCCGGGGTTCCTAGGAAGCGGGGAAGACGACATGAGCAGGATCAGCCACTCCGACGTCGAGGTCGGCACCCAGATCCCCGAGCAGACCTTCCCGGTCCGCCGCCTGGACCTGGTCCGCTACGCGGGCGCCTCGGGTGACTTCAACCCCATCCACTGGAACGAGCGCTTCGCCAAGTCCGTCGGGCTGCCCAACGTGATCGCGCACGGCATGTTCACCATGGCCGAGGCCGGCCGGGTGGTCACGGACTGGACCGGGGACCCCGGCAGCGTCGTCGACTACTCGGTACGCTTCTCCGCGCCCGTGGTCGTGCCCGACGACGACGAGGGCGCCGAGATCACCGTCGCCGGCAAGGTCAAGGCCAAGCACGAGGACGGCACCGTCACCGTGCTGCTCACCGCCCGCTCCGGCGGCGCCAAGGTCCTGGCCAAGGCCTCCGCGATCGTTCGCCTGCCGCAGTAGCCCAGCGCCGGTCCCACCCCACATCCGCGTTCGCTCCCTTCCCAAGAGGTATGCCCGTGTCCACGATGCTCGCCGACCACACCACCCTCGGCCTGGGCGGCCCAGCCAAGGCCTTCCGGACCGCCGGCTCCACCGACGAGCTGGTCAGCCTGGTCGCCGAGGCCGACCGTTCGGGTGAGCGCGTCCTCGTGCTCGGCGGCGGCAGCAACCTGGTCGTCGCCGACGACGGGTTCCCCGGCACTGTCATCCTGGTGGCCTCCCAGGGCGTCACCACGGCCGCGGCCGGGACCGACCCGGAGACCGGCGAGGAAATCGTCCTGCTGCGGTCGGACGCGGGTGTGGAGTGGGACCCGCTGGTCGCGCGGACCGTGGCCGAGGGGCTCAACGGCGTGGAGTTCCTCTCCGGCATCCCCGGTCGGGTGGGCTCCACCCCCATCCAGAACGTGGGCGCCTACGGCCAGGACGTCAGCCAGACCATCCGCGAGGTGCTGGTCCTGGACCGCACCACCGGCGAGCTGGTCACGATGTCCAACGCCGACTGCGGCTTCACCTACCGCGACAGCACCTTCAAGGGCCACGACCGGTACGTGGTGTGCGAGGTCGTCTTCGAGCTGCGCCGGGGACCGCTCAGCCGCCCGGTCCGCTACGCCGAGGTCGCCCGCGCCATGGGCGTCGAGGCGGGGGAGCGGGTGCCGCTCGACCAGGCGCGCGAGGTGGTCCTGGGACTGCGCGAGGGCAAGGGCATGGTCCTGGACCCCGCCGACCCGGACACCCGCAGCGCGGGATCCTTCTTCACCAACCCGGTCCTGTCCCCCGAGGAGTACGCGGCCTTCCGCGAGCGCGCCGCCGAGCGCCTGGGCGCGGACACCGAGATCCCCGGACATCCGGACGACGCGGGCAACGTGAAGCTCTCCGCCGCCTGGCTGATCGACCGGGCCGGGTTCACCAAGGGCTACGGCGACGGTCCCGCGCGGATATCGGGCAAGCACACCCTCGCCCTGACCAACCCGGGCGGCGCGACCACCGCCGACCTGATCGACCTGGCCCGCGAGGTGCGCGCCGGGGTCGAGGAGGCCTTCGGGGTGCGCCTGGTCAACGAGCCGGTGATGCTCGGCGTGAGTCTGTGAGCCAGTGGCGGGGTCCGGTCACCAACCGTACGGTTCGAGTGCCTCTTCGAACTCCTCCAGGCGTTCGGGGCACATCTGCTCCACAGCGATGACGAGGAGTCCCGCGTCGCCTTCGGAGTCCATGTAGCCGTTGGTCCAGGCGCCGGCGCTGGTGGCGTCGCAGGTCGACTCGGAGAACTCGGTCACGGCGTCCATGTCGTGGACCTCGAGCCCGTATGCCTCGATCAGGTCGCGGTGCGCGTCCTGGTCATAGCTCTGCGATGAGCAGCCGACCAGGAGTAGCACGGCCAGTACCGCTCCTGCTGTGAGGGCCGGGGGACGGTGCATCGGGGGATCTCCTCATGTCAGGGTGCGCACGATTCTATCCAGGTGCGAGTCCCGGCACTGTGACGTAGGAGCTCCCACTCGCGCGCCGCTCGTGTGGTTCAGGCCAGGGCGGCATGGCGAAAAAATGAGTTAGGTGCACCTAACACGTTTTTTGGGTAAGCCTCGTAAAGTAATTCGACTCTTCAATGAATTGCGATGGAAAATAGTTCTGGTAATGTCTTAAGCGTCGAAGGGGAGTAGTCCCCAATGTGTGCGGTCGACATACTGGACGCAGTCGTCCCGGCCGTGTGAGCCCAGCTGAGAGGTGCGAAAGCCCCCAGCGTCAGGGCGGACGAGACCTTTGACCCGGTAGGAAACGACCGGGTTGAAGGGGCGTTCTCCGCCTCCTTCTGCCCATCACGGACAGTAGGAGTAGTATGTCAGCCTTTATGATTGCGCTCGGCGTGAGCACCGCGGCCATCTTCATTGCCGAAATGGGTGACAAGACCCAGTTGGTCGCGATGTCCCTGGCGACCCGTTACCGCGTGCTCACGGTGATCCTGGGCATCACCGTCGCCACCGCCGTGGTGCACCTGGGCAGCGTTTTCATCGCCGAGGTCCTCGGCGCCGCCATCCCCACCGACTGGCTCACCCTCGCCGCCGGTCTCGCCTTCCTCATCTTCGGTCTGTGGACCCTGCGCGGCGACGAGATGACCGACAAGGACGAGGAACGCGCCGCCTCCCGCCGCATTCGCTCCGGCTTCATGACCGTGGTCCTGGTCTTCTTCGTGGCGGAACTCGGCGACAAGACGATGCTGGCTACCATCACCGTGGGCACCCAGTACCACTGGTTCCCGGTCTGGATCGGCTCCACCATCGGGATGGTCGCCGCCGACGCCATCGCCATCGCCCTCGGAGCGGTCCTGGGCAAGAAGCTCCCCGAGCGGGTCATCCAGATCGGCGCCGCGGTCCTGTTCTTCGTCGCCGGAGCCGCGATGCTCGGCCAAGGCGTGTGGATGCTCCTCGCCTGATGCTCCCGGGGTTACAGTGGCCCTCCCTCCTCCGCCAGTGCCCGAGCACTGTTTCGGTCCCTGTTTCGAAGATGATCTTGCTACCAGGAGCGAAATCGGCGCCGAACTTGCTTCTGGTAGCAAGATCATCGGGGATGAGGGGGTTCGGAAGCAGCGGACGGGCCTGGGCGCGGACGGTGATGCGGAGTTGGTCGAGAGGGCGCTGGCGGCTTCCACCGCCGCCCCGCGACACGGGGCCCGGTGAGCTCCGGGTCTGGCCCCGCGACGGGTCTGGCTCCGCGACGGGTCTGGCCCCGCGAGGGGGCTGGTCTGAGGGGCACGCTACGGGGTTCGGGCCAGTCCTGCTTCGATCAGTTCTCGGCGGGGTCGGAGGCCAGCCAGTCGTCGACTCCGGAGAGGAGCTCCTTCTTCAGGGAGTCCGGGGCCCCGGCGCCGCGGATGGACATCCTGGCGAAGTCGGCCAGCTCGACATCGGAGAAGCCGAAGACCTCGCGGGCGATCCGGTACTGCTCGACGAGGCGGGGCCCGAAGAGCAGGGGGTCGTCGGTGCCCAGGGCGATCGGGGCACCCGACTCGTAGAGCTTGCGCAGGGGGACGTGGTCGAGTTCCTCGAAGACGCCCAGGCTCACATTGGAGGTCGGGCAGACCTCCAGGGTGACTTCCTGGGTGGCGATGCGTTCGAGGAGGTAGGGGTCCTCGATGGCGCGGACCCCGTGGCCGATGCGGTCGGCGTCGAGTTCGTCCAGGCACTCGCGGACGCTGCGGGGGCCGTTCAGTTCGCCGCCGTGGGGTGTGGAGAGCAGCCCGGCTCGTTTGGCGATGCGGAACGCGGCCTCGAACTCGCGGGCGCGGCCGCGGCGTTCGTCGTTGTTCAGACCGAAGGACACCACTCCCCTGCCCGCGTACTGGCGTGCCAGGCGCGCGAGGGCTCGGGCGTCGAGGGGGTGGCGGGTGCGGTTGGCCGCGACCATCAGGCCGATGCGCACCCCGGTGTCGCGCTCGGCGGCGCGGGCGGCGTCCAGGATCAGCTCCAGGGTCGCGGTCAGCCCGTCGAAGAGCGCCGCGTAGCCGCTGGGGTCGACCTGGATCTCCAACCAGGCGGAACCGGCGGCCTTCTCGTCCTCGGCGGCTTCGAGGAGCAGTCGGTAGATGTCCTCGGGCTTGCGCAACACCGAGCGGGCGATGTCGTAGAGGCGCTGGAAGCGGAACCAGCCGCGTTCGTCGGTGGCGCGCAGTTTGGGCGGCCACTCCTCGACCAGGGCCTGGGGGAGGTGGACCCCCCGCTCCTCGGCGAGCTCCACGAGGGTGTCGTGGCGCATCGAGCCGGTGAAGTGCAGGTGCAGGTGTGCTTTGGGCAGCCGGTCCAATCGGCGAGCGGTGGTCGGTGTCTCCATGACGTAAGCCTGCCGTATGAAGGGCACCGGGCGGGACCGGAATGGTCAACACCACAGAAAACACGAACGCACAAGACACGAACGCGCCCCGGGGCGCCGGCACTGGCGGTCGACCCGGGGCGCGCTGTCACGGGCAGGCCTACTCGGCCTCGGCCAGCAGCTTCTGGACGCGGCTCACGCCCTCGACCAGGTCCTCGTCGCTGAGCGCGTAGGACAGGCGCAGGTAGCCGGGGGTCCCGAAGGCCTCACCGGGCACCACGGCGACCTCTGCTTCTTCGAGGATGACCTCGGCGAGCTCGGTGGAGGTCCGCGGGGTCTTCCCGCGGATCTTCCTACCGAGCACGCCCTTCACGGAGGGGTAGGCGTAGAACGCACCCTCGGGCACGGGGCACACGACGCCGTCGATCTCGTTGAGCATCCGCACGATGGTCTGGCGGCGGCGGTCGAAGGCCTTCTTCATCTCCTCGACAGCCGTGAGGTCGCCGGAGACGGCGGCCAGCGCGGCGGCCTGCGAGACGTTCGCGACGTTGGAGGTGGCGTGCGACTGCAGGTTGCTCGCCGCCTTGATGATGTCCTTCGGGCCGACGATCCACCCCACGCGCCAGCCGGTCATCGCGTACGTCTTGGCGACGCCGTTGACGATGACGGTGCGGTCGGCGATCTCGGGGACCTCGACGGGCAGCGAGGAGAACTCGGCGTCGCCGTAGACCAGGTGTTCGTAGATCTCGTCGGTCAGTACCCACAGCCCGTGCTCGTCGGCCCACCGGCCGACGGCGCGGACCTGCTCGCGCGGGTAGACGGCACCGGTCGGGTTGGACGGCGAGACGAAGACCAGCACCTTGGTGCGCTCGGTGCGCGCGGCCTCCAGCTGCTCCACACCGGCCATGTATCCGGTGCTCTCGTCGGTGACGACGAAGACCGGGACACCGCCCGCGAGCTTGATGGACTCCGGGTAGGTGGTCCAGTACGGGGCGACCACGATGACCTCGTCACCCGGGTCCAGCATGGCGGCGAAGGCCTCGTAGATGGCCTGCTTGCCGCCGTTGGTCACCAGGATCTGGGCGGGCCCGACCTCGTAGCCGGAGTCGCGCCGGGTCTTCTCCGCGATGGCCTTCTTCAGTTCGGGAAGGCCACCGGCGGGCGTATAGCGGTGGAAACGCGGCTCACGGGCGGCGGCCACGGCGGCGTCCACGATGTAGTCGGGGGTCGGGAAGTCCGGTTCCCCCGCGCCGAAGCCGATGACAGGACGGCCCTCCGCCTTCATGGCCTTGGCCTTGGCGTCCACCGCGAGGGTCGCGGACTCGGAGATGGCGCTGATACGTGCAGAGACACGGGGTCGGTCAGTCATGTTTCCCATGGTGTCACGTGCTCCCCGGACCCGCCGGGGGGAAAGTCACTTCTCCCGGCGGGGAAGGTCACCTTCGCGGTACCGGCTCCCCGGGAAACCGGTTTGGTTCGAGCCGCGGGAAGGGCGTACACTCATCCGCGTCGGCCGGTTGTTATGCGGGCGTCACACCCCGCGGGGTGTGCGACAGCACTCCGGACCGGCTATGGTGGGGAACGCAGTTTCCGCTAAGGGCAGTGGCTCAATTGGCAGAGCACCGGTCTCCAAAACCGGCGGTTGGGGGTTCGAGTCCCTCCTGCCCTGCAAGTCCGCGTGCGGTGTTCGGGACGGCGATCAGTCGCTGTCCCGAACACGCCGGGACAAACGGAACTACGGGGATACGAAGCAGCCCGCGACTCTAAGGACCCCAGGTGACTCAGACTGACGCCGACGCGAAGCCCGACAAGGAGCCGACGCGTCGTACCGGTCCGGTGACGTTCACCAAGCAGGTCGTCGGAGAACTCCGCAAGGTCCGCTGGCCCACGCGCAAGGAACTGGTCACCTACACCATCGTCGTCATGGTGTTCGTCGTGATCGTCCTCGCCTACGTCTCCCTGCTGGACTTCGCCTTCGGTGAGGCCGTGACCTGGCTCTACGCCACCTTCGGCCGTCCCGCTGGCGTCTAGCTCCCGCTTTCCGGCGCCTCCTGTGCGCCGTTGACGATGGCGGTGGGCGCCATCACCAGAGTCTCCCGCTCGGCCTCCTGTGTTCGGCCAGGCGAGGCTCCGCTCGTCCGCGCGTTGGTCCCGCGTCGCCCGGAGAGACCGTAAGCTGGCAGAACTGGGTTCGACGCACGGCCTTTTCGGTGTGCGTCGTACGCACTAGCGAATCCGACGAGAGAAAGAGCAGCCGTGTCCGAGTCCCCACTGACCTCTGACGACTTCCCCGAAGAGGAGCCGGTTCAGCAGTCGGCGGAAGAGACCGGCCTGGCGGGCGAGCTGTCCGAGGAAACGGTCGAGCCGACCGACGCCGACAGCCCGGAGCCGGCCGAAGAGGCCGACGAGAGCGCTGAAGGCACCGAGGAAGCCGAAGAGGCTGACGCGGAGCCCGAGCTGTCCCGTCTCGACCCCGTCGAGGAATTCAAGAACGAACTCGTCCTGCTGCCCGGCGACTGGTACGTCGTGCACACCTACGCGGGTTACGAGAAGCGGGTCAAGGCCAACGTCGAGAGCCGTACCCAGTCCCTCAACATGGAGGAGTACATCTTCCAGGTCGAGGTGCCCGAGCACGAGGTCACCGAGGTCAAGAGCGGCAAGCGCCAGCAGGTCACCGAGAAGGTCCTGCCCGGCTACGTCCTCGTCCGCATGGACCTGACCGACGAGTCCTGGTCGGCCATCCGCAACACCCCCGGTGTCACCGGTTTCGTGGGCCTGTCCAACAAGCCCGCCCCGCTGAGCCTCACCGAGGTGGCCAAGCTCCTGGCGCCCGAGCCGGAGGAGGAGCCGGAGCAGGCCCAGCAGGCCAAGACCGCCAGCGGCGAGGCCCGCTCGGACGTGGCCTACGAGGTCGGCGAGTCCGTCACGGTCATGGAGGGTCCGTTCGCGACCCTGCCCGCCACCGTCAGCGAGATCAACGCCGACACCCAGAAGCTCAAGGTGCTGGTGTCGATCTTCGGTCGCGAGACCCCGGTCGAGCTCTCCTTCAACCAGGTCGCCAAGATCTGACCCCGTGGGGGCTTCCCCACAAGCCGCCCGGACCACTGCCCGGGCGACGTAGACTTGGTAGGTCCGTCCTTCGCGGGACGGACCTACTGTCGCGTGTCCCACCCTGGTGCGAACCCGGGCGGAACGCGCTCCGGCCCGTCCGGTCCCGACGGGCCGTGACCCCGTGCCCAGGCCCCGTGCCCGGGCGCGGTCAGCCTCCTTCGGCAGCGGCTCCGCCGTGGTCCACGTGACCCCGCGGCGCCGTGGGGGGAGGCAGGGGCCGGCACACAACGCAGATCAGGCAAAGGACCCGATATGCCTCCGAAGAAGAAACTTGCCGCACTCGTCAAGGTGCAGCTCCCCGCCGGTCAGGCGACCCCGGCGCCGCCCGTTGGTACCGCTCTCGGTCCGCACGGCGTCAACATCATGGACTTCTGCAAGCAGTACAACGCTGCTACGGAAGCCCAGCGCGGCAACGTCATCCCCGTAGAGATCTCCATCTACGAGGACCGTTCCTTCACCTTCATCACCAAGACGCCCCCGGCGCCGCGGCTGATCCTGAAGGCCGCTGGTCTGGACAAGGCCGCCACCGACCCGGGTCGCAGCACCGCCGGTTCGATCACCGCCGACCAGGTCCGTGAGATCGCGCAGACCAAGCTGCCCGACCTCAACACCGACGACATCGAGGCCGCGTCCAAGATCGTCGCCGGTACCGCCCGCTCGATGGGCATCGAGGTCAAGTAGCCCCCTCGCGGGACTGCTCGACGGTAAGAACCACCGTGGCAGGGCCAGGCGCTGGCCCTATGACCACACGTTCCCGTAGGAGAACAGCGTGAAGCGCAGCAAAAACCACCGCAATGCCAACAACCTGGTGGACCGTGACCGGCTCTACGCCCCCGCCGAGGCTCTGAAGCTGGCCAAGGAGACCACCAAGGTCAAGTTCGACGCGACCGTCGAGGTCGCCCTGCGCCTGGGCGTCGACCCGCGCAAGGCCGACCAGATGGTCCGCGGCACCGTGAACCTGCCGAACGGCACCGGCAAGACCGCTCGGGTCCTGGTCTTCGCGACCGGTGAGCGTGCCGAGCAGGCTCGGGCCGCCGGCGCCGACATCGTCGGCGACGACGAGCTGGTCGAGAAGGTCCAGAACGGCTTCCTCGACTTCGACGCCGTTGTGGCCACCCCGGACCTCATGGGCAAGGTCGGCCGCCTCGGCCGCGTGCTCGGTCCGCGTGGCCTCATGCCCAACCCCAAGACGGGCACCGTCACCCCGGACGTGGCCAAGGCCGTGACCGAGATCAAGGGCGGCAAGATCGAGTTCCGCGTGGACCGCCACGGGAACCTGCACTTCATCGTCGGCAAGGTCTCGTTCGACGACACCAAGCTGCTGGAGAACTACCAGGCCGCGATCGACGAGGTCAACCGCCTCAAGCCGTCCGCCGCCAAGGGCCGCTACATCAAGAAGGCCGTGGTCACCACCACGATGGGTCCGAGCATCCCGCTCGACGCCTAAGACCTTCGCGGTCCTCGTGTGACACAACGAGCGGCCCCCGCCTCCTTCGGGAGTGCGGGGGCCGCTCGCGTGTGTGCGGGTGCGTGCTTACACGACGGTGATGGTGTCCTCAGCGGGCATCTCGAACGAGGTCGTGCCGATCTCGGAGAACTCCATGGAGATCTCGGTCTCCGAGTCGTCGAACTCCATGCGCATGGGGAAGCCGTCCGCGTCGATCCAGAGGGAGACGTTCAGGTCTTCGCTGACGGAACCGACGAGCTCGATGACGGCCAGCTTCTGCTCGGCGTCGAGGTTGTCGATGTCCTCCTTGGTCAGCGTGCCCTCGACGACAGTGGTCTCGACACCGTTGACCTCCTCGGTCCCGGACTCCTCGATCTCGTCGAGCTCGGCGAAGGAGCTGACCAGGCCCGGCAGCGAATCGATGTCGAAGAAGTCCTCGACCTCCTCCGCCGCGGCGCCCTCACCCCGGACCCATTCGCTCTCGGCCTCGGAGTCCATGGGGTTGGAGGTCAGGGGCGCCTCACCGTCGGGGTAGATGGTGACGATGGTGCCGATCTCCTCGGGGGTGTACCCGGAGATGTCCTCACCCGCCAACTCCATGAACACGAGGGCCATCTCGCCGACGAACGGCATCACGACGGTCTCGCGGATGGCGGAGGGGGCGTCCGTGACCTCGAAGGTCGCGGTGATCCGGACCTCGCCCATCTCGGGTTCCTCGCCCACGGACTCCAGGGTCAGGGTGTAGTTGGGGAGGTCGACCGTGGTGTCACCCAGGCTGCTGAGCAGGTCGGACAGGCCGCCCTTCTGCTCCTGTTCCTCGGAGGCCTCGACGGTGGTCTCCTCGTCGGCCGCGTCGTTGCCGCAGGCGGTGAGAGCGAGAGCCAGGGAGAGGGAACCGGCGGCGATCACGGCCGGTGTGCGCGTCTGCACGGGGGATATTCGCTTTCTGCATCAGGGGATCCCAGGGCGCTTCAGGGAGCGGGGGCGCCCCGGATTGTCGATACTCGCACCTTTGACGGACATTTCAGGTACCAGGTTCCATCGCGCACAAGGATCGGAATCAGTTCCTCACCGGACGGTGACCTCGCCGTCGGAGGGGATGTCGAAGGAGGCGCTGCCCAGCTCGGAGAACTCCATCACGCCCTCGGAACCGTCGCCGGACAGCTCCACCCGCACGGGGAAACCGTCGGCGTCCACCCACAGGGTCACGGCCAGTTCCTCGGGCGTCCGGCCGAGCAGGGTGTGCAGGGACTCGCGCTGGGCCTCCGACAGGGCGGCCAGGCCCTCGTCGTCCAGCGTTCCCTCGATCACCGCGGCCTCGCCGCCGTCGACCTCCCCGGTGCCGACCTGCTCGGCCCCGCCCAGGGTGCTCAGGGCGTCGACCAGGTCGGACAGCTCCGCCACCTCGAAGTCCAGGGGCATGGTGACGGAGACCGAGCCCTCGGGGTTCCCGCTGCGCAGCCACGGGGTGTCCACCCCGTAGATCCCGTCCGAGTCGTTGATGTAGATCAGGCCGTCGTGGGAGATGTACTCGTTGCGGGCCAGCTTCTCCACGGTCGCCCCTTCGGGGACGCTGCCGTACTCCTCGAAGGCCTCCATCGCGAGCTCGCCCGCGTAGGGCATCTCGCTGACGCAGTGGTGGGCCTCGCGTTCGGCCATGACCGTGCAGGAACCGGTCCTGGTCAGGTCGCCCTCCGCCAGGCCGTCCGCGGAGACGTCGGCCGTGACGGTGTGGGAGGACACCGAGCCGAAGGCCTCGGTGAGCCCTTCCAGCAGTTCGGGGACGTCTACTGGGGCGGGCTCCGCGGTCTCCGCGGGCTCCTCGGTGGCGTCGGTGGCGTCGGCCGCCTTGGTCTCCGGGGCGGTCCCCGGTTCGGCGGAGCCGCAGGCGCTCAGGACGAGGCCGAGTGACAGGGTGACGCAGCCCGCGGTGAGCAGGGCGGGCACGGGGGATCTCAAGGGGGATGTTCGCTTTCTGAACCAGGGGCGCGTCAGGGAGGGGGGAGCGCCCGGACGGGTCATGACGCCACGGGTTCGCTGACCTCGTCGCCGTTGGGGACGTGGAAGGAGGTCCGGCCGCGGTCGGAGAACTCCAGCCACAGCGACGCCTCCTCACCGGAGGACTCCATCCGCACCGGGAAGCCCGACCGATCCACCCAGACGGACACGTCCAGGGCCCCGGAGGTGTCCTCGCCGAGCAGAGGCGCGACGGCGCCGCGCTCGGCGGCCGCGCCGTCCGACACGGCGGGCAGGAGCCCGGTCAGCGGGAGGACTTCGGCGCCACCGATGCTCTCGGCGGGGCCCGCCTCGACCTCCTCCATCCCGGCGACCAGGTCGACCAGCGCGGACAGGGAGGCGAGGTCGAACACCTCGGCAGGGGCGGGCGCGGGCAGCAGGGCGTCGCCCCGGACCCACTCGGTGGGGGCGCCCAGCAGGTCCCCGGTGTCGTGCAGCAGGGCCTCGCCGTCCTCCGGGTAGACCACGACCAGCTCCGATCCGTCGGCTCGGGTCAGGGTGGCCCGTACCGCGGCGGGGGAGTCCGAGACCTCGTAGGACAGACGCGTCCCCGAACCGTCCGGCCCCTCGGAGCCCTCCGGCCCGCCCGGTGAGACGGGGCCGAAGCCCAGTTCCAGGGTGTAGTTGTCGGCCCGGTCGGTGGCGTCGGCCATGGCCGAGAGCAGTGCCTCGGGGTCGGCGTCCTCGTGCCAGGGCCGGTCCGCGGCACCGAAGACCACACACCCGGACAGGGTGAGGATCGCGGCGAGGGCGAGGGCGAGGGCGAGGGCGGGGGCGCAGGCGAGGGCGGGGGTGGAACGGGGGGACTCCACGGGGCGACAGGCTCCTTCTGCGCGGGGGAGGTGGCGACGGTCATACGTATCCGTATCAGACCGCATGCCAAAGCACTCCCGCGGTCGGCTAGTATCAGTAATTGCCGAAGACCGCTGGTAGTCACCCGCTCGGGTGGCCTTAAGGACCCATGGATGGGCGCCCGCGCAGGTGTCACCAGAGCTTTCCCGTTCCGGAGCGTGCCAGCCACGTACTGAGAACGCGGTCGTGCCCCGTGCGCCTCGCGCTCGGGGCTTTTTCTCGTGCTGACGCCGATCGTGGAGTCCTTGGGAGTCAACCAGCGTTCACTGTTGGAAGGAGTCCCATGGCGAGGCCGGACAAGGCAGCCGCGGTCGCCGAACTCACGGACGAGTTCCGTGAGTCGAACGGCGCCGTGCTGACCGAATACCGGGGGCTCACTGTCGCGCAGATCTCTGAACTGCGCCGCAGCCTCGGTCAGACAACGCGTTTTCGCATCGTCAAGAACACGCTGACCAAGATCGCGGTCAAGGAGGCCGGCGTCGACGAGCAGATCACCGATCTGCTCGAGGGCCCGTCCGCCATCGCCTTCGTCCACGGGGACGTTGTCGAGGCCGCCAAGGGTCTGCGTGACTTCTCGAAGGCGAACTCGCCCCTGGTGATCAAGGGCGGCATCATCGACGGCAAGTCGATGAGCGCCGAGGACGTCACCAAGCTGGCCGATCTGGAGTCCCGAGAGGTTCTCCTCTCGAAGCTGGCCGGTGCGCTCAAGGCCAAGCAGGGCCAGGCCGCCGCCGTCTTCCAGGCGCTTCCGTCCAAGACTGTGCGTCTCGCGCAGGCCCTGGCGGACAAGCGCAACGAGGAAGCCGCTTAAACCCCATGAACCACGGCGGGTGCCGACGGCGCCCGGCCATTGGCTCGCACGATGCGCCGTCGGGCGCGCGTGTCGTTAGAGAAAGAGAGATCGCATCATGGCGAAGCTCAGCAACGAGGACCTGCTTGCCGCGTTCGAGGAGATGACCCTCCTCGAGCTCTCCGAGTTCGTGAAGCTGTTCGAGGACAAGTTCGACGTCACCGCCGCCGCTCCGGCCGCCGTCGTCGCCGCCGGCCCCGCCGGTGCCGCCCCGGCCGCCGAGGAGGAGAAGGACGAGTTCGACGTCATCCTCGAGGGCCCCGGCGACAAGAAGATCCAGGTCATCAAGGAGGTCCGCGGCCTCACGAGCCTGGGCCTCAAGGAGGCCAAGGACCTCGTCGACAACGCCCCGAAGCCGCTCCTCGAGGGCGTCAACAAGGAGACCGCGGAGAAGGCCAAGGCCGCTCTTGAGGGCGCTGGCGCCTCCGTCACCCTCAAGTAGTCCTCCGCGGGCCTCAGATGCCCGCTGGTCTGCGTGAAGCGGCCGTTCCTCCTCCGGGAGGGGCGGCCGCTTTCCTGTGTCCTGGGGTGGCTGGAGCGTGTACTCGGCGGTAGCGGGGACGTGCTGCGGGCCCGCCGTTGACACCCCGGGATTCGGTCTGCCGGGAACCCCGCCGTTCCGGTCCGGCGCTCGGCGCCCGAACGTCCCCGCGTACCGTGGTCCGACGTCCCGTTTGTCGTGAACGACGCCGTGTCTGAACCGTCGTGACCTGGGTGATGTGCGAAGCTGGGGCGGTCCGAGCGGGGGAACCCCGTGTGCGCGTGTGCGAACTGTCCCTTGGACGCGGTAATCTCCCGTCCCGGGAATCTTGACGGGCCCCGGGCAGAGTGTTTACCCGCCTTGGGCGGGGGAACCTTTCCGGGTGTCCGTTGGCTCACATCCCCCGTGGGGCCAGGGCAGGCGCGCTGTTTCACCTTGATGGTCCAGGGCTCCCTCCCGGGGAGCGGGCTTGACGGATCGCCCTTCAGGGGTGATCCTGCCGGTGTCGTGAGTGGCGCTGTGGACCGTGAGTGGACAGCGGTGTGGTGTTCGGCTACACTGCTCTTTTGCGCTGCCCTTTGGTGATCCCTGTGTCGGAGTTCGGCTTCCGCCATCCCATTCTTCTGGAATCCGGAAGGCCCGTTCCCGCTCGATGTGACCGTCTCAACCGCGTTGCGGCGGTCCTTCTCGTGACGGATCGTCTGGCGTGCGCGCTTCAACCGCCACAAGCCTTCGGAAGGACCCCTGTTGGCAGCCTCGCGCAACGCCTCCGCTAACGCCCTTGGTCCGCACCGCGTTTCTTTCGCTCGCATTCAGGAACCCCTCGCGGTTCCCAACCTTCTTGCCCTGCAGACCGAGTCGTTCGACTGGCTGCTTGGCAACGACACGTGGAAGACGCGGGTCGAGACGGCCCGCAACGCCGGCCGCAAGGACGTTTCGGAGCAGTCCGGTCTCGAAGAGATCTTCGAGGAGATCAGCCCGATCGAGGACTTCTCGGGCACCATGTCCCTCTCGTTCCGGGATCACCGGTTCGAGCCGCCCAAGTACTCCGAAGAGGAGTGCAAGGACAAGGACATGACGTACTCCGCGCCGATGTTCGTCACGGCGGAGTTCATCAACAACGACACCGGTGAGATCAAGAGCCAGACGGTGTTCATGGGCGACTTCCCGCTCATGACCGTCAAGGGCACCTTCATCATCAACGGCACCGAGCGCGTCGTTGTCTCCCAGCTGGTCCGGTCCCCGGGTGTGTACTTCGACAGCTCCGTCGACAAGACCTCGGACAAGGACCTCTTCGGCTGCAAGGTCATCCCGTCCCGCGGTGCCTGGCTGGAGTTCGAGGTCGACAAGCGCGACTTCGTCGGAGTCCGCATCGACCGCAAGCGCAAGCAGGGCGTCACCGTCCTGCTCAAGGCGCTCGGCTGGACCACCGACCAGATCCTGGAGCGTTTCGGCCAGTACGAGTCGATCCGCAACACCCTGGAGAAGGACCCCACCGCGGGCACCGACGACGCGCTGCTGGACATCTACCGCAAGCTGCGTCCGGGAGAGCCGCCCACGAAGGAGTCGGCCCAGGCGCTGCTGGAGAACCTGTACTTCAACCCCAAGCGCTACGACCTGGCCAAGGTCGGCCGGTACAAGATCAACAAGAAGCTCGGCCTCGACACCGACTTCACCCAGGGGACCCTCACCGAAGAGGACATCGTCGCCACCATCGACTACCTCGTGCGCCTGCACGCCGGTGAGATCGAGAAGGAAACCGTCCTGGGCATGCGCCCGGTCGAGACCGACGACATCGACCACTTCGGAAACCGTCGCCTGCGCACCGTCGGCGAGCTCATCCAGAACCAGGTCCGTCTGGGCCTGGCCCGGATGGAGCGCGTCGTCCGCGAGCGGATGACCACCCAGGACGTCGAGGCGATCACGCCGCAGACCCTGATCAACATCCGTCCCGTCGTGGCCTCCATCAAGGAGTTCTTCGGTACTTCGCAGCTGTCCCAGTTCATGGACCAGACCAACCCGCTCGCGGGCCTGACCCACAAGCGCCGCCTCTCGGCGCTGGGTCCGGGCGGTCTGTCCCGTGAGCGCGCGGGCTTCGAGGTCCGAGACGTGCACCCGTCCCACTACGGCCGCATGTGCCCGATCGAGACGCCCGAAGGCCCGAACATCGGTCTGATCGGCTCGCTCGCCGCCTACGGCCGGGTGAACTCCTTCGGTTTCGTGGAGACCCCGTACCGCAAGATCATCGACAACAAGGTCTCCGACGAGGTCCACTACCTGACCGCTGACGAAGAGGACCTCTACGTCATCGCGCAGGCGAACACCCCGATGAAGCCGGACGGCACCTTCGCCGAGGCCAGCGTGCTCGTCCGCCGTAAGGGCGGGGAGTTCGAGCAGGTCAGCACCGACGAGGTCGACTACATGGACGTGTCGCCGCGCCAGATGGTGTCGGTCGCCACCGCCATGATCCCGTTCCTGGAGCACGACGACGCCAACCGCGCGCTCATGGGCTCCAACATGCAGCGCCAGGCCGTGCCGCTGCTCCGCGCCGAGTCGCCCTTCGTCGGCACCGGCATGGAGTACCGCGCCGCCACCGACGCCGGTGAGGTCGTCATCGCCGAGAAGGCCGGTGTCGTCGAGGACGTCACCGCCGACTACGTCACCGTGATGGCCGACGACGGCACGCGCAAGACGTACCGCATGGGCAAGTTCCAGCGCTCCAACCAGGGCACCTGCTTCAACCAGCGACCCATCGTGCACGAGGGTCAGCGCATCGAGGTCAAGCAGGTCCTCGCCGACGGTCCGTCCACGGACCAGGGCGAGATGTCGCTGGGCAAGAACCTCCTCGTGGCGTACATGTCCTGGGAGGGCCACAACTACGAGGACGCGATCATCCTCAGCCAGCGCCTGGTGCAGGACGACGTCCTCTCCTCGATCCACATCGAGGAGCACGAGGTCGACGCCCGTGACACCAAGCTGGGCCCGGAGGAGATCACCCGCGAGATCCCCAACGTCAGCGAGGAGGTCCTGGCCGACCTCGACGACCGGGGCATCATCCGCATCGGCGCCGAGGTCGTCGACGGGGACATCCTCGTCGGCAAGGTCACGCCCAAGGGCGAGACCGAGCTGACCCCGGAGGAGCGCCTGCTGCGCGCCATCTTCGGTGAGAAGGCCCGCGAGGTCCGCGACACCTCCCTGAAGGTGCCGCACGGCGAGACCGGCAAGGTCATCGGCGTCCGCGTCTTCAGCCGCGACGAGGGCGACGAGCTCGCCCCCGGCGTCAACGAGATGGTCCGCGTCTACGTGGCCCAGAAGCGCAAGATCACCGATGGTGACAAGCTCGCCGGCCGTCACGGCAACAAGGGCGTCATCTCGAAGATCCTGCCCCAGGAGGACATGCCCTTCCTGGAGGACGGCACGCCCGTCGACATCATCCTCAACCCGCTGGGCGTCCCCGGCCGAATGAACGTCGGTCAGGTGCTCGAAGTCCACTTGGGCTGGCTGGCCAAGAACGGCTGGCTGGTCGAAGGGGTCGAGGAGGAGTGGCAGAAGTCGCTGCACGCGATCGGAGCGGCCGAGGTCGACCCGAACTCGCGCGTGGCCACGCCGGTCTTCGACGGCCTGCACGGTGACGAGCTCAGCGGTCTCATCCAGTCGGTCCGCCCGAACAAGGACGGCAACCGCCTCATCAACGAGGACGGCAAGGCCCGCCTGTTCGACGGCCGCACCGGTGAGCCCTTCGCCGAGCCCATCTCCGTCGGCTACAAGTACATCCTGAAGCTTCACCACCTCGTGGACGACAAGATCCACGCCCGCTCCACCGGCCCGTACTCCATGATCACGCAGCAGCCGCTGGGTGGTAAGGCGCAGTTCGGCGGCCAGCGGTTCGGTGAGATGGAGGTCTGGGCGCTGGAGGCCTACGGTGCCGCCTACGCGCTCCAGGAGCTGCTCACCATCAAGTCCGACGACGTGGTGGGTCGCGTCAAGGTCTACGAGGCCATCGTCAAGGGCGAGAACATCCCTGAGCCGGGTATCCCTGAGTCCTTCAAGGTGCTCATCAAGGAGATGCAGTCGCTCTGTCTGAACGTGGAGGTGCTGTCCAGTGACGGTATGTCCATCGAGATGCGGGACAGTGACGAGGACGTCTTCCGCGCCGCGGAAGAACTGGGAATCGACCTGGGCAGGCGAGAGCCGAGCAGTGTCGAAGAGGTCTAACTTCCGCGGGATTCGAGAGCAGGGGACGAATTAAGTGCTCGACGTCAACTTCTTCGACGAGCTGCGGATTGGCCTCGCCACCGCCGACGACATTCGCCAGTGGTCACACGGCGAGGTCAAGAAGCCCGAAACCATCAACTACCGAACCCTCAAGCCCGAGAAGGACGGACTCTTCTGCGAGAAGATCTTCGGTCCGACCCGGGACTGGGAGTGCTACTGCGGTAAGTACAAGCGCGTCCGCTTCAAGGGCATCATCTGTGAGCGCTGCGGCGTCGAGGTGACCCGTGCCAAGGTGCGCCGTGAGCGGATGGGCCACATTGAGCTGGCCGCTCCCGTCACGCACATCTGGTACTTCAAGGGCGTGCCCTCCCGTCTGGGCTACCTGCTGGACCTGGCGCCGAAGGATCTCGAGAAGATCATCTACTTCGCCGCCTACATGGTCACGTGGGTGGACACCGAGGCGCGTGAGCGCGACCTGCAGTCGCTCGAGGCACGGATCTCGGTCGAGAAGCAGCACCTGGAGCAGCGCCGCGACTCCACCATCGAGGAGCGCCACCGCAAGCTCGAGGCCGACCTGGCCGAGCTCGAGGAGCAGGGTGCCAAGGGCGACGCCCGTCGCAAGGTGCGCGAGGGCGCCGAGCGCGAGATGCGCCAGCTGCGCGACCGCGCCCAGCGCGAGATCGACCGCCTCGACGAGGTGTGGAGCCGTTTCAAGAACCTCAAGGTCCAGGACCTCGAGGGCGACGAGATGCTCTACCGCGAGATGCGCGACCGCTTCGGGAAGTACTTCCGCGGCGGCATGGGCGCCCAGGCCATCCAGGACCGCCTGTCCAACTTCGAGCTGGACGAGGAGGCGGAGAAGCTCCGGGAGACCATCCGCACCGGCAAGGGCCAGAAGAAGGCCCGCGCCCTGAAGCGGCTCAAGGTCGTCTCGGCGTTCCTCAACACCACCAACAGCCCCATGGGCATGGTGCTGGACTGCATCCCGGTCATCCCGCCGGACCTTCGTCCGATGGTGCAGCTGGACGGTGGCCGCTTCGCGACCTCCGACCTCAACGACCTGTACCGTCGCGTCATCAACCGGAACAACCGCCTCAAGCGGCTGCTGGACCTCGGCGCGCCCGAGATCATCGTCAACAACGAGAAGCGGATGCTGCAGGAGGCCGTCGACGCGCTGTTCGACAACGGCCGCCGCGGTCGCCCGGTCACCGGTCCCGGTAACCGTCCGCTCAAGTCGCTGTCCGACATGCTCAAGGGCAAGCAGGGTCGTTTCCGTCAGAACCTGCTCGGCAAGCGAGTCGACTACTCCGGCCGTTCGGTCATCGTCGTCGGCCCGCAGCTGAAGCTGCACCAGTGCGGTCTGCCCAAGCAGATGGCCCTGGAGCTCTTCAAGCCGTTCGTGATGAAGCGCCTGGTCGACCTGAACCACGCGCAGAACATCAAGAGCGCCAAGCGCATGGTGGAGCGGTCCCGCCCCGTCGTGTGGGACGTCCTCGAAGAGGTCATCACCGAGCACCCGGTTCTGCTGAACCGTGCTCCCACGCTGCACCGTCTGGGTATCCAGGCCTTCGAGCCGCAGCTGGTCGAGGGCAAGGCCATCCAGATCCACCCGCTCGTGTGCACCGCGTTCAACGCGGACTTCGACGGTGACCAGATGGCCGTCCACCTTCCGCTGTCCGCCGAGGCCCAGGCCGAGGCGCGACTGCTGATGCTGGCGACCAACAACATCCTCAAGCCGTCCGACGGCAAGCCCGTGACCATGCCCACCCAGGACATGATCATCGGTCTGTACTACCTGACGACGGAACGCGTCGGCGCCGCCGGCGAGGGCCGTGCCTTCCGCTCCCCGGCCGAGGCCATCATGGCCTACGACCTGGGCGCCCTGGACCTGCAGGCCAAGATCCGGCTGCGTATCGCCGACGGCGCTCCCGCGCCCAAGGACTGGACGCCGCCGGAGGGCTGGGAGCCGGGTGACGTCTACGTCCTGGAGACCACTCTGGGCCGGTACCTCTTCAACGAGGCCACCCCGGTGGACTACCCGTACGTCAACTTCCAGGTGGGCAAGAAGCAGGTCTCGGTCCTGGTCAACGACCTCGCCGAGAACTACCCCAAGGTCCAGGTCGCCACGACCCTGGACGCCCTGAAGGACGCCGGTTACCGCTGGGCCACCCGGTCCGGTCTGACCATCGGTATCGAGGACGTCGTCGCGCCTCCGCGCAAGGCCGAGATCCTCGGTGGCTACGACCGCAAGGCCGACAAGATCCAGCGGGAGTACGACCGCGGTCTGATCACCGACGACGAGCGCCGCCAGGAGCTCACCGAGGTGTGGACCCAGGCCACGGCCGAGGTCGCCAAGGACATGGAGGACAACTTCCCCGCCGACAACCCGGTGTGGATGATGGTCCAGTCCGGTGCGCGTGGTAACCCGATGCAGGTGCGCCAGATCGCCGGTATCCGTGGTCTGGTCTCCAACACCAAGGGTGAGACGATCCCGCGTCCGATCAAGTCCTCCTACCGTGAGGGCCTGTCCGTGCTGGAGTACTTCATCTCCACGCACGGTCAGCGCAAGGGTCTGGCCGACACCGCCCTGCGTACCGCCGACTCGGGTTACCTGACCCGTCGTCTGGTGGACGTCGCGCAGGACGTCATCGTCCGTGAGATCGACTGCGGCACCGACCGTTCGCTCTGGCACGAGATCGGCGAGAAGAACGCCGCCGGTGTCGTCGTGCGCAAGCACAACGTCGAGAACACCGGTTTCGGCCGGACCATCGCCGAGGACACGCTGGACCCCGAGGGCAACCTCGTGCTCCCGGCCCTGTCCGACACCTCCGAGCAGAACATCGACAAGCTGGTCGCCCACGGGGTCACCCGCGTGCGCATCCGCTCGTCGCTGACCTGTGAGGCGAAGATCGGCGTCTGCACCACCTGCTACGGCCGCTCCATGGCGACCGGCAAGCCGGTGGACGTCGGTGAGGCGATCGGTATCATCGCGGCCCAGTCCATCGGTGAGCCCGGTACCCAGCTGACCATGCGTACCTTCCACATGGGTGGTTCGGCCGGTCAGGACATCACGCACGGTCTGCCCCGTGTCCAGGAGCTCTTCGAGGCCCGTGTCCCGAAGGGTATGGCCCCGATCTCCGAGATGGAGGGCCGGATCCGGATCGACGACACCGAGAAGAGCCGCAAGATCGTCGTCATTCCCGACGACGGCACGGACGAGATCGCCTACCCGGTCCCGATGCGTGCGCAGCTCCTGGTGAGCGACGGCGACCACGTCAAGGTCGGCCAGCAGCTCATCCAGGGTGCGATCAACCCGCACGAGGTGCTTCGCATCCAGGGTCCGCGCGCGGTGCAGCAGCACCTCGTGTCGGAGGTCCAGGACGTGTACAAGTCGCAGGGTGTGTCCATCCACGACAAGCACATCGAGATCATCGTCCGCCAGATGCTCAAGCGAGTGAACATCCTGGAGTCGGGCGACACCGAGCTTCTGCCCGGTGAGATGGTCGAGCGTCCGAAGTTCGAGCGGATCAACCGACGCGTCGTGTCCGAAGGCGGCCAGCCGGCCGCCGGACGTCCGGTGCTGCTGGGTATCACCAAGGCCTCGCTGGCCACGGAGTCCTGGCTGTCGGCGGCCTCCTTCCAGGAGACCACCCGCGTGCTGACCGAGAACGCGATCCACGGCAAGAGCGACCCGCTGCTCGGCCTCAAGGAGAACGTCATCATCGGTAAGCTCATCCCGGCCGGTACCGGTATTCCGCAGTACCGCAACATCCGGGTGGAGCCGACCGAGGAGGCCAAGGCCTCGATGTACTCGGTCTCCGGTTACGAGGAGCCGAGCGAGTACACCTTCGGTCAGGGATCGGGCGAGGCCGTTCCGCTGGAGGAGTACGACTTCGGGCCGTACAACCGGTAAGCGCCAACCTGAACGTTGGCTGAGCTGACGGCGGCGGTCAGCCACCCCCACTCCGGGGGTGGCCCCGCCGCCGTTTTCGTCGTTGTCGGTTCGTACACTGCGGTGCGGACGGGGAGAGGGCGCTACGGCGCCGGCGGGAGAGCAGGCAAGTGACTGAAAACGGGGGCGGAGCGCCGGGTAACCGGGGCTCCGAAGCGGATGCGGACTCGTGGTTCAAGCCCAGTGAGAACCGCAACCGCACACAGTCGGAGTACCAGGATCCGCTGGAACAGGAGGGCGCGCCCGAGGGCGACGCCCCTGAGGGTGGTGCGGTCTTCCCGGACAGCGGGGGATACGCGGGGCTGAGCGCGTCGCGTCCGGCCATGGTCGAGCCCTACCCGGACCTGGGGGCTCCGCCCGTGACGCCTCCGGCGGCACCGCCCGCCACCGAGCAGCCCCCGTACGCCCCCGGCGCCATCTCCTACCCGGGCGCGGGCGCGTCGGCCTACCAGCCGGTCACCCGGATCCCGGGGGAGAGCGACCCGCTGGCGGCCCCGCAGGAGCGTCCGGTGCCCTGGGAGCCGCAGGCGCCCCGTGAGCCCGAAGGGTTCCCCGCGGACGAAGGGCCGCGGACCCCCGAAGCTCCGGAAGCACAAGCGGCACCCCAGGCATACGAGGCGCCGACCTACGAAGCACCCACCTACGAGGCGCCTCCGGCCCCCGAGGAACCCGCCCCCACCGGCGGCTACCCGGGTATCGCCGCGAGCGCCGACGTGCCGCTGCCCCCCGAGGACCCCCAGGTCCCCTCGGAACCGGCGCACGACAGCTGGGCGACCGGCACCAACGACTCGTGGACCCCCGAGCCCGCACCGGCGCAGCCCGCACCGGAGCGGTTCGAGGTCGAGCGGCCCGCCGAGGCGCAGGCCTGGGCCCCGCGGCCCGAGCGGACCGAGGACACCTGGACCCCGGAAGCCCTCGTACCCGAAGCACCTCTTCCCGAGGCCGACACCTGGAGCCCGCGGACCGAGCGGCCGGTCGAGGACGAGCCGTGGGGGCCGGGGCCCGTCGAGGCGCAAGCCTGGGCCCCGCGGCCCGAGCAGACGGAGGCGGAAGCCTGGGCCGCGCGGCCCGAAGACGCGTGGACACCGCCCGCCGAGGCCTCCTGGGCCCCGCAGGCGGCTCCGGAGCCCGCGGTGCCAGCCGTGGACGAGCCGTGGAGTCCGCGGTCCGCCCAGAGCGACTGGACGCCTCCGGCCGAGGAACTCCGGCAGCCCGAACCGGCCCGGGAACAGCCGGACGAGTGGCCGGGCGCCGGCGGCCTGGACAGCTGGAGCCCCACCCCGGACACCGGGGACGCCTGGAAGGGCGCGGGCACCACCGAGCCGTGGGCCGACCCGGCCGACCAGCAGTGGTCCGAGCCCGCCCACACCCCGTCCCCCACCGGCGACCAGTACGACGACGAGCTCTCCCCGCGGCCCGCGCCGCATGTCGGCGATTCGGTCTCCGCCCCGGCCCCGTCCTACGGCACCGACCGCTACGACGACGAGCTTTCTCCCCCGGCCCCGGCCCCCTCCGACGCGGTGCCCGCCGACGAGGGCGGTCTGGGCAGCGGGAGCGGCAACACCTGGGCCTTCGACCGCGACGACCCGCGCCTGCCGGACGTCGTCCGCGACGCCGAGCGCCGCCGTCGGGAGTCGGCCCCGGAGGAGCCCGTCTACTCCGACTGGGGCGTCGCGCCCGAGAGCGAGAACACCGCGCAGAGCGCTCCGGAGCGGGAGAGCGGCCCCGACACGGGCGAGCTGTCCGCCGCCGTGGCCACCTCCGACGACCCCCTGGCCGCCATCGCCGACATGCAGTCGCGGGCCAAGGCCAAGGAACCCCAGGAGGTGGGGGAGGAGGAAGCCTGGGCCTCGCGGCCCGAGCGGACCGAGGCGGAAACCTGGGCCTCGCGGCCCGAGCCGACCGAGTACGCCCCCGGGCCCGACTCCGGGCAGCAGTGGGACGACCATTCCTGGGACGCGCCCGCCCGGGCCGAGGCGGCCTGGGACCAGGACCCGCTCCGGGATCCGCTCCAACAGCCCGAACCCGCCGCCTGGGGCGGGACGCCCGGGGAAGGCGACGAGTCCTGGCGGGGCGGTGAGGGCGCCACCCAGATGTTCACCGCGCCCTCGTTCGAGCAGGCCCCCGAGCCCGATGCTCGCGGTGCCCGGACCCGGGACCACTCCGACTACGACGAGCTCGGCTTCGACGACCGCGGCCGCGGTGAGCGCGGTCACCCCGACCAGGGTTACGGCGAGCAGGGCTTCGCCGGTCAGGGCTACACCGACCAGGATCACCGTGACCAGGGTTACGACGACCGCGGCTACGGCGACTTCGACGGCCCGGACACCGGTCGCGGTTATGACGACCAGGCCTACGACGACCGTGGCTACGGCGATCAGGGTTACGCCGATGACCAGGGTGACGACCAGCAGGGCCACGGCCGACAGGGCTACGCCGACCGCGGTCACGAGTCCGCCGCCGGCCCGTTCACCGAGGACCGCTTCGACGGGGCCCCGGAAATCCCCGAAGCCCCGGAGCGTGTCGGCCGTCCGGCTGAGGATCGCGCTCCCGAAGGGGAGTCGGACTACGAGGACGGCTTCACCCCCGCGGACTACGGGATGCCGGAGCAGCCCAAGCCGGCCAAGCGCCGCCGGGACAAGATCGCCGAGGACTTCCCCGGTTTCGATGAGGCCCGCGACGACGGCGACTACCCCGGTTACGACAGCATCGACTTCCTGGCCGACACCGAGCCCGGGGCGAACGTGACCCTGTGGCTGGGTCTTGCCTCGGTGATCCCGGTCGTCGGTGTGATCACCGCGATCCTGGCGTTGTTCGTCACCGGTCCCAAGGCGAAGAAGGCGATCCGCGAGTCGCGAGGCACCCTCGACGGCCTGGGTCTGATCACCACCGGTACCGTCTTCGCGGTCATCGGTATCGTCGTGACGGTGATCTCCGTCGCGATCTGGTTCGTGGTGTAGCTTCTCGGCCGCTTCCGGTGAACAATGGGTTCTCCGGGGGCGGCCGTTTACTGTTGACGGCCCTCCACCCGCCCTTCGGCGGGAATCTGGGGCGAAACGAGTCTGGAAGCGCGTAGACTGAGGTTGACCCACGGCTACGCGAGATCCGGTTCCGCTTGTCTCGCCATGTCGCACACCGTTTTGACCGCATGTTCGGTTAGCGGTAGCCTGTGTGATTGTGCCCGTGAGTCGACGGGTCACACGTGTGTGTGCGGCGCCCCAGTCCTCCACAGGACGGACAGAAGGCGCGCTGCGCACGTGAACCCCCTCCTGTGAATCGGCCTTCCGGCCGGGTGCTCGCCCGTTCGCCATGCGTGGGAACGAGGGCGACACGCCCGACCTCGGGGGTCGGGGAGATTCGGGAAATTCAGCAGGTCAATAGCGATATCGGCTACGAGAACCGGCGTAGGTCACGAGGAAGACGGAGACGCGGTGCCCACCATCCAGCAGCTGGTCCGCAAGGGCCGACAGGACAAGGTCGCAAAGAACAAGACCCCGGCGCTGAAGGGGAGTCCGCAGCGTCGTGGTGTGTGCACGCGTGTCTACACCACTACGCCGAAGAAGCCGAACTCCGCTCTGCGTAAGGTCGCTCGCGTCAAGCTGAGCAGCGGCATCGAGGTCACGGCCTACATTCCCGGCATTGGTCACAACCTCCAGGAGCACAGCATCGTGCTGGTTCGTGGCGGTCGTGTGAAGGACCTGCCGGGCGTTCGCTACCGAATTGTCCGCGGTTCGCTCGACACCCAGGGTGTCCGAGGCCGCAAGCAGGCCCGTAGCCACTACGGCGCCAAGAAGGAGAAGTAAGCATGCCGCGCAAGGGCCCGGCGCCGAAGCGCCAGCTCATCACCGACCCGGTCTACGGCTCGCCGCTCGTCACCGCACTGATCAACAAGGTGCTTCTCGACGGCAAGCGCTCCATCGCTCAGGCGGTCGTGTACGACGCCCTCGAGGGCGCCCGTGAGAAGTCCGGTCAGGACCCGCTCGTCGTTCTCAAGCGAGCCCTGGACAACGTCAAGCCCGCGCTGGAGGTCCGCAGCCGCCGTGTTGGTGGCGCGACCTACCAGGTGCCGGTCGAGGTTCGCGCCTCCCGGTCCACCACGCTGGCCCTGCGCTGGCTGGTCTCCTACTCGCGTCAGCGTCGTGAAAAGACCATGACCGAGCGTCTGATGAACGAGCTGGTTGACGCCAGCAACGGTCTGGGCGCGGCTGTCAAGAAGCGTGAGGACACGCACAAGATGGCCGAGTCGAACAAGGCCTTCGCCCACTACCGCTGGTAATCCCGCGGCGAATCGATTCCTTGAGACCTAGGGAAGACGAGCCTCATGGCTAAGACTTTGCTTGACCTGGCCAAGGTCCGCAACATCGGCATCATGGCCCACATCGACGCGGGCAAGACGACGACGACCGAGCGGATCCTCTACTACACCGGTGTGACCCACAAGGTGGGCGAGGTCCACGATGGCGCTGCCACCATGGACTGGATGAAGGAGGAGCAGGAGCGGGGTATCACCATTACCTCGGCTGCTACCACCACCCACTGGGACGACCACACCATCAACATCATCGACACGCCCGGCCACGTCGACTTCACGGTCGAGGTCGAGCGGTCGCTGCGTGTGCTCGACGGTGCCGTCGCGGTGTTCGACGCCAAGGAAGGCGTGGAGCCCCAGTCGGAGCAGGTCTGGCGTCAGGCCGACCGTTACAAGGTCCCGCGGATCTGCTTCGTCAACAAGATGGACAAGATCGGCGCCGAGTTCCAGCGTTGTGTCGACATGTTCCGTGAGCGCCTCGGCGCGAACGCCATGCCGATCCAGCTGAACATCGGTGCCGAGAGCGACTTCAAGGGCGTCATCGACCTCGTGAAGATGAAGGCCTACGTCTGGAACGACGAGGCCGCGCTCGGCGAGATGTACGACACCGTCGACATCCCCGAGACTCACGTGGACGCCGCCCGCGAGGCTCGCGACCAGTTCATCGAGACGCTGGCCGAGGCCGACGACGAGATCATGGAGCTGTACCTCGAGGGCAAGGAGCCCACCGAGGAGCAGCTGGTGCCCGCGATCCGTCGCGCCACCATCGCCGGTACCGCGATCCCGATCGTCTGCGGCACCGCGTTCAAGAACAAGGGCGTTCAGCCCCTGCTCGACGCGGTCACCGCTTACCTTCCCTCGCCCCTGGACGTGGACGCCATCGAGGGCCACGACCCCAAGGACGAGACCGAGGAGACGAAGCTCGAGCGCAAGCCGAGCGTCGACGAGCCGATGTCCGCGCTGGTCTTCAAGATCATGAGCGACCCGCACCTGGGTCGCCTGACCTACCTGCGCATCTACTCGGGCGTTCTCAACACCGGTACCCAGGTTCTGAACAGCCTGAAGGGCCGCAAGGAGCGCATCGGCAAGATCTACCGCATGCACTCCAACAAGCGTGAGGAGATCGCCGAGGCGGGCGCGGGCGACATCGTCGCGGTCATGGGTCTGAAGGACACCACGACCGGCGAGACGCTCTGCGACCAGTCGGCTCCGATCGTCCTGGAGTCCATGACCTTCCCGGCTCCGGTCATCGAGGTGGCCATCGAGCCGAAGACCAAGAGCGACCAGGAGAAGCTGGGCATCGCGATCCAGCGTCTGGCCGACGAGGACCCCTCCTTCCAGGTGGCCTCGGACGAGCAGACCGGTCAGACCGTGATCTCCGGTATGGGTGAGCTGCACCTCGAGGTGCTGGTCAACCGTATGCGCGACGAGTTCAAGGTCGAGGCGAACATCGGTAAGCCCCAGGTGGCCTACCGGGAGACCATTCGCAAGAAGGTCGAAGGCCACGTCTACACCCACAAGAAGCAGACCGGTGGGTCGGGCCAGTTCGCCAAGGTCAAGATCGACCTTGAGCCGCTCGTGGTCGAAGAGGGCGACGCGTCCGGGTACGAGTTCGTCAACTCCGTCACCGGTGGCCGCATCCCGCGGGAGTACATCCCGTCGGTCGACGCCGGCTGCCAGGAGGCCGCTGAGCTGGGTGTGCTCGCGCACTACCCGCTCGTCGGCATCAAGGTGACGCTGCAGGACGGCCAGTACCACGACGTCGACTCCTCGGAGATGGCGTTCAAGACCGCTGGTTCGATGGCCTTCAAGGAGGCCGTCAAGCTCGCGAAGCCCACGCTGCTCGAGCCGGTCATGGCCGTTGAGGTCACGACGCCCGAGGAGTACATGGGTGACGTGATCGGTGACCTGAACTCCCGTCGTGGACAGATCCAGTCCATGGACGAGCGTTCCGGGGTCCGGGTCGTCAAGGCCCAGGTGCCCCTTTCGGAAATGTTCGGCTACGTGGGTGACCTGCGCAGCCGTACGCAGGGTCGAGCCAACTACTCGATGGTGTTCGACTCCTATGCGGAGGTTCCGTCCGCTGTCGCCACCGAAATCGTGGCGAAGGTTCGCGGCGAATAGCCGCGAACACGAAACCCGGCTGTTCCCCGTGCCCACGGGGTTGGACCACAGCCAGATAGATCTGTACGTCTAGGAGATTTCCAGTGGCGAAGGCAAAATTCGAGCGGACTAAGCCGCACGTCAACATCGGCACCATCGGTCACATCGACCACGGCAAGACCACGCTGACGGCAGCCATCACCAAGGTTCTGCACGACGCGTACCCGGAGCTGAACCCGTTCACCCCGTTCGAGGACATCGACAACGCTCCTGAGGAGCGCGAGCGCGGTATCACCATCTCCGTCGCTCACGTCGAGTACCAGACCGAGGCGCGTCACTACGCTCACGTCGACTGCCCCGGTCACGCTGACTACGTGAAGAACATGATCACGGGTGCCGCGCAGATGGACGGCGCGATCCTGGTCGTGGCCGCCACCGACGGCCCGATGCCGCAGACCAAGGAGCACGTCCTCCTTGCTCGCCAGGTCGGCGTCCCCGCCATCGTCGTCGCCCTGAACAAGGCCGACATGGTGGACGACGAGGAGATCTTCGAGCTCGTCGAGCTCGAGGTCCGTGAGCTCCTCAGCGAGTACGAGTTCCCCGGCGACGACGTCCCGGTCACCAAGGTCTCGGCGCTCAAGGCGCTCGAGGGCGACGCCGAGTGGGGCAAGTCCGTCCTGGAGCTCATGGGCACGGTCGACAGCTTCATTCCGGAGCCCGAGCGTGACACCGAGAAGCCCTTCCTGATGCCGATCGAGGACGTCTTCTCGATCACCGGTCGCGGCACCGTCGTCACCGGCCGTATCGAGCGCGGCATCGTCAACGTCAACGAGACCGTTGACATTGTCGGCATCAAGGAAGAGAAGCAGACCACCACCGTCACCGGTGTTGAGATGTTCCGCAAGCTGCTCGACAACGGTCAGGCCGGCGACAACGTCGGTCTGCTCCTGCGCGGCATCAAGCGCGAGGACGTCGAGCGCGGCCAGGTCGTGATCAAGCCCGGCACGACCACCCCGCACACCGAGTTCGAGGGCCAGGTTGTCATCCTGTCCAAGGACGAGGGCGGCCGCCACACGCCGTTCTTCAACAACTACCGCCCGCAGTTCTACTTCCGCACCACCGACGTCACCGGCGTCGTGACGCTGCCGGAGGGCACGGAGATGGTCATGCCCGGTGACAACACCGAGATGACCGTCAACCTGATCCAGCCGGTCGCGATGGAAGAGGGCCTCAAGTTCGCCATCCGTGAGGGTGGCCGGACCGTGGGCGCGGGTCGCGTCACGAAGATCCTCAAGTAGCACACAAGTTGGGGTGGCCCCATTCGGAGCCGCCCCAGCGCGGTGGGTGGGCCGCTACAAGGCGGCCCGCCCACCCACACTCAAGACGTCATCGGGCTCTGTGACGGTGACGCACCGCAGGGGCAAGCCCTGTTGCGGTTTCTCAAGGGAATAGGGGCTCACGGCCAACACGCCGGCGGATTTCGCCGACGGGCCTGGGCGTCTGTGCCCGGACAGCTCACCGTTACGGACACTGAAGCGAAGGACGAACAGGCCACATGGCGGGACAGAAGATCCGCATTCGGCTAAAGGCCTATGACCACGAGGTCATCGACAGCTCGGCGCGCAAGATCGTTGAGACTGTGACGCGAACTGGCGCACAGGTCGCGGGCCCGGTGCCGCTGCCGACGGAAAAGAACGTTTACTGCGTTATCCGATCGCCGCACAAGTACAAGGACTCGCGCGAGCACTTCGAGATGCGCACCCACAAGCGGCTGATCGACATCATCGACCCCACGCCGAAGACGGTCGACTCGCTCATGCGACTCGACCTCCCGGCTGGCGTTGACATCGAGATCAAGCTTTAAGGACGCACTGACATGGCCACCAAGCAGATCAAGGGAGTTCTGGGCGAAAAGCTCGGCATGACCCAGGTCTTCGACGACGCGGGCAAGATGGTGCCCGTGACCGTCCTGAAGGCCGGTCCGTGCGTCGTGAGCCGCATCCGGACTCCGGACACCGATGGCTACTCCGCCATCCAGCTCGGCTACGGGCAGATCAACCCGCGCAAGGTGAACAAGCCCCTGGGCGACTACCTTCGCGCGAACGACCTGACCCCGCGCCGGCACTACGTCGAGGTGCGCACCACCGACGCCTCCGAGTACACGCTCGGCCAGGAGGTCGACGCCGCCGCGTTCGAGATCGGCCAGAAGGTCGATGTCACGGGCAAGAGCAAGGGCAAGGGTTTCGCCGGTGTGATGAAGCGCCACGGTTTCCGTGGTCTGTCCGCCTCGCACGGCACCCAGCGTAAGCACCGCTCGCCCGGTTCCATCGGCGGCTGCGCCACACCCGGCCGCGTTTTCAAGGGCATGCGGATGGCCGGGCGCATGGGCAACGTGCGCAAGACCGTCCAGAACCTGACCGTTCACTCTGTGGACGCGGAGAAGGGCCTCATCCTGGTCAAGGGTGCTGTCCCCGGTCCCAACGGCGGTCTGGTGCTCGTCCGCACCGCTGTGAAGGGGGACAAGTAAGTCATGGCCCAGATCGAGGTCAAGAACCCCGAGGGCGGCTCCAAGGGCAGCGTTGAGCTCCCCGAGTCCGTCTTCGCCCAGCAGGTCAGCATTCCGCTGATCCACCAGGTCGTGAACGGCCAGCTGGCCGCCGGCCGGCAGGGCACGCACGCCACCAAGACCCGCGGCGAGGTTCGCGGCGGTGGCAAGAAGCCCTACCGCCAGAAGGGAACCGGTCGCGCCCGTCAGGGCTCGATCCGCGCCCCGCAGTACACCGGCGGTGGCACCGTTCACGGTCCCCAGCCGCGTGACTACAGCCAGCGGACCCCCAAGAAGATGAAGGCCGCCGCCCTGCGCGGTGCCCTCTCCGACCGGGCGAACCACGGCCGCATCCACGTCATCAGCACGTTCATCGCTGAGGACGCGGAGAGCAAGTTCACGCAGACCGCTCTGAAGTCGCTGCGTCAGGTCACCGAGTCCGACAAGGTTCTCGTCGTCCTGGCCCGCGAGGACGAGCACAACCGGCGCGCCCTGCGCAACCTCGAAGAGGTCCACATCCTCGACGCGGACCAGGTGAACACCTACGACGTCCTGTACTCGGACGACGTGGTCTTCACCGAGGCGGGCTACGCCGAGTTCCTGGCCCACGCGGCCGGTACCTCGAAGGCCGCTGAGTCCGAGGAGGACGACCAGTGAGGATCGCCGACCACCGGGACATCATCGTCGAGCCGGTGATCTCCGAGAAGAGCTACGGGCTCATGGACGAGAACAAGTACACGTTCATCGTTCGCCCGGACGCCAACAAGACCCAGATCAAGATCGCGATCGAGAAGATCTTCGAGGTGAAGGTCACGAGCGTGAACACGATCAACCGGAAGGGTAAGCGCAAGCGCACCCGTTTCGGTTTCGGGAAGCGTCCCGACACCAAGCGCGCGATCGTCAGCGTGGCCGAGGGCCAGCGGATCGACATCTTCGGTGTCTAGGACCTTTCCGAGGTCTGACCGCTACATGTCAAGCAACACGTAAAGGAATGCGCGAAGAAGATGGGCATTCGTAAGTACAAGCCGACGACGCCGGGTCGTCGCGGCTCCAGCGTGAGCGACTTCGTCGAGATCACGCGCTCGGAGCCGGAGAAGTCCCTGGTCCGTCCGCTTCACTCCAAGGGCGGTCGTAACGGCCACGGCCGGATCACCGCTCGTCACCAGGGTGGTGGCCACAAGCGCGCCTACCGCGTGATCGACTTCCGTCGTCACGACAAGGACGGCGTTCCGGCCAAGGTCGCTCACATCGAGTACGACCCCAACCGCACCGCTCGCATTGCTCTGCTGCACTACGTGGACGGTGAGAAGCGCTACATTCTGGCGCCCGCCGGCCTCAAGCAGGGCGACAAGATCGAGAACGGCCCCCAGTCCGACATCAAGCCGGGCAACTGCCTCCCGCTGCGCAACATCCCCACGGGTACGTTCGTGCACGCGGTCGAGCTGAAGCCCGGTGGCGGTGCCAAGCTGGGTCGTTCCGCGGGGTCGCAGATCCAGCTCCTCGCCAAGGAAGGCCGTTACGCCACGCTGCGTATGCCCTCCGGCGAGATGCGCATGGTCGAGATCTCGTGCCGCGCCACGGTTGGTCAGGTCGGCAATGCCGAGCAGTCCAACATCAACTGGGGCAAGGCCGGCCGCTCGCGGTGGAAGGGCAAGCGCCCGACCGTCCGTGGTGTGGTCATGAACCCGGTCGACCACCCGCACGGTGGTGGTGAGGGCAAGACCTCCGGTGGTCGTCACCCGGTCAGCCCCTGGGGCAAGAAGGAAGGCCGGACCCGGGCCAAGAACAAGGCCAGCGACAAGCTGATCGTGCGGCGTCGGCGTAGCGGTAAGAAGAAGCGGTAAGGAGCACGTCTGATGCCACGTAGCCTTAAGAAGGGTCCCTTCGTCGACGACCACCTCATCAAGAAGGTGGAAGTTCAGAACGAGAAGGGGACCAAGAACGTCATCAAGACGTGGTCCCGGCGATCCATGATTGTCCCGGAGATGATCGGTCACACGATCGCCGTCCACGACGGCCGCAAGCACGTTCCGGTGTTCGTGTCGGAGTCGATGGTCGGCCACAAGCTCGGTGAGTTCGCTCCCACGCGTACTTTCCGTAGCCACGTCAAGGACGACCGCCGCAGCCGCCGCTAGCGGTTGCAGCAGTTGTAAGAACCATTTTCTCCACGGTGAGTGGGGAAGGAATTTCCGTGAGCGAGGGAAAAGCGATGGGAACGAGGGCACAGGCGCGGTTCGTCCGCGTTACGCCCCGAAAGGCTCGCCGGGTGGCGGACCTTATTCGCGGGTTGCCCGCTGACGAGGCACAGGCGGTGCTCCGGTTCGCGCCCCAGTCGGCGAGCGAGCCCGTTGGCAAGGTGCTGGCTAGCGCCATCGCCAACGCTGAGCACAACGACAAGCTGGACCGTGAGTCCCTGGTGGTCGAGCGCGTGTGGGTGGACGAGGGTCCGACCCTGAAGCGCATTCGCCCCCGAGGCTTCGGCCGGGCTTTCCGAGTCACGAAGCGCACGAGCCACATCACTGTGGTCGTCGCTGAGAACTCGGGCGCCTCGTCCAAGACGAAGGAAAGGACCCGATAGTGGGGCAGAAGGTAAACCCGCACGGGTTCCGCCTCGGCATCACCACCGACTTCAAGAGCCGTTGGTACGCCGACAAGTCCTACAAGGACTACGTCAAGGAAGACGTCGCGATCCGTCGGATGCTGACCCGTGGCATGGAGCGCGCGGGCATTTCCAAGGTCGAGATCGAGCGTACCCGTGACCGTGTTCGCGTGGACGTCTACACCGCCCGGCCGGGCATTGTCATCGGCCGCCGCGGCGTTGAGGCTGACCGGATCCGTACGGACCTGGAAAAGCTCACCGGCAAGCAGGTGCAGCTGAACGTCTTCGAGGTCAAGAACCCCGAGATCGACGCGCAGCTCGTCGCCCAGGGCGTCGCTGAGCAGCTGAGCAGCCGCGTGGCTTTCCGCCGCGCGATGCGCAAGGCCATGCAGAGCGCCATGAAGAGTGGCGCCAAGGGTATTCGTATCCAGTGCGGTGGTCGTCTGGGTGGGGCTGAGATGTCCCGCTCGGAGTTCTACCGCGAGGGTCGCGTCCCGCTGCACACGCTGCGCGCCGACATCGACTACGGCTTCTTCGAGGCCCGTACGACGTTCGGTCGCATCGGCGTCAAGGTGTGGATCTACAAGGGCGACGCCCCTGTGACCCGCGCCGAGCGCGAGGCCGCTCAGGCCGCCGCGCGCACCGCCGGTGGCGGTCAGCGCCGTGAGCGTCCGCAGCGCCGCCGTCGTGGCGGTGCCGCTGGCGCCCCGAACACCGACGCCAAGGCTGGTGCTTCGGCCGAGGCCCCGAAGACCGAGGGGAGCTAACCGATGCTTATTCCTCGTAAGGTGAAGTACCGGAAGCAGCACCACCCGGACCTTCGCGGCAAGGCCCAGCGCGGTACCACGGTCGCCTTCGGCGAGTTCGGTATCCAGGCTCTGGAGTCGGCCTACGTGACGAACCGTCAGATCGAGTCCGCTCGTATCGCCATGACGCGTCACATCAAGCGTGGCGGCAAGGTGTGGATCAACATCTTCCCGGACCGTCCGCTGACGAAGAAGCCCGCCGAGGTCCGCATGGGCTCCGGTAAGGGTTCGCCCGAGTGGTGGGTCGCTCCGGTCAAGCCGGGTCGTGTGATGTTCGAGCTGTCGGGCGTGCCCGAGGCCATCGCGAAGGAAGCGATGCGCCGTGCGATGCACAAGCTCCCGATGAAGTGCAAGTTTGTTAAGCGGGAGGGGGAGTGATGGCGAAGTCCGTGACTGCCCATGAGCTGCGCGACCAGTCCGTCGAGGACCTGGTCACCAAGCTCAAGGAAGCCAAGGAAGAGCTCTTCAACCTCCGCTTCCAGGCCGCTACCGGCCAGCTCGACAACCACAGCCGTCTTCGTACCGTCAAGCGCGAGATCGCGCGGATCTACACGGTGCTGCGCGAGCACGAGCTGGGCATCGTCCAGCTGTCTGGTGAGTCGGCTGAGGAGACGAAGGAAGCAGCCGAATGAGTGAGAACCAGACTGACACGCGCAACTACCGCAAGGTGCGCGAGGGCTACGTCGTCAGCGACAAGATGGACAAGACCGTCGTTGTCGAGGTTGAGGACCGCGTCAAGCACGCCCTGTACGGAAAGGTCATCCGTCGGACGACCAAGTACAAGGCGCATGACGAGGCGAACTCCGCTGGCGTCGGCGACCGGGTCCGCATGATGGAGACCCGGCCGCTCTCCGCGACGAAGCGTTGGCGCGTCGTGGAGATCCTGGAGAAGGCTAAGTAACCCCAGCCTGTTGGCGGCCGGCACGAGTTGTCGGCCGCCGACGCGAGGGGTGAGACCACCTAGCCGTGCGGCAGTGGACCGCACGCATCACATCAGGAGCAGACGTGATTCAGCAGGAGTCGCGACTCAAGGTCGCTGACAACACGGGTGCCAAGGAGATCCTTACCATCCGTGTTCTCGGTGGCTCGGGTCGGCGCTACGCCGGTATTGGTGACACCATCGTCGCCACGGTGAAGGACGCCCTGCCTGGCGCTGGAGTCAAGAAGGGCGACGTCGTCAAGGCCGTTGTCGTGCGCACCGTCAAGGAGCGCCGCCGGCCCGACGGCTCCTACATCCGCTTCGATGAGAACGCTGCCGTGCTCATCAAGGACGGTGGGGACCCGCGAGGCACCCGCATCTTCGGCCCGGTCGGCCGTGAGCTGCGTGACAAGAAGTACATGCGCATTATTTCGCTGGCGCCGGAGGTGCTCTAAGCGATGAAGATCAAATCTGGCGACGAGGTCATCGTTCTCGCCGGCAAGGACAAGGGTGCCACCGGCAAGGTCGTCAAGGCCCTGCCCAAGGAAGACCGTGTCATCGTCGAGGGCGTCAACCTGGTCAAGAAGCACAGGAAGGCCAACCCGGCCGGCGGCCAGCAGGGCGAGGTCGTCACCAAGGAGGCCCCCCTCCACGTGAGCAATGTTGCGCTCGCGGAGGACGGCAAGGCCACCCGGGTCGGCTACCGCTTCGAGGAAGACGGAACCAAGGTTCGCGTCTCCCGTCGCACCGGTAAGGACATCTGATGACGGTTACGAACGACATCACCGCCCCTCCGATGCCGCGACTCAAGGAGAAGTACCGCAACGAGATCGCTGCGGGCCTCAAGGACGAGTTCGACATCGCCAACGTCATGCAGATCCCCGGTCTCACGAAGATCGTGGTCAACATGGGCGTGGGCGAGGCGGCTCGTGACGCGAAGCTGATCCAGGGTGCTATCGCCGACATCACGGCGATCACCGGTCAGAAGCCCAAGGTCAACCGGGCCAAGAACTCCATCGCGCAGTTCAAGCTGCGCGAGGGTCAGCCGATCGGCGTCACTGTGACGCTGCGCGGCGACCGCATGTGGGAGTTCCTTGACCGGCTGCTCTCGCTGGCCCTGCCTCGGATCCGGGACTTCCGTGGTCTTTCCCCGAAGCAGTTCGACGGGAACGGCAACTACACGTTCGGTCTGACCGAGCAGGTCATGTTCCACGAGGTCGACCCGGACAAGGTCGACCGCCAGCGTGGGATGGACATCACGGTTGTCACGACGGCGACCACCAACGAACAGGGCCGCAGTCTGCTCAAGCGGCTCGGTTTCCCGTTCAAGGAAGCCTGAGGGGTTACCACAGATGGCTAAGAAGTCCCTGATCGCTAAGTCGCAGCGGAAGCCGAAGTTCGGCGTTCGTGCGTATACTCGATGCTCCAGGTGCGGCCGCCCCCGCGCCGTCTTCCGGAAGTTCGGCCTGTGCCGTATCTGCTTCCGCGAGATGGCTCACAAGGGCGAGCTGCCCGGTATCACCAAGTCGAGCTGGTAGTTTCCGGTGGGGCCGACCATGCGCGCTAGCGCGGTCGGCCCCCCGAAGCGCCATCCGCTTGGTTGCTCACAGCAGTGCCCGTGACCGCTCCATAGCGGTCCGCGGGTCAGCAACATCCATTCATCAGGGCACGGCAGTCCCGCGAGGGACCGCGGTGCCCACGACCACGCCGTAGGTCCTGTTTGTGCACTCCCCGGGGGCGACCCCGCAGGGAGGCAGGCTCTGGGAAAGCCCGCACTCGGAAACCGCGGTGAGGAAGGGCCAGTCGGCCATGACGATGACCGACCCGATCGCAGACATGCTGACACGTCTGCGTAACGCGAATTCGGCATACCACGACACCGTGACGATGCCGTATTCCAAGATCAAGGCGCACATCGCCGAGATCCTCCAGCAGGAGGGCTTTATTCAGGGCTGGCGTGCCGAGGAGGCCCCTGTGGGCCAGAGCCTCGTCCTCGACCTGAAGTACGGCCCCACCCGTGAGCGTTCCATCGCGGGTATCCGCCGGGTCTCCAAGCCCGGCCTCCGCGTGTACGCGAAGAAGGAGAACCTTCCGCGTGTGCTGGGTGGCCTCGGTGTGGCGATCATTTCGACGTCCGGTGGCCTGATGACTGACAAGCAGGCCAAGAAGCGTGGCGTGGGCGGCGAAGTCCTCGCTTACGTCTGGTAACTAGGGAGAGACTGAAGCATGTCGCGAATCGGTCGACTGCCGCTCTCGGTCCCCAAGGGCGTCGAAGTCACGATTAACGGGCAAGACGTCACTGTCAAGGGGCCGAAGGGCGAACTGAAGCACACGATCACCGAGCCGATCACCGCCTCTTTCGAGGACGGGGTCGTCACGGTGGCGCGTCCCGATGACAAGCCGGAGAACCGGTCGCTGCACGGTCTGACCCGTGCGCTGATCGCCAACCTCGTCGAGGGTGTCTCCAAGGGTTACGCGAAGACGCTGGAAATCCACGGTGTGGGTTACCGCGTCCAGGCCCGCGGCTCCAACCTGGAGTTCTCGCTGGGCTTCAGCCACCCCGTGGTCATCGAGCCCCCCGAGGGCATCACCTTCCGCGTGGAGAAGCCGACGATCCTCCACGTCGAGGGCATCGACAAGCAGCTGGTGGGCCAGGTCGCCGCGAACATCCGTAGTCTGCGCAAGCCTGACCCGTACAAGGCCAAGGGCGTGCGGTACAAGGGTGAGCACATCCGCCGCAAGGCCGGAAAGGCTGGTAAGTAGGCATGGGCATCACCGTGAGCCGTAAGCGCACCGCCAAGGCCACCACCTCGCGCAAGCGCCGGCAGTTCCGGGTCCGCAAGAAGGTCGTGGGCACGAGCGAGCGTCCGCGTCTGGCCGTGTTCCGCTCCTCCAAGCACATCGTCGCGCAGGTGATCGACGACACCAAGGGTCACACCCTGGTCGCCGCCTCCAGCGTGGAGACCGACGTGCGTGGCGCCGACGGCACCAAGTCCGACAAGTCCGTCAAGGTCGGTGAGCTCGTCGCGCAGCGCGCGAAGGACGCCGGTATCACCCAGGTCGTCTTCGACCGCGGTGGTAACCGCTACGCCGGTCGTATCGCCAAGCTCGCCGACGCGGCGCGCGAGGGTGGGCTGGAGTTCTAGTTCCATGACCTCTGTAAAGGCCAAGAGCAACCACGAGAAGAGGAATCACTGATGGCTGCAGCACCGCGGCGCGGCGCCGGTGGCGAACGGCGTGATCGCCGTGACGATCGCCGCGGCGGCGCCGCAGACAAGGGTGTCTCCTACATCGAGAAGGTCGTGACCATCAACCGGGTCGCGAAGGTCGTCAAGGGCGGCCGTCGCTTCTCCTTCACCGCGCTCGTCGTCGTCGGTGACGGCAACGGCATGGTGGGTGTCGGTTACGGCAAGGCCAAGGAAGTTCCGGCCGCGATCGCCAAGGGCGTCGAGGCCGCGAAGCGGAACTTCTTCCGCGTCCCGCGGATCCAGGGCACCATCGTGCACCGGGTCCAGGGCGAGGAAGCCGCTGGCGTCGTCCTGCTCCGTCCGGCCGCCCCGGGTACCGGTGTTATCGCCGGCGGCCCCGTGCGCGCCGTCCTGGAGTGCGCCGGTATCCACGACATTCTGAGCAAGTCGCTCGGTTCGTCCAACCCGCTGAACATCGTGCACGCCACGGTGGCGGCGCTCAAGGGTCTCAACCAGCCCGAGGAGATCGCGGCCCGCCGTGGTCTGCCGATCGAGGATGTGGCCCCGGCTGCCATGCTGCGCGCTCGCTCTGAGGCGAAGGCAGGAGCCTGATCATGGCCAAGATCAAGATCACGCAGACCCGCTCCAAGATCGGCGGCAAGGTGAAGCAGCACGCTGCTCTCCAGTCGCTCGGTCTGGGCCGGATCGGTAAGTCCACTGTCCGCGAGGACCGCCCTGAGGTTCGCGGGCAGATCACGATCGTCTCGCACCTCGTTTCTGTCGAGGAGGTCGCAGAATGAGCGACTACAACCCCGACGAGCTGCTCAAGCTGCACCACCTGCGTCCCGCCCCGGGTAGCAACAAGGCCAAGATCCGCAAGGGTCGCGGCGAGGCTTCCAAGGGTAAGACCGCTGGTCGCGGTACCAAGGGCACCAAGGCTCGTAACACTGTTCGTCCCGGTTTCGAGGGTGGGCAGATGCCCCTCATCCGCCGGATCCCGAAGCTCAAGGGCTTCAGCAACGCCCGGTTCAAGACGACCTACCAGGTCGTCAACCTGGACAAGCTGAGCGAGCTCTACCCCGAGGGTGGCGAGGTCACCGTCGAGGGCCTGGTCGCCAAGGGCGCGGTTCGCAAGAACCAGCTCGTCAAGGTGCTGGGTACGGGTGAGATCACCGTCGCCGTGCAGGTGAGCGTTAACGCGTTCTCCGGTGCCGCGAAGGAGAAGATCACCGCCGCCGGTGGCACTGTCACCGAGCTGTAGGGGTTTCCCTACGATGCGTATTGGGGGCGCCCGCCCGGCAGGTCCGATAAGGTCCTGCTGGCGGGCGCCCTCACGCGTTGTGCGGGTTGTTGTGAGTGTTGATCGTTATGCCTCACGAACCCTTCCGTCAGGTGATGGCTGTTACAGTGCCATCTGTTTGAGCTCCCCGCTTGACGTAATGTGAGTACTTCCGAGCACCGGGCGACAGGCCCGGTGCTGACGTTCTACGACGATTCAGGATCGGCCGCGATGTCTGGAACCCGTTCCGCCGCCGAAGCCGCGCAGGAGGAGACGTGCTAGGTGCGTTCGTTCGTGCATTCCGCACGCCCGACCTGCGCAATAAGCTGCTGTTCACACTGTTCATCCTGACGCTCTTCCGGCTGGGTTCGGTGATTCCCGCTCCGGGCATCGACTCCGCGGCGATCAGGGAGCAGATGGATTTCATCACCGCGCAGGACCAGTCCGGTGTCTACGCGTTGGTGAACCTGTTCAGCGGCGGCGCGCTGCTGCAACTTGCGGTGTTCGCGCTCGGGGTCATGCCGTACATCACCGCGAGCATTATCATCAACCTGCTCACGGTGGTGATCCCGCGTCTGGAGGCCCTCAAGAAGGAGGGCCAAGCCGGACAGAGCAAGATCACCCAGTACACCCGCTATCTGACTCTCATGCTCGCCGTGCTCCAGGCCACCTCCATCGTGGCCATGGCCCGCACCGGCGCCCTCTTCCAGAACTCCATCCCCTCGACCGTCTACATGCCCAACCAGGACATCCTCACCATGGTGACGATCGTCTTCGTGATGACCGCGGGTACCGCGATCATCATGTGGATGGGTGAGCTGATCACCGAGCGCGGTGTCGGCAACGGTATGTCGCTGCTGATCTTCACACAGGTCATCGCGATGTTCCCGGCCTCGATCATGGGCTTGTACGAGGAGCGGTCGGTCTGGATCTTCACCATCATCTGCATCGCCGGCCTGGCCCTGATCACCGCAGTGGTGTTCATGGAGCAGGCCCAGCGCCGTATCCCGGTGCAGTACGCGAAGCGCATGGTGGGTCGCCGCATGTACGGCGGCAGCTCGACCTACATTCCGCTGAAGGTCAACCAGGCGGGCATCATCCCCGTGATCTTCGCCTCCTCCCTGCTGTACCTTCCGCAGCTCGTCGTCGGTCTGCTCGGGCAGGACTCCACCCATCCGGTGGCCCAGTTCTTCCAGACCTACTTCCTCACGGGGACCCACCCCATCTACATGGCGACGTTCTTCGTCATGATCGTCGGATTCGCGTTCTTCTATGTGGCCATTACGTTCAACCCCACTGAAGTCGCCGACAACATGAAGAAGTACGGTGGGTTCATCCCGGGTATCCGACCAGGGCGTCCGACCGCCGAGTACTTGGACTACGTCCTCACTCGTCTGACGACCCCCGGCTCTCTGTACCTGGGTGTGATCGCTCTCCTGCCGATGGTCGCTCTCGGTGCCACCGGCGCCAGCATGAACTTCCCGTTCGGCGGGACGAGCATCCTGATCATGGTGGGTGTCGGGCTGGACACGGTGAAGCAGATCGAGAGTCACCTCCAGCAGAGGAACTACGAAGGTTTTCTGCGATAAATGCGTGCAGTATTGGTGGGGCCGCCTGGGGCCGGTAAAGGCACCCAGGCCCAGATCCTCGCGGAAGAGCTGTCGATCCCGAAGGTGTCCACTGGCGACATCTTCCGGGCCAACGTCAGCGGTGGTACCGAACTCGGCAAGAAGGCCAAGGAGTTCATGGACCGTGGTGACCTCGTCCCCGACGAGGTCACGAACGCCATGGTCAAGGACCGGCTGGCCCAGGACGACGCGGCGGGTGGTTTCCTGCTGGACGGGTTCCCCCGCAACGTCCCCCAGGCCGAGACCCTCAAGGGCATGCTCGCCGACCTCGGCACCCGCCTGGACGTCGTCCTGGAGCTGAGGGTCGACGAGGAGGAGGTCGTCAAGCGTCTCTCCGGCCGTCGCTCCTGCCCTGAGTGCGGCCGTGTGTACCACGTCGAGTACGACGCCCCCCGTGAGGCGGGCGAGTGCGACAACGAGGGTGCCGAGCTGTACCAGCGCGAGGACGACCGCGAGGAGACCATCCGGCACCGCCTGAAGGTCTACCGTGACCAGACGGCTCCGCTGGTCGAGTTCTACTCCGGTGAGGGTCTGCTGGCCACCATCGCCGCCACGGGTGCCGTGTCGGAGGTGACGGCCCGTGCGAAGGCCGCCATCGAGGAGAAGCGGTCGGCGGTCTGATGTTTCGAAAGGCGGATCCGGGCGTGCAGATCAAGACGCCGGAACAGATCGCCAAGATGAGGGCGGCGGGTCAGATCGTGGCCCGCGCCCTGGACACCCTCCGGGCCGCGGTGCGGCCCGGGGTGTCGACCCTTGAGCTGGACTCGGTCGCGGAGAAGGTCATCCGGGACGCCGGGGCGGTCCCCTCCTTCAAGGGCTACCACGGCTTCCCCGGTTCGATCTGCGCCTCGGTGAACGAGGAGGTCGTGCACGGGATCCCTACTTCCGAGCGCGTTCTGGCCGAGGGCGACATCATCTCTGTCGACTGCGGTGCCATTCTCGACGGCTGGCACGGCGACTCCGCGGTGACCATCGCGGTCGGCCAGGGCCGGCCCGAGGACCTCGCGATGATGGAGACGTGCGAGGAGTCCATGTGGCAGGGGATCGCGCAGATGCGCCCGGGCAAGCGCCTGGGTGACATCGGGTACGCGATCGGCGGCCACATCTCGGCCAACGGCGGCTACGGCAACGTGCGCGAGTACGGCGGCCACGGCATCGGCACCGAGATGCACATGGACCCGCACGTGCTGAACTACGGCAAGAAGGGTCGCGGCATGCGGCTGGTCGAGGGCATGTGCCTGGCGATCGAGCCCATGACCACGATCGGCAAGCACGACGTCGAGGAGCTCGACGACGGCTGGACCGTCGTGACCCGTGACGGCGGGCGTGCCGCCCACTTCGAGCACACCGTGGCGATCACCGCGGACGGCCCGATGGTGCTGACCGCACGTGAGTCGAACCGCGATAAAATCACACAGATGGGGCTCGTCCAGCCGACCTGGTGACGGAGGTCCCCATCCCCGGCCCTCATCCGGGAATCCGCTGAAGCAGTGGGGGTGGCGACCACTCACAGGTGTAGAGGCGAGGTACGCAGTGTCCGACTCGGCGCCGTCCATGCGTTCGACCGATTCCGAGCGGGACCGTGTCGCGCAGCTGCTCCAGGAGCACTTCGCCCAGGGCCGCCTGGACCACGAGGAGTTCACCGAACGCCTCAGTCAGGTCTACAAGGCCAAGACGGTGGACGAACTGGCGAAGGTCACCACCGACCTGCCCGAGCGGGACCTGGCCGACGTCGGCCGGATCGCGGTCCCCGACAGCGCGGTTCCGCCCCTGCGGTTGCGCGACCCGGCCCTGATGGTGCCGTGGGTGCTCTACGGGGGCGTGAACGCCCTGTGTTTCTCCATCTGGCTGATCCTCTACTTCACCACCGGGGCGGCCTACCCGTGGTTCCTGTGGGTGCTCGGTCCGTGGGGGATCCTGATGTCGGTCGTCACCTTCGGGGTGCTCGCCGCCCATCGCGGCCAGGGCGAGGAGTAGTCGAGGACCAGGGCGGAGGCGCCCGGTGGTTCCGCGGGTCCGCGGCGTTCGGACTGGAGAACAACGCGACTTTTCGACCAGTTTGTCCTACTGGACAGACGGTGTAGAGTTCTCTGCCCTTCGGTTAGGAGTACTTGTCCGAAGGGGATAGACTGTCATTGCCCATACGCGGGCTGTTGGGTCAGTCTGCCTTCTTTGTGCCACGTCCTTCAAGAGACGTACGCTCTTCTCGCAGTTGGCCCGAGCTTCCAGTGTGTTTCGGCTTTGGCGATCCGGTTTCACCGGGGTCGTCCGAGTCTTCGTGTCATGCGAGACCACTGGGGTCGCGTCGGGTTGTCATGATCAACCAATTGATGAGCGAGGCGTGGAGGACATGGCGAAGAAAGACGGCGCCATCGAGATCGAGGGTTCCGTTGTCGAGTCGCTACCCAACGCTATGTTCAAGGTAGAACTCGACAACAAGCACACGGTCCTTGCCCACATCAGCGGCAAGATGCGGATGAACTACATCCGTATTCTCCCCGACGACCGCGTCGTCGTGGAGCTGAGCCCGTACGACCTCACGCGCGGGCGCATCGTTTACCGCTACAAGTAGCCCGTCAGGGGCCGCACGGCCCAAGACTGGTGATGTGATGAGTTCGGAGTCACCATGAAGGTCAAGCCGAGCGTGAAGAAGATCTGCGCGAAGTGCCGCGTGATCCGTCGTAACCGTCGGATCATGGTCATTTGCTCGGACCCGCGCCACAAGCAGCGCCAGGGCTAGTAACCCCGGCTCGCTGACCGCGGCTTCCGCACAGCGAAAACCCGGTAGGGGGAGGTCTTCCCCACCGGGCACGTGAAACAACGAAAAACCTGTTCCGATCTCCCGCCCGCTGGTGGTGGGGGAGAACCCCCGGTCGGAGGCCGGGGCCTCGTCGATTGGGCGACGAGAGGATGGAACGGGTCAGACCTCCGCATAATGCATGGATGGAGTCTCGCCCACATGGCACGTATTGCCGGCGTTGACCTCCCCCGCGACAAGCGGGTGGAGATCGCTCTCACTTACGTTTTCGGGGTTGGCCGTACTCGCGCCCTCGAAACCCTGAAGAACACCGGTGTCGACGGGAACACCCGCGTCTACCAGCTGTCCGAAGAGGACCTGGTCAAGCTGCGCGAGTGGATCGACGCCAACTACCAGGTCGAGGGTGACCTGCGACGCGAGGTCCAGGCCGACATCCGTCGCAAGATGGAGATCGGAAGCTACCAGGGCATCCGCCACCGTCGTGGCCTTCCGGTCCGCGGTCAGCGTACGCAGACCAACGCCCGTACCCGCAAGGGCAAGAAGAAGACCGTGGCCGGCAAGAAGAAGGCCGGCAAGAAGTAGTCCGCCTCGGACCTGTCAACCGCGTCCGAGAAGACACACACGGACCGATGATCTCTGGGAGTTTCGCTCATGCCGCCTAAGGGCCGTCAGGGTGCCGCGCGCAAGGTGCGCCGCAAGGAAAAGAAGAACATTGCCCACGGGCACGCTCACATCAAGAGCACGTTCAACAACACGATCGTGAGCATCACCGACCCCACCGGTGCGGTGATCGCGTGGGCCAGCTCGGGTCAGGTCGGCTTCAAGGGGTCGCGTAAGAGCACCCCCTACGCCGCGCAGATGGCCGCTGAGGCCGCTGCCCGCCGCGCCCAGGAGCACGGCGTCCGCAAGGTCGACGTCTTCGTGAAGGGCCCGGGTTCCGGCCGGGAGACCGCCATCCGTTCGCTGCAGGCGACCGGTCTCGAGGTTGGCTCCATCCAGGACGTCACCCCGGTCCCGCACAACGGCTGCCGCCCGCCGAAGCGCCGCCGCGTCTGATCGGCACCGGCACCCGCGCCTCCTACCGCGCGGGTGCCCCGTGGTGCGCCCGCCGCGGCCCCTGTCTGGGGCCGCGCGGGCAGGGTAGGAATCCGAGTAGAGGGCACCACCGATCCGGAGGTGCCCATCCGGTGGCCGTCAAATAGCGGGCGGCCATGTGGAAGGGAAGACACGGACCATGTTGATCGCACAGCGTCCCACGCTCGCCGAGGAAGTCGTCTCGGACCTGCGCTCGAGGTTTGTCATCGAGCCGCTGGAGCCGGGCTTCGGCTACACCATCGGTAACTCGCTTCGGCGTACCCTGCTGTCCTCCATCCCCGGTGCGGCTGTGACGAGCATCCGCATCGAGGGCGTCGAGCACGAGTTCACCACCGTGCCCGGGGTCAAGGAGGACGTCACCGAGATGATCCTCAACCTCAAGGGCCTGGTCGTCAGCTCCGAGCACGACGAGCCGGTTCTGATGTACCTGCGCAAGCAGGGCCCCGGTGTGGTGACCGCCGCGGACATCGCTCCGCCGGCCGGTGTCGAGGTGCACAACCCCGACCTGCACATCGCCACGCTGAACGGCAAGGGCAAGCTGGAGATGGAGCTGACGGTCGAGCGCGGCCGCGGTTACGTCTCGGCGACGCAGAACAAGCAGCAGGGCCAGGAGATCGGTCGGATCCCGATCGACTCCATCTACTCGCCGGTGCTGCGTGTGACCTACAAGGTCGAGGCCACCCGAGTCGAGCAGCGCACCGACTTCGACCGCCTGATCGTCGACATCGAGACCAAGCCGGCCATCCGTCCCCGTGACGCCGTGGCCAGCGCGGGCAAGACCCTGGTCGAGCTGTTCGGTCTGGCGCGTGAGCTCAACGTCGACGCCGAGGGCATCGACATGGGCCCGTCGCCGACGGACGCCGCGCTCGCGGCGGACCTGGCGCTGCCGATCGAGGACCTCAACCTCACGGTCCGGTCCTACAACTGCCTCAAGCGTGAGGGCATCCACAGCGTTGGTGAGCTGGTTGCCCGCTCCGAGCAGGACCTGTTGGACATCCGCAACTTCGGTGCCAAGTCCATCGATGAGGTCAAGCAGAAGCTCATCGACATGGGCCTGTCCCTGAAGGACTCCCCGCCCGGATTCGACCCCAGCACCGCGGCCGACTCCTACGGCTCCGAGGACGACGAGGGTGAGTCCTTCGTCGAGACGGAGCAGTACTAACCTTCGTCGCCCCAAGGTCCCCGGCCGAGTGCGGCCGTGGACCGCATCACTAGGAGAACGACACCATGCCCACGCCTACCAAGGGCGCCCGTCTGGGTTCCGGGCCCGCTCACGAGCGGCACATCCTGGCGAACCTCGCCACCTCGCTGTTCCAGCACGGCCGGATCCGCACCACGGAGGCCAAGGCCAAGCGCCTGCGTCCGTACGCCGAGAAGCTCATCACTCTCGGCAAGCGCGGTGACCTGCACGCCCGTCGTCAGGTGCTGACCAAGATCACGGACAAGTCCGTGGTGCACGAGCTCTTCACCGAGATCGGTCCGCGCTACGAGAACCGTTCCGGTGGTTACACCCGTATCACCAAGATCGGTCCGCGCAAGGGCGACAACGCCCCGATGGCGGTCATCGAGCTGGTCGAGGCGCTGAGCGCCCCCGCCGCTCCGGCCGCCGCGGCTGCCGCTCCCGTCGAGGAGCCGGTCGAGGCCGAGGCCACCGAGGCCAAGACCGAGGAGGCCGCCGAGGCCCCCGAGGCTGCCGCGGAGAAGGCTGAGAGCTCGGAGACCGAGAGCAAGTAGCGCTGACGCGCTCAGGGCCCCGGCCCGCGCGACACGCTCATGGAGTGCCCGACCCCTGCGGGGGCCGGGCACTCTTCTTTTCCCGGGTGGGCCTGAACGAGGGGCGCGAATGGACGAGGTGGGAATGGACGAGAAGGCTACGGCCGTGAGCGAGGCGTCCGAGAAGGAGACGACTGTCCGGCTGCGGATGGAGATCGCCTACGACGGCACCGACTTCTCCGGGTGGGCCACCCAGCCGACCCGGCGCACTGTGCAGGGTGAGCTGGAGTCGGCCCTGGCCAGGGTGCTACGGCTGCCCGAGGTCTCGGTGGCGTGCGCCGGGCGTACCGACGCGGGGGTGCACGCCCGCGGCCAGGTGGCCCAGGCGGACATCCCGCTCACCACGTGGGAGAGCGAGGGGGAGCGGGTACTGCGCAGGCTCGCCGGGGTGCTCCCCAAGGACGTGCGGGTGAACGGGGTGCGGCTGGCTCCGCCGGGTTTCGACGCGCGCTTCTCGCCGCTGTTCCGACGCTACGTGTACCGGATCAGCGACGCGCCCCACGGCGTGGACCCGCTGCGCCGCCGGGACGTGCTGTGGCACCGGCACCCGGTGGACGTGGATCGGATGAACGAGGCCGCCGCGCTGCTGGTCGGGGAGCACGACTTCGCGGCCTTCTGCAAGAAGCGGGAGGGTGCCACGACCATTCGCGAACTGCTGCGGCTGGAGTGGATCCGGGAGAGCGAGTACCTGATCGCCGGGACCATCCAGGCGGACGCCTTCTGCCACAACATGGTGCGTGCGCTTGTGGGCGCCCTCCTGGCGGTGGGGGACGGGCGGCGCGAGGTTGAGTGGCCCGGCCGGGTTCTGGGGGCGGCTGTGCGCGATTCGTCGGTGCACGTGGTCGGTCCGCAGGGGCTGAGCCTGGAGGAGGTCCGGTATCCGGCGGACGAGGAGCTGGCGGAGCGGGCCAACCTGACGCGACGGGTACGGGAGCTGCCCTGCAAGGGGCACCGCGGGTAGGGGACCGGCGCCTAGGGGCATACGGGCGGAGACCGAGTCTCCCGAGGTCGATGAGAGGTCAGCACGCGAGACGGCGCCACCCCGGTTGCCCACAGGCTGTGGACAACCGGGGTGGCACCGTTTTCGTGTGTTGCCGCGGAGTGCCCGGGCCAGGGGTCAGGCCCGGTCGTCGGCGAGGGCGTCGTAGGCGGTGTCGATGAAGCCCTCACCGATGTCGCGCAGCTCGGTGGCGTTGGCGCCGTCCTCCTCCGCGTCGCCGCTGCCGTCGCTGTTGGCGGACAGTGCGAAGAGGAGGTAGCGGCCCCACTGGCCGCTGCTGCCGTGGCCGCCGGAGTAGCCCAGGCGCTCGGCGGGGGTGCCCTCCTCGCCGGGGAGCCCGGCGAACCACTGGGCGCCGACCAGGTCCTGTGCGCCCATGGCCGTCTCGGCTTCGTCATCGCTGGGCATGGCCGCGATTCCCACCGTGACGGCGTGGTTCTGGTCCTCGCTCAGGTAGGAGGCGCGGACCAGCTGGCGGCAGTCGTTGTCGGCCAGGATCTGGCCGTACTCGCCGTGGGTGCCCTCGGAGCAGTCCTCGCTGTCGTCGACGGCCACGCGGCTGAACGTGCCCTGGCCCTCGATCTCGATCGACTCCGGGAACAGGCTGTCCGGGGAGAGCGTGCCCGGGTCGCTGCCCTCGTCCGCGACGGTGACGGCGTTGGCCCCGCCGCCGGAGCCGAAGCCGCCGCTGGCGAAGTAGAAGGCGCCGCCGCCCGCGATCAGGAGCAGGGCGACGAAGGCCGTGCCCATGAGGATGCCGCGCTTCTTCGACGGCCGCTGCGGGTAGCCGTCGTCGTAGTCGTCGTAATCGTCATAGTCGTCGTAGTCGTCCTGGACGCGCTGGACGTCGAACTGCGCGGTGTCGGCGCCCGCGTCCTCGGGCACCTCGTCGCGGTACAGCGGACGCGCGGCGGGTCCGGAAGGGGCGGCGGGGACCGCGTTCAGGCTCTGGGTCGCGCCCATGGCGTCGGGCGGGAAGACCGGCTCCTCCGCGGGCCGGGGCGGCGCGGGCCGCGGAGGCTGGTGGCCAGGGGCCGCGGGGGGCAGGGCTCCGGCGGGCGCTCCGTGCGGCGGCATTCCGGGCGCGCCGGGACCACCGGGCGGGAGGGAGTTCGGCGGGGGCGGGATCTGCTGGTGCATCGGCGGCTGACCGCCGGTGGGCGTGCCCTGCGGGCCGCCGGGCGGGGGTCCCTGGGGCGGTCCGGGGTGGCCCGGGAGCTGGCCGGGGGGCGCCTGCGGCGGACGGCCCCGCATGTGCGGCGGGACCGGGGCGCCCTGCGCGAGCCCCGGCCTCGGGGCGCCGGGCGGGGGGCCCTGGGGCGCGCCGGGCGGGATGTTCGGTCCGCTCTGGGTGAGATGTCCCATGCCGGGGTGGCCGCCGGTCGGGCCGCTGGGAGGGCCCGGGAGGGGGCCGCCCGGCCGGGGGGCGTTCTGGGGTGCCTGGGGGGTGTTGGGCGGCAGCGGCGCCTGCGGGCCGCTCGGTCCGGCGTGCGGAGGGAACTGCGGTCCGCTCGGTGCCGTCGGGTGGCCCTGTGGGCCCCGGAAGCCCTGCGGGCCCAGTCCTCCCTGGGGATTCTGGCCTCCCTGGGGGCCCGGGCCACCCTGGGGACCCTGCCCGCCCTGGGGGGCCTGCGGGAACTGGCCGGGCGGCGGGAAGCCCTGCGGGGGCTGCGGCGCCTGCGGGCCGCTCGGTCCGGCGTGCGGAGGGAACTGCGGTCCGGAGGGGCCCGCGCCGGGAATCCCTGGCCCACCGGGCGCACCGGGCGTGCCGAACGGCTGCTGCGGGCCCGGTGTGGGAGGCTGGCCCTCAGGCTGGGAGGGCGACCCGAGCAGGTCCGGACCTTCGCCGCCCTCCGGCTGGAGAGGTCGTCCGTCTGGGCCGTACTGAGGCGGGTTCGGATGGGTGCTGATGGGAGTCTCCGAAGGCTCTGAGGGTGGGACTGGGCCGCGGTGCGCCGGGCCCGTGGCCTGTGTCCGCGCGGTGGCGTCCGTGTCGGATCGGCGTGTTCCGGCGACCGTGACGGGCGTCTCCAAAGCTCACGTCATCGCCCGTGATACCGGGCGGAGCGTGGCCTTTCGGTGCAAGGGTAACCAACGCGCGGGCGGGAGCAGGACGAAGCACTCCCGACAACGGGCATAATAAAAGGCGGAGAGGTCACGGATGTGAACCCGTCCCGGCGCTTTCCCGCCAGACGAAATCCCACCAGTCGACCCGGCGCGCTTTGACCTGCGTTAGGGTAGACAGGTAGGATATTTCGTCGTTGTGCGTTGAGTTGCCGTGGGCCCCAAACTCCCGAAGCTGGGTGCCGATCCACGCACCATCGTCTGCGCACTCACGACCGGGTCGTCCTGATTGGACATGGGACATCCGGCCAAGTAGCAGCCCCGCACCCGCGACGGCTGTTCCCGGCCCCGCACCCGTTGGGGTGTTCCGTAATACGAGTCCACCATCCCGTTCGGGATGGGGCAGCCGACTGAAGAGCGAAGGCAAACGATCGTGCGCACATACAGCCCCAAACCAAGCGATGTCCAGCGTCAGTGGCACGTTGTTGACGCGACCGATCTCGTGCTCGGGCGTATGTCGAGCCAGATCGCCACGCTGCTTCGGGGCAAGCACAAGCCCTACTACGCGCCCCACATCGACACCGGCGACTTCGTCATCGTCGTGAACGCCGAGAAGGTCGCGCTGACCGGTAAGAAGCTCGACCAGAAGCGCGCTTACCGGCACTCCGGTTACCCCGGTGGTCTGCGTTCGATCGCGTACGCCGACCTGCTGGAGAAGAACCCCGAGCGGGCCATCGAGAAGGCCGTCAAGGGCATGCTCCCCAAGGGCTCCCTCGGCCGCCAGATGGCCAAGAAGCTCAAGGTGTACGCCGGCGCGGAGCACCCGCACCAGGCCCAGCAGCCGGTTCCGTTCGAAATGAAGACGATCGCGCAGCCCGCCTAGGCGTTCGCAGACTTTTACAGGAAGCACGAGGATCACCGTGGTCGAGCCCACCGGCATCGAGAACGTCGAGCAGGAAATCGCCGACAACCCGGAGGAGTTCCCCTCCGAGTACACCAGCGAGTCGGACGAGGCGACTGACGCCGCCTACGTCCCCACCGCCTCCGGCCCCAGCGCCGGCACCGGTCGTCGCAAGCAGGCCGTCGCCCGCGTCCGCATCGCCCCCGGTTCGGGCGAGTGGAAGATCAACGGCAAGCCGCTTGACGTCTACTTCCCGGACAAGGTCCACCAGCAGACCGTCAAGGACCCGTTCGTCTCCCTCGGGTTCGACGGCGCCTACGACGTCTTCGCCCGTCTGGACGGCGGCGGCACCAGCGGCCAGGCCGGCGCCCTGCGTCACGGCATCGCCCGTGCGCTGGCGACCCTGGACGCCGAGAACAACCGCCCGACCCTGAAGAAGGCCGGTTTCCTCACCCGTGACGACCGCGAGGTCGAGCGGAAGAAGGCCGGTCTCAAGAAGGCGCGCAAGGCTCCGCAGTTCTCCAAGCGCTAATGCTCATGCGCCGGCATCTGCTCGGCTGAGCTTTCGCCCGTGCGTCGTCCCCGCTGTCGGGGCGGCGTACGGGCTTTTGGTTTTTCACGGTGGCTCTCTCCGCCACGCTGAACTTCACCGGCGCCGGTTCCCCGGCGCCGCTTTCGAAAGGGGCTGAAAGCCTGTGGCTCGGCTGTTCGGAACCGACGGCGTACGCGGTCTCGCGGGACGAGACCTGACCGCTTCGCTCACCCTGGAACTGTCCATCGCGGCGGCGCGGGTCCTGGCCTCCGCCGATGAGGACCGGCGTCCGCTCGCGGTCGTGGGCCGCGATCCGCGCGCGTCCGGTGAGTTCCTGGAGTCCGCGGTCGTCGCGGGTCTGGCCAGTACCGGCGTGGACGTCGTGAAGGTCGGTGTGCTGCCCACCCCGGCCGTGGCGTACCTGACCGGTGTCCTGGGCGCCGACTTCGGCGTGATGCTCTCGGCGAGCCACAACCCGGCCCCGGACAACGGCATCAAGTTCTTCGCCAAGGGCGGGCAGAAGCTCGAGGACGCCCTGGAGGAGGAGATCGAGGGCATGCTCGGCGTCCCCTCGACCCCCGCCGTGGGCGAGGCGGTCGGTCGGGTCACCGAGTCCCACGACGGCGTCGAGCTCTACACCAAGCACGTCCTGGACTCCCTCTCGCACAGCCTCAAGGGCCTCAAGGTCGTCATGGACTGCGCCAACGGCGCGGCCAGCACGGTCGCCCCCGAAGCGCTGCGCCGGGCGGGCGCGGAGGTCATCGCGATCGGTGACCGGCCCGACGGTCACAACATCAACCAGGGCTGCGGTTCCACCAGCCTGGGCACCCTCCAGGAGGCGGTGCGCCTGCACGGCGCGGACGCCGGTATCGCCAACGACGGCGACGCCGACCGCTGCCTGGCGGTGGACGCCGAAGGCAACGTGGTGGACGGCGACCAGATCCTCGCGATCCTGGCCACCGAGGCCAAGGACGCCGGGCGTCTGGTCGAGGACACCCTCGTGGTGACGGTCATGTCCAACCTGGGCCTCAAGCTCGCGATGGCGCGCGAGGGCATCACCGTGGTGGAGACCGCGGTCGGTGACCGGTACGTGCTGGAGGAGATGAAGCGCGGCGGGTTCGGCCTGGGCGGCGAGCAGTCCGGCCACGTGATCCTGCTGGACCACGCCAGCACCGGCGACGGCCTGCTCACCGGCCTGCACCTGCTGGCCGCGATGGCCCACCGCAAACAGGGCCTGGCCGAGCTGGCCAAGGTGATGACCCGCCTGCCGCAGATCCTGATCAACGTCCCCGACGTGGACAAGGCCCGCGCCGCGGAGTCCGAGGAGCTGGCCGCGGCCGTGCGCGAGGCCGAGGCCGAACTGGGCGAGACCGGCCGGGTGCTGATCCGCCCCAGCGGGACCGAGCCCAAGGTCCGCGTCATGGTGGAGGCCCCCGAGCAGGAGCAGGCCACCGCCGTGGCCGAGCGCCTGGCCGGGGTGGTCCGCTCCGCGCTCGGCTAGAACCGAGGCTTTTCACGCGCACCCGGGCACGCCGTGCACTTTCGCACCGAGCGGCCCGGGTGCGCGTTTTCGTGTGTGAACGGTGTGGTGGGGCACCCCTGGGGGAGGGCTCTGCCTAGGGTCGAAGGCCCGGGACCGACCCCTCGGGGCGGCGGAGTGGAGCGGACATGATGACGTACGCGCGGTACGGGCACTCCCTGACCATCGGGGTGGACATCGGCGGGACCAAGGTGGCCGCCGGTGTGGTCACCTCCGGCGGCCGGGTGCTGGCGCGCCTGCGCACCGAGACCCCGGAGAGAAGCAAGAGCCCCTCGGTGGTGGAGGACACGATCGTCGCGGTCGTGTCCGAGCTGCGCCAGGAGTACCGGGTGCGGGCCGTGGGGGTGGGCGCGGCCGGGTTCGTCGACGAACGCCGCTCCCGGGTGCTGTTCGCCCCGCACCTGTCCTGGCGGGAGGAACCGCTCCGGGACGCGCTGTCGGTCCGCCTGGGCCTGCCGGTGGTGGTGGAGAACGACGCCAACGCCTCCGCCTGGGCCGAGGTCCGGGCGGGTGCGGCCAGGGGCGTGGACGACGTCGTGGTGGTGAACCTGGGCACCGGGATCGGCGGCGCGATCGTCCTGGACGGCGCTCTGCACCGCGGCCGCTACGGTCTGGCGGGCGAGTTCGGGCACATGACCGTGGTCCCGGGCGGGCACCGCTGCGAGTGCGGCAATCGCGGCTGTTGGGAGCAGTACGCCAGCGGCAACGCGCTCACCCGCGAGGCGCGCGAACTGGTGGCCGCGGAGTCTCCGGTGGCCGAGGTGCTGCGCCAGGCCGTGGGCGGCGACCCCGAACTCATCACCGGACCGCTGGTCAGCGAACTGGCCCGCAAGGGCGACCGTGCCTGCCGCGAACTCCTCGAAGACGCGGGAGGCTGGCTGGGCGTGGGCCTGGCCAACCTGGCGGCCGCCTTCGACCCGGAGCTGTTCGTGATCGGCGGCGGGGTCTCCGAAGTGGGGGAGCTGCTGCTCGGCCCTGCCCGCAGCGCCTTCGCCAAGGGCCTGACCGGCCGCGGCTACCGCCCGGAGGCCCGTGTGGTCGCCGCCGCCCTGGGCAACGAGGCGGGCATGATCGGCGCCGCCGACCTCGCCCGCGAAGCCCTGCCGAGGGGCCGCAGCCGCCGCCGACAGCAGCGTCTGGGGAGGGCTCGCTGGTGAGCTAACTCCTGACGAGCTTCTTCAGGTTAACTTCGATGGGGAAGGGCACCTGGAGTTCCAGCCGATCGCGGAAGATCCCCATGGCTACGTAGCCCCTTGTCGTGGCGTCGAGCTCATACACGTGGACGACCGCCCTCCCGTTCTCCCAGACCACGCGCCAGAAGTGGGGTATGCCTGCCGCGGCGTACTTTCCGGGCTTGACCTCCCTGTCGCGAAAGACGGACTCGGGTGACTCGACCTCCACCACGAGAACCACGTCCTCCGGAGGGATGCTGGTTGCCTCGTACCAGTCCTCCTGTTCGGCCTCGCGGTCCCTGTAGACGACGATGTCCGGCTCGGGACGCTGGTGCTTGTCGAGCGTGGTGGTCAGTTCCTCGTCTGCCATGAGTCCGGTAGGCGCCTGTTCCTCCAACGCGTTGGTCAGCCGCCTGATGACACGACTGTGGAACCGGGTCTGGGGGGACATCACGATGGGCGCTCCGTCGATGAGCTCCATCCGGGGGGCTTCCGGAGGGAGGTGGTCCATGTCGTCGGCGGTCCAACCCTCAGCCGGGGGCATGAACCAGTCGGGGAGCGGATCGGCCATCGAATCCTCCTGGGTCGATTCCTGAGCCCACTCTAGTGTCGCTGTTCTTCGCATGACAGGAAGGTAGCGCTGTGTGACGACAGAGCGGGGTGCTTTGGTCATACCCGTTTTCGCGCTTCGATCGCTGCTGGTCACGGGACTATTCGCGATTAACCGAACCCGGTTCTAGTGCGTGGGTCACATCCTCGGTAGAGTGCGGCACATGGATCTCAACGGAATCTCCGCCCTCGTCTCGGGCGGCGCGAGTGGCCTCGGTGAGGCCACCGCCAAGGAACTCGCCGCTGCCGGTGCCACCGTCGTCGTCGCCGACCTCAACGCCGAGCGCGGCGAGGCTGTCGCCAAGGAGATCGGTGGCGTCTTCGTCTCCACCGACGTCTCCCAGGAGGACCAGGTCAAGGCCGCGGTCCAGGCCGCCGCCGACACCGGCAAGCCCTTCCGCGTCGCGGTGTCCTGCGCCGGGATCGGCTGGGCCACCCGCACGGTGGACCGGAACGGCAACCCCCACGACCTGGACAGCTACCAGAAGGTCATCCAGGTCAACCTGATCGGCACGTTCAACGTGCTCCGTCTGGCGGCGGCCGAGATCGCCAAGACCGAGCCGGTCAACGAGGACGGCGAGCGCGGCTCCATCCTCAACACCGCCTCCCTCGCGGGCATCGAGGGCCAGATCGGCCAGATCGCCTACTCGTCCTCCAAGGGCGGCGTGATCGGCATGACCCTCCCGGCCGCCCGCGACCTCGCCGCCATCGGCGTCACCGTGAACACCATCGCCCCGGGCATCCTCGAGACGCCCATCTACGGCGACGGCCCGGGCTCGGAGGAGTTCAAGCAGAAGCTCGCCGCTCCGGTGCCCTTCCCCAAGCGCCTGGGCACCGCCGCCGAGTTCGGCAAGCTCGCCCGGACCCTGCTCGAGGTCAGCTACATCAACGGCGAGGTCGTCCGCATCGACGGCGGCCTGCGCATGCCCCCGAAGTAGGAGGACACCGTGTCCGACGAGGTTCTCTACACCGCCGATGACGGCGTCGCCGTCATCACCATCAACCGCCCCAAGGCCAAGAACGCGGTGAACGCCGCGGTAGCCGCCCAGATCGCCGAGGCGCTGGACGACGTGGACGCCCGCAAGGACGTCAACGTAGCGATCATCACCGGCGCGGGCGGCACCTTCTGCGCCGGGATGGACCTCAAGGCCTTCATGAAGGGCGAGGTCCCGGTCGTCGAGGGGCGCGGCTTCGGCGGTTTCGCCGAGCGCGGCCCGAAGAAGCCGCTGATCGCCGCGGTCGAGGGGTACGCCCTGGCCGGTGGTTTCGAGGCGGTGCTCGCCTGCGACCTGGTCGTGGCCGCGGACGACGCCAAGTTCGGCATCCCCGAGGTCAAGCGCGGCCTGGTCGCCGGAGCGGGCGGCCTGCTGCGCCTGCAGCACCGCATCCCGCGCAACATCGCGATGGAGTTCGCCCTCACCGGCGACTTCGTCGACGCCCAGCGCCTGGCCGACCTCGGTCTGGTCAACCAGATCACCGCGAGCGGCGGCGCCCTCGAAGGCGCCAAGGCCTTGGCCGCCCGCATCACCCCCAACGGTCCGCTGGCCCTGAAGGTCTCCAAGGAGATCATCCAGGCCTCGGACGACTGGTCCAGCGACCAGATGTGGGACAGGCAGAACGAGCTGGCGGGCCCCGTGTTCGTCAGCCAGGACGCGATGGAGGGGGCAATCGCCTTCGCCGAGAAGCGCGCCCCCGTCTGGAAGGGCGAGTAGCCCTCCCCAGCCCGACGGCGGCCGTCCCCGGGGGACGGCCGCCGTCGGCGTTCCGGGAGTTCCGTAGCGTTCACAGCCCGTGTGTAGCCTGGGACCCTTCACCCCGAACGCCAAGGAGACGGCTTCGTGACGCTCATTCCCACACGGAGGCGCCCCGGCCCCGGCGCTCTCACGGTTCTGGCGGTCGCCGACTCCGTGGAACGGGTCCGGCTCAGCGTCGCCATGCTCGACCGCCTCAGCTGGCCCGGGACCACCGTGGGACTGGTCGTCGTCCGTACTGGCAGCACCCCTTCCCCCGCCCGTATCCGGGAGGAAACCGAGGGCACCGGGCAGGCCGGTCTACGCGTTCCGGTCCTGACCACGAGGCAGACCCGCCGACTGGTCCGACGCCGCCGCCCCGACGCCGTGCTGCTCAACTGCTCCGGCCCGCTCGTGGAAAGCCTCTCCTGGTCCCTGAGATCGGTGTTCCGCCGCTACCGCCCGGTGGTGGCCTCCGCCCTGCCCGCCCTGTCGGTACCCGCGGTCGAGGGGGAATGGCTACACCGTTCCCGGGTCGACCTGGTCGTGGCGCACAGCCACCGTGAGGTCGCCGACTACAGGGCCCTGGGTGAGAAACTCGGCACCAGGGGCGAGGTGGGGCTGTCGAGCCTGCCCCTCGGAGCCCGAGAGGCCGAGCAGGGCACCGGCAGGAACCGGGTGGTGTACGCGGCCCACCCCGGGACCCCGGACACGGAACAGGGCCGCAGGCACCTCCTGCTGGCCCTCACCGAACTCGCCGCGAAGCGCCCCGACCTCGAAGTGGTCGTGCACCTGGGCCGGGAGAAGAACGCCAGCCCGGAGCTCATGGCGACCTGGCACGCTCTGCTGGCCGAAGGGAGGGTCGGCGACCGCGCCCCGAACTTCCGCTCGGGCCCACTGGCCGACCAGCTGAACCGGGCCCGCGGCCTGGTCGCCGCGGGTTCGACGGCCGTCCTCGAAGCACTCACCCACCGGGTGCCCGCCCTGGTGCTCACCGAGTTCGGGGTGGGCCCGCGCCAGGGCAACGCCGTCTTCGAGGACAGCGGCCTCTTCGGCACCCTGGCCGACGTCCGCGCCGCCCGTTTCCGCAGGCCCAACCGCGACTGGGGCGAGCGCAACCACTTCCACCCGCCCGCCCACGAGGACTGGGTGGAGCGCCTCCACAACCTCCACGCCCGAGCCCTGCGCGGAGAGCTTTCCTGACCCCCGCCGATGAATGTGAGGAGGGCGGTTACGACCCCCCTGGGATCGTGACCGCCCTTCCGTGTCTGCCAGTCGCGCATGGTGAGATCGAACAGAGTGTCCGATCGTGTCAGTGCTGAAGAGTACTCAGCAGATGGGACAACTCCGTGCTCTGGAAAGTGAGGTGTCCCAGCTCGCGGTTCTGGGTGTCGCGGACAGCGGCCATACCACGTAGCTCCGCGACCTTCACGCACTGCGGGCCCCCGGGGTTCCTGTAGCTGGACTTGCGCCACTGCGCGGTGGTCATGTCCATGGGAGGCCTCGTTTCAGGTCAAACACTTCAGGAGATCAGGCGCTCAAGGAAGTCGGCTGACTCCTTGTGCCAGGTGATCGGGGCCCCGACCAGAACCGAACCGATTCGGCCCCAGCTGTCTTCGGCACCTCGGCGGTGGGAGCTTGCGAGCAGTGCCGGGAAGCGTGCGACTGGGCAGACCCGGATGAGGTTGCGGGCGCCCTGGTTCGGCCTTACGTGGTCCGGGAGTGAGGTCGATGGAGACCAGGGGCAGGGCGGTCGAGTAGGTATTGGCCATCGCTATCGGGTAGGGACGCGGAGCCACAAGCAAGATGACCTGTTCACTGGCACAGGTGTCCTACTCCGTCTGCGGCACCGCCTGCCGAACAACATCACGAAACAGGAGCGGTTGCTCCGCCCCTGACTCGGCCAGAGGGGATCCGCACCGGGCGGCGCAGCGACGCATCCTCGGCCAGGCGAGCTCCTCCACGCTGTCGTGCCCGGACACGTTCCGGATCTCGAGACCTCCCAACGCACCGGTCCTCCGCATGACGGTCTCTCCGCGCGGGACGCGGAATCCTACGCGGAGAAGATGATGCTCTTGGCGGTGGAGCAGTACGGGGAGAGGGACGAACCCGAACTCGTCCCCGGACAGGAGCGACGGTTCAGGGGACGTTGACCAATCTGAGCGACTGGGGCGACGAAGACCCCACGGCCAACCCCCCCCGTGCTTGGAGAAGCTGAATCGGCACTCTGACGCCGATACACCCCCACTACGCGGAACTGCGGGAGCATGACTCCCTCACACACCTGAACGGGCTGCACCGGATGCTGGCTTGAGGGCTGTGAGGGCGGCTGCCGCGCTTTCGCCGGCTGGACGTCTATGTTGTCGGCCTGAACCTTTACCGAGCCGGATCAGAGGGTGGAGCCGTCCCTCTCCTCGGCGGCGGCAGGGACTAGCTCGTTCTCCTGGTCAGACATCGCGATGTCGAACAGGGTGAGCTCGTCCTCGGGCAGGGTGTGCCCGATCGCTTCCAGCAGGTAGGGCTCCATGACCATGGCCAGGGATTGGGAGAACGCGTAGGTGAAGTGGTGGTGGTCGTAGAACACCAGCTGATTCCCGATCACACCAGGGCAGACGCCGTCCTGGCACAGGTAGTCGGTCAGGTCCAGGAACCGGGTGTTGTGCGGGACGTTGGTGAGGTCCTTGAAGGGGGGCCGCTCCAACATCGAGTCGAACTGCGGTTCCGAGCACTCCGAGGGGTTGTTGCGGTCCGTGCAGTCGGGGACGTTGAAGTCGAATCGGGGGGTGTCCCGGACCGCGACGACGTCGATGCCCATGCCGTCGAGCTGGCGCCAGCGCTCCACGAAGCCCTCGGGTACGTGCTCCTCCTTACTGTCGCTCTTGACGGTCAGCGAGGCCAGGCCGAACACGGTGTCCGGCCGCAGCTCGGCCAGCTCGTCCATGACGCCCTCGTTCCACTCCGTGCACTCCTGGTACTCCGAACCCCGGTAGTTTTGGATCTCGGCGCTGAACTGGCAGGCGTTCTTGGTCATGGTGACCAGACGCCACCCGTGCTGTTCGGCCAGGGTCTCCAGGGCCTGGAACCAGTGCCGCACATGTGAGCTGCCCACCAGGGCGATCGTGTAGTCCGAATCCAGGTCGCCGAACTCGCAGGTGGTCACCTCGGGGTCATCGATCAGCGTGTTGCACTCGCGGGTCTGGTCGATGGTGTCCCGGGCGACCGTGGTCGTGTCGGGGTAGACCGGAAGCACGGGCAGGTTCTCGGCCAGGTTCTGGTCCAGGTGGACGGCCGCGCCGGGGTAGGCGAGCGGGTTGGAGCTGAGCTCGGTGCGCAGCTGCCGGTCGCGCTCGATGGACTGGCCCCACAGGGCGCCCGCCACCAGTACGGGGATGATGAAGATGATTCCGGCCGCGAGCGACCAGCTCGGGGTGCGGAGTCTGCGGGTGACCCGGTTGACCCCGCCGTCGATCACCCAGCTGGTGGCCAGCGCCGCCGCGAACGAGGCGCCCAGCACCAGGAAACCGCCGGTCAGCGATGGCTTGACCCGGTCGGTGAGCTCCAAGTAGACGATCAGCACCGGCCAGTGCCACAGGAACAGCGTGTACGCGTGTCCGCCCAGCCAGGTCAGCGGGCGCAGGCCCAGGAGGTGGTTCGCGGAAGTACGGCTGTTGGCGGCCTCACCCGCGCCCGCGAGGATGATCAGCAAGGCGGCGAGAGTCGGCCACAGCGAGGCGTACCCCGGGTAGGGCAGGGAGTCGCCGATCACGAACCCGCACATGACGAGCGCGATCAGGCCGAGCCACCCGGCGACCAGACGCAGTCGGCTCGGCAGGTTCACCCGGTGGACGACCAGAGCGAGCAGACCGCCCAGCGCGAGCTCCCACAGGCGCGCGCCGGTGTCGAAGTAGGCCCATACCGGCTCGGTGGAGGTGATCCACAGCGAGTAGCCGAAGGAGACCGCGAACACCGACCCCACGGCCACCAGCGCGGCGTGGCGCACCCGGGCGCCCAGCCATACGGCAACCAGCCCGGCGGCGGTGATCAGGAGCGGCCACAGCAGGTAGAACTGCCCCTGCACGGCCAGCGACCAGAAGTGCTGGACGGGGCTTGCCGCGGCGTTCTCCGCCATGTAGTCGACCGCGCCCAGAGCCAGGTGCCAGTTCCCGTAGTAGAGCACCGACGCCCGCACGTCGTCGATGACCGCCATCCACTGCGAGCGCGGGAAGAACAGGTAGGTCATCAGCAGGGCGGCGCCGAGTACGACCGCGCCCGCAGGGAACAGCCGTTTGACGAGCTTGGTCCAGAACGCCGCGAAGTCGATGCGCCCGTCGCGCTCCATCGCCCGGACCAGTGATCCCGTGATGAGGAAGCCGGTGAGCAGCAGGAAGACGTCGACGCCGCCGGAGACCGTGCCGAACCAGATGTGGTAAACGGCGATCAGCAGGGCGGCGACGGCGCGCAGCCCCTCGATGTCGGGGCGGTGGCGGTTCTTCGGCACGCCCACGGGCGACGTGACGGCGTCGGAGAAGCGGTTCAGGGCAGGATCGGACACAAAACAGCCTCGGGCTCGAAGAAGGTGAAGGCAGGGCCCGCCGGGTCCGGCGGCTCTTGCAGTGCGCCGGTCAAAGGTTGTGTCGGCGTCCAAGGGAGAATTCCCCGCCGGTCCAGTATCAGGAGAGGCCGGGACCGGCCTGCCACCGGGGCAGCCTCTGTTGCCGATTTGAGATGAAATCTCTGTGAATGCGTATCCCGAGGTGCGCGTAGAGTGCTGCGGCTCACATGTGCGTCTGCCTTCGCTGTCCCGCAGGGTGTATCGGCTGTTGGGGCATGGTTTGGTCTCAGCTCTGCGATGGTGACGTGGGGAACAATGCGAACGCGAAGTACTATTATTCGCCAAGCCATGCAAACCGGATGAGAACTTCGCGCGTCTTTTTCAAGGATGCCCAGTGGCCTGCGCCGCGACGTACGGCTGGGTTGGGTTGAGCCGATGCTCCCGAGGCAGTGCGCAGTGGGCGCATGGCTTGAGTGGGCGCGGCCACTAAGACTCCTGGTTGGTATGCAGTCGTGACGAATTTGGAATGTCGGTGTCTCTTCGCGTAGCGCTCGCGGATGTGTGCCCGCTCGGTGGAGTTCTTCCGGGGCCCTCTTCGATGAGCTGTGCGGTGAGTTCCTCCCTTGGAGATTATTTTGTCCACAACCGTTGACGCACGGCCCGCTCCCCGCTTGGCCGTTCGAACTGTTGCCGTGGTTTTGGCTGGGGGCAGTGGTCAACGCATCGGTCTGGCGACGCCCAAACAGCTGCTCAAGATCGCTGGTAAGACGATCCTCGAACACACGCTGACCGTCTTCGAGCGTGCCGAGAGGGTGGACGAGGTCATCGTCATGATGAACCCCGGCTTCGTGGGTGACGCGGAAGCCATCGTCCGCAAGGCAGGGCTGACCAAGGTCAGCCGGATCCTGCCCGGCGGTACCTCCCGCAACGCCACCACCCAACTGGCCCTGGACGCCTTGTCCCACTACGCGGTCGACAACACCAACGTCCTTTTCCACGACGCCGTCCGACCCATGCTCTCCCAGCGGATCATCGACGACTGCGTCACCGCGCTGGAAACCCACCACGCCGTCGACGTGGCTATCCCCTCCTCGGACACCATCATCGAGGTTGACGACGACCTCATCACCGACGTGCCCATCCGTTCCCGGCTGCGCCGCGGGCAGACCCCACAGGCATTCCGCCTCTCCACGATCCGTGCCGCCTACGCCAAAGCATGGCAGGACGCCGGTTTCACGGCCACTGACGACTGCTCGGTGGTGCTGCGCTACACCCCCCAGGTGCCCATCCACGTGGTCACGGGCGAAGAGCAGAACATGAAGGTCACCCAGCCGGTCGACATCTTCATCGCCGACAAGCTCTTCCAACTCGCTACCTCCGCCACCCCCGAGTATTCCGAAGAGGATTACATCCGGGAACTGTCCGGAAAGACCGTGGTGGTCTTCGGTGGCAGCTACGGCATCGGTGCCGGGGTCGCCGACCTCGCCGAGAAACACGGCGCCCGGGTCTTCCGCTACTCGCGCAGCGCCACCCGTACCAACGTCGCCAACCCCGACGACGTGGCCGGCGCCCTGGAACAGGCCCACTCGGCCACCGGCCGGATCGACTTCGTGGTCAACACCGCCGGGGTATTGCGCATCGGTCGACTGGACCAGACCGATCCGGAGCAGATCGAGGAGACACTTCGGGTCAACTACCTGGCTCCGGTCAACATCGCCCGGGCCTGCTTTCCCTACCTGACCCGGACCGGCGGGCAGTTGCTGCTCTACACTTCCAGCTCCTACACGCGGGGCCGCGCTGAGTACAGCCTGTACTCCTCCACCAAGGCCGCCACGGTCAACCTGACCCAAGCACTCGCCGACGAATGGTCCGAAGACGGGGTGCGGATCAACTGCATCAACCCCGAACGCACCCAGACCCCCATGCGGACCAAGGCCTTCGGGCAGGAACCCGCAGGTAGCCTGCTCAGTTCGGAAGAGGTCGCCCGTACTTCCGTCGACGTGCTGCTCTCGGGCCTGACCGGCCACGTCATCGATGTCCGACGCGAAGACCCGGTGCGAAACGGGGAACAGATCTGATGCGCAACGAACGCGGCTCCCTCCTGGGTCTTCTCTTGTTCGGGCTGGGTGTCCTGGGCGCTGCAGTGGCCCTGATCATGGACGCCCCCCTGCTCTTCTTCGCCCTCTTCCTCCTCGTCCACATCGGGGAGGCCTTCCTCGGACGCGGATCCCAGCGGATCTGGACTCTGCTGAAGGGCATCGGGGCCGGTCCGGACCCGCGCTTCCTCGTGCGAGCCGCCCTGCTGCTCGGCCTGTGCCTCGTCACGGGTGTGAGCGGGTGGCTGCTCCTGGCCGTCGCGGTCCTGGTCGGTTCGAAGGTACTCATCAGTGCTGTGGCCCACCTTTCCGTCAACCTCCAGCCAGCAGTGGAGACCCGAAACATCGACCTGCCCGGCAAGGCGGCGGACGAGCCCCGTTGGGGATCGGCGCAGACAAACACCGGACGGTTCGTTTTCCTGTGCGAACTGCCGCTGGTCGCGGGCCTGACGGCCGCGGCGCTATGGGACATGAACCTGCTGGGCGTGGTCGGTGGAGTGCTCTGCGCGCTCGCGGCCCTCGCGCTCAGCGGCGTGGTGGCGCTTGGGTACCTCGAATCCAGGCGCTTCTCCGGCAAGGAGGCGCTGATGAACCGGTCCCAGGAGTGGTTGTCCTCCTACAACCCCGAGGTGGTTCTGTACTTCAGCGGCTCCGGGGACTCCACCTACCAGGTCAATATGTGGCTGCGCACGCTCGAGGAGCTGCCCCGCCGTTCCCTGGTGGTCCTGCGCGAGCGCAAGGTCGCGAACGAACTGGCTTCCACCACGCTGCCGGTGCTGTGCGTACCCAAGGCAGTGGACCTGATGATGCTGGACTTCGAGGACGCCAGGGTCGCCCTTTACCCCGCCAACACCGGCAAGAACATCCACATGCTCCGCAATTCACGGATGCGGCACGTGTTCGTGGGGCACGGGGACAGCGACAAGGTCGCCAGCGTCAACCCCTTCAGCAAGGTCTACGACGAGGTGTGGACGGCGGGCCGGGCCGGTCGCGACCGTTACGCGCGAGCCGCGGTCGGCGTCCGTGACGAGGACATCGTGGAGGTTGGGCGCCCGCAGCTCGCCCCCATCCTTAGGACCGCTCCCGAGGGGGAGACCAAGACGGTGCTCTACGCACCCACGTGGGAGGGATGGACGGACGAACCGGGCAACACCTCCCTGATCACGGCTGGCCCCGCGCTGGTCAGCGCCCTCCTTCGGTCGTCGTCCCCGGTACGCGTGGTTTACAAGCCCCACCCCTTCACCGGTAGGCGTAGTGCCGAGGCCAAACACTCCCACAAGCGGATCGTGTCCCTCATCAACGAGGCGAACAGGAAGGCCGGTGGCCGCACGGGAACTCCGAGCCCTACCGCTGCCAAGGACGAGGACTTCTGGTCCCGCGTCGATGATGGCCTCCACCTGGTGATCGAGGGTTCCGCACCCACCCTCTACTCCTGCTTCAACGCGTCACATCTTTTGATCAGTGACATCTCCAGCGTCGTCGCCGACTTCATCGCCAGCGGAAAGCCCTACGCGATCACCAACTGCGAGGGCATCTCCGAGGAGGAGTTCAAGGAGAAGCATCCGACGAGCCGGGCCTCCTACCTGCTTGCCCCGGACGCCTCCGGCCTGGAAGGCGCGCTGGCGGCCCTCACAGGCGAGGACCCCAAGCTCGACGAGCGCCATGAGTTGAAGGATTACCTTTTGGGGCCGGACGTCCCGAGTGCCCTGACCAGGTTCACCGCGGCCGTGGACGATCTCTACGAGCGCACCGACCTCCACGTTCGGAAGCGGTCGCGAAGCGACGAGGACGTACCGGTGGGGGCTCGGTGAGCGCGGCACCCGAGGTAAGCGTGGTGGTCGCCGCCTACAACGCGGGTGATCTGGTCACACGCTGCGTGGAATCGGTGGAACGCCAGACGCTCGGGACCGCCGCCCTGGAGTGCATCGTCGTGGACGACGGGTCCACCGACGGCACTGGCACGGAACTCGACGGGCTCGCCGCTACGAGGCCCTGGCTCAGGGTCGTCCACCAGGACAACTCCGGCGGGCCCGCAGGGCCGCGGAACACCGGCCTGGACCTGGTCTCGGGCCGGTACGTCTTCTTCCTCGACGCTGATGACTGGCTCGGGGAGCAGGCCCTGGAGCGCATGCTGGCCATGGCCACCGAGCACGGCTCCGACATCGTCCTCGGCAAGATGGTCGGCGCGGGCGGACGCACGGTGCCCAAGAGCATGTTCGGTCGGGACCAACCGGACGCACCCTTGTTCGAGTCGCGTGTCTACTGGGCGCTCAACCCCCTCAAGCTCTTCCGGAAGCAGTTCCTCCAGGAACACGGTCTGCGATTCCGTACGGACCTTCCAGTGGGACAGGACCAGCCCTTCGTCGCGATGGCCTACCTGAGGGCGAAACGGATCTCGGTAGTGGGCGGCTACGACTGCTACTACGCGGATCTGCGGGCTGACGGCAAGAACAACACCCGCCGCCCCGGCGGGGCCCGCCGTCGCCTCCCCTTCCTACGGGCCATGTTCGAGCTGGTCCCCGCCGAGGTCCCCGAAGGGCCCGACCGCGACCTCCTGCTCCGCAGGCACTTCCAGAGCGAACAGCGAGAGTTCCTGGAACACCTCGGCTTGGAGGAGGACCCGGAGGTTCGCGCGGAGGCGTTCGCGGTCTTCCAGGGTTTCGTCCGTGAATGGTGCGCTGAAGGGGTCCTTCAAGGACTGCCGGCCAACGACCGGTTCCGGCTGGAGCTGATCCGTCTCGGCAAGGTGGATGAGGCGATCAGGGCCATGCGTTTCAAACTCGACGAGGAACCCTGGGAGACCACGGTCGAGAACGGTCGCGTGTTCGCCTGCTACCCCGGTTTCCGTGATCCCGACGTGGGTGTTCCGGACGATTTCTTCGACGTCACGGACGAACTCGTCCTGGGCCACTACCTGGCCGAGGCGAAGTGGTCGGGAGCGGCACTGAAGTTGGCCGGAACGGTCCGGCCGGACCGGTGCCCGCCCTCGCCTGGAGCGCGAACGACGCTCCTGGTGCGTGAAAGGGGTGGTGGCACCGAATACCGTCTGCCCTGTGTTCCGGTCGACGCCGCAGGGCGCCGCAACCCTGAGTGGAATGCTCGGCAGTGCGATGAGGCGGTGGGTTTTGAGGTCGCTCTGCCCCCCATCGAAGTGATCCTGCGCTCAGGACCGGACCTCGGGGTTTGGGACCTGTACCTGGAGCTCGAGGATCGCGGGGTGAGCTGGCGGACCCGGTTGGGCTCTAGGAGAGCTCCCGGTACCGACGTGGGAGAAGACGTCCGTACCCTGGTCAGGTTCGGTCGGAGGACCTCCCGGGCCCGGAAGGTGACCAGTTATTTCGTCGGGCCCCGAAGCGGTCTCTCCCTGCGGGTCAAGCGGGCACCGATGCGGTTGGGCACGTTCCTCAAACACTTCGCCTGGCCTACGGGCGGCCAACACGACGCCCATTTGGCGCTGGTTCCGTTCCGGCGGGAGAAGCCCGCGCCGTCGCGGACGCGTGGAACCGCCCGTGGTCGCGGGTGAGTGTTCCGACCACCGCGACACTCTGGTCTATCCGTTGACGGTTCGTACGTCACGTGTTCCGTGTTCTGAGACTTTCTGTAAGGAGAACTTGGTGGAGAAGCAAGAGACGAGCTCAGACCTGGTCGTCCTCGGCCTCGGTTACGTCGGTCTACCTCTGGCGGCCGAGGCCGTCTCAGCAGGACTGAGGGTGACCGGTTTCGACGTCAGTACACGAGTGGTCGACGGCCTCAACGAAGCCGTGTCGCACATCGACGACCTGTCCTCCGATGACGTCAACTCGATGCTGGCCAAAGGGTTCAGCGCGACCACGGACCCGGCCTGCCTGGCCACGGCGCACACCATCGTCATCTGCGTACCCACCCCGCTCTCCCCCGAGGGCGGACCGGACCTGGGCGCGGTCACGTCGGCTTCCAAGGCCATCGCCGCCCACCTGTCCCCGGGGACCCTGGTGATCCTGGAGTCCACCACCTACCCGGGCACCACCGAGGAGGTCGTGCGGCCGCTGCTGGAGGAGTCCGGTCTGGTCGCCGGGGCCGACTTCCACCTCGCCTTCTCTCCCGAGCGGATCGATCCGGGCAACGCGACCTTCGGCGTGGCCAACACCCCGAAGGTGGTCGGCGGGCTCACCGAGGAGTGCGGTCAGGCGGCCGCCGCCTTCTACGAGCACTTCGTGAACACCGTGGTCCGCACCCGCGGCACTCGTGAGGCCGAGATGGCCAAGCTGCTGGAGAACACCTACCGGCACGTCAACATCGCCCTGGTGAACGAGATGGCCGTGTTCTGCCAGGAGCTGGGCATCGACCTGTGGGACTCGATCGCGGCGGCGGCCACCAAGCCGTTCGGTTTCCAGGCGTTCTATCCCGGTCCGGGTGTGGGCGGTCACTGCATCCCCATCGACCCGAACTACCTCTCCTACAAGGTCAAGACCCTCGGCTACCCGTTCCGGTTCGTCGAGCTGGCCCAGGAGATCAACGGGCGGATGCCCGCCTATGTGACCCAGCGCGCCCAGGAGCTGCTCAACGACTCCGGTCTCGCTCTCTCGCGGTCCAAGGTCCTGTTGCTGGGCGTGACGTACAAGGCCGACATCGCCGACCAGCGTGAGTCGCCCGCCCGACCGGTGGCCCGCAAGCTCGCCGCCAAGGGCGCCACGCTCACCTACCACGACCCGCACGTGGAGTCCTGGCAGGTGGACGGGGTGGACGTCCCGCGCTCGACCGACCTGGAGCAGGCGATGGCCGACGCCGACCTGACCGTCCTGCTCACCGACCACAGCGAGTACCGGCCCAAGCTGCTCACCGAGTACGCGCGGCTGCTCCTGGACACCCGGGGCGTCCTACGCCGGTCCGAGGACGAAGGCGTCGACCTGACCGCACGTGAGGGCCTGTCTGTTCTCTGAGATCCCGCCGCGCTAACCGCGCGGAACCCGGGGGCCGTCGTGCCCGGCGACGCCCCCCGGCAACCCTTACTCACAGTGAAGGTGCATGTCGCAGTCATGGCAGACCCGCGTTCCTGGCCACAGACGGGAGAGCACAGCGTGAAGGAAGCTGTCTCCGCCGCCCCTCTTTCGAAGCGCCAGATTCCCGTCGGAGGCGGTTACCGCCCCGAGATCCAGGGCCTGCGCGGGGTCGCGGTCATGCTTGTGGCGGTCTACCACATCTGGTTCGGCACGGTTTCCGGTGGCGTGGACGTGTTCCTGCTGGTCACCGGATTCCTGATCACCGGTTCTCTGGTCCGGTCCGTGGAGCGCCGGGGGCGGATCGGCTTCCTGGCCTTCTGGTCCAAGTTGGCCAAACGCCTCCTACCGACCATGGCGATCGTCCTGGCCGGGGTGATGGTGGCCACCTACCTGTGGCTGCCCGCGTCCCGCTGGCGCGACGTCCTGAGCGAAGTCGTGGCTTCCGCCCTCTACTACGAGAACTGGGCCCTGGCCCTGAACTCGGTGGACTATCTGGCCAACAACGACGACGCCAGCCCGTTGCAGCACATCTGGTCGTTGTCCATCCAGGGGCAGTTCTACGTCATCGCCCCGCTTCTGATCACCCTTGCGGTCCTGCTCGCGACCCGTGTGGGGTGGGACACGCGCCGGGTTCTGATGGGCGCTCTGGGCACCCTCTTTGCAGCATCGCTCACCTACTCCGTCATCGTGACGGAGGCGAACCAGCGCTGGGCCTACTTCGATACCGGTGCCCGTCTGTGGGAGCTCGCCCTGGGCGGACTCCTCGCCCTCCTTCTGCCCTACCTCGACCTGCCGAGGCGGCTTCGGATCGTGCTCGGCTGGCTCGGCCTGACGGCACTGGTCCTGTGCGGGGCGCTGATCCCGGTCTCCACGATGTTCCCGGGGTACGTGGCCCTGTGGCCGACCGGGGCGGCGGTACTGGTGATCCTGGCGGGCACCACTGGTAGCAAGTGGGCTGTCGACCGCTGGCTGGTGTCACGTCCACTCTCCGTGGTGGCGGACCTGTCCTACAGCCTCTACCTGTGGCACTGGCCGGTGCTGGTGTTCTACCTCCAGGTGACGGAGCGGACGATGCCCAGTCTGACCGGGGGATTCTACGTACTGGGAACGTCGTTCGTCCTGGCCTGGATCACGAACAAGCTTGTCACCGACCGTGTGGAGCGCTTCACGCCGAAGCGGCCCGGAAACGGTTGGAACTGGGGGATCGCCGCAGGCTTCATGGCCCCGGTCCTCGTGGCGACGGGCCTGTGGTCCGTCACGCAGAACATGGAGCAGCGGCGTCTGGAGGAGTTGGCCTCCGACCTCGGTAACTACCCGGGAGCGGCGGTGCTGGTCGACGCTGAGATGGCCGCGGCCCTTCCCGCGGCACCGGTCTACCCGGACCCGGCGGGCCCAGCGGACGTCCCGTCGATCTACGCGGACGGTTGTGACGCACGGCTCTCCGGTGCGAACGCGATCGTGTGTGAATTCGGAGACGAGTCGTCGGAGCACGTCATCGCGCTGGTGGGCGCCTCGCGCACGGCGCATTGGTTCCCCCCGCTGCTGGAGATCGTGGAGGAAGCGGGGTGGCGCCTGGTGAACATCACCAAGAGCGGATGCCAGCTCTCCACGGACCCGCCCAAGCGTGACGGGGAGATCTTCAACGAGTGCCTGCAGTGGCGCGAGGAGGCGATGGCCGAACTGGATCGGATCCGTCCCGACGTCGTGGTCACCTCCTCCACCCGCGCCACAGCTGCGGGCGAAGTCGTGCAAGATGGCTTCGTCGAGCGTTGGGAGGAGCTCGACGAGATGAGCATCGACGTCATCGGGATTCGGGACCTACCCCGCAGGAGCGAGAGCGTCCCCGACTGCCTCGGCTCTCGCAACCCCGAAGAGTGCGTGGAGTCCGCCTACCGCACCCAGAAACGGGTCGATCCCACCCAGGAGCTCGACCATGTTCCCGACAACGTCACCTTCGTTGATCTGACCGGGAACGTGTGCCCCGACGGAGAGTGCCCGGCGGTCCTGGGCAACGTGATGGTCTACAGTGACGCCACCCATATGACGGCGACCTTCTCACGGACCCTCGCTCCGGTCCTGGAGAAGGAACTCCGCCAGGCGACCGGCTGGTGATGTCAAGGGGCGGCGGGGTACTGGGCGGTCCGCCCGCTCCCCGCCGCCTTCAGTGATCCGTCGCGCTCACTCGTCCGAACCCACGGAGGAGCTTCGCTGACCAAACCGGCGGATCATCCGGGACGCGATGCCCTTGGGGGAACGGGCCGCCAACCGCTTCTTCAGCGCTTGGGCCTGATCACGGTACGCGGAGGCCTGTTCTCTGGCCTCGGTGAGCTGGAGGTGCCAGTCCTTGATCGGCTTGTTCCCCGTACCGGCGGTGCGCAGACCGAGTTCCCGGGCGTCCACCCGCAGGATCCCGTGGACCTCGTCGACGACCTGGTCGATGTCCTCGCCCGCCTCAGCCACGCGCAGGGCACGGGCGAAGGCCGAGTTCCGTTCGAGGCGGGCGGTCGCACCGTCCGAGTAGTCGATTTCGACGAGGCCGACCTTCTTCTCGTTCGCGAGGTTGACCAGGGCCCCCACGGCGTCACGGGTGGGGCGGCAGCCGGCGGACATCCGCAGCCGGAAGGGCACGTAGGGGTCGACCTCCGGAACTGATTCCCGGAAACGTACCCGAGGTTCGCAGCGGTAGTTCTCCAGTACGAGCCGGGACTCGAAGCAGGGGTCGTCGAGCAGGTTCCGACGCTCGCCGGTCTCCTCCGGCCAATTCCCGACGAGAGTGATCCGGATGTCGTCGACACTCCCTGCGAGCAAGCGCACGATCGCCGCATCCACCTCTTCGGCGGAGGTGCCCTGGGCGTCGAGCACGACGTCCACGAACGGGATCTCCCACACTCGTCCCTGGAGCTTGCGGCGCGGGGCGAACTCGGGCACGAGGTTGGCCACGTACGGGATGCGGTAGCGTCTGCCGTCGGCCTGCCGGGACTGCATCTGGGAGCGCCCCAGGTGCCAGCTGCTGCTGTCGAGGTCGGGTACGAACACGGCACCGTGCTGCGCGACGCGGTAGGCGAACTCGGAGTCACCGCCCAAGAGCAGCTTGGTGTTCAACCCGCCGGCCTCGTCGAACAGGGCTCGGCGCAACGACCCCGTCGCTCCGACGAAGACGCGGTAGGCCGTGTGGTCGCAGGAACGGAGGTTGTCCGTGGGCAGGATCATCTTGTCCACCCAGTGCGGCTCGGCGCTGTCCCGGTCGAACAGCTTGTCAGCCTCTCCGGCGAGCACGGCCTTGTAAACCTCGTCGGCTGAGCGGCATCCGGGTTTGTAGTCCACGAAGAGCTTGTGTCCCATGGCCACGAGGTGGTCGCTCACATGGTGCCAGCGCATCTGCGACTCGACGTGGTCGTGGTAGACCAGCATGTCGGAGTCCAGGCGCAAGATGACCTCGCCCTCTGACGCGGCGACACCGCTGTTGACGCCGTTGGGCGATCCCCACCCGCTGGGGTCCGGGGCGATGATCCGAGTGTTCTCGGGGCAGATCTCGGGAAGGGTCAGGGGCGGATCGCTCCCGTCATCCACCACGATGGTCTCCATCAGGTGGGAGGGGTAGCTCTGGGCGGCCAGAGAAGCCAGAACCAGTTCCAGCTTGTCGGGATGCCCGTGTGCGGGGATCACCACGCTGACACTCAGCTGTGGTTCCCAGGTGCCGAGTGAGGGCACGGACAGGGATCCGTAGTCGTTGCGCTTCACCCTGGGCGGGGTTCTGTCTCCGTCAACTGCGGAACCCGGGTTCCGGCCGCTTGTCTCCACGAAAAAAATCTCCATTCTGCACGGCTTCGGTCGTGACCGAGCCGATGGCCCTGCTGTCATGACAGCGCCGATTCGGCGCTAAGACGTTACGGCAACCGATGTGCTAGGGGGATCGCGCCGATACGGCTGAATTATCGTGGGCAGGGCCATGTCGGTGGCCTTGAAGGGTTCCCAGCGTTGGGCCTTGCGCTCCTGCATGTGGCGCGCTGACGCGCCCCTCGCAAATCTTACTCGACTTTGGGACATGGGCCGGGGCGCCCCGGGGTCTTCCCGAGGCAGGCCCCTGGCTGGTCGCGGCGGCTGGTGAGGTGGAACCGGCACGTGAAAGGAGGCTGAAGTGTTACGAATGGAGGATCTGGTTTCCAGTAGGATTCAGGGATGCGCATGATCGATGTCGAAAGGTATCCGACGCAGGCCACGCTCGGATATCATAGAAGCCCTCCTTCCTTTTCTTATAAGTCCAGGGAATTCTTGCAGAAGATGGAGTTGAACCCGGATTCTGATTACTACCGGGTCTCCACCAAGCTGGGTGCATATGTGTTCCTGGATCGTATTGGCGTCTCGCACGCCAAGGTGTACGGCGTGCTGAACGGGATTGACAAGCTCGTGCCGCAGCACTTGAAGAAACCCGTCGTCGTCAAGCCCCTCGACGGGTGCAGTGCGGTCGGCGTCATGGTCCTCAAGCCGGTGAAGAAGGGGTGGTACGACTCGATCGCCAAGCGGACCTGGACCTTTGACGAGATCCTGGCGCGTGGACGTGATGCTCTGGACAAGCGCGGGTTCCCCGACGTCTGGCTGCTGGAGGAACCGCTCATCGCTGACGGCAAAGTTCCGGACGACCTGAAGTTCTATGCCTTTCAGGGGGACATCGCCCTCGTGCTGCAACGTCAGGGTCGGCCAGGCCGTTCGGGCACTCTGGCCAGTTACCGGTGGTACGACGCCGACTGGAATCCTGTGGAGACCGGCAAGCACGTCAAGAAGACCAACACGGACCTGGTCCTGCCCGAGAAGAAGGAGGAACTGGCCGACGTCGCTCGACGGGTCTCCTCTGCCTCCCCCTACGCCTTCACCCGAGTGGATACCTTCTACACCGACGACGGCCCCAAGGTCGGTGAGGTGAACGCCTGGGTGGGAGCCTACGACCACTTCACCGACGAGTGGGACCAGCGTCTGGGCGCGGTGTGGGAAGCGGCCGAACTTCGAGTCCCCTCCCACGTCAAGCCGATCCCCAAGGGTGTTCCGGAGGGTGCGTACCCGCTTCCCTGGTGGAGGTCCTGAGCCCGTCCGGCCGCTGAGCGTGAGGGCGGCGCTCCCTTGCTGCTCTCGGCTGGGGGTTGCGTTCCCCCCTCATCTGTGGCACGCTTTTCCTGTGCACCACAGTTGTGCCCAAACCCGACATTCGTGTCGGGTTTCTTTGTTTCCAGGACTTGTCGGCGCAGAGCTGGCAGAGGGGTGAGGTGAAGGTCGGTAGTAGATCTTTGGAGCACCACCAAGGCGCCAACGGCGCCTTTTTCTTTTGAGACGAAGGAGGCATCTTTCTGATGCTGACCATCATCGGCCGGTCAGGCTGGGGTGCCCGGCCGCCGACAGACCGGACCACCGTGGCCTGGGCGGACCGCACCGGCTTTGCCGTGCACTACTCGGCGGGACCGCCGACCCAGACCCCAGGTCAGATCCAGGACTTCCACATGGACGACAGGGGGTGGTCCGACGTCGGTTACAACTTCCTCGTGAATCGGGACGGGACCGTCTTCGAGGGACGAGGGTGGCTGGTGGTGGGGGCGCACGCGGCCCCGCACAACACCAGCCACATCGGCGTTTGTTTCATCGGCTCGGAGGGCGACGCCACCGACGCCGCCAAGGAGTCGATGCGACTCCTCTACCACGAGGCCAACTTCCGTGCGGGGCGCAGCCTCGCCCAGACCTGGCACAGCGGCCTGCCGGGGCAGGCGACCGAGTGCCCCGGCGCGGACCTGCGCTCCTGGGTCATGGCCGGAATGCCCAGCACAATCGACAACGAGGATAACGACGTGGCCCTGAGCACCGAGGACATCAACCGCATTGCCCACGCTGTCCACACCCGGACCGTGCGCAGCTTCGTCACCGACACCGACGTGCAGGTGCAGACCGAGTGGCGGCGCGGCACCCGTTACGCCTTCGAGAACAGGTCGACTCTCGCGGAACTGCTGGAGGAGGTGCAGCAGCTCCGCGGAGAGGTCGCCGAGCTGGCCGACAAGAGCTGACCCAGCGCCCCTTCGAGGGGTGGGGAACGGCGGCCGAAGGGCGCCGTGACCGGATCCCGGATGTGTTGAAAGCCCGACTGCAGTCGGGCTTCTGTGTTTTTAGGGGCCCCGAAGTACTCCGGGGCCCGAGGCGCCACACGCAGCGGGCGATGCCGAGATCGTCTCGGTCCGTCAGGTGGAGGGGGTCGTTCCCGGGTTCGATCCGGAGGTCCCCGAGCCTCACTCCTCCTTCGCGGTGCTGGTCACCCAGCGCCCGACCGGGTCCGGCTGAGCCGCCCGGTCCCCAGAACCCCCGGGGCCGAACGGCCGCGGGTTGTCAACAAGCAGACAGTTTTTAGAAGGGTTTCTCAGTATGGGTAATACGGCTAACGCGAGTGTGTGGGCGTATGCGGATGTGTTCATCGCTCCGGTGGGTTCGGAGATTCCGCAGGAGGGTCGTCCGTTCGGTGCGGAGTGGGAGCAGGTGGGTCTGCTCGATGGTGAGGAGGGTTTCACCGAGACGGTGGAGGCTGAGTCGGAGGACCTGTACGCCTGGGGTGGTGTGCTGGTGGCTTCGACGCACAACAACTTCAAGGTGACCCGCAAGTTCCTGCCGTTCGAGGACAACAAGACGGTGTATGACCTGATGTATCCGGGTCATGGTGTGGATTTCGACGGTGAGGGTGGTTACGAGGGTCGGATCCATGTGCCGGATCTGCAGGCGCGGTTCATGATCGCGTTCGAGACGCGGACGGGTGATCTGGTCAAGCGGACGGTGTCGGCGAACTACGCGCAGGTGGCTGAGCGTGGTGAGTCGACGGAGAACGCGACTGAGATCGCCAAGCGTGAGATCACGGTGTCGATCTTCCCGACCGATGCTGACGAGGACGGTAAGTCCACTCTCTTCTACACCTACAAGGGCCGCGCCAACTCCGGTGGCGTTGGTAACTAGCCCGCTCTGATGGTCCTGCCCCATTGGGGGATGGGGCCTTTCCTTTTTCCCTGTTTTTCCTCTGACCGGCCGGGCCGGGGTTCGCGCGGTTCACCCGGCCCGGCCCTTGCTTTCCCGAACCGCGCTGTGAAGACGAACGATCGTTGCATGAGAGGAACCGCGTGATGACCGAGAACACCGCTGTGGAGGCTGTCCAGGCCGAGGCCACCGCCTCGGAAGCCCCGAAGAAGCTGACCCTGCACGGGTCCGAGTATCTGCTGCCGGCTTCCTCTGATCAGTGGCCGTTGGCTGCCTTGGAGGGTTTTGAGGAGGGCAAGATCGTGGCTGCGCTGCGTAGCTTGCTGGGTCCTGAGCAGTGGGCGCGGCTGAAGGAGGCCGGCGCCACCCTCAGTGACCTGAACACCCTGGCTGAGCAGGTGGCCACCGCCTACGGTTTCGAGTCTGCGGGGGAATAGCGCGCCTCCTCCGCCTACTCCGGGAACATCCTGGTGCGGTGGAGGCCGATCTTGCCCGTTATTACCGGATCGAACTGGCCGATTTCTGGCGGGGCCGGTTGAGTTTGCGGCGTTTGGCTGTATTGCTTCGGTATTTGCCCTCCGAGTCGGCGGCTGCCACGGCATTGGGTGGGGACGGTTGGACGCTGTCTCATTATTTGATGGCCGACATGGTGCATGCGACCACGGGTCAGCCGCATCCGGCTGATCCGAGGGTGCGTCGGGCTGAGGAGGAGAAGAAGGCCCGTTTGGAGCAGGCCCGAGAACGCGCCGAACGACGCCGCTCGATGCTGATGGACCAGGACGGGAGCTGAGGGTGCGGGGTGCGGGGCACCTCGCACCCTCGCCGTCTTCCGGGCCGCGGTCGTCGGTGATCCTGTTCGCCTTGACGCTCCAGAGGACCAGTCTCCAGAGCTGTTTCCACTACGAAGAAGAGGTGAGTGATGTCCAATGCTGTTTCCGTGCGCGTTGATCTGATCCCCGAGTTTCAGAGCATCGGTAACCAGATTCGGAAGGAGGTGGAGAAGGACCTGGCCACGTTGCCCAAGGTGGGTCAGCAAGCGGGCAACGAGGTCAGTACACAGTTCGCGAACGCGGTGACCGGGCAGATCTCCTCGGCGTTATCAGGCACCCCGCCCGCGGTACAGGCCCTGGGCGATCGAGTCGGGTCCACGCTGAGCTCCTCGATCGTGGGGGCGGGCGAACGGGTAGGCGCCGAGCTGGGATCGACGCTGATCAACGGTGTCTCACCGAGCGTGCAGGCGATGTTCGACGAACTTCCCTCAGCCGCGAGCGGTGCCGCATCCCAGGCGGCTGACTTCCTGACGACCACGTTGCCCCAGGCGGGTTCGGAGGCCGCTTCCCAGGCGGCGAACTTCCTGACCACCACCCTGCCCCAGGCCGGGTCACAGGCCGGGCAGGAGCTGGGATCGCGGTTGAGCAGCGCTGCCACCGGGCTCTTCGAGTCGGGGATGCAGCAGTTGCCCGGTGTGGTCTCGAGCCTGGGGGACCAGGCGGGTCAGATTCTGCAGGAGAAGCTGCCTGAGGCCGGTGCCGACGCGGGTCGTGAGCTGGGTACTAAGCTGGCTGATGGTGCCAATGACCTGATCACGCAGGGCCTGGCGGGGATGCCTCCTTCGGTTCAGGCTCTGGGGCAGCGGGCGGGGGACTTCCTTAGTGAGACCCTGCCCGGGTACGGGGCCAAGGCCGGTGAGGAGCTGGGCTCCAAGGTCGCTGACGGTGCGGTGTCCCTGATCGAGAGCGGTGTGGAGGGCCTGCCGGGGATCATCGACGGGGTCGCCTCCACCATGGGCAGTCTGTTCAAGGGTGAGATGCCCTCGATCGGGCTCAGCGGTGGCTCCGAGCTGGGTTCCAAACTCAGCGACACCGCGGTGGGCCTGATCGGTGATGGCCTGGACGCCCTGCCCGACATCGTGGACAACCTGGGGGGCAAGGCCGGAAAGCTCCTGGTGGACAAGGTCACCGAGGGCGCGGCCGACGCCGGTCGCCAGGGCGGCGAGCAGTTGGCCAGTAAGGCCAACGAGATGATCGAGTCGGGGCTCTCCAACATGCCCCCGGCGGTGCAGCAGTTCGGCTCCCAGGTGGGCGAGACCCTGAGCGCCACGCTGCCGGACGCGGGTGAGCAGATCGGCCGCGCCCTGGCCGGGAAGCTGGTGGACACGGCCGGTCCGGTGGTCTCCAAGGGCTTCTCCGCGGGAACCGACGCCTTGCGCAACATGGCTTCCGGCTTCCGCTCGGCGGGCTCCAGCGCCTCGGGGTTCTCCCGGAACCTCACGATGGCCGGTGCGGCGAGCAAGGTCGCCGCGGTGGGCAAGAAGGGCCTGGCCGCCGCCCAGAAGGTGCTGAACACGGTGATGCGGGCCAACCCGATCGGGTTGATCGTGACCGCTCTGGCCGCTCTGGCCGCCGGTCTGGTCTACGCCTACAACAACAGCGAGACGTTCCGGGAGATCGTGGACGCGGTGTTCTCCTTCGTCAAGGACATCGCCGAGGACGTCATGAGCTTCTTCACCGAGACCCTTCCCGGGATGTGGGAGGCGCTGAAGGAGAAGGCCCAGGAGTTCTGGGACGGTCTGGTCGGTCTGATCGAGACCGCCTGGGAGTGGATCAAGGCGATCATCGCGCACCACCCGTTCGTGATCCTGTTCACCTACTGGGACGAGATCAAGGAGGTCATCGGGCAGGTCTGGGACTGGCTGGTGGAGAAGACCACTCAGGTGTGGGACTCGATCATCGAGACGATCACCGGGGTGGCGCAGGGGATCGCCGACTTCCTGACCGGGATCTGGGACTCCATCACTTCGGCGGTCGAGGCCGCTTGGACGTGGGTGACGGACCTGATCTCGGGGGCCTGGGACTCGATCCTGGCTCTGGTGGGTTCGGCGGTCCAGTGGGTGGTGGACCGGGTCGCCTCGTTCCGTGACCGGGTGGTGGAGATCTTCACGGCGGTGCGGACGCGTGCTCAGGAGATCTTCACGGCGATTCGGGAGCGGGTCGTGGCGATCGTGAGCGCTCTGCGTGATCGGGCGGTGGCGATCGTGACCGCGATCCGGGAGCGGATCGTGAGCACCTTCACGGGTGCCCGTGATCGGGCGGTGGAGGCGTTCTCGGCCATGCGCGACCGGGTGCGGGACCGGATCGACGGTCTGATGACCACGGTCCGGGAGATCCCGAACAAGGTGAGGGAGGCGTTCTCCAACGCCAAGACCATCCTTCTCCAGGCCGGTAAGAACATCATCACCGGTCTGATCGACGGTGTGAAGAACATGATCGGTTCGCTGAAGGGCCAGTTCTCCAAGGTCACCAACATGATCCCGGACTGGAAGGGCCCGCGCCGGGTGGACCGGCGCCTGTTGACCCCGGCGGGCCGGATGATCATGGACGGCCTGATGGGCGGCATCGACGACAAGCTGCCCAACCTGCGCGGACAGCTCGGGAACGTCACCGGCGAGATCAGCAGCCGCATCGTCCCGCCCTCCCCGGAGGTCCGTCGCCACGCGGTCTCCCGGTCGACATCCCCCTTCTCTCCGGGCACCCCCGCGGTGCACATCGAGCACTTCGAGGCGACCGAACGGATGTCCCCGCACGAGGTGGGGGAGCGACTGATGTTCCTGATGCGATCGAGAGGTATGTGATGAGTGACCTGACCGAAGGCCAGATCCGCTGGCGCGAACGCCTGCTGTTCGACGGCCGTGACCTGGCCCTGGTCGACCTCCAGGGCTGGGACGACCTACCCGAGGTGGAGAGCGGGAACGTCGAGCGCCCCTCACGCCACGGAGCCTGGCCCGGCCGGGCCCTGGTGGGACAGCGGTTCGTCACCGCCACCGGGGTGCTGACCAGTGCACGGAACCTCCAAGCGATGTCCGCCGTGCTCACCCCGTTGCGCCGGGCCCTGACCCTGCCCGGGGACGCCCGGCAGCACCCGCTCACCATCCGGGTCGGCGGGCAGACGCTCACCTCCTACGGGCAGGTCAGCGCCAGGTCCATCCCAGGCGGCCCCGGATACCAGGCGGCCCGGCCCACCGTGGTCGTGCAGTGGACCTGCCCCGATCCCCGCAGGTACGGGCGCGGCCGGGCCACCCAGATCAACGCGCCCCGCCCCAGCGATGACGGCCTGGAGTATCCGCTGGAGTACCCGCTCGACTACGGAGAACCGGCGCGGGGAGGGTCGGCGGTCCTCACCAACGGCGGCGACACCGCCAGCCATCCGGTCGTCACGATCACCGGACCGTGTACCCGCCCCCGGCTGATCAACCGGAACACCGGCCGGACCCTGGAGTTCCATCTGGCCCTGGCCGAGACCGACACCCTGGTCATCGACTGCGAGCGGGGCACGGTCACCGTCAACAGCAACGACGGTTTCCACACCCTGAGCACCGCGTCGGTCCCGCCCGAGCACTGGACCCTGGAGCCCGGCTCCAACCCGGTCCACTTCCGCCCCGAGACCTCGGGGCACGGCGCGGGCGCCAGCATCGTCTGGAACGACGCCCACATCTGATCCGGTCCCGCGCCCCGATCATCTGGGAGCGCGTCCCGACCCCGCATCCACGAACACCATCACCGAAGGAGAACCATGTCCATTCGTACCCTCGCCCTCCGCTCCGGGGAGACCTCGGCGGAGGACCACCGACTGCTCATCGGCTCGCTGCTCGGGGCGGCCGACGACCCCTGGCCCCTGCATCGGCGCGGCGGCCTCATGTACGCTTCCGGAGCCGCGGACCTGAGCGGTTTCGGGATGACGGCGACCATCAGACCCTTCTCCGCGGCCGTGACCGGTCGTTCTTCCCCGCTCCAGGGCAGCTACCTGGTGGTCAGCACCGAGGACGTCGACATCCGACTGGAGGACGGCCCCACCTCGGGCAGCCGCACCGATGTGGTCGGCGTCGTGGTCAAGGACGACCTCTACGACGACTCCGACGAGGTACTGGCCGAGATCCGGGTGATCGACCCCGAGGAGGACGAGACCTACCTCCCCCTGTTCGAGATCATCGTGTCCCAGGGTGCCAGCACGGGCACCGACGGGATCAGCTGGCCCAGCCAGCCGGGCGCTTCACTCCCCAGCAACATCCGGGACCTGCGCGACTACACCTCCTCGGCGGGCGGCGTGGTCAGCGTGCCGAGCGTGTCTGCCCGCAACCGGATGGACGACGTCCGCGACGGCACCATCGTGCACGTCGGTGCCACCCGTGACCTGTATATCCGGGACGCGGGGGACTGGCGTCCGGTTGCCGGCCCCGCGGCCGACGCGGCCCTGGACAACCGTTACGAGCCGCTCGGGGTGCCGAAGATACTTTTTGGTCGTGAGTACATCACCCCGGACACGCAGGCGAACAACGCCGTCTACTCCACCGCCTATTGGAGGGGGCAGGCACGTGTGGACTTCCCCGAAGGGTACTTTCGGGAGACGCCGACCATCATGCTGACGGTACTTTCAGCGGTTCCGGGCACTGTGATGGAGGCGACCCACGCGAACTCCAGGGTGCATGGGTTCGACCTCATGGTGGCCAGAACCAACACCACGAGTAACTGGGTTCATTGGCTTGCGGTGGGGACCTGACATGTCCTTCTACCGCTACCAGTTCTGCGACCTGGTCACCGACCGCCCCATCGCCGAACTCGACCTCGGCGGGGTCCGCTTCGACCGCAGGATCTGCCAGGCGGGCGCGTTCAGCGGTTCGGTCCCGGTCACCAGCCCCGAGGTGGCCGACAAGGTCGCCAAGGTGGCCGGTCGCCGGGACAACGACCTGACCAGCGGGCCGGGACGCACCGTCGTGCACGTCTGGCGGGGCGACCGGATCTGGGGCACCTACCTGATCTGGTCCGCCGAACCCAAGGCCGACGCCCAGGGCAGGGTCACCGTGGACCTGAACGGCGCCTCCCTGGAGAGCTACCTGCACCACCGCGAGATCCGCTCCGACACCAGCTTCGCAGGTGTCGACCAGCTGCGGATCGCGCGCACCCTGGTTCAGCGGATGGAGGCGTCCCGGCCGATCGGCCTGGTCCCCGCAGACGCCCGGAACTCCGGGGTTACGCGCGACGCCGTCTACCTCGCCTCGGAGGCACTCACCTACGGGGACGCCCTGGAGGACCTGTCCTCACACGAGGAGGGGCCCGAGTGGATGGTGCGCACGGTGGTGCGCGGGGGCGAACGGATCCGTGAGTTCGTGGTCGCGCAGCGGCTGGGAAGTACCCAGACCGAGCACGTGTTCACCCAGCCCGGCAACGTCCTGGGCTGGAGTTACCCGGCCGACGCCACGGACACGGCGACCTCCTGGCAGGCTCGCGGAGACGCGCCCGAAACCGACCCCGAGGAGGAGGCGGAGCAGGTCCTGTCGCGGATCTGGGCCGACCCCCGCTTCGCCGAGAACGGCTGGCCGCTCCTGGACCGCACGGTGGACGCTCCGGGGGTCACCGACCGGGACACCCTGGACGACCACGCCCGCTGGTGGGCCCGCCGTTCCTCGGGCGCGGTGCGGTTCCCGCAGGTGACGGTCCGACTGGACGAGCAGAGCACGTTCACCCCGGACCACCTGGGGGACCGGGCCCGGCTCACCCTGGTCAACGACTGGTTTCCGCTGGTCAACGGGCGCCCCACCTTCTCGAACAGCTGGCGGGTGATCGGGGTGGAGATCACCCCGGCCACCCGCGGCCAGGGACAGGACACGGCGACGCTGATCTTCGAGGAACCCACCGACACCGCACCCGGAACGGAGGGCACGGACTGATGCCGCTACCCAGCTACCCACCCGACCTGGCCACTGAGTGGGCCGGTCTGCGCAGGAAGGTACGGGCCACCTACACCTCGTCCCAGCGGCGAGGGCCCCTGACCCGGCCCGGCAGTCTGGCCCGGCTCGACGAGGACGGGAGGCTGCCCGCGCACTTCATGCCCTCGGAAAGTGTGCTCACCGGGGTTCACGACGTGCGCTCCTTCGGTGCCGTCGGTGACGGGACCAGCGACGACACGGCGGCCCTCCAGGCCGCCCTGTCCCACGTGCGGGACAATGGCGGGGGAACCGTCTACCTGCCGGGAGGGACCTACTCGGTGCGGAACCCGCCGTTGCGGATCTACCGGAACACCCGGCTGGTGCTGGCCCCGGACGCGGTCGTGCGCCGCGACGGGGGACGCACCCTGCTCACCAACGGAGACCGGGACCAGAACCTGCCCGGCTACGGCGGGCACGGGAACATCCTGGTGGAAGGGGGTGTGTGGGACGGCAACGCGGTCGGGGTGCCCAGGTACAACAACATCCTCTCCTTCGGGCACGCCACCGGGATCACCGTGCGCGACACGGTGATCCGCGACGTCCCCGGTTACCACGCGCTCGAACTCAACGCGGTCCGGCACGCCCGGGTGGTGAACCTGCGCTGTGCCGGCGTCGCCGACCCGGAGGGCAGCCGCTCCTTCACGGAGGGGGTCCAGCTGGACCTGGCCAAGGCCAGCGCCTACTTCGGGGAGTTCGGGCCCTACGACGACACCCCCTGCGCCGACGTGACGTTCTCCGGCTGTTCCTTCACCGGATCCGACACTCCGGGGGTCGGCCCCTGGCCGCGCGGGATCGGCTCCCACGCCGCCACCCTGGGCCGCACCCACAGTGACGTGCGGATCCTGGGCTGCCACTTCGAGGACTGCACCCGGGAGGGGGTGCACGCCTACGTCTGGGACCGGGTGACGGTTCAGGGCAACACCTTCCTGGACTGCTCGGGTGGGGTTGCCGTGGCCGCGATCATCGACACCAAGCCGAACGACACCCGGCCACCCGGGTGGGGCGATCCGACAGGCCGATCACAGGCGGTCTCGGACATCGCCATCAGTGGGAACACCTTCACCGGGACCGGTTCCCACGCGGCGGTGCGGTTCGATGGGTACCCGAACGGGGGCTGGATCGACAACGTCACTCTTACCGGTAACACCGTCAACGGCAGTACTTCGTACGGGTTTCAGGGGCGACGCTTGCGTGGACTGACGTGCGTGGCCAACCTGCTGACCGGGACATCTCTGTCGGCCATTCGGGTCGACGACTCGGCAGCGTCATCTGTCAGTTCGAACACCTTCCTGGATACAGGGAGTACCGGCCTGTACCTGGTCGGCGCCGATGACACGGTGGTGTCCGCGAACTCCATGAGGAGGATCGGCCGCAACGGACTGCACGTCCAGGGCGGCGAGCGGATCCGGGCTGACGGCAACCAGATCGGCGAGGCCGGCCAGTACGGAGTGCGTGTCAGCTCTGGTGCCTCAGGTTTCACCTGTACCGGCAATCGTGTGGTCAGCGACGCGGAAGGGCTGTCCATCACCAACACCTGCACGCAGGTCGTGCGCTACGGCAACGATCTGCGCGGCTCCGGAGGGCTGGACGACGCTTCCCCCCATCCAGTGACGGACCCCGGCGACCTGGTCTGATCAGGCGGTCACCATTTTCCCGCTTCCGATATGCGGGCTGGCCGCGCCCCTCCCTCCCGGGTGGGGAAACGAGTGAGTATCCAAGAATGAGCCCGGCACGAGTCGGGCTTTTCCTGTATCTGCGGGTTGTGTTCGCGGATGGTGCAAGAAGAGATCACGAAGATCATCAGAGAAAGGGTTTCTCAGTATGGGTAATACGGCTAACGCGAGTGTGTGGGCGTATGCGGATGTGTTCATCGCTCCGGTGGGTTCGGAGATTCCGCAGGAGGGTCGTCCGTTCGGTGCGGAGTGGGAGCAGGTGGGTCTGCTCGATGGTGAGGAGGGTTTCACCGAGACGGTGGAGGCTGAGTCGGAGGACCTGTACGCCTGGGGTGGTGTGCTGGTGGCTTCGACGCACAACAACTTCAAGGTGACCCGCAAGTTCCTGCCGTTCGAGGACAACAAGACGGTGTATGACCTGATGTATCCGGGTCATGGTGTGGATTTCGACGGTGAGGGTGGTTACGAGGGTCGGATCCATGTGCCGGATCTGCAGGCGCGGTTCATGATCGCGTTCGAGACGCGGACGGGTGATCTGGTCAAGCGGACGGTGTCGGCGAACTACGCGCAGGTGGCTGAGCGTGGTGAGTCGACGGAGAACGCGACTGAGATCGCCAAGCGTGAGATCACGGTGTCGATCTTCCCGACCGATGCTGACGAGGACGGTAAGTCCACTCTCTTCTACACCTACAAGGGCCGCGCCAACTCCGGTGGCGTTGGTAACTAGCCCGCTCTGATGGTCCTGCCCCATTGGGGGATGGGGCCTTTCCTTTTCCCTGTTTTTCCTCTGACCGGCCGGGCCGGGGTTCGCGCGGTTCACCCGGCCCGGCCCTTGCTTTCCCGAACCGCGCTGTGAAGACGAACGATCGTTGCATGAGAGGAACCGCGTGATGACCGAGAACACCGCTGTGGAGGCTGTCCAGGCCGAGGCCACCGCCTCGGAAGCCCCGAAGAAGCTGACCCTGCACGGGTCCGAGTATCTGCTGCCGGCTTCCTCTGATCAGTGGCCGTTGGCTGCCTTGGAGGGTTTTGAGGAGGGCAAGATCGTGGCTGCGCTGCGTAGCTTGCTGGGTCCTGAGCAGTGGGCGCGGCTGAAGGAGGCCGGCGCCACCCTCAGTGACCTGAACACCCTGGCTGAGCAGGTGGCCACCGCCTACGGTTTCGAGTCTGCGGGGGAATAGCGCGCCTCCTCCGCCTACTCCGGGAACATCCTGGTGCGGTGGAGGCCGATCTTGCCCGTTATTACCGGATCGAACTGGCCGATTTCTGGCGGGGCCGGTTGAGTTTGCGGCGTTTGGCTGTATTGCTTCGGTATTTGCCCTCCGAGTCGGCGGCTGCCACGGCATTGGGTGGGGACGGTTGGACGCTGTCTCATTATTTGATGGCCGACATGGTGCATGCGACCACGGGTCAGCCGCATCCGGCTGATCCGAGGGTGCGTCGGGCTGAGGAGGAGAAGAAGGCCCGTTTGGAGCAGGCCCGAGAACGCGCCGAACGACGCAGACAAGAGTTGGCTGACCACGATTCCTGACCACCGGGGGCGGGGTGCGACACGCACTCCGCTCCCGTTTTCTGTTGTCCGGAGCAGGCTCGGGACGGTTTCAGGATGGGCCCGGGGTAAGGGTCGGGGAATCCGGTGAGTGTTTGGGAAACGGGCGGGGCCATCCCTGGGAATGCCCGGGAAGCACCCGGCGAGACGTCCCGGTGGCGGTTCGGGCCGCCCGCGAAGGACGGCTCGAAGCGATCGGAGACACCGGGAGGCTTATTCACAAGCTCCACAAAAAAGGAAATCCGATCATCCGATGAAAGGACCCATCCTGTGGATGCGGTGAGTTTTCGCGTTCTGTGCACACAGCAACGGCTTCTCCGCTGAAATCTGGGATTGAGAGACCGAACCAGACCCGCAAAGAAGCCGTTGGACCTGCAGCGTATAACCGGACTGTCACCCGAACAACTCACCGAGCTCACCGCCCGCGTCCACCACCAACTGGGCCCGCTCACCCGTCCCGGCGGCAGACCCGCAGCGATCGGTCTGTACGCCTCCGTCGCCCTCGTCGTGTCCCTGCACCGACACAACCTCACCCAGGACCTGGCCGGAGCCCTCTTCGATGTCTCCCAGGCCACCGTCAGCCGCCGCTGGGACCTGCTCCGCCCCCTCATCGCCGCCGCCCTGGCCGACCTGGTCCCCGCCCCGGCCGCAACCCTAGGTGGCTCGACCGTCCTAGTCGACGGCACCCTCGCCCCCACCTTGGACTGGAAAACAGCCGAGGACATGTACTCAGGAAAACACCACACCACCGGCTTCAACCTCCAGATCGCCTGCACACCCTCGGGCGACATCGCCGCCGTCGGCCCCGTGCCCGTACCCGAATCACGCCACGACGCCCACGCCTTGGAGGCCGGCGGCCTGGCCGCCCCTATCGCCGATCTGGACAGCACCTTGAGCGACAAGGGCTACCAGGGCCACGTGGACATCTCACCCGCCCGGAAACCCCCGGGCGGCGAGCTCTCCCCGGAGCAGGAGGCCAACAACACCGTGATCAACAGCTTCCGAGCCGCCGCGGAGAGGGCCGTTGCCCATCTGAAGAACTGGCGCATGCTCCAGACCCGCTACCGCGCTCCGCTGGCCAAGTTCAGCGAGGCCCTGTCCGTGATCATCGGCCTGTACTTCTTCACTCGATACTTCGAGGCTTATGAATAAGCCGGGAGTGTAAAGGTAGGGGCTCTGTCCCCATTCCGGTGGTGACGTAGGGCATCAACCTGTCACGCTCGGTGGCGTGTGACGTTAAAGAACTCCTGAAGATCGTCTTCTCCGGCCTGCTGCCCCTGATCATCGAGGCCATCGACGACGGACCCACCATCGGGCTGCGGACCCGCACCCCCGACCAGCCGTCTCCTTGCCCGGTCTGCGGCACCCCCTCCGTCAAGGTGCACGCCTACCACCAGCGCACCCTCACCGACACCCCCGTCGACGGCAAGAACGTGCACGTCACGGTGCGCATACGACGTTTGGTGTGCTCAACCCGCGGTTGCCCCCGCCAAACGTTTCGGGAACAGCTCCCCGGCGTCCTGGTCCGCTACCAGCGGCGCACGCCCCGTCTGGCCACCCAGATCGGCGCGGTAGCGCGGGAGCTGGCAGGCCGGGCCGGCGCCCGGCTGCTCAAGGCCCTGGCCGCACCGGTCTCGAAGAACACCGCGCTACGGACCCTGATGCGCCTGCCCCTTCCCAGGCATCCGGTGCCCCGTGTACTGGGGGTGGACGACTTCGCGCTACGCAAAGGCCGCCGGTATGCCACCGTGCTCACTGACACGACCACCAACGCCCGTATCGAGGTCCTGCCCGACCGCACCGCCGACACCTTGGAAACTTGGCTGCGCGACCGTCCTGGGATCGAGGTCGTGGTGCGCGACGGGTTCGCCGCCTACGCCGAGGCCGTCCGCCGAGCATTGCCCGACGCTGTGCAGGTCGCCGACCGCTGGCACCTGTGGCACAACCTGTCCGAGGCGGTGCGCAAAGACGTCGCCTCCCACAGCACCTGCTGGGCCAAGGCCGGACCTCCCCTCCAGAAGCTGGACCGTCAGGAGTCCACCCTCGAGCGCTGGCACCACATCCACGACCTGCTCGACCAGGGCGTGGGGCTGATGGAGTGCGCCCGCCGACTCAACCTGTCCTTGAACACCATCAAGCGCTACGCCCGCATCGGCGAGCCCGACCGGCTGCGCCAAGCCCCGCAGTACCGCGCTGGCCTGGTCGACCCCTACCGCGACTACCTACGCAAACGAAAGGAGGAGAACCCGGCCGTGCCCGTGCAACGGCTCTTCGGCGAGATCAGCCGACTCGGCTATGAGGGCAGCCTCAACCTGCTCTACAAGTACATCAACCAGGGTCGACTCGACAGCGACCGGGAAGCGATCTCACCCAAGGCCTTCAGCGCGCTGCTCCTGGCCCACCCCAACCGGCTCACACCCGAGGAGAGCCAGACTCTCGCCGAGCTGACCGGGGCCTGCCCGGAGATGGCCCGGCTTGGCGACCACATCAGCGGCTTCGCCCAGCTCCTGGCACCTGCCCCGGGCAACGCCGAGGCCCTGACCGGGTGGATTGCCGGAGTTGGTGAGGACGATCTGCCGCACCTTCACGCCTTCACCCGCGGCCTGGACCAGGACCGGGCCGCGGTCGACGCGGCCCTGACCCTGCCCTTCCACAACGGAGGCACGGAGGGTGTGAACACCAGGTCGAAGCTGCTCAAACGCCAGATGTACGGGCGAGCCGGGTTCCCGTTGCTCCGCCACCGCATCCTCCTGCAGTGAGCTCACTGAACGTCACCACCGAAATGGGGACAGAGCCCTTAACTTGACACACCCAATAAGCCTCCGGGCCGGAGACAAAGAGAACGGGGCCGACGGAACACTGTTCCGTCGGCCCCGTTCTCTTGTTCATCCGAACCCGCGGTGTGGAGCATCGTTGTGCTCTCTGGGATGCTTCGTCACGCTGCGGAGGTCATGTGGTGTTTTCGCCCGGTCCGGGTCAACGCCCGTCCGAGACGAGCTCCTCCAACTCGGTGATCCGCTGCTCAGCCTGGGCCAGGAGGTCGGCCAGATCAGTGGTGGTCAGGATGAAGCGAAGCGTCTGCTCGTCCTGGCCGTCGTCGTTCTCCGGGGCGCCGGACGAAGGAGCCTGCCCGGCCAGTACCTGGCGAGTCCCCTCCGGTCCTCGGAAGCGAGGCAGCTCTCCGTACGAGCCGCTGAGGACCTCGCTCATGGGTTCACCATGAGCATCCTGAAGGTCTGTCACACGTTCCCCGCTTCCGACGTCATAGACCCAGAGGGACACATTGGGGGAGAGCAGGGCCAGGTGTCCGAAGCCGCCGCTCTCACTGTCCACCTGGTGGCCGGGTGTGACGACGAAATCGGGGACCGCCCCGCCGAACCAGTGCCTCACAGCTCTTCCTCTCCCTGCCCGTATCGGTGGCCGAGCACAGTTTCCAGACGGCGCTGGGCGTAGGCCCCCACCGCTGTCAACGCGGCGGTCACGGCCGCCGAACCCAGGACGGCCGGGTTGACGGGGTTTCCCTGGCCCAGGACGGAGGCTGCTGCCCCGGCGCCTGCGACGAGTGCTACGGCGATGACACCCTGGACGGCTGTTCTTCGACAGCGTTCACTCGCGTCCTCGCGAGTTCCGATCGTGGGCATGGTGATTTCTCTCCTTGGCTGATACGTGTTCGGTAGTCGGGTCACAGGGCATGTGCGAGTGCCGCGTTCACCGGGTCGGGTAGATGAAGTTGTCCAGGGCGACCCAACGGGCCTCGTGCCCCAGGTAGCCGATGATTCGGCCCGGGTGGGTGGTGGTGGGATGGGTGCTGCTGATGTCGAGTCGCATGATGGCGACCGCGCCCCGTGACTCGCAGGCGACCGCAGCACGTGTGTAACCAGCGGGACGGGCTTCCTCCGGCATACGCGCGTAGTACTCGGTGTGCGGCAGGGGGCTGCCGTTGACCCGGCTGATCGTTCCGCTCAGTTGGACGAGCCCTGGCTTCAACCAGCGCCAGGAGGGCGGGAAACCGCCGCTTCCTCGCTCGTATCCGGACCGCAGAGGGATCGGCCGCCAGGCGCTCGGGTAGTTGGCGTCCACCAGGGTCTGGTGGGTGCTGCCGTCGAAGACGGTCAGGCGGCGCGAGTCGGTCTCCCAGGACAGTCCGCCCACCTGGAGCGCCGAGTGGCGGTTGTCCGAGGCGGCGGCGACCGCGCCAGCCGAGGCAGAGAACTGGCGTTCGTCGGTGATGGTGCCGATCGCACCGCCCAGCGGGCCGCGGGTCCAGCGGGCCAGGGGCAGGTCCCACACGGTGTCGGTCCGGGTCAGGGAAGGGGTTTGGGGGGTGCCCGAGCCGGTGGCCGGTGTGCCCTCGATGACGTGCGGGCTTACCGTGCGGCCGCTCCGGTCCAGCCGGAGCACGGCCCGGTCGATCCGGGCGCCGCTGGCGGTGTTCAGCGACACCTCCAGGGGCACGAGGTCGTCGACCTCCACGCCGTAGCCCTCCACGACGGCGAAACCGGGGGAGACCGCGGCGTCGCCGTCGCTGGTGCGCAGCACCCGCAGGTCGGGGCCGCCGCCGGGCTGGAGGACGACCCCCGAGGGGACCGCGGCCCGCAGCAGCTTGCGGAACCTGCCCTCCTGGACCTGCTGGGGTTCGCCCTCGGGGGTGAGGTCGAACGGGAACGAGTAGAACGACATGGTCAGGCCTTCCTTTCCAGAGCGGCGATGCGGCGCAGGGCGCGCCGGAGCAGCCGCTCCTGTTCTGTGTCGTCGGCGGAGTCCCCGGGGGGACCGCCGATGGCGGGGGTGATCTCCAGCTCGCCGCTTCCGGCGTCGGCCGAGATCCGTACCTCGGTGACCGGGTCGGTGAAGCGCACCCCGGGCACGGGTTCCAGGGCGACGGTGTCGCCGAGGAAGTAGTCGCGGCCGAAGGCGCAGCGGGCGGTGTCCACCAGCTGGGCCTCCAGAACGGGGGCCCGGCGGGCGTCGGCCAGCTGTGCGGCCCCCGCCGCGTCGAGTTCGTCGGCCTCCTCCACCCGGTTGGCCGAGTGCAGGGACCGGCTGGTCATCCGCCACTCCTCGGCGGCCCCGGTGTCGCCGTACTCGCGGACGAGGGTGTTCTCCTCCTCGTCCTCGGCCAGCACCACCACGTGGGTCGAGGTGGGCATGGCTCGCTGCCAGCGCATCGAGCGCAGGTTGCCGAGTTCCCGGGAGAACCGGGCGGAGGCGCTGCGGTCCACGGGCTCGACCACGTCGAAGACCAGCCGGTCACCCTGCTGGGTCACACGCGCGCCGAGCCCGCCGGAGCAGGCCCGGACCACCTCCATCAGGGGTTCGAACCGGGCCGAGTGGGTGACCTGCGCACCCCGGCCCAGGTCGGGGGCGACCTCCACCTCGCGGGTGCGGGCCGCGCCCCTGCGGGCGGTGGTGCGGGAGTCCCCGATATTGGCCGAGACGAACCCCTTGACCACGGTCTCGGCCGCGCCCGAACGGCGGTCGGAGCCCTCGCCCTGGTCGGCCGCGGTCAGTCGCGGGTCGGGGTAGGCGAGTTCTCCCGCCACCACCGCGAGGTCGTCCGCGCCGGACACGCTGACGGTGCCCTCCCCGGCCAGGTCACCGGTGTCGGCGGACCACTCGCGGGGGCCGCTCTCCTCGATCTGGCCGGTGAGCAGGATGCGGTCGTCCAGGGTGACGATCACTCCCCAGCCGGGGGCGATCCGCTCGCGGACCCGGTCGCTGGCGGCGCAGGTGAGGGAGAACGACGAAACCCCCGACCAGAGGAGGTCGAGGGTCACGTTCTGCCAGGGGAGCGGCCCCCGGTTCACCAGATCGGGATCGCGGGCGTACACCCGCAGCCGTTCCAGGCTCACGGCTCACCACCCCGCCTGGTAGCGGGGGCGGAAGGCCACCCGGACGGTGGATTCGGCGGTGGCGTCGGCGAGCCCGACCCGGAGCCGGTTCTCACCGGGTTCCAGGGGGAACAGGTGCGGCCACTCCGCCAGGTGCGGCCACCAGTCCTCTCCGTCGCCGTCCACGGCGGTCAGCCCGCTGTCGGGTGCGGACGCGACCGGACGGCAGTCCACGGTCACCCGTTGGCCGGGTTCGAGTGCGCGCTCGAAGGCCCACTCGGCCCCGGTCTCCGTGTTCGTGACCACCGGCCGTCCCGGACCCACGAGTGTCCACACGGGGTGCGCGGGGGCGTCGCCGGGGTTGGTGATGACGGTGGCCTCGCCGACCTGGCTGGTGCCCAGGGTGATCGGATAGATCGGGTAGAAGGCGCGGGGGTCGTTCTCCACCCGCCAGGAGACGACCTGCTCGGGGCCCTCGAAGTAGGGGTCCGGGGCATGGAACTCCAGGTTGGGGTAGGCCTGAGCGCAGGCGGACAGGTCGTCCAGTTCGTCCTCGGCGGCGTCCAGGCCGCCCTGGTAGTAGCAGGAGATCTCCCGCGCTGAGCCGTCGGGCAGTTCCACCCGGAGGCGGCCGGGTCGGATCCCGGAGGGGGTGCGGTGCCGCAGGGCCCGCTGGAGGCTCCGGTGGGCCCGCAGGTAGCGTTCCTGGTCGGTGCCGATGACCAGCAGGGGGACGGTGAGCACCCGGGGTGCGACCCGGATGTCGCGGAGCAGTCCCTCACCGTTGCCGAAGCGGTCGGTGGTGATCTCCTGTTCGGGCAGCCCGAAGCCGCCGCGCCCGGTGAGTGAGCGGTAGGGGTCCGAGGTCAGGTCCAGCCGGGTGCCGTCCGGGGCGATCCACACCAGGCGCTTGGCGGGCGGGGCCTCGATCCGGGGCCAGGTCTTCGGCGGTGGCGGCGGTGGGACGGGCGGTAGGTAGACGATGGGCATGGGTGTGCCTCCTTACCTGGGCCGGGCCAGTCGGGCCGTCCGCCGGGCGTGGTCCAGGGCGCGGACCACGTCACGGGGCGTCGAGTAGCCGGGCACGTGGTTGACGTTGACGGTGCCGACCAGGGGCCGGTCGGCGGTGGCGTGCGCGCCGGGGGAGACCGGTACGCGGTGGCCGCTGAGCACCCCGTCCACCAGGTGCTCGAAGGCACGGGTCTGCCGGGGCGAGAGGACCCGCTCGGGGTGCCCGGACTCGTTGACCCCGACGGTGCCGCTGCCCCAGATCCCGCCGCTGTCGAACAGCCGGCTCGGCCGACGGATCGCGAGCGGGCTCGGGTACATGGCGCGGTGCGAGACCGAGGCCCCGGTGTAGGGGGCGTGGATTAGCTGGCCGGGCTTGGTGACCATGGCGACGTGCCCGCGGTGCGGGAACACGAGGTCGCCGGGGGCCTCGGAGCCCCTGCTGATGGCACGGCCGGTGTTGATCTGGTCGTAGGTGACCCGCGGGATGCGAACCCCCGCTCCCTGGTACCAGGCGTACTGCATGAGGCTGGAGCAGTCGAAACCGCGGGTGTTCGCGCCCCGCCCGAAGCCCAGGGAGGGCCCGCTGATCCCGCCGCCGCCCCAGGAATAGGGGACACCGAGCTGGGTCCGGGCCGCCGCGACCACGGGACCGCCGCTGTTGAAGAGCCGCTTGAACAGGGAACCGAAGTAGTTGCCGATGCCCGCGATCACCGACTGGTGCAGGTTCTGGATACCGATCCTGGTGTCCTCGGTGTGTTCGGAGATGGCGTGGGCCGCCTGACTGCGGACCGCGCCGCCCCTGGCGAACCGCTGCGGGTCGTGGTCACCGACGGCCCCGCCGCTGGCGAAGCCCACGTAACCCTGGCGGATCGCGGACCGCAGCCGGTAGACCCCGGCCTGGCCACCGGCCTGCTGGACCTCCTTGGCGGTGAGCACATGCTCACCGTTGGAGAGCAAGGCGGGGATGTCGTCACTGGTCCCGGTTCCGGGGCCGATGACGGCGCCGCCGGTGGCCATCAAGCTGATGTTGTCGCTGGGAGTGCTGACATCCCATGAGCCGGTGCCGGTGGCGCGGATGCGGGTCTCGATCTCCTCCGGGGTCCCCATGATGGTGTCGACGTAGTCGGCGGCCTCCTCCTCGGTGTCGTGATACTGGCCCATGAGCTCGATCAGTTCGTCACGCTGGTCCTCGTACTCCTTGACCAGATCACTCGTGGTCCGGCCCTGCTCCCGCTGGGAGACCATGTAGTCGATGGTCGAGCTGCGTAGCCCTTCCATCTCCTTGAGCAGGTCGTTGCCGCTCTTGGTGGACAGGTCAGTTTCACCGCGGTTGTCATGGATGGCGGCCGTCGCTGAGCGAAGCGAGTCATGGTAATTAGCCTCGGCCCGCATCGCGTCGACGGTCCCACCGGTCAGTTGGTCGAGTGAGTTGCGAAGGTCGTCAGCGGCCTTTTTGGATTCGTTGAACTCGTCTGTGAGCCTCTGCTGCTCGGTGGTCATGTCTCCGGTCGCAGCAGCATTGTCGGAGGTGGCCTCGGTGAGGTTGTCGAACAGCTCGTGGTACTCCCGGCCCTCGGCCGTGCCTTCCCTGATGTCCTCGGAGTACTCGCTCTGTCGTTGGGACAGCTGGCCGAGCGCAGCTCCCTTCTCGACCAGGGTGTCAGCCTCGGCTAGCAGCGCTTCCCGCTGCTCCCAGGTCAGATCCGTGGAGGTGTGGAGAAGTTCCTCCACCTCCATGAGGCGGTCTGAGTTCTCCTCCTGCATCTGGTTCAGCTTGTTGGTCGCTTCGGTTTGCCCGGCCACCGCCTGGGTGAAGGTCTGGGTGCTGACGCCGGCCTCGTTCAGGAGGGAAGGGATGTCGTCCGTGCGCATTCGCTCGGCGAGGTGGCTGATGGAGTTCTCACCCATGCCTCCTTCGAACCGGAGGGCTTCCTTGAACTCCTCCGCCTCCGCTGCGGCCTTCTGGAAATGCTGGATCACCATGCCACCGACAGCGATGACCCCGGCCGCCGCGAGCCCCCAGGGACCGAAAGCCGCGGCGCCCAGTGCGAGTGCGCCGGTGAGCATCCCGGTCGACTCACCTGCCCGTCTTGTGCTCTTCCCCATCTGCGAGGCGTTTTTCCCGGTCGCTTGGAGGGCTTGGGTGTGCGCATCCGCTTTCTGGAGTTTCTTGAACTCCTCACCCAGGGTTGCCACCGAAATGGCCGCCGTGGAGAACTGCGTGGCCAGTTGAGCGAAGGGGCCCGTGCCGTCGGCCCCGAACAGGGCGCCCAGGGCGACGAACTCTTTCGTGATGGTTCCCACCGACTTGGCGGACTCCTCGGCGAGCGACTTCTGGGTCTTCTTGGTGTTCTCGGCGATCTGTTCCAGAGACTCCTGCTGTTTCTTGCCGTTCTCCGTGAACAGGGTGGTGAGCTCGGTGTGCTGGGTCCCGATGGTCGAGATCTCGGCGCCGGTCTGGCTCGCCGAGTCCTGTACCGTCTTCAGGCCGGAGGCCAGTTCCTGATTTGCCGCGGTGACCGATGACAGGCCTTCGGTGACCGAACCGGCGGACTGCTTGATCCCCTCCAAAGCGCCCGCGAGCTGCTGGGCGGATCCGGTGGCCTGGCGTAGGGCCTCGTCCCATCTTCTGATTTCGTCGGTGGACAGTGGCACTTCTTCCCCTTTCCTTGGTGAAGTGAGAAAGGCCGGGGCCGGTCACCGTTGCTTCTGGTGACCGGCCCCGGCCTGTGGTTCAGTCCTGAGCGTTGCGTTTCAGGACGATGTGGACCCCCTTCCCGAGTTTGTTGTCCCGGGAGAGCGCCGCCTGGCGCTGTTCGATCTGCTCGCAGCCGGGGCAGCGCTTCAGATCGGCCACGTAGGCGCGCCGGTCCCCGCCCCGTTCCTCGTCCCACTCCTCCCCGCGCGTGCCGCACGAACCGCAGCGCGCCTGTTCGCGCAGGTGGAACCAGATCGCCTTGTCCCGGTCGTCGCTGTCCCAGGACAGGAACTCACTGTGGCGGATCCGGTAGTGGTGGCACAGGGCCAGTTCGATCGCCAGGTCGGGGTCGGCGTCTAGCCTTTTGGGATGTGGCTGGAGGGCGCGCGCACGTTCACGGACTGGGCGAGCAGCATCATCTCCAGCTTCTCGCCGTGGGAGACGTCGTGCTCCAGGAGCTGTTTCCAGTCGTCCTCGTCCATGTCCTCGGCCTCGGCACTGGCGGTGAACAGCGCCAGCGGGAAGGTCTCCGGGTTCCACGCCGAGTCCTTGTCACCCTCGGTGGGAGGGTGGGCGGCGATCAGCGCCTCCAGGTCGCTGGGCGGGATGGCCCGGAAGACGATCTCCTCGTAACACCGGTTCAGGGCCTCCTCGGCCCGGTCGATCCGCTCCTGTGCGGGGGCGGGGTCGGTGTCGTTCTTGGCCGCCCTGCGGTGCGCCTCCCTCGCCTCGCGCAGTTCGCGCTCGGCCTCGGTGGTGTCGTCCACCCTCAGCCGGTAGACGGCGTGCGGCCGCTGGCGGGAGCGGAGCCGGTCACGGAGCCCCATCAGTTCCCCTCCCCGCCACCGCTGGCGGGCAGGGTGATGTTCTCTGCGGGCTCGGAGAGGATCGAGAACTGCACCTCGAGGCGGGCCGCCTCCTCGCCGACGCTGCGCATCTTGCCGACGGAGGCCACCCGGACCGGGTAGACGTCGGCGGGGAGTCCGGACTGGTCGCCGTGGTCCATGATCACCACGTAGCCCTGGGTGTCACGGGGCAGTAGTTCGCGGATGTCCTCGCCCTCGCGGTCGGCGTAGAAGGTGATCGAGGACTCCTCGGCGGTGCTCCGGCCCGGGATGCTGGAGGTGAACCGGGTGGCCAGGTCCGGGGTCTGCACCTGCTCGGAGGTGACCTGCCAGCCGGTGAGCTCGGCGATGTCGGCGGAGACGTCGACGCCCGCGTCCAGCTCGGAGCGGGTCGGAGCGAACTTGTCGGAGATCTCCGGGACGAACACCACGCGGGTGATCGCGGCGTTGAAGAAACGGGTGGACGGGCTCATCGGGGTCGCGGGCATTACTTGCCTTCCTTCTTCTTGGCGGTCTTCGCGGCGGGGGCCTTGCGGGCGGTCGCGGGGGCGGCGAGTTCGGCCTCGGTCACCCAACCGGACCGGCGGTGGATGTGGACCGCGGACTCCGGGACATCGGCGGGGCGCTCGACCTCGGGGTGGTGCATGGTCACCGTCTTCAGGGGCATGTGTTCCTCCTGGAACTGTTTGTTGCCGGGGGTCACGGTTCGACCCCCCTGAGTCACGCGTGGGGCGCGCACGGCACCCACGCGCGGTTCACGGGGGTGGGAGCCGTGTCAGGCGCTGCGCAGGCGGTTCGCCCAGGTGTCGACCTCGACGTCGGCCTCGGCCCCGACCCGGAAGCCGGTGCCGTGCCGGCCCTGCCAGACCGCCAGTTCCGTCAGGCGGGCCCGGGCCACCGCACCGCCCAGGTCGGGGGTGCGGCGCACCGCGGCGTCCGCGCCGTCGACCAGTTCGTAGAGTCTGCGCCGGGCCTGGGCCAGTTCGCCGCCGTCCGCGGTGAGCAGCAGCCGGACGGTCGCGGTCCGCCGGTCCCGCTGACCGGCGAGGTCCGCCGTCTCGCTCACGATCTCCAGGCCCGGTTCCTCCGGGTCCGCCGCGGCACCGACCGCGATGCTGTCGTGCCCGGGCTCCTCGAGTGGCCCGTCCACGACGGTCACCCCGGAGAGCTCGTCGGCTTCGGTCAGTGTGGTCACGAGGGCGTCGATGATCTCCGGGAACTCCTGGTATCCGGTCATGGCCGACCTTTCCTGTGCATGAGAAAAGGCGTGCCGGAGGCACGCCTTGTGGGAGGGGGATGGGGCGGGGGCGGTGGGGCCCGTTCCGCGGGCACAAAAAAAGCCACCGGGATGCGGTGGCAGCTCTTTCGAGTCAACAGAAAATTAGCGTGCGCCCGGGCGGAGCGCAACCCCTCTCGGTGGGTCTCGTGCCGAAACAGGGGGTCCGGGGCGGCTCCTGATCCGCGTCCGCGCAGATCAGGGTGGTCGTGGGGAGGGCGCCAAATACTTCGTGCCAAATCCCCGTGAGGCGGGATACACGCCGCCGATATGCATAGAACACTCATTCGTGACCCATGCGGGTCAACCTTCCAGGCGCCGTATCCGTCATTCATGGGGGCGTCAAGGAGGCGCCAAGAGAGGTGCGGCAGATGCTGGACGGAGACGACGGGGACTGGGAAACACCCTACGAAGAGGGAGAAGAGCTCTACTACGACGATGACGGCGCCTTCGGGGTGGGGCTACCGCCCGCCGTCGACACAGCGGCCCCCGGTTTTCAGGGCCGGGCGTTCTGACACCGAGCTCATCGGCATCGAACTCTCCGACCCGGGGGAGATGACGGCGCAACCGAACAGACCCTCCCCCGGGGTCGTAACTCCCGCTTCAGCCCTTCAGGGATCGGCTGACATCCCACCGTGACCTGGCGCGAGGGCGTCCGCCAGGATTTCCTTCGCCGCGGGGCTTGTGCGGGCGCCTGAGCCTGTGGCACCATCTTCCGCAGCGACACAGCTATGTTCTCAACCCGGCCCAGTGCCGGGTTTTTTCGTTGGCGGACCCCTCCGCCACGTCTCAGCCGGGCCGCGGCCCAGGCTTCTCTTCTTCTTCCTTCCTGATTTCCGTGCGGTGCGCCCCCGGGGCGCCCCGCTCCAGAGGAGTGCCCGAAATGTCACGTCTTGTCAGCCGGTCTGCGTGGGGCGCCCGTGCCCCTCGAAGCCGGACCTCCACCACATGGGCGGCCCGAAGTGGGTTCACCGTCCACTACTCCGCGGGCCCGCCCACCCAGACCCCGCGCCAGATCCAGAACTTCCACATGGACGGCCAGGGCTGGGCGGACGTGGGCTACAACTTCCTGGTCGACCGCCAGGGCAACGTCTACGAGGGCCGCGGCTGGCTCGCCGTGGGCGCGCACGCCGCCCCGCACAACACCTCGCACATCGGGGTGTGCTTCATCGGCCGCGACGGCGACGCCACCCCGGCGGCCAAGGCGGCGATCCGCGGACTGTACGACGAGGCCAACCGGCGCGCGGGCAAAACCCTGTCCCGCAGTTGGCACGGTGGCCTGTCCGGGAACAGCACCTCCTGTCCGGGCGCGGACCTGCGCTCCTGGGTCCGGGCAGGAATGCCCGTCCCCGGCAGCGGTGGGGACGCGTCGCAGACATCCCCGCCCCCGTCGGCGCCGGCCTTCCCCGGTCCGATCCTGATCCAGCCCCCGGTGCGCCACACCGAGACCTGCCGTCGTTGGCAGCAGCGGATGCGTGAGCGCGGGTGGCGGATCACCGTGGACGGTTGGTACGGGCCCGCTTCCGCACGCGTCTGCCGACAGTTCCAGACCGAGAAGGGGTTCTCGGTGGACGGCCGGGTCGGCCCCCAGACCTGGGCGGGGGCCTGGACGGCCCCCGTCACCTGAGAGGAGAAACCGTGCTTTCCGTGCTCTTTCCCGACGTGGAGGACCTGGTCGCCGACTACCTGCGGTCCAGGGTGCCCGACTTCCCCGCCGAGTGGGCGGGAACCCCCGTGTTCACCGATTCCCTGCCGGACCGGGAGGCGGGCGACGACCCGACCCTGACCGTGCGCTGTGAGGAGTCGGGCGGGAACTACCCGATCACGCAGCAGTCACTGCTGCGCGTCTTCGCCTGGGCCGATGACCGGGACGACACCAAGGCCCTGGCCCACCTGGCCCACGCCGCGCTCCTGGAGCACGTCGGCGACGCCGAGATCGTCTCGGTCCGTCAGGTGGAGGGGGTCGTTCCCGGGTTCGATCCGGAGATCCCCGAGCCTCACTCCTCCTTCGCGGTGCTGGTCACCCAGCGCCCGACCGGGGCTGGCTGAGCCGCCCGGTCCCCAGAACCCCCGCGGCCGGATGGCCGCGGGTTGTCAACAATCAGACGATTTCGAGAAGGGTTTCTCAGTATGGGTAACACGGCTAACGCGAGTGTGTGGGCGTACGCGGATGTGTTTATCGCTCCGGTGGGTTCGGAGATTCCGCAGGAGGGGCGTCCGTTCGGTGCGGAGTGGGAGCAGGTGGGTCTGCTCGATGGTGAGGAGGGTTTCACCGAGACGGTGGAGGCTGAGTCGGAGGATCTGTACGCCTGGGGTGGTGTGCTGGTGGCTTCGACGCACAACAACTTCAAGGTGACCCGGAAGTTCCTGCCGTTCGAGGACAACAAGACGGTGTACGACCTGATGTACCCGGGTCATGGTGTGGACTTCGACGGTGAGGGTGGTTACGAGGGGCAGATCCATGTGCCGGATCTGCAGGCGCGGTTCATGATCGCGTTCGAGACGCGGACCGGGGATCTGATCAAGCGGACGGTGTCGGCGAACTACGCGCAGGTGGCTGAGCGTGGTGAGTCGACGGAGAACGCGACCGAGATCGCCAAGCGTGAGATCACGGTGTCGATCTTCCCGACCGATGCTGACGAGGACGGTAAGTCCACTCTCTTCTACACCTACAAGGGCGCCGTACACCCCGGCGGCGATGACAACGGGGACGATAGCGACAACGGCGATGGTGATGGTGACGGCGAGGAGTGATTGATCGGGCCCGTTCACCCTCGGGTCAACGGGCCCTTTTCTCCGCGACTCAGCCGATCAGGTCGCCGGTGCCTACGAGTTCGAACCTCCGGCGAACAACTCTCAGAGGAGAGGCTCGCAACCCCTAATGCCTACCTCGGACTCGTCCCGAACACTGACTCTCTCGATGTCCTCCAGGTCGAAGGCCTTGAGGTTGGCCACCGCGGCGCAGATCTCGTAGGCCACATCGTAGGAGGTCTGCCCGTCCTCCCCGTTGACGTACGGGCTGTTGTCCGGGAGCGAGGTGTTGACCAGGATCTCGCCGGGTTCCCCCTCCTCCCATCCGGTGATCAGGTCCCACCACTCCCGAGGCTCGCGCTCTCCGTCTGCCCCGGGGCCCAGGGTTGTAACGGCCTGCGTCTCGACGTCCTCGACGAGGGAGGTTTCGGGTTCCGGGGCCTCCTCCGTCTCTTCCTCGGCGGGTGCCTCCGGCTCGGGCTCGGGGCTCTGGCTGGCCTCCGCCACGGGGGGCTCCTCCTCCGGAGCCCCGTTGACCAGGGTGTCGACGACCGCTGCGCAGCTCGCCGTGATGAACATCAGCGCGAAGAAGCCTCCGCAGCCGATCCCGACTTTGGCTTTCGTGCTGAGGCTGTTCAGGGAGAAGCCGGGTCTGTTCGGTGGGTTCATGTGGGGGCTTTCCATCGAGAGGGTGACGGCTGCTGGGCCAGCCGCTCTATATGCGTGCCCACCTTATCAAGATTCGATCTGTCTGCCCTGGTTCGGGCCAACCGGTGTCGTTTGCTTTTCAGCTGTGCGAACACAAGGAAGAAGGATAATGACGGAGAAAAAGATAGCCGTCGTGCTCATCACCGACTTGAGCAAGGTCGGTTCGGAAATCGAAAAACAATTGAAGAAAGCGCTCGCTCCCGCGGAGAAGGCAGGAGAGTCGATCGGGAAGAAACTGACCAAGGGCTTCACCAAGCAGACGGTCGCCTTCACTAAGAGCGGGCACGAGATGGCCAAGAACTTTGCCCATGCCACGGGACCCATCGAGCGTGCCATCGCCAACTTCTCCGCGGGATTCTCCGGCACCCAGGTCACTGGTTTGGGGGGCCAGCTCGGCGGTGCTGTCCGTAAGTCGCTCACCGAGGCAGAGAAGGGCCTCGACGGTCTGTCAAAGGCGGTTGACAACACGGCCTTGCGGATCGGTACCGGGCTTGGGCGCGGGATGTTGAGTATGGGCAAGGCCGGATACAAGGCCTTCCAGCATGTGTCCGAGGGGGCTCGTCTTCTGTCCATCGCCGGCCTGGTGGTCTGGCAGACCTATGACGGCCTTCTGCCCCGGCTGAGAGCCGTGGCCAAGTTGGGCGGTCTCGCGTTGCGACCACTCCAGGTCGGGTTCTTGGCAGCGCAGGTGAGGGCGATCAACTTCAGCTACAGCGTGGCGGAGGCCATGGGGGACGGCTTGCGGTCCGTGCGCAAGTGGGGGCAGGAGCTCCCGGGCACCATCAGCAAAGCGTTCCAGGATGGCGTCGCTTCGGTGAAAGCCTTCACCTCGAGCCTCAAGCAGGCCTGGACCGACGCGGGCGGTTTCACCGGGGTCATGAGCGCGCTCGGCCAGAGGATGAAGGACGGGTTCTCCGCCGGGGTGGCCGCGCTGACGAGCCTGCGCACGAACATCGGTCAGGCCTGGAAGGACATCGGTGGGTTCAGAGGCGCGGTCAGCAGCCTGTGGAACGGCCTGCGTACGGGGGCCTCCGCGGCCGCCAACGCCTTCGGCGGGGTCAGGGCCGCGGCCGCCAACGCCTTCAACTTCCTGAAAACCGTCGCCACCAACGGTTTCAACCAGATGTGGCAGAGCGCCGCGAATGCCTCCAAGGGCATCACCAACGTCTTCGCCCAGGCGTTCAAGGGGCTCACCAAGCTGGTTCCCGACCTCAAGTTGGAGAACATCGGCAAGGGCATCGCCGCCGGTTTCGCCCGGCTGGACAGCATGGACATGCTCTCCTCCCGGCTCGAACGCATCACCGGGAGCGGGCAGCAGGCCGCCAAGGTCATCTCCGACCTCGCCCAGAGCGCCTCCCGGTTCAGCTTCGACCAGGCCACGGTGGGTAACTTCGGTGCCCGGCTCCTGGAGGCCGGGGTCAGCGGTCAACGGCTGATCCCGATCCTGGAGACGATCGGTAACGTCGCCGCGCACACCGGAAAGACCACCGCCGCCGGGTTCGACGAGGTCGGCAACGCCTTCCTGGAGATGTCCCGGGCGGGCACCGTCTCCGAGGCACACCTGGAGTCCCTGAGCAAACTCGGGATCAACGCTTTGGACATCCTCGCCAAACAGTCCGGGGAGTCCGCCGCAGAGATGTCACAGCGTATTTCGAATGGCGCGCTCGACTCTGAGAGGGCCATGGAAATGCTGGTGCAAGGCCTTTCCGAGGGGTCCGATTCCCTGGCCGGGTCCATGGACGACCTCAACAACACGGTGGGCGGCTCCTTCCGCAAGCTCAAGGACGCGGCCCTCGCCGCCCTCGGCACGCTCTTCGCGCCCCTCCAGGGGCCGATCAGCAGCGGGGTCGACTGGGTGATCGAGAAGCTGCAACGGCTCCCCGACTTCATGGCCGAGATGTCCGCGCTGTTCGGACCGGCCATGAGCAACCTCGGGGCCATCTTCGGTCCGCTCGCGCAGCAGATCGGCTCGGCCCTGGGCACCGCCCTGGGAGCGGCCCGGGAGGCACTCGCCGCGTTGGCGCCCCACTTCGAGAACTTCACCGCCTTCCTGAGGGACAACAAGGAGATCGTGGCCCTGTTCGCCGCGGCCATCGGTACTTTCGTGGTCGGCCTGGGGCTGGCGACCGGGGCGATCCAGCTCATGACGGTCGCCAACAACCTGCTCCGGGCCTCGTTCCTGGGACACCCCATCGGCATGCTGATCGCCGGTGTCGCCGCTCTGGTGGCGGGCCTGATCTACGCGTACAACAACTTCGAGGGTTTCCGGAACGTCGTGGACGCGGTCTGGGAAGGGCTCATGAGCGCGGTCGAACCCGTGGTCTCTTTCTTCCAGGAGACGGTCTGGCCGCTCCTGGTGGAGGGCTGGAACCGCCTTCTGGAAGCGGCTGAGCCCGTGGTCGAGGCGGTCAAGGAGTTCTTCGCGGGAATGGGAGAGGAAGGCGGCGCCTTCGCGGAGAAGATCACCGAGATCACCGACTGGATCGGTGAGCGCATGACCCAGCTCGCCGACATCTTCCAGGGGGTCCTGGACATCATCGGCGCGCTGTGGAGCGAGCACGGCGACGGGATCATGGCCACCGTCCAGATGTACCTCGGGTTCGTCTCCGCCCTCTGGTCCGGGGTCTGGACGGCCCTCGTTGGTGTCCTCAGCGGGGTCTGGACCATGATCCAGGGCATCATCGAGGGAGCCCTCGGGGTCATCCAGGGGATCATCAACGTCTTCGCGGGTGTCCTGACGGGTGACTGGTCCCGGGCTTGGGAGGGTGTCAAACAGATCTTCTCCGGTGCCGGTACCGCCCTCCTCGGCCTCGTCCAGGGTTTCTGGCAGGCGATCGTCGGTGTTTTCCGAGGCCTGGGGGCCACCCTCATGGGCATCTGGAACAGCATCTGGAACGCGGTCCGCGGACCGGTGTCCAGAGCGGTGACCGTCGTGCTCAACCTGGTCAACGGGCTCAAGAGCAAGCTCTTCAACGCGGGTAAGAACGTGATCCGGGGCCTGATCGACGGCCTCAAGTCCATGATCTCCGCTGTCAGCAACACCATGTCCAACATCGCGCAGACCATTCGGGACAAGCTCCCGTTCAGCCCGGCCAAGGACGGCCCCCTGCGCCGCTACCCCCCGCACCGGGGCGGTCGTAACATCGCCCGCTACCTCGCCGACGGTCTGGCCAGGGAGACCCGTGCGGTGGACCGCGCGGCGCTCGGCCTCGCCGACACCATCCACGCCAGGGTGCCCGCCTCCCTGGAAGTGCGACGGCACGCCGCGAGCACGGGCGGGGCCGCCGCGGCCCAGCCCACCATCCAGGTCGTCAACCACTACCCCCAGGCCGAGCCGACCTCGGCCACCGTCAACCGTTCCCTCCAGTACGCCGCCGCGATCGGAGTGGTGTGACCATGCCCTTCCCCACCTATTCAGTGGACGGGGTCGCCCTGGACTCCCCGGGGTGGCACCTGGCCCCCGGAACCCAGCTGCGACCCCTGCCCGCGGTCCGGTCCGTCGAGGTCCGGCTGCCCGGCCGGGCCGGGGACGTACCCGTCCTGGGCCTGGACCACGAGGCCACCAGCCTCGGTCTGACCCTCAACGTCACTGACCGCGACAACCAGGGGCGCCGGGGCGGTTTCCCCGGGCTCGAACGCAACCTGGAGGCCCTGGCCGGGCTCTTCGGAACCCGGCACCGCCTCCTGGACCTGCGCTACCACGTCGACGCGCGCACCACCCGCCGTGCGGACGCCGAGGTGATCTCCTCGGCCGAACCCGAGGTCGACGTGGCCTCGGCCCGTGCCCGCCTGACCGTGCTCGTCCGGATCCCGGGCGTGTACTGGCGGGGGACGGACCTGTCCACCTGGCAGGCCCGCCTGCTCACCGACCCGCCCGAGGAGGGGACCGTGGTCAGCTGGCTCTCCGGCTCGACCGCGCCGGTCACCGACGCGCGGGTCGAGATCCGCGGCCGGGCCGACCACCCCGCGGTCGTGGACGTCGCCACCGGCGGCGGCTTCACCTGGGCCGGGTCGCTCAGCCCGAACCAGGGGCTGGCGGTGGACTGCGCGGCCATGCGCGCCCACCGCTTCCCGCTGGACTCCCCCGGGGAGCACGAGGACGTCACCGGCCTGGTCAGCGGGATCGGACCGGGCTCGGCCTCCCGATGGCTCCACCTCACCCCGGCGCCGGTGCGTGCAAACCCGCACCAGCGGCACGTCAGGGTCCGCGCGGGCGCGGTGTCCGCTGGTGAGGCGACCGAGATCCGGATCAGCGCGAGGAGGTCATTCCTGTGAACGGTTTCGATATCCGCCTGGTGGCCCTGGCTCCCAACGGGGAGGAGCTGGGGCCGCTGCCGTATCCGAACAGTGTCGAGGTGGGTCAGCCCTACAACGACCTGCCGTCCCTGCGCGTGGACTACTCCGCCCACGCCCCGGGCGCCTCTCACCTGGAGCGGCCCTGCGAGGTGGCCGTCCAGACCTACGATCCCGACACCGGGGAGTGGACCGAGGGGCCCGACTCCCGGTTCCTGCGGGTCAAGCGCTCCGGGGACCTGACAGACCCGACCGGTAACCGCTCCTACCAGATGCCCGGTTACGGGTGGCAGCTGCGTAAGCTCCGCCTCTACCCGTCCGCCACCGGCACGGAGACCGAGGAAGGCAAGCGCGCCTTCGCGGGCGCCACGGTCGGCACGGTCCTGCGCACCTGGATCAACGAGGGGCGCTCCCGGGGCGCCCTGCCCGGCCTGGAGGCCGACTTCGACACCCAAGTGGACTCCGCGGGCCGGGAGTGGGACACCGCCCTGACCCTCGACTACGAACTCGGCACCGACCTGCTCTCCGTCCTGGAGGGCATGGCCGAACAGGGGGTGTGCGACTGGCGGTTCGAGGGGCGGACGCTGCGGGTGTTCGCCCCCGACACCGTGATGGCCCGCGACCTGGCCTCGGGGCCGGCCCCGGTCGACCTCAGGCTGGGCCGCGACATCACCGAGGCCCCCACCGACGCCAGCCTGGAGGACCTGGTCTCCCACCTGTTCGTGGCGGGGGACGAGGGCTTCCGGCTGGAGGTGGACAACCCCGGGGCGCAGATGCCCTGGGGGCGCTGGGAGGACTACCTCACCCAGGGCGGGGTCAGCGACGAGGGCACGGCACGGCTGCTCGCCGGAGCCGCCCTCCAGCGCGGGGCCCGGGAACGGGTCCAGATCACCCGGGGGCTGATGCCGCGGGTCGCACGCTGGCTGCCCTGGCGGGACTACCGCCCCGGCGACCTGATCCTGGCCCCGGACGGGGAGGGGCACATGGCGTCGCTGCGGTTGCGCCAGATCACCCTGTCCCGCGACCAGGACGGGGCGGTCACCGGAAACCTGGTCCTCAACGACCGCTTTCTGGAGGCCGAGATCCGCCGTGCCAGGCGCACCACCGCCCTGACCGGCGGCAGCGTGGGCAACGGCGGCAGCGGGGCGCAGCCCGCTCCGGAGGGCCCGGACACCCGGCGCCCCGTTGCTCCCCAGGGGTTGGCCGTGCACAGCGACGCCTACCTGGACGCCGACGGCGCGGCCCAGGGGTACGCCGGGCTCACCTGGTCGCCGGTGGACACCGCCACAGACGGCGGTGCCATCGACATGGGCGCCTACCAGGTGTACGGGCGTCGCAACGCCACCGGCGAGGTGTGGCGCCGCCTGGTGTCGGTGGACCACCCCGACACCGCGATCGGCCTCTCACCCCTGCCGGTCGGCCAGGAATGGGCCTTCAAGGTCCGGGCGGTGTCCTCCCGCAACGGGCTGGCCGGACCGTTCGGACCGCAGGAGGTGGTGACGCTGGCCAGTGACACGGAGGCGCCGCCGGTGCCCTCCGCCCCGCTGCTGTCCACCCGCCTGGGGGTGATCAGCGCAGAGTGGGACGGCGCCGGAGCCGGGGGAGAACCCATGCCTGCCGACTTCCGGCACGCCCGCCTGTGGATGCGCGGCGACCAGGGCTGGGAGCACCGGTTCGACTACCACGGGCCGCCCCGGGAGCCGTGGACGGTCGAACACGGCACCCTCGCGGTCACGGACGAGGGGCTCGCCCTGAACGGATCGGCCACCCTGGTCCGCGACCTGGGCGGCCTCGACCAGACGCTGGAGCTGGTGGCGCGCCGGGTCGACGAGGACCGGGGCACCCTGTGGCTGGCACCGCGTGCGGGCCAGGCCCCGGAACGGGGGAGCCACTACACCCCCGAGGTCCCGGTCGACCTCTACGAGGTACCCCTGGGGCAGAACGTCGTCGTACGGATCCAGACCCAGGGCACCCGGGTCCGGGCGTGGCTGGACGGGACCCTCGTCCACGATGCCCCGCTCACCTGGGGACAGCGGTTCGGCACCCGCTTCGCCGTCGAGGGCACCGGGGTCGTCCTGCGTGAGGCGCGCGTCCCCGCCACGGACACCTGGGAGCCGATCGCGCTCCTGGAGGGGCCCACCACGATCACCGTGGCCGGACAGCCCTACAACACGCCCCGCTGGTTCCGCCTCACCGCCGTCGACCGCTCGGGCAACGAGTCCGACCCGAGCGCGGAGGAGGTCACCCGGACCGAACCCCTGGTCGACGTCGACCTCCACCCGGGCACCGTCAAGGCCGCCCACATCCAGGCCAACGCGGTGACGGCGGACAAGATCGACGCCGGCGCGGTCGAGGCCGGGCACATCCGGGCCGGGGCCGTCGAGAGCAGGCACATCACCGCCGACGCGATCAACGGCAAGACGATCACCGGTGCCGTGGTGCGGTCCTCGGCCGGGCCGGGCCCCCGCTGGCAGGCGGACGGCAACGGGATCCGCTTCTGGAACCAGAACAACCAGCTGACGTTCAACGCCAGAACGGCGACGGGCAGCGTCCTGGCCACGGGTCGGTTCCAGACCGCCAGCAGCGGGAACCGGGTGTGGATCGACGGCAACCTCCGGGGCCGTCCGCGGATGGAACTGCACACGGGCGACAGCAGCCAGGCGCAGCCGAACGTCTTCGCCATGGGCCAGCAGTCGGACGGGTTCCCCACAGGTTCCCTGGTGGTGAGCGGCCGTGAGACGACGGTCAACAGCACCGGCCGCGCCGACCTGGTCCTGGAGCACGGCGGCGATTTCAAGCTGATCCAGAACCACGGACCCAACAGCCAGGTGGGGATGCACAAGGCGGGTCGGACGCTGAGGTTCCGAGGTGCCCTGCCCAGCGGGATGTTCGGCGGCACCAACACCTTCATGGCCCGTGGCTTCAACCCCCAGGGGGAGAGCTGGACGTGGTGGCAGTGGTCCTGGGGGACGCCGATCCCCTCGGGCCGGTCCGCCATCCCCTTCGTCCAGCTCCGCTCCGGCAACCCCGAAGGCATGTCCGTCTCCGTCAGCGGGGCGAACTCAACCGGATTCAGGATCGAAAAACGCCCGTCGGGAGCTCAGCACTACTACCTGTGGGCTGTTCTCAAGGAAGGAGGGCACGGCGAATGACGGCTGTGCGCATGTATTACCGGGACGACGACCGGGTGGACATCGTCGAGGGGGAGCGGATCAGGTCGGTGCCGCTGGAGGCGGTGGCGACACGGCTGGAGCTCCTGGGCTACACCGACCCGGCCGACGGTCTGGCCGCCTGCCTGGCCGAAATGGATCAGGTCGAGGACGACGACTCGCACCCCTACGACCAGGTCTACGAGACCTATCTGCCGTATCTGAGACGGGAACGGGGCTACCGCGACGTCGAGGAGCCCGAATCCGCCGCCGCGCAGGGCGGTCCGGGCCGGACGGGGGCGCTCTCCGCTGGCCCGAGCGCTGACGGGCAGTTCTCCGCCGGGTCCGGTGCCGCCGCGGAGTCCCCTCTGGCCGCGGCGCTGGATGAGGCCCGCCGCAGGGCGCGCACGCAGCTGGGTGCCCCCGAACCGGGAGCGGGCCGGTCCGCGGCCGCCACCGTGAGCGGCATCTCGGCGGTGAGCCGATCCGGCACGGCCTCCCCGTCCGCTGAGGAGACCGCGTCCCATCAGGAGGTCCTGACCCGGCTCCGGAACGAACCCCTGATCGCCGAACTCCGCGCGGAGTTCAGGGACCAGCTCGTTCCACCGATGGAACCCCGGGGGAGCGCTTGACGTCCCCCGCACCCGAGCACAACCCCTTCTCCTCCGTGGTCACCGCGCGTGACGTCTACGACGCGACCCGCGAGACCCAGGCCGACGTACGCAACGCCCTGACCCGGCTGACGGCTCTGGAGCGGGAACACGCCGAGTTCAGACACCGGCTCACCGCCCTGGAGCGCTGGCGCTACGCACTCCCGATCACCGGGATAAGCGCCGCCCTGGCCGCCTTGGGCGCGGTCCTCACCGCCCTGATCGGTTGACCTCTCCGGGTCCCGTCCGCACCGCGGCCGGGACCCGGCCGCCGTCCGACCCGTTTTCTCTTCTCTCCGAAGGAGCCGACCTTGCCTGTCCCCCTGTCCAACCTGCCCGACGACTTCCACCGGGTCCGTGTCCGCGGCCGCTGGGCGCTGCTCCGCGGCGAGCACGCCCAGGGCATGGTGACCTTCCGGCCCAGCGTCGAATGGCTCATCTCCCCCGAACACGACCTGATCATCATGGGTGTCGACCTGGTCGAACCCATCAACGGTCAGGGCGAGGTGGACCTCGAACTACCGGCCACCGACGACCCCGGCCTGGTCGGCACCCCCTTCCACTACGACGTGGTGGTGGAGATCCCCGGGCTGGAGCCCTACGAGTTCTCCCTCGTGGTTCCGCACGACGCGGAGGAGGTGGACCTGTCGGCGGTGGTCCCGCCCGGTCCCGAACACCCCGATCCACCCGAGCCCTACGTCCTCAGCGTGAACGGGGAGACCGGCCACGTGTACGTTCCCGAGGGGCCGCCCGGCGAACGGGGACACCAGGGTGAGCCGGGGCCGGAGGGCGAGCAGGGCCCCGAGGGCGAACGCGGCCCCCGGGGCGAGACCGGGGAACGCGGCCCGGTCGGCCCCGGCCTGTCCGCGCGGGGCGAGCTCGAGAGCACCGACGACCTGCCCGAGGAGGGCGAACGCCTGGGCGACGCCTACCTGGTCGACGGGGTCCTGCACGTCTGGAACGGCGACGCCTGGCAGGACATGGGTCCGCTGCGCGGCGCCGACGGCCGTGACGTCCACCTGCGCCTGTCCCAGAACGCCCTCCAGTGGCGTCACACCGGGCAGGAGTGGGCTGACCTGGTGGAGCTGGCCGACATCACCGGACCGGCCGGCAGCGACGGTACCGACGGCGGGACCGGTCCGCGCGGCCCGCGCGGAGACCGTGGACAGGCCGGGGACTCGGCCTGGACCTGGTCGGCGCCGCACGGGGGCGCCACCCCGCCGCAGGCCGTGCCGCACCGCCACTACAACACCCTGGGGGAGGAGCGCGAGCTGGTCTCCCTGCACGCCGCCGTGGGTACCACCGGCAACGCCGACATCGTGGTGGCCCTGGACCGGAGCGGCACGCAGGTCGGTGTCGCCACGATCCCGGGTGGCGGACACACGTCCCCGGTGGTGGGGTTGGAGGAAACGCTGGGAGCCGGGGCGTACCTGGAGGCCCGTGTGGTGCAGGGCGACGCCAGCGCCCGTGCGCTCACGGTGGAAGCGCGGGTGCTCTGATGCCGACCTCGGCCTTCAACACCTGTGGCGGAGCCCCGGGCCACCTGGTCACCGCGGGGGGAGGCAACCCCCACGGGGACGCCTGGCAGTCGGTCGAGGGTCATGTGGCCTACGACGAGCGACCGGACCAGCCCTGGCCCGCGATCCGCCTGGGCTCGCCCGTATCCGGTCCCTCCTCGGTCGAGTTGCCGGCGGCGGGGGTGAGCACGGTGTCGGTCTACCTGTGGGTGCCCGCCGGGGGTCGCTGCGAGCTCTCCCTGCTGGGTGCGAGCGGTGCGGCCCCGGTCATCGAGTGGGACACCGGCGCTCTGCGGCTCGGCGGACAGGAGTTGCCGGAGGCGGAGGGAGCTCAGGCCCGGAACCGTCTGGTTCGGGCCCAGATCAGGGTGCGCTCCGGGGGGACGGACTACCGGCTCAACCACCGTAACCCCGAACTGACCGCCCCCGACCTGGAGGTCGAGGGCCCGGCCACGGGCACGGGCGAGGGGGTGGCGGTCGCCGTGCCCGCGGGGCACACGGCGTGGATGATCCAGCTCAGGGCGGGCTCCGGGCCCTGGTTGGGGAGCGCGATCCTGCGGCACGGTTCGGAGTTCGCCCGTGAGGTGACCCTGCTCCAGGAGGACCTCATCGCCGCCGGGTACGAGCTGCCGCAGTTCGGTGCCGACGGTGACTACGGCAATGAGACGGTCGGCGCCGTCATGGCCTTTCAGGAAGACCACGACCTGTTGATAGACGGTTCCGTCGGGCAGGAGAGCCGTGGCGTGCTGAACGCGCTGCTCAACACGGACCGGT